>SEFA01000170.1 GCA_004210455.1 Rubrivivax sp. | reverse complement strand
GGTGCAGGTGCAGGTGCAGGTGCAGGTGCAGGTGCAGGTGCAGGTGCAGGTGCAGGTGCAGGTGCAGGTGCAGGTGCAGGTGCCGGCACGCTTGCCGCTAGCGCTTGCGCGCCTTGGTTTCCGTGGACCGCTGGATCCCGCCGAGGATCAGATCGATCCCCGCGAGGAAATCGCCGCGGTCGTCGTGGTCGCGCAGCTGGTTCGCGACCGATCGCGTGAACGGGTAGTCGCGTTCGTCGAGCGCCGACCAGGTGTCGGCCACCTCGCCGAGGAAGTCCTCGCGATCGAGCGCCCGCGTCTGCGCGGAAAGCCGGTTCGCGGCGTTCTGCCCGCCGACGCCGAGGATGTAGTGCAGCAGCGCCGAGGTCGCGGACCATTGCCCTGCCGCCGGCGCGCCGAGCGCCCTCACCTGCTGCCCGATGCATTCGAACAGGCGCACCGTCGGCAGCGCGCCGGCCGACTGGAACAGCGCCGAGCCGATCCACGGGTGCGCGTCCATCGCGTCGAACATGCCGAGCGCGAGCGCGCGGATCGTGTCTTCCGGCGACTGCGCGCCGGCCCGCGCGTCGGCGTTCGCGTCCAGCGGCGCGGCCGCCACCTCGGCCATCACGCCCGCGATCACCGCGTCGCACGCCGCGACGAGCAGATCGCCCTTGTTGGCGACATGCCAGTAGATCGCACCGGGCCCCGTCGCGAGCCGCTCCGACAGCGCGCGGAAGGTCAGACCGCCCTCCCCGGCGCTGTCGAGCAGCTCGATCGACGCGTCGACGATGCGATCCCGCGAGAGCGAATCCTCCCGCCTTTGAGGCGAACGTGTCTTCTTGACCATGCCCCGATCTTGACACATCTGGAACGCCGCTCCATCATCATGGAACGTCATTCCACAAACCAACGCTGCGCATCGACCGTGTCTCCTCTTCGGGCGATGTCGCTTCATCCTGAAGGACTCCAGATGACACGCACGATCGCGATCGTCGGCGCCGGCCTCGGCGGCCTGATGCTCGCCCGGGTACTCCACGTCCACGGCATCGCCTCGACCGTCTACGAGGCGGAGGCCTCGCCCGCCGCCCGCTCGCAGGGCGGCATGCTCGACATCCACGCCGACAGCGGCCAGGTCGCGTTGAAGGCCGCGCGCCTGCACGACGAATTCGTCCGGCTCATCCATCCCGGCGGACAGGCCTCGCGCGTGCTGGACAAGACCGGCGCGGTGCTGCTCGACCAACCCGACGACGGCACCGGTGGTCGCCCCGAGGTTCGGCGCGGAGAACTCCGTCGGCTGCTGCTGGACGCGCTGCCCGCCGGCACGGTGCAATGGGGACGCAAGCTCGCGTCGGTCGAGGTGCGCGGCGATGGTCGACATGCCCTGACCTTCACCGATGGCTCGACGGCGACGACCGATCTGCTCGTCGGCGCCGATGGCGCCTGGTCGAAAGTCCGTCCGCTGCTTTCGCAGGCGAAGCCCGGGTACGTCGGCACCACCTTCATCGAGGCCTACCTGTCCGACGCCGATGTCCGTCATCCCGAGAGCGCCGAAGCGGTCGGCGGCGGCGCGTTCTTCGCGATGGCGCCAGGCCAAGGCATCTTCGCGCATCGCGAGCCGGACGGCGTCCTGCATACCTACGTCGCGCTGCGCAAGCCGATGACGTGGGTGTCGGAGATCGAAGCCGCCGATCCTGCGACTGCGCTGCGTCTTGTGGCATCGGAGTTCGAAGGCTGGGCGCCGGCGCTCACCGCGCTGATCACCGACGGCGAGACCGATCCGGTGCTGCGGCCCATCCACGCACTGCCGCCGGATTCCCGATGGCCACGCGTGCCCGGCGTGACGCTGATCGGGGACGCGGCGCATCTGATGGCCCCGGCGGGCGACGGCGCGAACCTCGCGATGGTCGACGGCGCCGAGCTCGGCGAAGCCATCGCGGCGCATCCGGACGAGTTGGAGGCGGCGCTGTCGATCTATGAGGCCGCGATGTTCACCCGCAGCGCGGCCGCGGCGGTCGGCTCGGTCGAGGTGCTCGATGCCTGCCTCGGCGAGGACGCGCCGTACAGCCTCATTCGCTTCTTCGAGCAGGCGCAGGGCGCGGCCGCCTAGGCGTCAACTCCCGCAGCCACCGCCGCAGCTGCTCCCGCAACCGCTCCCTCCGCCGTCCCCGCCTCCGCCGACACCACACCCTCCACCGTCGCCGGCTCC
>SEFA01000169.1 GCA_004210455.1 Rubrivivax sp. | reverse complement strand
AAGTGCGGCGGCCACTTCGTGACCCATCCGCACGAGGTCGCCAAGCATTACGTCTGCGGCCTCTGCAACCCCCCGGCGCGTGCGGGCAAGGGCAAGGCGGCTGGCGGCATCCAGATGCACTGAGCGAACAGCTCCCGGATCACCTCTTGCGAATGCCCACCCGCTGGCGCATCTGTCTGGTCGTCATCGCCCGCAACGAGGCGGCGACGATCACCAGGCTGTTGACCAGCGTCCGTCCGTTCGTGGACGAGATGCTGGTGATGGACACCGGTTCGAGCGACGGCACTGTGCCGCTGGCAGTGGCCGCTGGCGCCCGGGTTACTCATTTCGCCTGGATCGACGATTTCGCAGCGGCGCGGAACGCCGCGCTGCAAGCCGCCGGTGCCGACTGGCACCTCGTGCTCGATGCTGATGAATGGCTGATCGGGGAGGGCGGTGGCGCGGCGCTGGCGGCGTTGCGCACCACATCCCCCAATTTCGTCGGCACGATCGCGCTCCAGGACCACTACGACGGCGGCACCGCGCAATCGCGTCTCAGCCGCGTGTTGCCAGGACCTGTGCGCTACGCGGGCCGCATTCACGAACAACCCGTGCACGACTTGCCTGTTCGTGCGCTCGATGTGCCTGTCGGGCATGATGGGTACCTGCCGGAGCGGCTTCACGTGAAGCAGGGCCGCAACGAGCAACTGCTGCGCGCCGAGATCGACGCGGATCCGACCAATGCGTATCTCTGGTATCAGCTCGGCAAGGATTTCTCTGTCTACAACCGCTTCGCGGATGCCGAAGCAGCGTTCGCGAATGTCTCTGATCGCTTGATCACGTTACCCCTGCCGCCCACTTGGTGGAACGATTTGGTCGCCAGGAGACTTTTCAGCCTGAAGTCGCTCAAGCGCCATGCCGACGGCATGGTCTTCGCAGAAACGCAATTGCAAAGATGTGCGGAGTCGCCGGACTTCTTTTTCGCGCTGGGCGATCTGCTGCTGGACTGGGCCGCTGATGAGCCGCAGCAGGCGGAGACCTTGGTCCCGATGATCGAGGCCGCGTGGCGCCGCTGCCTGGAGATCGGCGAGCGGCCCGACCAGCCGGGCGCCATCGAGGGACGGGGCAGCCGCCTGGCCGCCCACAATCTGGCGCTGATCCTCGACGCGACGGGGCGCCCGGAGGAGGCGAGGGCGCTGCGCGAGGCGCGCTGATCCCTCAAAAAGCGGCGCCGGGATGGCGCTGATCTGGCATCTTGTAGGAATTAGGCTGACAAGCGCGTCGGCGCGCTCCCTAACCTGGAGATGGAAGCGACCTGATGTTGCTTGCGTGTCGGCATCTCTACAGTTCGTCTCACGCTGAAACGAAACGACATCAGCACCCAACACCCCAGGAGCCGAACGATGAACGCCGACCAAATCCTCGCCGAGATCCGCGAAGCCAACCTGTCGTACCTGATGCTGGCCCAGAGCCTGATCCGTGCCGACCGCGAGCAGGCGTTGTATCGTCTGGGCATCTCTGAAGACACCGCGACGCTGCTGACCACGCTGAGCGCCGCCCAGATGCTGAAGATCGCCTCTGGCAACACGCTGCTGTGCCGCTTCCGCATGGACGACGATCTGGTGTGGGGCCTGCTGACCTCGCACGGCAAGCCGGCCGCCAACGACAGCGTGTCGCGCCTGCATGCCTCCATCCTGATGGCCGGCCGCCATCAGGAAGCCGCCTGAGTCTTATCGACGCCATTCGCGTCGACTGAAGCTGAATCGACGCTCAACTGAAGCCGGAGACACCGACATGCGCACCAAGTCCATCCTGACCGAAGCCAAGCAGATCGATCGCGCCGTGACGCTGATCCACCTGGGCGCCCGTTTGCAGGTGCTGGAGTCGGAGACGGACCTGAGCTACGAGCGCCTGCTGCGTCTGTACAAGGAAGTCTCGGGCAAGAGCCCCAGCAAGGGGCAACTGCCGTTCTCGACGGACTGGTTCATGACCTGGCAGCCCAACATCCATGCCAGCCTGTTCCTCAACATCCACGAGTATCTGAACAAGGTCGCCGAGATGGACGAGATCGACGTCGTCATCAAGGCCTACCAGCTGTACCAGGAACAGACCGCCGCCCAGAACCTGGAGCAACTGCTGTCGGTGACGCGCGCATGGCGCCTGGTGAAGTTCGTGGACAACGGCATGCTGACGATGACCAAGTGCAGCAAGTGCGGCGG
>SEFA01000130.1 GCA_004210455.1 Rubrivivax sp. | reverse complement strand
CCGAGCGCTCCGGCGTCGCGGAGGTCGCCGGCAGGCCGGACTGCGTCCAGGCCTCGCGCGCCGCGTGCAGCGCCATCAGGCTGTGACGGTCGTGCAGGTTGCGCTGCGCCGGCGGCATCTCCTGTCCCAGCGGCAGCGTCACCGCCGCCGCGGCGAACGGTGCCACGCCGCGCGTCGGTTCTCCCGGCTGCAGCGTGATCCCCGATCGGCCCTCCGCCAGCGCCAGCGCCAGCGAGTCCGCGTCCGGGCCGAGCGCGCTGCACGCGCCGATGCCGGTGATCCATACCGCGTCCGGGCTCATGCCGGCACCGGCGCTCAGGCGGCGACGGCCGCGGGCGTGCCGCCGGCGTCCGCCGTGGCGCCCTTGGCGGCCAGCTGCGCGTCCACGATCGCGGCCAGGCCGACGATGGTCGGCTGCTTCATCGCGGTGTCGTGGTCGATGTCGATGAGGAACCTGTCTTCCACCGCGAACATGAAGTCGACCAGCATCAGCGAGTCCAGACCCAGTTCGGCGAAGGTGACGTCGTTCTTCAGTTCGTCATCGTTCATGCCCAGCTCGTGGCAGGCGAGTTGACGGAGTTGATCAAGCGTGTTGCTCATGGCGGAGGTCCTCGGTCGTGGTCAGGGGAGAAGGGGGAGGGTTCAGTGCGGAGACCGGTGCCTCGACGGGCACCATCCGCTGCAGGAACTGACGCGCCGCCTGAGTGACGGCGCCGCGCTCGTTGTCCAGGGTGAGCATGTGATAGCTGTGATGGAACCAGTGCACCTCGGGCGTCGTGGGCAGGCGGCGCTGGAGTTCCAGCACGGAACGCGGGCCGCTGACGTCGTCCTCGCTCGCATGCAGCACGACGGCGGGGACCTCGATCTCATGCAGCCGGCGACGCACGACGCGGATCATTCGGGAGGCTTGATGGAGCGAAGCGGCCGGCAGCCGGTCCGCGCCAGCGGCGGAGACGTGGCTCGAATTCATCGCCTGCGCGACCCATTCGCGCAGCCGTTCGTTCTTGATGCCGTAGGGCGGCGTCTCGCGGAAGGCCAGCCACTGGCGCAGCGGCGGCACATATGCCAAGGGCAGCAGGCGGCGCCACGGCGAGACGTTCCAGCCGTCGAAGTGCAGGCTGGTGGACAGCAGCATCAGGGCCGCCGCCGGCCGCTTCAACGCGAGGGCGAGCGCCAGCACGGCACCCATCGACAGGCCGCCGACGGCCACGCGGGTGTGCTTCGCGGCCAGCGCGTCGAAGTGCGCGGCGGCCCTCTCGACCCACTGCTCGAAAGGCGGGACCGGCGCGCGGCGGGGCGGGTCGGCGACCGGTGCGCCGGCGGCCGGCGGCACCACGCCGTAGCCGTCCAGCGCGGGTGCTTCCACCACGTAGCCGGCGTCGCGCAGGGCGCGGGCCAGCGGCATCATCTCCAGCGGATTGGCGCACAGGCCGTGCAGGAGCAGCACGGCAGGGCGCGGGTCCTGCCGCGGCGGCAGGGCGGGGACGTCGGGATGTGCGGTGTTCGGCATGGACGGCAGTCTGTCCAAGCTCGCTGTTGCGGACTTGACGACAAGCTGTCCGGAACCTGTCGACGCCGTTGCCCTCAGGTTTCTGACAGGTGGCGGATTGGCCGCTGCAAGGCTCTAGGCTTATGCTGACGCTCCATGCGAATCCTCCTGGTCGAAGACGATGAGTTCCTGGCGGAGTCCACCGCCCGGGCGCTGCGCTCGCAGTCCTGGGTCGTGGACGTCAGCGCCCGCGGCGAGCCCGTGCCGCTGTCCTTGCGTGAGGACCGCTACGACCTGCTCATCCTCGACATCGGCCTGGCCGGGATCGACGGTTTCGAGACGCTGCGGCGCGTGCGCGCGCAGGGCAGCACGACGCCGGTGCTGCTGCTGACGGCGCGGGACGCCGTCGAGGACCGCGTGCGCGGGCTGGAAGGCGGCGCCGACGACTACCTGGTCAAGCCCTTCGCGCTGAGCGAGTTGATCGCGCGGGCCCGCGCGCTGGTGCGCCGCAGCCAGGCGCGTACCGGGAACGAACTGAGACTCTCGTCGCTGCGCATGGACATGGAGGCGCGCCGCGCCTACATCGCCGAGGAGCCGCTGGCGCTCTCGGCCCGCGAGTGGGACGTGCTCGGTTTCCTGCTGGCGCGCGCCGGCAAGGTGGTCGCCAAGGAGCAGATCGCCTCGGCCAGCAACGGCTGGGAGCAGGGCGTCAGCGACAACGCGATCGAGGTCTGCGTCTCGCGCCTGCGCGCCAAGATCGAGCCCGCCGGCCTGCAGCTGCGCACCGTGCGCGGCCTGGGCTACCTGCTGGAAGAGATGCCGTCCGCGCCGGCGGCCAAGGCCTGACCGCCGCGGCATGAGCGAGTCGTCTGCGCCCGGCGGCCGCCGGACCTTCAGCCTCAAGCAGCGGTTGCTGATCTGGTTGATGTTCCCCGTGCTGGTCGCGGTGCCCGCGGCCGGGTTCATGCTGTACCGGGTCATGCACGACACGGCGATCTCGTGGCTGGACCAGGCGCTGGGCGACACCGCGTTGGCGGTGGCCAGCCTGCTGCGAGAGCGCGACGGCCAGGTCGTCGTCGACGTCTCCGGCCCGACCGACCGCGCGCTGCGTTTCGACCGCACCGACCGCATCTACTACCTGGTGCTCGATCCGGCGGGGGAGGTGCTGCTCGGCGACGTGCAGCTCGCGCGGCTGAAGCTGCCCAAGCGCAAGCCCAACGAATGGGTCTTCACGCTGGCATCGCTGGACGGCGAATCGCTGCGCGCCGCAGCGCTCGGCGCCACCTGCGGCAACGGGAATGTCTGCCAGATCCTGGTCGCCGAGACCTTGAACAAGCGCGATGCCCTGCAGCAGCAACTGCTCGTGGTCGTCGTGCTGCTGATCGGCGGCATGGCCGTATTGCTGGCGGGCGCCGGCTGGTGGGCGACCTACCGCGGCCTGCGGCCCTTGTCGCAGCTGAGCGCGGAACTGGAACAACGCGACCTCGCGCGCCTGGAGCCGCTGCAGCACGACGTGCCCGGCGAGTTGCGGCCGCTGATCGCGGCGTTCAACCGGCTCTTCGAGCGGCTGCGTCGGGCGTCCTCGGCGCAGCAGGACTTCCTCGCGAATGCGGCGCATCAGTTGCGCACGCCGCTGACGTCGCTGCGCACCGAGATCGACCTGGCGCTGCTGGAGCCGCATGACCCGCAGATGGAGCCGGTGCTGAAGCGGTTGCAGGGCTCCGTGGATCGCAGTGCGCGGCTGGCGACGCAGATGCTGTCGATCGCTCGCGCCGAGGCGGAGCCCGGCGGTCGCGAGCAACCGGTGGACCTGCGAGACATCGCGGCGCAGGTGGCGGAGGACTGGGTGCCGCGCGCGCTGCAGTCCGGCGCCGACATCGAGTTCGAGCTGGAGAGTGCGCCGATGCTCGGTCAGAGCTTCCTGTTGCGCGAGCTGCTGTCGAACGTGCTGCACAACAGCCTGAACTACGCCGGTCAGAATCCGCGGATCACGGTCCGGACCGGTTGCGACGGCGAGTGGTCGCGCATGGAAGTCGAGGACAACGGTCCCGGCATCCCGCCGCAGGACCGCGAACGCGCGCTGCGCCGCTTCGAGCGCGGCAGCGAGTCCAAGGGATCAGGCAGCGGCCTGGGCCTGGCGATCGCGCTGGACATCGCGCAGCGGCACCGCGGCAAGCTCGAGCTGCTCGATGCGACGCAGGGTCAGGGATTGCGGGTGCGGTTGAGCGTGCCGAGAGAACAGCCGCAGGGCTGATGACAAGGCGCTCGGCTTTCCCCCGCGCGAAAGCGCAACTGCGCGAGGCACGACCGCGCTACACCGTGGCTCCCGAAGCGCACCTGCGCGTCACAGGCCTACGAGACCGACGGCGAACTGATTGTGCGCATCCACGTGCAGCGCAACCCGGACAAGCTGGTGCGCGTCGCGGCGGCTCACGCGCCGTCCTGAACCGGCTCGTCACAAGCGCGGCTGCTCGCGCGTCTTCAGGGGTGTGTCCTCAACCCTGATCGAAAGCGATCCGCCACCATGGCCCAACGTCTCATGGGGCTCTGCGGCGGCAGGGGAGCGATTCTGGCTGAGACGGACAACGCCGTGAGCGTCAAAGGGCGGGCTTAGAAGCCGGACGCGGATGCCTGTCCTTCCAGTTGGCGGAGCCCCGCGAGCACGAAGGCCCGCGTGCCCGGCGCCTGCAGGCCCTCGATCACCTCGACATCGTTGGTCGTGCTCGACTTCAACCAGGCGGCCAGCGCCGTGTGGACCACGGACAGTTCGGTCTCCCGCAGCAGGAGATCGAACAGGGGCCGGCCCGCCGCCGGATCGGCGAGCTGCAGCAGCGCGCCAGCAGCTTCGCTACGGCACTCCTCGTCCTGACTGGCCAGTTGCTCGATCAACAGGGACCGCGAGCCATCGTCGAGCAGGCGAGCCTGTGCATGCAGGACGGAAGCGACAGCGACACCGCGACGCAGCGCGTCCTGCAGTGCCGGCATCGCCGCCTTCGTGGCGACAGAAGCCAGCGTTTCGACGATACGTTCCACCTCTTCGCCGTGGGTCGCCTGTGCCAACACGGCGACCAGGGCTTCGCTGGTTCGGGCGTCAGGCGTCTTCATCAGAGACAGCATCGCGCCGTCGCGAAGAGGGTGCGTCCCCAGCAGCAGCGGCGCCAGCAGTGCGGCACCGGCGGGATCGCGGAATTCGCTGAGCGCCTGCGTATGGCGCGGGTTCACGCCTTCGCCGGCCGTTGCGGCGCTGATCAGCGACGGCAGCAGATCGGCGCCCTGAGCGGCCATCGCCTGGCAGACGTCGTTCACGTACTGGTGACTGATCCGTGGCAGCAGTTCCAGAAGCAGGGCGTGGGCACGAGGGCCTCGCAGGTTCGCGCAGGCGCTCGCCACCGCACTGGCGTTCCAGTGGTGCGGATCGTCCGCCAGGGCCTTCGAGAAGCCTTCCCAGCCCTGTTCGTCGCCCAGCCGCACCAGCGCCTCGGCCACCGCGATCGCATCACCCGGCTTCACTTCGCCCAGCAGCTTGCGCAGGGGGGCCACCGCCGCTTCGGGATCGGACGTGGCCAGCTGGAGGGCCGCCGCGCGGCGCACAGGCAGCGAAGCCGAGGAGAGGCCGACGCGCGGCCAGTGTTGATCGCCTGGACCGACCAGACGGGCCAGCTCGTCAGCAAGCTCGCTGGCGTCACGCGGCGTCTTCGCTTGTTCGAGCGCGGCCACCAGGTCGGGCGCGGCCTCCAAGGCCTTCAACTGCCGCAGCGCCTTCGCCGTCACGTGGGCGCCAAGGCGTCGCAGAGGCCCGATCGCCCGCGCGTCGCCCAACTGCCCGAGCGCGGCCACCACGGCATCGCGCCACACCAGCGGTGCGCTGGCGCCGATGTCATCCAGCCGCTGGCACAGGATCGTTACCGCGGCCTCATCGCCGACCCGGCCCAGCGCGTCGATGCAGGTGCGGCGCACTCGCGCGTCGTCGTCGTCCAGACCCTGCATCAACCGCTCGCGCTGGGGCGTCTCGGCCTTGTCGACCACCGTGGAGCAGAGGGACTCGATGATCGTGGAGAAATCCTTCTTCTTCGCCTTCTCCTCACGACGCAGCGCGCCGATGGCGTCCAGCAGATCGCTCACCCAGCTGCCGTCAGCGCGACGCCGGATCGCTTCCGCCGCTGCGACACGGACGCTGGGGCTGCGGTGCGCCAGCGCTTTCAGCAGGGGCACGCGGACCTCGGAGCTGGACAGCCGTCCCAAGCTCGCCAGGCCCGTGGCGATGTCCTCCGCGCTTCGGGACTTGAGCAGGCGGAGGTAGAACGGCAGCGCCTCGTCGGTGGGTTCCCGCAGCAAGGCGTGTTTTGCGGCCGCCGCCACGGCCGGATGCTCATCCTCCGTGGCCGGGATGAGCACCGCAGGCGCGCGCCGGGCCAGACGCTCCAGCGCGGGGTGCGCCAGATAGGGTTCCGAACCGGAACGAAGGAACGCGATGATCGCTTCGCCCGCTGGTGCAGACCCGGCACGCGACAGCGCTTCGAGCGCCAGGAGCGCGTCCACGTCGTTGTCGGCGACGCGCAGGGTGTCGACAAGGGCGGCGGTCAGGGCTTGTTCGTTCATCGGGATGGGGCGTCGTTGTCGGAATGGCTTCTTGGGGGGCCAGATCTTGCCACCCATTTGACTCCCAGCGATGCGCGCCGATCCGGGAACGAACGGGACCAGCGCCTTCCGGTCCCGTCCCTGGCGCTTAGAGGCGTAGAGGGCCTCGTCGGCCTGCTTGAGCCAGTGCGACAGTGCCGCGTCGGGCTGGTCGGACAAGGTCGCGCCGATGCTCAGCGACACCGGCTCAGGCGTCACGAACATCTCGCGCGCCTGCCGAGAGAACGCCTCGCGCAAATTCTGGCCCAGTGCATGCGCGGCGGCATCGGAGAGGCCTTGTAGCAGGATCACGAATCCGTCCCCGCCCAGTCGCGCGGCCAGCGCGCGGGGGGCAGTGCGCCGCGGATGAGGTCGCTCAGCGTCATCAGCACGCGACCCCGGCGGGGTGGCCGTGCAGGTCGTTGACCTGCTTGAAGTGGTCGATGTCGACCAGCAGCAGGGCGCAGGCGTTGGCCGGGCAGGCCTGGTCCAGCAGCGGCGGGGCGCGCAGATAGAGCGCGCGTCGGTTGTCCAGATTGGTCAGCGGGGCGCGTGCGGCGATCTCGGCGATGCGCTCCTCGCGGCGATGTCGCTGGGTGCCGGTCATGGACACCGCGAGCAGCATGATCGCCATCACGCCTTCCACCAGTGACGCCAGGATCACTGTGCCGCGGAAGCCCGCGAGGTTGACGAAGGTGTCCGGCGCCATCGCCGAGGCGGCCTTGACGAGGTAGAACAGACCGTGTGCCAGCAGGACGAAGCGCAGTTGCGCCGCGCCCGGGCTCAACATGCCGCCGTGAGGGCGCAGCAGCAGACCCGCGCGCAGGGTGATGACGGCAATCATCAGGGACTGGATGCCCAGCATCGCCTTGGACCCCCAGGGAGACGCAGCGTTGGATGAACTGGGGCTGCGAAGGAGAACTCGTCGCTCATCTGGCCTGCCCGTGGTCGGGACGGAGGGACGCTTTGGAGCGGGGGCGGAAACCGACCTTGAAAGCAGAGCGCCCGGCGCGAGCCGGGCGTTCTGCTGGGGGAATGATCCTTGGGCTTCAGCCGATGGATGTTCCCATCGATGCCGCGCAACCTTCGGAACTCACAGCGCCGAGGCGACTTGGGCGCCATCGGCCGAGTTGTCGCGGCGGCCGGTGACGTAGACCGTCGGCAGTTGCTGGCGCTTCACGGTGATCACCACCGGATCCAGCGCGACGATTTGAGCGCGCGCTTCGCGCTGGCCTTCTGCGTGCGCGATGCCCAGGCCCATCACCACCGCAGCGACCGCCCCAAAAGCGACCGCCTTGATGGTGCGGCCGGTGGCGGATTCGATGTTGAAGCGGTGGGTCATGTCGTTCTCCTGGATCGGTGGGCTGTGTCGATGGATGGAGTGTCGTCATCGACGCACCGCCTTTCGAGCACCAGGAGACGAAGCCGCAGCGCAGCGGCGTGAACTGCATGGACGGCGGATGAGCGGATGTGAGGAGGGCGCGGATTCGGATCTGCAGCGGGTGCGTGAGCGTGTCCGCAGTTGGACCTCGGGTTCGGCAGCGTGATCACGGCTCCGCGAGGGACTGCTTGGCAGCGGGACCGGTCCTTCGAGTCGATCGACTCGACGTTGTGAAGCGGTCGCTCAACGTGCAAGCTCACGCGCGACTTCCCCCGGCATAGCGAAGCAGTTCATCGTCGGCTGACAAAGACGGCAACCTCGC
Source organism: Rubrivivax sp. (assembly GCA_004210455.1). Classification (GTDB taxonomy): domain Bacteria; phylum Pseudomonadota; class Gammaproteobacteria; order Burkholderiales; family Burkholderiaceae_C; genus Roseateles. The sequence goes on along the minus strand of SEFA01000130.1, from coordinate 2,278 downwards.
GGCGCCGTTAGTTTGGGCCGCCGAAGTCGAGTCCTTCAGTACGCGGCATCGGTCCCTGATTTCCTGCTCGTGGCGGGGACGATGACTGTTCCGACGCTTGATGGCGCATGCGCAATGGTCAGTCGCCCGCCAACGCGTGTCCGAAACTCTGCCTGCGCGCTTGGATGCTGGACATGAGCCGGATGGCATCCTTCGCGGGGGGCAGGCCGAATGCGCGGCCGTATTCACGGCTGAACTGCGTGGGGCTCTCGTACCCAACCTCGTAGGCAACGGAAGTGACGTTCTGCCCCGCGCTCACCAACAGCTTGCGGGCTTGCAACAGGCGCAGCTGCTTTTGGTATTGCAAGGGGCTCAATGAGGTGACCGCCTTGAAGTGCCGGTGGAAGGCCGACGCACTCATGGCGGCCTCTTCAGCCAGATCCTCCACCGCCAAGGGCTGAGCAAACTCGCGCCGTATGCGCTGGATGACCTTGTTGACTCGGGCGAGGGCGGAATCAGGCGTTGCGATATCGCGCAGCATCCAACCCATGGGCCCCTGCAAGACTCGATACAGGATTTCGCGCTCGAATGCCGGCGCCAGAGCGGGAATATCGGCGGGTCGGTCCATCAGTCGCAGCATGCGGACCCACGCATCCAGAAGCTCTGGCGTCACCGCCGCGACCGAGAAGCCTTGCTCTGCAGTGGCAGGTGCAGGTTCGGGCAGCGCCGACAAGAGGTCGGCCAGAACGGCGGCGTTCAGCGTCAACGCCACAGCCAAGTATGGCGAGCCGTCGGCAGCCGGTCTGACAACCCCTGCCGCGGGCAGATCCACCGACATGACGAAATAGGTGGCGGGGTCGTAGTCCAGTGCCTGGTCGCCTACCGTCAGCGTCTTTCCGCCGTGCAGGATGAGGTTGACCATCGGGTCGTACACGGCTGCCAGCTCGTGTTCGGGAATGCTGCCCTGGACCATGAACACGCGCGGGATGCCCGTCTGCGTGGGCCGGTTCTCCGCGCGGCTCGCTAGGGCTCGAAGCTCTTCAAGTTGCTGCTGCATGGCGACATTGGAACCATTTCCATCAATTCCAGCAGTGCGTAAAAGCCGCAGGCAGGAATAGGCAGGAATCGAGCAGGAACCGTTGCGCCCAAAAAGGGGCGCTTCCCTATCGTTCAGTCACCCCAACCACTGAGCTTTAGGAGCCTGAAATGAGCAACAGCAAAGTCATCGTCATCACCGGCGGCAGCCGCGGCATCGGCGCCAAGACGGCACTGGAAGCGGCGCGTCGCGGCCTCGGCGTCATCCTCACCTACAACGCCAACCCGGATGCCGCACACGCCCTGGTGCGCGACATCGAGGCACGCGGCGGCAAGGCGGTCGCTCTGCGACTGGACGTCGCCGTGGCGTCCAGCTTCTCCGCCTTCCGCAGTGAAGTGGAGAAGGCGCTGGAGACCAACTGGAACGTCACGCACTTGGCTGGCTTGGTGAACAACGCGGGCTATGGCCTGTTCCAACCCATTGCTGCCGTCACCGAGGAGCAGTTCGACGGCCTCTTCAACGTGCACCTCAAGGGACCTTTCTTCCTGACACAGACGCTGCTGCCGCTGCTGCACAGGGGTTCGAGCATCGTTAACCTGACCAGCGCCACCACTCGCGTCGCCACCGCCGGCGTGGCGCCGTATGCCTCGTTCAAGGGTGGTCTGCAGGTGCTGACCCGCTACATGGCCAAGGAGTTTGGCGAGCAGGGCATCCGCGTCAACTCCGTGTCACCCGGCCCCATCCGCACCGAATTGGGCGGGGGCCTCAACGACGAGTTTGAAGCGCTGCTGTCGTCCCAGACTGCGCTGGGCCGCGTCGGCGAGCCGGAGGAGGTCGCCCGCGCAATCGCGTCGCTACTCACCGAGGACAGCGGCTGGGTCAATGCCCAGGACATCGAGGTGTCCGGCGGCTACGTGATCTAACCACCCGAGGGAGCGCACGCCATGTTTCTGACTCCATCCAACCCTTTGCCGCTCAAGCTGATTGCAGGCGCGCTGCTGGCACTGGCTGTGACTGCGCTGGAAGCCTGGCTGCGCGTCCCGATCGGGCCGCTGTTCGATGGCTATCTGCAGGACGCGACCTCCCGCGTCACCACCCTGCTGCGCCGTCTTCCCGTCCGCACATTCATTCCGGAGGTCCTTTGCTAGGGACAGTCTGCAAAACCCCTCGTCACCCCGACTGGCGATTTGATCGTCGGTCAGCGACGATGAGGGCATGAATCAAAGCTCGCTTGGTTTTGACCCGCTGCCCAAGAAGACCCGC
>SEFA01000061.1 GCA_004210455.1 Rubrivivax sp. | reverse complement strand
CGCAAGTTCCATGCCGAGCGCTGATTCGCTCATGTTGAACGGAACGGGCCGGCGGGGAGCAATCGCCGTTCCCGAAACCGCGCAACGACCGTGCCCACGGTCCTGTTTGGGAGGGGCCGCGCACTGTCGTGGATCGTCGTACTGTCGCGACAACCGGCAGCACGCCGCCAGGGAGAGCGCCATGCGCTTCATTTCGCATCGACCGGCCATCGCACGCGCCGCCGCGGCGGCTGCTCTGGCATTGATCCCCCTGGCGCCCGCCTGGGCACAGGGGTTCTCGACCACCCAATTCGTCAACCTGGCCTCGTCCGGCACGCCCACCCAGCAGACCTACGAGGCCCGGCAGAACGCGGCCGGCGAGGTCCGCACCCTCTCGCTGGACGATGCCGTCACGGTGCCGGCCCTGGACTTCAGCGCGACGTCCACCGGCTTCAGCCAGGCGTCTTCCGGCTATGGCTGGGTCAAGACCTTCACGCAGGGCTCGGCGACGATGACGACCGGTTCGGCGTCCCGCACGGTCCAGTCGCAGAGCGGCTCCGCCGCCACCATGGACGACGCCTTCACCATCACGTGCCCCACCTGTATCGCGGGCACCGTCGGCACTTTGGCGGCCTCGGTGTTCGCCACCCCCTTGCGTGCCCTCGACGGCGTCGCGACGCGGGGAGACCACTTCGAGTCCCTGGGTTTCCTGGCCGGCTTCACCTTGAGTGCGACCGGTTTCCCGGTGGGACAGGAAGAATCTGCGTGGGGCTACATCTGGGGGTACCAAAGCAACAGCAATGCGGGACGGACGGAAGACGGCGAGATGGCAGGAGAAGCGCTGGGATCCTTCGAGGTGAACTTCATCTTCGGTGAGCCCCTGTGGCTGTCGCTGTACCTGGACACCGGCCAGACGTCCTCCCTGACGTCCACGGCGGACGGCGGCGAGGGGTGGTCCACCGCCAACGTCGACTTCAGCCTCTCGTTGTCCTGGAAGGGCATCAGCGGCCTTTGGGATGCGAACGGGCAGCCGGTCACCGACTTCACCGCCCTCAACGCCCAGGGCGTCGACTACGCGCTCGCGGCGGCCGTCCCCGAGCCCGGCACCTGGGCGTTGATGGCACTGGGGCTGGCACTGCTCGCCGCCTTCGCCCGCCATGCCCGCAAGTCACACGGCGCCGTGAGCGTCGATATCAAGGAGCCTGCCATGCCTAAGCTCTCCACCTGGCGCGTGCCGGCTGCCGTGACGGCGATCGTCGGCGCGCTGTTCGCGCCCCTGGCGAACGCGGCCCAATACCGCGCCGCCCAAGACTACGTGACGCGTGTCCCGGGACAGCCGGACCGGGGCGCCGTGCAGGATGTCGCCATCCTCCCGGGATTGATGCTGAGCTACGGCCAGGGCAACTCGTATCGCGACGGCGACCAGTTCGCCAATGCATTCAGCGTCGGCTGGAGCGGCGCGGATCATGGCCGGCTGTGGGCCGGCATGACGGCCGATGCCGAGATCTCGGTGCATGCGCCCCTGCAGGCGGCGGAGGTTCGCTCAACGGTATCCAGCTCGCTCAGCGACGACATCGTCATCCAGTGCGCAACCTGTGCCGCCGGCACCCTGGGATGGATGAACTTCCGCATCAACTATGAAGGCATCACCAGCCGCTCGGGACAGCTCGGCCAGCCGCCGGGCGAGCTGGGTCGCTACACCGCCGACACGAGCTGGGGCGCCAACGTGTCCCTGCAGTCCGAAGGCGTGCCCCGCCCGCCGCCCGATCCGCCTTGGCAGTACACGCCGGACACCGTCGGCATCCAGTACTTCCGGCTGGAAACCGAGACGAACGGGTCGTGGAGCGTCTACGAGCCTCCTCACGCCACCTCGGGGTTGCAGGAGCTGTCGATCCAGTTCGCGTTCGGGCGCCCCATCCATCTGGACCTGCGTCTGTACGCCAGCACGATCACCGCCGTGCTGAGCGATGAAAGCAGCGCCCCGTTCACCGCACGGTCGAGATCGACGATCGACGTCACCTCCACAGGCTTGTACTGGGACGGCATCACCGGCGTGACGGACGCCGACGGTGGGGTGGTCAACGCGTACACGGCCTTCGGCACCGACGGGGTGGACTACCGGCAATCCTTCCTGCGCGTGGCCGCGGTCCCCGAGCCCGGCACCTGGGCCCTGATGCTGGCCGGCCTGCTGCTCCTGGGAGCGCGCTTGACGCAGGGGCGAGTCGGGATGCGGCGCTAGGCGAAACCGGAGCCATGGCAGCGCCATGGCGAGGATTTGCAACGACGCGGGGCGCCCGAATCGCCCCCCGCGTCGCTCACGTTTACGTAAACGTCAACCGGCACCTAGAATCTGCGCACATGATCGATCCCCAGAAGGGGTCGACCCACGACAGGCGCCGCGGCGGGACCACCCTCGCCGGCCGCAGGCGACCGCGCCCCCACGCCGGAGACAAACGTCATGACCGAGATGTCCGCCGAGTACAAGGCCCTGGCCGAGTACCGCCCCACCCAGAAGGTCCGCTTCGTGACCGCCGCCAGCCTGTTCGACGGGCACGACGCGGCGATCAACATCATGCGGCGCATCCTGCAGAGCATGGGCGCGGAGGTCATCCACCTGGGCCACAACCGCTCGGTGGACGAGGTGGTCACCGCCGCCCTGCAGGAAGACGCGCAGGGGATCGCGGTCAGCTCCTACCAGGGCGGCCACGTCGAATACTTCAAGTACATGGTGGAGCTGCTGCGCCAGCGCGGCGGCGAGAAGATCCAGGTCTTCGGCGGCGGCGGCGGCGTCATCGTGCCGGCCGAGATCCGCGACCTGGCCGACCAGGGCGTGCGCATCTTCAGCCCCGAGGACGGTCAGCGCATGGGCCTGATGGGCATGATCGGCGAGATGGTCATGCGCTGCGACCAGGACCTCAGCGCCGCCGCGCCGAAGGCCGTCGCCGCGCTGCAAGGCCATTCGGAAGGCGCCTGGCGCGCGCTCGCGCAGGCGATCACGGCGCTGGAGAACGGCCGCGCCGATGCGGCCTTCACGCAGTCGCTGCGCGACGGCGCCAAGGGCTTGCGCATCCCTGTCCTCGGCATCACCGGCACCGGCGGCGCGGGCAAGTCCTCTCTCACCGATGAACTGATCCGCCGCCTGCGCCTGGACCAGGACGATGCGCTGCGCATCGCCGTGATCTCGATCGATCCGTCACGCCGCAAGAGCGGCGGCGCGCTACTGGGCGACCGCATCCGCATGAACGCGATCGCGCCGTGGGCCGCGGGACAACGCGTCTACATGCGCTCGCTGGCGACGCGCGACTTCGGCTCCGAGATCTCGCAGGCGCTGCCCGACGTGATCGCCGCGGCCAAGGTCGCGGGCTTCGACCTCGTCATCGTCGAGACCTCCGGCATCGGCCAGGGCGACGCGGCCATCGTGCCGCACGTCGACGTGCCGATGTATGTGATGACGCCGGAGTTCGGCGCGGCCAGCCAGCTCGAGAAGATCGACATGCTGGACTTCGCCGAGTTCGTCGCGATCAACAAGTTCGACCGCAAGGGTGCGGCCGACGCGTGGCGCGACGTCGCCAAGCAGGTGCAGCGCAACAAGGAAGCGTGGGGGAAGAAGGCCGAGGAACTGCCGGTCTTCGGCACCATGGCCAGCCGCTTCAACGACGACGGCGTGACCGCGCTCTACCAGGCGCTGAAGCCCCGCCTGGCCGAACTCGGCCTGATGCTCCGCGACGGCCGCCTGCCGGTCGCCGCCACGCGCTTCAGCACCCACCAGACGCCCATCGTGCCGCCGGCGCGTTCGCGCTACCTCGCCGAGATCGGCGACACGGTGCGCTCGTACAAGAAGCGGGCCCGCGCGCAGGCGCGCCTGGCCCGCGAGATCCAGCAGCTGACCGCGAGCGCGGCGATGCTGGGCGGCACGGAAGCAGGGGGAAATGCGCAGACGCACGCTGCGTCGCTGGCCTCGCTGGAGGCGCTCGCGGCGTCACGTCTGGCGAAGCTCGACGCCGACGCGCGCCAGCTGCTCGCACAATGGCCCGACATGCAGCAGGCCTACGCGGGCGACGAGTACGTCGTGAAGATCCGCGACAAGGAGATCCGCACCGCGCTGGTGTCGACCTCGCTGTCGGGCACGCGCATCCGCAAGGTCGTGCTGCCGCCGTACGAGGACCAGGGCGAGCTGCTCAAGTGGCTGATGCTGGAGAACGTGCCGGGCAGCTTCCCGTACACGGCCGGCGTGTTCGCCTTCAAGCGCGAGGGCGAGGACCCCACCCGCATGTTCGCCGGCGAGGGCGACGCCTTCCGCACCAACCGGCGCTTCAAGCTGGTGTCCGAGGGCCTGCCGGCCAAGCGGCTGTCGACGGCCTTCGACTCGGTCACGCTCTACGGCGCCGATCCGGCGCCGCGCCCCGACATCTACGGCAAGGTCGGCAACTCCGGCGTCAGCATCGCGACGCTGGACGACATGAAGGTCCTGTACGACGGCTTCGACCTGTGCCACCCGACGACCTCGGTGTCCATGACCATCAACGGCCCGGCGCCGTCGATCCTGGCCATGTTCATGAACACCGCCATCGACCAGCAGCTGACGAAGTTCAAGGCCGACAACGGCCGCGAGCCGACGGCCGACGAGGCCGCCAAGATCCGCGCCTGGGTGCTGGCCAACGTGCGCGGCACGGTGCAGGCCGACATCCTCAAGGAGGACCAGGGCCAGAACACCTGCATCTTCTCGACCGAGTTCTCGCTCAAGGTGATGGGCGACATCGCGCAGTACTTCGTCAACCACGACGTGCGCAACTTCTACTCGGTGTCGATCAGCGGCTATCACATCGCCGAGGCGGGCGCGAACCCGATCTCGCAGCTGGCCTTCACGCTGTCCAACGGCTTCACCTTCGTGGAGGCGTATCTCGCGCGCGGGATGCACATCGACGACTTCGCGCCCAACCTGAGCTTCTTCTTCAGCAACGGCATGGACCCGGAGTACACCGTGCTGGGCCGCGTCGCACGCCGCATCTGGGCCGTGGCGATGCGCGACAAGTACGGCGCCAACGAGCGCAGCCAGAAGCTGAAGTACCACATCCAGACCTCGGGCCGCTCGCTGCACGCGCAGGAGATCGCCTTCAACGACATCCGCACCACGCTGCAGGCGCTGATCGCGATCTACGACAACTGCAACTCGCTGCACACCAACGCCTACGACGAGGCGATCACCACGCCGACCGAGGAATCGGTGCGTCGCGCGATGGCGATCCAGCTGGTCATCAACCGCGAGTGGGGTCTGGCGAAGAACGAGAACCCGAGCCAGGGCGCGTTCATCATCGACGAGCTCACCGAACTGGTCGAAGAGGCGGTGTTGACCGAGTTCGAGCGCATCGCCGAGCGCGGCGGCGTCCTGGGCGCGATGGAGACGGGTTACCAGCGCAGCAAGATCCAGGAAGAGTCGATGCACTACGAGATGCTGAAGCACACCGGCGAGTACCCCATCATCGGCGTGAACACCTTCCGCAACCCGCAAGGCGATCCGGTGCCGGAGCACATCGAGCTGGCGCGCTCCACCGAGGACGAGAAGCAGGGCCAGCTGACGCGACTGGGCGATTTCCATGCGCGCCACGCGGCCGAGGCGCCCGCCATGCTCAAGCGCCTGCAGCAGGCCGTGATAGCCAACGGCAACGTCTTCGACGTGCTGATGGACGCGGTGCGGGTGTGCTCGCTCGGACAGATCACCGCGGCACTCTTCGAGGTGGGCGGGCAGTACCGGCGCAGCATGTAAGCGCCGGGAGGCGAGCCCCCCGGACGCGCCTCGCGCGCGCCGTCGCGGCACTCAGGCGGACCGTCGTCGAGGTCCGCCCGCATGCCGCCCCCCCTCCCCCTCTTCACCTTCGCGAAGACCCTGGCCACCGTGACGCGCGGCGGCGACCGAACGGTCCTCGACCCGTTGCGTCATCGCCTGACTGGCGTCGGCACGGTCGTGGCCGACCTGCGCGACTTGGGCGCGGCGATGCTCGACGAGTTGCCGGACGGCTTCCTGCGCGGCCTGATGCGGTTGTCCCGTCCCCCGGCGACGCGCGATCCGCTCATGGTCGCCTTGCCGGAAGGCTGCGCGGCGGCGACGGTCAATCGATTCCTGCGGGAGTTGCCCGGCACCGAATGCCTCAGCGCCGCCGGCATCGTCGCCCAGGGCGGGCCGGTCGATCTTCCGACGGACACGGCCCTTCGACTGTTCGAGACCACGCTGCCGCGTCCGTTCCTGCGCAACGCCGCGGACGCCCCCATCCCCGTGCTGTTTCGCAAGACCGCGCAAGCATGCACCATCGTGCCGGACCTGGCGCCCGGCGGCGCGCCGGACGCAGTCGCGCCCGACGGACGGCTGGCCGTGGTGGCGAGCCTGCGCGACGCCCTGTGCGACGACGATTGCTTCCTGGAGCTGCCGCCGACCGCCGCCTTCCACGACATGAGCTTGCGGCTCGCGGACACCATCGCCGCCCTGCGGGCGCGGCTGCCCGCCGACGCGCCGGGCGCGAGTGGACGGTCTCTCGCGGGTGCCATCGACAGCATCGCCAGGCGGGTCATCACGAAGGGCGCGGCGAAAGCCGCGCTCCGGGGCCCGTCGACCGGCGCGACGCCCACCGTCACGCCGACCTCCGCCGAGAAGCACACCCTCCTCGTCGCGCTGCGCATGGTCCCCAGGGAGCTGCTGACGGCGCCTGCCTCGATCGTCGCGCAGGGCCTGCTGCGCCGCCTGCCGGTCGAGGGTGACGCGACCGGGCTGGACGCGGAGAACCTGACCCACGTCGCCCGGCTCCTCGGCGACCAGTGGGACATCGCCTGTCCCGTCCGCAGCAGCCTCCGCCCGTCGCGGCTGCCGCGCGACCTCGTCACCGTCGCACGGCTGCAGCGCTGGGCCTGGTCGGATTTGGCCCACGCGAAGCCCGTACACATCGACGACACGCTCAAGGCGCGCCAGCGGGCAGCCCGACACCTGCGCCTGGACTGGGAATCACGCCGCGGCTTCGCCCGCGCGCTCAAGGTCTTCGCCGAGTCGGGCGTACCGCTGCCGGACGCCGATCTGCTCCACCGGCTGGGCATGCTGGAGGTGGAGGCCCTGGCGGCGCGGGCGCGGGCGCGGCGCGTTTCCTTCGTCGATCCGGTCGCGCGCAACGACGGTCCTCAAGGCGCGGGCGACCCGGATCCCACGTCGTGACGCGCTTCACGGCGGACGCGGCAGGTCGTCACCGGAGTACGGGGCTTCCCCATCGCTGGCACATATCGTGCAATCGGCTCCGGCATCCTCGTCCACAAGATCCGTCGGAGACCGCCATGACCTTCCTGCGTCGATTCACCACCGGCAAGCGTCTGTCGCTGGCCTTCGGGCTGATGCTGCTGCTGATCCTGGGCGTGTCGGCACTCGGTATCCTGGGCAGCGGCCGCGTGTTCTCGGACCTCAAGACGATCTACGAGGACCGGACCATTCCGCTCAAGCAGATCGGCGACATCGACAGCCTGATGCTGCGCAACCGCATCCTGGTCACCGAGATGATCCGCGACCCGGCCCAGCTGGCGACGCTGGACACGCAGCTGCAGGCCAACATCGCGACGATCACCGGCCTGTGGAAGGACTACATGTCCACCTACCTCACCGACGAGGAGAAGCGCCTGGCCGCCGCCTTCGCGGACATCCGCGGCAACTACGTGCGGCAAGGGCTGCTGGCGGCGCGCGACGCGGTGAAGGCCGGCGACGTCGCGACGGCGCAGACGATCTACGGTGACCGCATCGTGACGCTGGGCGCGCAGGCGAAGGGGGCGATCGACGCGCTGCTGGCGCTGCAGGTGCGCGTGGGCGCCGAATCCTTCCACGCCGCCGAATCGACCGCCGCGTCGGTGCGCGGCTGGAGCCTGGCCGCCGCGCTGGCGGCGGTGCTGGTCGCGCTGGGCGCGGGCGTCTTCACGACGCGTTCGATCACCGCGCCCATGCAGGAGGCGGTCCACTTCGCCGAGGCGGTCGCGCAGGGCGACCTGCGCAGCCGCGACGCCACGCCCGGCCAGGACGAGGCCGCGCGGCTCATCGCCGCGCTGGACGCCATGGCCGGCTCGCTGCGCGACATCGTGAGCCGCGTGCGCAACAGCAGCGAGAGCATCGCGACCGGCTCCAGCGAGATCGCCACCGGCAGCCTGGACCTCAGCCAGCGCACCGAGGAGCAGGCCAGCAACCTGCAGCAGACCGCGGCCTCGATGGAGGAGCTGTCGAGCACGGTGCAGAACAATGCGTCGACCGCCGGCCAGGCCGACGCGTTGGCGACGCGCGCGGCCGAGGCCGCGGGACATGGGGGCGGCGTGGTCCAGCAGGTGGTGCGGACCATGCAGGACATCAGCACCTCGTCCCGGCAGATCGCCGACATCATCGGCGTCATCGACAGCATCGCGTTCCAGACCAACATCCTGGCGCTGAACGCGGCGGTCGAGGCCGCGCGCGCCGGCGAGCAGGGCAAGGGCTTCGCGGTGGTCGCATCGGAGGTGCGCGCACTGGCGCAGCGCTCGGCACAGGCCGCGCGCGAGATCAAGGCGCTCATCGGACGCAGCGTCGAGCAGGTGCAGTCGGGCTCCGGACTCGCCGACGACGCCGGCGCGGCGATGCAGGGCATCGTCGATCAGGTGCGCCAGGTCAGCGTGCTCATCGGCGAGATCGCCTCCGCCAGCGGCGAACAGTCTCGCGGCATCCAGCAGATCGGCCACGCGGTCACGCAGCTGGACCAGGTCACGCAACAGAACGCCGCGCTCGTCGAGGAAAGCAGCGCGGCCGCCGACAGCCTGCAGCAGCAGGCCAAGGAGCTCGCGGAGCTGGTGCGGGTGTTCCGGCTGGCGTGAGCGATCGCGAGGCGCCTACCGCCGTCCCGTGTCGGCGTCCGCGCCACGCATGACCCGGCACCTGTCGTGAGATAGGTCTCGGAACGGCCCCATCCCCATATTCCATCGGCCCCCCGGACGAGGGACCCGGGTTCACCCTCGTGTTGCCGGGGCCTGAGGGCACTCCCATAATCGATCGCACCATCGCCATCGGAGTACGCCATGCTGCACGCACTGAGCCGGATGAAGATCACGACGTTGTTGCAGGTCGGATTCGCGGCGGTGCTCGCGATGGCGGCCCTCATGACCGGCGTGGGCGTGTACAAGCTGCGCGAGATGGTGAGGCTCAGCGACCAGCTGCACACGCTGGAGCAGCGCCGGCTGATGGCCACGAACTGGCGCGCCGCGACGGAGCTCAACCTCAACCGCGTGCTGGCGATGGCCAAGTCCGGCGGACACGAGGGCCTGAGCGGCTTCCTGTCCGGCGAGATGACAAAGACCACCGAGCGCATCAACGGACTGCAGGCCAGCCTCGACCAGGCGATCGGCGATCCTGAGCAGAAGGCGCAGCTGCCAGTGATCGCCGCGGAGCGGCAACGCTACGTCGACATCCGCAAGGGCGTGATGGCCGCCATCAAGGCCGATCCGGAAGGCGGCGCGCGACAGGTCGACCAGACACTGATCCCGGCGGCGACCAGCTACCTCGCGTCGGTCGAGAAGCTGGTGACGTTGATCTCGCAGGACACCGATGCCTTCGCCGAACAGCAGCGCGCGCAGGCCGCGCAGGCGGCGACGCTGATGCTGTCGCTGACGGCGCTGGCGGTGGTGCTGGGCATCTTCATCGCGTGGCGCATCACGCACTCGGTGCGGGCGCCGATGGTGCGGGCCGGCGCGGTGGCGCAGACGATCGCCAGCGGCGACCTCAGCCAGGACATCGTCGTCGACCGCAGCGACGAGATCGGCGTGCTGTTGCGCGAGTTGAGCGCGATGCAGGATTCGCTGCGGCGCATGGTGCGCCAGGTGCGGGACGGCACCGAGACCATCAACGTCGCGACGCGCGAGATCGCGACCGGCAACGAGGACCTGTCGGCGCGGACGGAGGCCACCGCCTCCAACCTGCAGGAGACGGCCTCGTCGATGGAGGAACTGACCGGCACGGTCGCCAACACGGCGAGCTCGGCGCAGCAGGCCAACGATCTGGTGAGCGCGACGCGGGTCTCGGCCTCCAAGGGCGGGGACGTCGTCGGCGAGGTGGTCGCGGTGATGCAGCAGATCGAATCGAGTTCGCGCCGCATCAACGACATCATCGGCGTCATCGACGGCATCGCGTTCCAGACCAACATCCTCGCGTTGAACGCGGCGGTGGAGGCCGCACGCGCCGGTGAGCAGGGTCGCGGTTTCGCGGTGGTGGCGGGCGAGGTGCGTGCATTGGCGCAGCGCTCGGCGGGCGCGGCCAAGGAGATCAAGGCGCTGATCGGCGAAAGCGTGCTGCGGGTGGACACCGGCACGCGGCTGGCGCAGAACGCCGGGCTGGCCATGGGCGAGATCGTCCAGGGCGTGAGGCGCGTGGCCGACATCGTCGGCGAGATCGCGACGGCGGCGGCCGAGCAGAAGGACGGCATCGGCCAGGTCAACGTCGCGGTGCAGCGCCTGGACGAGATGACGCAGCAGAACGCCGCGCTGGTCGAGGAATCGGCCGCGGCGGCGGGCAGCCTGCGCTCGCAGGCCGAGCAGCTCACGGCGCTGGTGAGCACCTTCCGGCTGGCGGCGTAAGGTCGTCCGCGCTGCGAAGTTAGGCGCCATCGCCTAAGTTTCCTGGCCCCGCTCCGGGGCGTCCAGGGAAGGCCGACCAGGAGTTCGCCATGTCCAAGGGCTGGATCAAGGGCTACCTGCTGTTGAGCAACGCCTACCCGCGCAAGGGCGAGCCCGACCTCTACCTGATCCTGATGACCGACCGCATCGCCACCGGCCCCGAAGGCGAGAAACGCAACGACGAGTACTCGCGTGGCGCAAGAAGACCGATGCGCAGCTGCAGAAGGAGTCCGGCAACCGCTTCGAGTTCCGCGAGATCGGCAGCTCGATGCTTCTGCAGGAGATGAAGTTCAAGTAGGCGTTGCGCGGAGCCCGGCCCGGTGAGCCTGTCACCGACTCACCCGAGGCCGAGCATCCGTCGCCCCGATCGCAATCCCCACCGCTGCAGCGCCAGCAGTGTCGCCAGTGACACGACCAGCAGCGCGACCGGCACGCCGCGCGGCAGGTCCAATCCCGCGAGCATCGGAGTGCCGGCGAGGACCAGAGCCAGCAGCACCAGACGATCGCCCGCACGCTCGGCGATCCACGCGACCAGCGTCGGCAGCCCGATCGTGAACAGCAGCGTCCGCTCCAGCAGCGTTCCGCGCGGCCAACCGATGGGCAGTCCGACGGGCGTTCCAGGCGCGTTGCCATCGTGCGGCCGGTAGCCGCGCTTGAGGTACAGCTGCATCCCGCCGAGCACCCACGCCATCAGCAGCGCCGAGGCCGCTTCCGGCAGGCGCGCGCCGAAATGGCCGACCAGCCAGAGTCCCAACGCCGTGACGCCGGGATTCAGGCGCCGCGGTGCCGCCATGCAGAACCCTATGAAGGAGAGGATCAGCGCCGCCCACGCGCGGCCGGGTGCGCCGTCGTGCCACAGGAACAGCTCCGCAGCGAGGAACAGCAGGAAGACGCCCAGCATCGGCCAGACCACATCCGGACCCAGGCGACCCAGCGGCGACCGCGCGATCCAGCCGCCGATGGCGCCGGTACGGCGGAACGCGTCCATCTTCAGGTCCGCCTGCCGCCACTGCTGCAAGGCCAGGAGGATCGCCAGCGAAAGCCCCCACAGCAGCGTCGCGTACACGCCAGCGAGCAGGCCTGCCTTGGCGCCCTCCGGCCAGTCGCCTTTGACCGCGGCGCAGGCGACCAGCATCACGCCCAAGGTTAGGAGCACGCGCGCCAGACCCGCCAGGTCCGCCCAACCTTCCATGCGCATGCCCTGCCCTTCCGAGATGCCGAGCCGGCGCAGGATACCGGCATCCAGCGTCTCGGCGCGGCGGCGCCAGAACTCCCCCATCAGGACGAAGGTGAAGAAGCTCAGGCCGTCCCGTCCGGCGTCGAAGAGCCGCTTCACCTGCTGGACTTCAGCGTAGTCGCGAAGCACTTCCGGATCCGTCACGGGCTCGGCCAAGTGGATGATCAATGGCCGCAGCGCCTCTGCGCGCTCGAGGCCGAGCTCTCGCACCGAGCGGTACTCCTCCATCCAGCCGAAGTGGCGTTGCAGGGCCGTCAGCAGCGTGACGGGCATCAGCGCCTGATAGGAGAGCACCACGTCAGCCAGGCGGATCGAAGCTTCCGCCCGCGCGTCGAAGGGCAATTGGGCCAGTTCCAGCGGCAGTCGAGCCTCCGCCTCGGTCAACGCATCGCCCCCGGACCTGCAGACCGCATCCACCCAGAGCGCGAGTTCCTGCGGCGTGCGGCCTCGCGATGGCGGCGCAGCGTCGCGCTCGTCCAGTGGCCACGCATCGCGTGGACGAGGGCGCTCGCGATGAGCGGAGCCCATCCGCTCATCCACTTCGACTTCAACCTCGACCCCGACATCGCGCGCCACCTGCTCGGTATCGATCCGAACCGGCAGCAGCGGATCCGGTGCGTCGAGTCCGTCTCCTGCGGACGCGCTTTCCGTCGGCAAGGTGCTTCCGGTCTCGCGGCGGCGGGCCGCCTCGCGCGCGCGCTGCACCAGCCGGTCGTACGCTTCGCGCAGGGCCTGGTAGGCCACCGCGTCCTCGTCGGGACGTACGACCTTCACCCGCCGCGCATAGGCGCGCTTGATCTCGGCCAGGTCCTCGCTGGGCGCCTCCAGGCCGATCCGCTCCCAATCCAGCATTCACTCCCCCTCGCTTGTCATATCCCACATTCTGTTGCCATCGCACACCGCCCACGCCAGGGCGGCCACCTCTCCACGGGAACGTTCCTTGCCCGCTGCCCGGTTCCCGTCCGTGCAACATCGCAAGAACGACGAAGAAGGAGGAACGATGGATGCAGCCTCTCTGAAACTCGGCCTCGTCGGCAACTGCGCCGTCAGCGCATTGATCGACGACCACGCCCGCGTCGTCTGGTGCTGCGCCCCGCGCTTCGACGGCGACCCGGTCTTCCACGCGCTGATCGACTCCCCGGACGGCATCGGTCCTGACGGCACGTTCCAGGTCGAGCTGGAAGATTTTTCCCGCAGCGAGCAGTCCTACGACCACGGCACCGCCGTGCTGCGCACCCGCCTCTACGACACGCACGGCAACGCGATCGAAGTCACCGACTTCATGCCGCGCTTCTTCCTCAACGACCGGCCCTACCGCCCGATGATGCTGGTGCGCCGCATGCGCCCCATCCAGGGCCTGCCCCGCATCCGCGTCATCCTGCGGCCGGTCATCCAGTGGGGTTCCGCCCAGCCGGCCCGCACCCGCGGCAGCAACCATCTGCGCTTCGTCGGCCCGGAAGGCACCATCCGTCTCACCACCAACGCGCCGCTGACCTACGTCCAAGAAGAGACGTCGTTCGCGCTCGACATGCCGATGAGCTTCATCTTCGGCCCCGACGAGACGCTGGACCGATCCGTCGAGGACACCGCCCGGCTGCTGGAGGAGAAGACGATCAGCTACTGGCGCGACTGGACGCGCCGGCTCGCCATCCCGATCGAGTGGCAGGAGGCCGTGATCCGCGCCGCGATCACCCTGAAGATGTGCCTGTTCGAGGAGACCGGCGCCATCGTCGCCGCGATGACCACCAGCGTGCCCGAGGCGCCGCACACGCAGCGCAACTGGGACTACCGCTACTGCTGGCTGCGCGACGCCTTCTTCGTCGTGCGCGCGCTCAACAGCCTGTCCGAGACCGGCACGATGGAGGACTACCTCCGCTGGATGCGCAACATCATCGGCCAGTCCAAGGACGGCCACGTGCAGCCGCTCTACGGCATCGGGCTCGAGTCCAAGCTGACCGAGTACATGGTCCCGCACCTGCGCGGCTACCGGGGCATGGGCCCGGTGCGCGCGGGCAACCAGGCCTATGAGCATTTCCAGCACGACGTCTACGGCAACATCGTGCTGGGCTCGGCGCAGTCCTTCTTCGACCATCGCCTGCACCAGCGCGCGGGCATCGACGAGTTCGCGCTGCTGGAGCGCGCCGGCGAGCAGGCCTTCGCCATCCACGACAAGCCCGACGCCGGCATGTGGGAGCTGCGCACGCGGGCGCGCGTGCACACCTCGTCGGTGCTGATGAACTGGGCCGCCTGCGACCGCCTGTGCAAGATCGCGCGCGAACTCAAGCTGCCGCAGCGCGCCGCGCTGTGGGGCGAACGGGCCGCGTTGATCAAGCAGAAGATCCTCGACAACGCGTGGAGCGAGCAACGCCAGGCTTTCGTCGAGAGCTTCGGCGGCAAGGATCTCGACGCCAGCGTGCTGCTGATGACCGAGGTCGGCTTCATCGATCCGAAGGACCCGCGCTTCGTGAAGACCGTCGATGCGCTGGAGGCCTCGCTCTGCGACGGCCCCTACATGCGCCGCTACGAGGCGCCCGACGACTTCGGAAAGCCCGAGACCTCGTTCAACATCTGCGCGTTCTGGCGCATCGACGCGCTCGCGCGCATCGGCCGCGTCGAGCAGGCGCGGGCGCTGTTCGAGGCGCTGCTCGCCTCGCGCAACCACCTCGGCCTGCTCTCCGAGGACACCCACCCGGTCACCGGCGAGCTCTGGGGCAACTTCCCGCAGACCTACTCGATGGTGGGGATCATCAACTGCGCGATGCGGCTGTCGCGGCCGTGGGACTCGGAGATCTGAGCGTCCGCCGGGGCCCACGATCCGCGCGACCGCCATGGCGCGGACGCGCGGTCGTTCAGGCCTGCACCATGCCGCCGTCGACGAACAGCTCGATGCCGGTGACGAAGGACGAGGCGTCCGACGCCAGGTAGACCGCCGCCTTCGCGATGTCCTCCGGCTGCCCGATGCGGCCGATCGGCAATTGCGAGGTCAGGTAGTCCAGCAGCCCCTGCTGGTTGGCCGGGTCGGAACCGGCCAGTTCCACCAGGCCCGGCGTGTGGATCGGGCCGGGGGACAGCGTGTTGATGCGGATCGCACGGCCCTTCAGATCGAGGATCCAGCTGCGCGCCAGGTTGCGCACCGCCGCCTTCGTGGCGCTGTAGATGCTGAAGTTGGCTGTGCCCATCGAGCTCGTCGTCGATCCGGCGAGGATCACCGATGCGCCGCTGGCGGCCTTGTCCAGCAGCGGCAGCGCCTTCTGCACGGTGAAGATCACGCCCTTGACGTTGCGCTCGAAGGTCTCGTCGACGTGCTGCTCGGTCAGTTCGCCCAGCGGGGCCATCGTGCCACCGCCGGCGTTGGCGTAGAGCACGTCCAGACGGCCGTGGCGATCGCCGACCTCGGCGTACAGCCGATCCAGATCGGCCAGCTTCGTCGAATCCGCCTGCACGCCGATCGCGTTCGCGCCGATGGCGGCGACGGCGGCATCAAGTTCGGGCTTGCGGCGGCCCGTGATGTAGACGACCGCGCCTTCCGACGCGAAGGCCTTCGCTGCCGCCAGGCCGATGCCCGTGGTGCCGCCGGTGACGACGGCGACCTTGCCTTCAAGTTGCTTGCTCATGATTCGCTCCGTTGAGGAAGTGGTGAAGAGGTGAGCGAAGCTTAAGAATTGCCTCTGTCCGAATAAAGCCGTCGATCTCGACTTCTTTTTTTCCAATCCTGAATAATCAGGGATTTGGAAGTGGGAGATCGATCGATGGACCAGTTGCTCGCCCTGCGCGTCTTCGTGCGCATCGCCGAATCGGGCGCGTTCTCGAAGGCGGCGGACGCGATGAACATCCCGCGCCCCACCGTGACGAAGCTGGTGCAGGACCTGGAGCGCCACCTGGGCGCGCGGCTGCTGCAGCGCACGACGCGGCGTGTCAGCGTGACGCCCGAAGGCGCGGCGTACTACGAGCGCGCGCGGCGTCTGATCGAGGACCTCGCGGAGATGGATGAACTGGCCGCGCAGACCCGTGCGCAGGCGCGGGGGCGGCTGCGCGTGGACGTCGGTTCGATCCTCGCGAACATGATCCTCATCCCCGCCCTGCCCGACTTCCGCGCGCGGCATCCCGAACTGCACGTGGACCTCGGCGTCAGCGACCGCCATGTCGATCTCATCAGCGAAGGCGTCGACTGCGTGATCCGCGGCGGCGAGCTGGCGGACAACTCGCTGGTCGCGCGCCGCATCGCCGACCTCGACTGGGTCACCTGCGCGAGCCCCGTCTATCTGAAAGCGCGTGGCGTTCCCAGGCATCCGTCGGAACTGATCGCGCGCGCCCATGGACCCGGGGACCGGACGCGCGTGCCGGGCCATGCCATCGCGGGCTACTTCTCGTCGCTGACGGGACGCGCGTTTCCGCTCGAGTTCCACCGCGGCGACGAACACCTGCAGATCGCCGGCGAGGCCGTGATGGCCGTGAACGAAAGCACCGCGCACCTGAGCACGCTGCTGTCCGGCGCCGGCCTGGGACAGACCTTCCGCTTCGCGGTGTCACCGCACCTGCAGAGCGGCGCGCTGCGCACGGTGCTCGACGACTGGACCCGTCCGCGTCATCCGCTGCATGTCGTCTACCCGGCGTCGCGCCACCTGAGCGCGAAGCTGCGTCTGTTCGTCGACTGGGTCGCGGAGGTGTTCGCGCCGTTCGACGATCGCCCGACCTCCGGGAATCTCCTCAACGCGCGGGATCGCTGACCCGTCGTTCCGCCATCACAATGCGCGCGCGGCGCGACAGACGCCAGGATGCAGGACGCCGGGAATCGAGAGGCGCCGGAGGGCGCGAGGGAAGGAGGAACGACCATGAAGACTGCGGACTTCGAGCAGATGGTGGCTCGCCTGGAGCGAGAGAGCGAACGGGCCCCCGAGGCCTACAAGATGAAGGTAGCGCTGCTGGCGCTGGCGGGCTTCGTGCTGCTGGCGGTGCTGCTGTCCTTCGCCGGCGCGGGCCTGCTGGTGCTGGCCGGCCTGGCCTGGTGGATGATCTCCAGCGGCGGCGGCGCGCTGATCCTGCTGCTCAAGCTCGGCAAGCTGCTGATCCTGCTGGCCTTCCCGATGTGGTTCCTGCTGAAGGCCTCGTTCTCCGCGCTGTTCGTGCGACTGCCGGCACCGACCGGGCTGCCGCTCACGCGCGAGCAGGCACCGGCGCTGTTCGCGGCGCTCGACGACATGCGGCGTCGCATGCGCGGCCCACGCTTCCACCACGTGCTGTTGATCAACGAAATGAACGCCGCTGTCGTCCAACGGCCACTGTTCGGGCTCATCGGCTTCCCGCGCAACTACCTGTTACTGGGCCTGCCGCTGCTGGAGTCGGCCACGCCCGACGAGGCGATGGCCGTCGTCGCGCATGAATACGGCCACCTCGCCGGCGCGCACGGCCGTTTCGGCGCCTTCATCTACCGGCTGCGCCTGTCGTGGGGAACGATCCAGGCCATCGCCGAGCACTGGAGCGGCTGGAGCGGCCGCCTGCTGCGCAAGCCGGTCGACTGGTACGCGCCCTACTTCAACGCCTACACCTTCGTGCTGGCGCGCGCCAACGAGTACCAGGCGGACGCCGCCGCCGCGGAGCTGGTCGGCCCGGCCGCCGCCGCCTCGGCCCTCAAGCGCGTGAACATCAGCGGCGGCAGCTACGACCGCTTCCTCACCGAGCTGTTCAAGACGACGCGTTCGGAGAACTCGCCGCCCGAGGACCTCGCCGAGCGATGGGCCCGCACCGCGTCCGCGCCGCAGACGCCCGCGCTGTCGAGCAAGGACCTGGACGCGGCGCTCGCGCGCGACCCCGGCGTGGCCGACACCCATCCGTCGCTGCGACAGCGCCTGCGCGCGCTCGGCCTGGCCGACACGCAGTTGACGCTTCCGCCGCCCGACCTGGCGGCCGGCGGAGCGAGCCATCCGGCGACCGACCCGGGATCGGACTCGGCGGCGACGGTCTGGCTCGGTGCCTCGGTGGCGACGCTGCGGCGCGAGATCCAGCAGCAGTGGCGCAACGACGTGCTGCCGGGCTGGCGCGATCAGCACCGCCACTGGTCCGAGCTGCGCGAGCGCGCGACCACGCTGCAGGCGCTGCCCGAGCGCACCGTGGACGAGGCCTTCGAGCTGCTGCGCCTGGACGCCCAGTTGCGCCCCGACGAGGACCACCTGCCGCAGATCGTCGCGTTCAACGCCGCGCATCCCGACCGCGCGACGGCGCTGTACCTGGAAGGCGTGATGCGGCTCGACAAGGACGACGAGTCGGGCCTGGCGCTGCTCGACCGCGCGATGAACCTGGACGGCGACGCGATCCGCCCGGGTTGCGAGCGCGCCTACGAATTCCTCGTTCCGCGCAAGGATCCGCGCGCCGAGCAGTACGCGGAGCGCTGGCGCCAGCGCGCCGAATGGGAAGCCTCGCGCGACCAGCAGGTCGGCCGGCTCGATGCGAAGGCCGAGGCGATGCCCAGCGGCTTCTCCGCCGAGGCGCTGACGACGCTGCGCCACCAGCTCACGGCGGTCACGCCGACCATCGTCGAGGCATGGATCGCGCGCCGCCGGATCCAGGCCGATCCGGATGCCGTGGCCCTGGTCGTGGTGATCCGCTTCACGCGATGGAGCCGCGGCAGCCGCCGGCAGGAGGCGCTCGAAACGCTGGCCGCGCAGGAATGGCCGGCGACCGTCCACCTGATCACGGACGAGGCGCCCTACACGGGGCTTTGCAAGCGCGTCCGCGCGGCAGGTGAGCGCGTGATCTGAACCCGGCCGACGCTCAGCGCGCCGGCGTGGGCCTCGTCCGCAGCACCCACACCACCGACGCGATCGACAAGCCGGCGATGACGAGGTTGCTCATCGCGAAGAGCACCGGCGCGAGCGTCGTGAAGACCGGATCGTCGCCGCGTTCGGCGAAGCGCATGGTGCCGGTGGAGATCGCGGTCGCACCGAAGGTGAAGGCCCAGTAAGACAGCGTGAACGGCTGGCGGATCCACGGCATCAGCCGCAGCACCATCAGCGCCTGCACGATCGCGTAGCCCAGCAGCATGCGGGCGAGCAGGTCCGGCGGACCGACGGTGACCGCCGCGTAGGCCAGCAGCGACACCGCCGGCGGCGCCATCTGGATACCGACCGTCGGGCGCAGTGCCAGGGGCAGCGGCTCGACGGTCAGCAGACGGCCCAGGATGATGGATTCCTGGACGATCCAGGCCAGCACGCCGGCGCCGAAGAACAGCTGCCCCCAGGTCGGCCACCCGAGCGCCGACATCGCGATCGCCGACACCAGGTTGGCGCCGACGGTCGGCAGATAGAGCACGGTGGTCGTGGTCTTCTCGTCGCGGCCGCCGCGCCATTGGCCGCCGTGGCGCCACAGCCCGAACAGCAGCGACGCCACCGCGCCGACGAGGATGATCGCCGTCCCCACGCCGTGCGCATGCGGCAGCACGCCGATGCCGGCGAGCATCGTCGCCACGGGGACCAGCGCGATGAAGCAGCACGCGATGGGATGCGCGGCCTCGGCCCTGGCCGACTCCCGGTCGGCGATCCACTTGATCGCGAAGCGGAGCAGCAGCACCGCCCAGACCGCCACGGCCACCGCCATGACGGCTTCGCCGATCCAGGTGGGGAAACCCCACAGGCGCGCCGCCACGCGCCAGCCGTTGCCCAGGCCGGTCAGGCCCAGGACCATGCTGAAGTAGGAGGCGGGGACCGCCCATCGGGAAACATTCATCGGGTGCTCCTGCTCACGACCACCGGGAGCGGTCGGACGAGCGGACTGTAGAGCGAGAATCGGCATCGATGCCGCCCCATTCCGGCCCCAGTGAGCGTCGTGGGGCGCGGGCCGGGGGCACGCGCTCAGGTCAGCAGGACGCGGCGACCAATGGCGGCAAGCGGGCGCTCGACCACCCGCTGCACGCCAGGACGCAGCAGCAGCGGCTTCAAGGTCATGCGCACGGCCAGCCCCATCGGCAGATTCGAACTGACAAGCTGGATGGCGTCCTTCGTCAGTTGCTCGGCGTCGGCGATGGGCGCCGGGCCACCGTCCGCGGCCCCAGTGCGCAGACGCCCACCCACGGCATGTCTCAAGGCGATCGACGCGTCCTCCTTGCGCAGCTCCAACGCGCGACGCACGAGCGCCGCAAGCACCTGGCCGCGATGCAGACCCTCGATCTCACGGTACTTGCGGAAGAAGGCGAAGAAGTTCTTGTAGTGCTGCACCTCGTCGCAGCGGATGCGCCAGAACAGATCCTTCAGCACCGGCTCGTCGCAGGCCTCGTGCAGCGCCTGGTAGTAGGTCGTCGTGCCCATCTCGACAATGCAGCGCGCCACCATCTCCTGCCCGCGCGTGGGCTCGAGCTCGTCCATCGTGCACAACCGAGCGTATTCCTCGAAGAAGCCGGCATAGGCCGTCTCCCAGTCGAAGCCCGGCCACACATGGCGTACATAGGCCTTGAGCGCGGCGCCATGCTGGAGCTCTTCCGGCTCCCAGTGATCGCGCAGCCACGCACCGACCTCGGCATCGTCGTCGAAATGCTCGATCAGATTGCGCGTGTACATGTCGCTGCCGCTCTCGATGAAGGAGGCGCTGCAGACCAGCAGGAAAAGCGCGTCGTGCTCGCGCACGCGATCGGACTCGATGCGGGACAGGTCCAGGTCCTGGAGCGTCCAGCGCAGGGGTGTCGAGGGAACAACAGTCATGGCGCGAGGTCCGGCAATCCGTGTGCGTGTCATTCCAACAGCCCTGGGATGCACGCGGCGTTAAAGCCCCGCATCGTTGTGTCAAAGGGTAGGAATCAGCGCATCGACACGGTCAGGCCTCAGAATGGGACGATCCGACGATCGCCGCCATGGTCAGACGCTCCTCCACCGCCGCCCTGCGCAAGGCCTGGAACCAGGGCCTGCGCGCCGTGACGGGTCAGGTCATGCGCGCGGCGACGAAGGTCGCCCGCGACGCCACCCAGGACGCCGTCCCCGGCCTGAAGAAGACGCCGCCTCATCCGTCGCCCGGCCTGGGCGACTGGCTCTCCGGGCTGGCGACCGGCCGCGCGGGCATGCGCCGCTTCCGGCTCTTCCGGCCTGCCGGGCTGAGCGCGGGCGAACACCCGCCGCTGATCGTGATGCTGCACGGCTGCGGACAGGATCCGGCCGGCTTCGCGCGGAGCACGCGGATGAACCGGCTCGCCGCGCGCCAGCGCTTCCTGGTGCTTTATCCGGAGCAGAGCCGGCTGGCGAATCCACAGCGTTGCTGGAACTGGTTCGACACCGAGTCCGGTCGCGCGCAAGGCGAGGCGGCGCTGATCCTCGCCGCGATCGATCAGGTCTGCCTGCTCCACGGCGCCGATCGCGAGCGCGTGGCGATCGTGGGCCTGTCCGCCGGCGCGAGCATGGCCGCGCTGCTGGCGACTCTGCATCCGGAGCGCTTCCGGGCCGTGGCGATGCACTCGGGCGTGCCGCCGGGTCTCGCAGCGTCGGCGACGACGGCGCTGCGCGCCATGCGCGGCAAGGCAGGGGCCGCCGCCATCGAAGGCGGCACGGCATGGCCGCCGCTGCTTGTGATCCAGGGCAATCAGGATCGCGTCGTCGCGGCGTCCAATGCGTTCGAGGCGGTGCGCCAGTGGGCGCTGGCCGCTGGCGCCGCCACGGTGCGTGACCGCCGGTTGCAGCGCGGGAAGCGGCTGCCGATGACGGTCGTCGAGTTCAAGCGAGGGAGCAGCGTCGCAGCAACGCTCGTCGAGATCGACGGTCTGGCGCACGCCTGGAGCGGAGGACCGGCGAAGGAACCGTACAGCGATCCCAGCGGCCCGGATGCGACAGCAATGATCTGGCGCTTCATCGCGCAGCGCTTCGCGTCGAAGGAGTGAGCGCTCAGGCTTCGAGCGCGCTGCCCGCGAGCAGGTCGCGCCATTGCTGCTGCTGTTCGGCGAACTGTCGCCAGGCCTCGTCGGCCAGCGCCTGATGGCGGTCGGCGTCGGCCGTCTCGCCGAGCATCCGGAAAGTCTGCGCCAACCGGCTGTGCGTGATGGCGCGGTCGTCGAGCTC
The DNA here is from genome assembly GCA_004210455.1 of Rubrivivax sp. Lineage (GTDB taxonomy): Bacteria > Pseudomonadota > Gammaproteobacteria > Burkholderiales > Burkholderiaceae_C > Roseateles. The sequence goes on along the minus strand of SEFA01000061.1, from coordinate 18,670 downwards.
GCAGTCGGGATCGAGCTCGATCTCGGCCTCGCGCGCCTGGTGCAGCGCGTGCTCGTGCTGGCCGAGGTTGGCCCGGCACCACGCAAGATCGGACAGGAGGCTGCTGCCCAGCCGTTCCAGGCCCAGCGACATGGCCTGCGGCAGATGTTCCTCGTACAGGCGTCTGGCTTCGTCGAAGCCGCCCTGCATCGTCAGCACCTGCGCGCGCAGCACCGGCGTCAGTTCCGTCATCATCTGCGCGCCGACGGCCTCGTCGAAGTGATGCACCGAGTCCACGGAGAGCATCAGTTCGGACCCGCGCCAGGTCTGGCTCGACAGGCTCTCGCGCCGCAGCTGCGAGGCGCGCATGCCGGCCATGTTGAACATCAGCGCCGACAGCGACGCATCGTCGCCCTCCACCGACGCATGGCGGCGCGCGCGGATGTACCAGCGCTGCGCGGACGCCAGGTCGCCGGCGTAATGCCAGGCCAGGCCCATCGTGATCGCCAGGCGGGCCTGCGCGACGTTGTGCTCGGGCAGCGCTTCGCCGAGGCAGCGCCGGGCGTAGTCGACCAGCGCCACCGGGTCGTGGCGGATGAAGGCCAGCTGCGACAGCCAGGCCGATGCGAGCACCCGCACCTCGATCAACGCGGGCGAGGTGCCCGCGATCGCATGCGCGCGCTGGATGCGGTCCCAGGCCTGCTGCGCGACGAAGCCGTTGTAGTAGCTCATCAGGCCTTCGGCCATGTGCAGCCAGGCCCCGATCTCCGGATGCGGATGCTGGAAGGAGAGCTGATGCAGCGCGGTCAGCGCCTCGCGCGCCTCGCCCACCGCGCCGTGACGCGCCAGCAGCATCGCGCGCTTGGCCCTCGCCGCGGCGGAGGCCATCGGCGAGGTCGCGGCGGCGATGTCCTTGTCCAGCTGCTTCAGCAGCCGGGACTTGATGACCAGGGGCCCCGCGGCGGCGGCACCTGCGGCAGCGGCGGAAGGCGGGGCTGAGGCGTCTTGCATGCCGGCCTCAGCGGGTCAGCCGGTCGAGCGCTTCCTGGTACTTCGCGGACGTGTTGGCGATCACGTCCTCAGGCAGCGCCGGCGGCGGCGCGACCTTGCCCCAGGGCCGGCCGTCCACCGTCGCCTGCTCCAGCCAGTCGCGCAGGAACTGCTTGTCGTAGCTCGGCGGGTTGCTGCCGACCGCATAGCTCTCCGCCGGCCAGTAGCGCGAGGAGTCGGGCGTCAGCACCTCGTCCATCAGCGTCAGCGTGCCGTCGGCGTCGAGACCGAACTCGAACTTGGTGTCCGCGATGATGATGCCCTTGGTCAGCGCGATGTCCGCGGCGCGCTGGTAGAGCTGGATCGCGATGTCGCGCACGCGCTCGGCCATGTCGCGGCCGATGATCTCGGCGCAGCGCTCGAAGTCGATGTTCTCGTCGTGGTCGCCCATCTCCGCCTTGGTCGCGGGCGTGAAGATCGGCTGGGGCAGCTTGCTGGCGTTCTGCAGGCCCGCGGGCAGCTCGACGCCGCAGACCTTGCCGCTGGCCTTGTACTCGGACCAGCCGCTGCCGGCCAGGTAACCGCGCACCACCGCCTCGATCGGCAGCGGCTTCAGGCGCTTGACCAGCATGGCACGGTCGCGGACCTGGGCCTTCTCGGCCTCGGTCACCACCGACAGCGGATCGTCGCCGGTCAGATGGTTGGGGACGATGCCGTCCAGCTTGTCGAACCAGAACAGCGCCATCTTCGTCAGGAGCGCGCCCTTGCCCGGGATGGGTTCGCCCATGATGACGTCGAAGGCCGAGATGCGGTCCGACGCGATCATGAGGATGCGATCCTCGCCGACCGCGTAGTTCTCGCGCACCTTGCCGCGTGCGATGAGGGGAAGGGAAGTGATCGACGAGGTGTGCAGGGCGGCGGTCATGGGTGTGCGGTCGGACGGAACAGCAAAGCGGGGATTCTAGAGGCGGCTCACGAGGCGCGCCGACGCCTGGCGACCCGTCGATCCGCTTCAGACCGGACGCTCAGATCGCATCGAATCCGACGTAACGCGAGACGAAGCTCGCCTTGCCTTCACGCGCGAAGCGCGCTTCGTCCCAATCGCCCTCGCCGAGCCTGGGCACCGCGCCCGGCTTGAACAGATAGGTCCAGGCCCGTTGCCACGTGCCGTCGGCCAAGGTGACCAGCACCTCGTGGCGTTCGTAGTCCTCGCCCTCGAAGCGGTCGAGCCGCGGCCAGGCGGCCTCAGGCACGTCGAGATAGAGCCGGCCGACCACCTGGTGGCCGGCCGCCGGGATCATCCCGGGATAGTCGTGATCGCGCACCGGGTGGCGCGCGTGGTCCGCCAGCGTCGCCGCCACCGGCGGCGCGAAGGGCCCGGCCTCAGGACCGCAGACGCGGGCCATGATGTCGGGCCACATCAGCGTGCCATAGGTGAAGGCGTGCGCCACGAAGCCGGCTGGCTGGACGGATGACTGGGGCGGCTTACTGGACGACTTGCGCCAGCTCGCCGCGCTCGTAGGCGGCGGCCACGTCGACCAGGCTGCGCGGCTTGATCTTCGGGGCCTGGCCTTCGCAGCCGAACTCCAGGTAACGCGCCTTGCAGACCAGCTTGGCGGCTTCGCGGGCCGGCTTCAGCCATTCGCGGGCGTCGAACTTGTCCGGGTTCTCAAACAGGAACTTGCGCACCGCGCCGGTCATCGCGAGGCGGATGTCGGTGTCGATGTTGATCTTGCGCACGCCGTACTTGATCGCTTCCTGGATCTCCTCGACGGGCACGCCGAAGGTTTCCTTCATCTGGCCGCCGTACTGGTTGATGATGGCCAGCAGTTCCTGAGGCACGCTCGACGAGCCGTGCATCACCAGATGGGTGTTGGGGATGCGCTTGTGGATCTCCTTGACCCGCGAGATCGCCAGGATGTCGCCCGTGGGCTTGCGCGAGAACTTGTAGGCGCCGTGGCTGGTGCCGATGGCGATGGCCAGCGCATCCAGCTGCGTGGCCTTGACGAAGGTCGCCGCCTCTTCCGGATCGGTCAGCATCTGGCTGTGGTCCAGCTTGACGTCGGCGCCGATGCCGTCTTCCTCGCCCGCGTCGCCGGTTTCCAGGTTGCCCAGGCAGCCCAGTTCACCCTCGACGGTGACGCCGACCTTGTGCGCCATCTGCACCACGCGACGGGTCACGTCCACGTTGTAGTCGAAGCTGGACGGCGTCTTGCCGTCGTCCATCAGCGAGCCGTCCATCATCACCGAGCCGAAGCCCAGGTTGATCGCGCCCTCGCAGACCTTGGGACTGGTGCCGTGGTCCTGGTGCATCACCAGCGGGACGTGCGGATAGGCCTCGACCGCGGCCTGGATCAGGTGCTTGATGAAGGCCTCGCCCGCGTACTTCCGGGCGCCGGCGCTGGCCTGCAGGATCACGGGCGCGCCGACCTCGTCGGCGGCGGCCATCACGGCCTGCACCTGCTCCAGGTTGTTGACGTTGAACGCAGGAATGCCGTAGCCCTGTTCGGCTGCGTGATCCAGCAGTTGGCGCATCGAGACGAGTGCCATGAGAGTTCTCCGAGATAGTGAAAAATCCTGTGGCCGCCGGCGGGCGCCGAACTTCGTCGTCGACCTCGCCGTAACCGCGCCGTAACTGATCGGGATTCTAGCCAGCCCCCGTGACGGCCCCTGTAACGAACAGAGGCCTCCCCCCGAACTGGTGCCATACCAGTGCGCCGCGGGCGAACAGGGGTCTGTGCGCTTGTGCGGCGGCAGATACGGACGGTAGGCTGTCGCCGGGGCGTCCCGGCCCGTCGGAGCAAGTGCCGTGCCTTGTCCCGCCGCCGGCGGCGAGGACCGCCCGCGCGACCGCCGCTTCCAGGAATTTCATGACCCGTCTCGCGATCGATCAGCTCTCGCTCTGGATCACCGCCGCCGCCAACGAGCATTCGCTCGACCTGCCCGCCTTCGTCGAGGAACGCACCGGCGCCAGCCACCGCGCCACGCTGAACGCCCTGCGCCGGCTCGTCGACGCGCAATGGCTGACGCGCTCCGGCACCGCCCGGCGGCCGGTCTTCGGCCCGGGCGCGCTGCGCCAGGTGGCGCGCAGCTACACGCTGCACGGGCTGATGGAGGACGTCGTCTGGCAGCGCGACTACGCGCCCCACTTCTCGCTGCCGCGCCACGTCGCGCGGATGATCCAGCACGGCTTCACCGAGCTGGTGAACAACGCCATCGACCACAGCGGCGGCACCAGCGTCACCGTGTCGCTGCGCCAGACGCCGACCCACGCGCAGCTGCTGGTGTCGGACGACGGCTGCGGCGTGTTCGACAAGATCCGCGACACCTACGAGCTGACCGACGCGCGCCACGCGATGCTGGAGCTCAGCAAGGGCCGGCTGACGACGCAGCCGCAGGCACACACCGGGCGCGGGCTGTTCTTCAGCTCGCAGCTGGCGGACGTCTTCGACATCCACGCCAACGGCAAGGCGTTCCAGCGCCGCGCCTGGGAGGGCAACGCCTGGAAGGACGGCAAGGGCCTGCCGCGCCAGGGCAGCTCGATCTACATGGCGATGTCGCTGGAGAGCAAGCGCACGCTGGAGCAGGTGCTCGAACAGTGGAGCGTCGACGGCACCGGCATCGCCTTCGACCAGACGCGGGTGATGCTCAATCTGGTGGTGGTCGCGGGGCAGATGCTGGACTCGCGCGCGCAGGCGCGTCGCGTCGCGGCCCGGCTGCCGCAGTTCAAGCGGGCGGAGGTCGACTTCGACGGTGTCACCGACGTCGGGCACGCGTTCGCGGATGAGCTGTTCCGCGTGTTTGCGAGGGCGCACCAGGAAGTGGAGCTGGTGCCCCTGAACATGACGCCGCGCATCGCCGCCTTGGTGCAGGCGGCGCGCAACGGCTGAGGTCGGCGGGGTCGACCCGTCCGCCGCCCCGTCAGCCGACGCGGCAGACCTTCAGCATGTTGGTGCCGCCCGGGTAGCCCATCGGCTCGCCGCAGGTGATCGCGTAGGTGTCGCCCGGCATCAGCACGCCGCGCTCGATCAGCAGATCCTCGGCCGCCTTCAGCGCCTCGTCGCGGTCGTTGAAGTTGGGCATCAGCAGCGGCGTGACGTTGCGGTACAGCGCCAGCTTGCGCTGCGTCAGCACCTGCGAGGTCAGCGCAAAGATCGGCACGTGGATGCGGTGGCGGCTCATCCACAGCGCGGTGGAGCCGGACTCCGTCAGCGCCACGATCGCCTTGCAGCCCAGGTGGTGGGCGGTGAACAGCGCGCCCATCGCGATCGACTGGTCGATGCGGCCGAACTGGCGATTGGCGAAATCGGTGTCCAGCGTCACGAACTCGGCGTTTTCCGCTTCCAGCGCGATCGCGGCCATCTGCTGGATGGTCTCGATCGGGAAACGGCCGGCGGCGGTCTCGGCGCTCAGCATCACGGCGTCGGTGCCGTCGAGCACGGCGTTGGCGACGTCGGAGACCTCGGCGCGGGTCGGCACCGGGTTCACGATCATCGACTCCATCATCTGCGTGGCGGTGATGCAGACCTTGTCGAGCTCCAGCGCCATCTTGATCATGCGCTTCTGCAGCGCGGGCACGGCGGCGTTGCCGACTTCCACGGCCAGGTCGCCGCGGGCGACCATGATGCCGTCGGAGGCCTTCAGGATCGCCTCCAGGTGCGGGATCGCCTCATATCGCTCGATCTTGGCGATCATTCCCGGCTTGTGGCGATAGGGCTCGCCGGCCACGTTGGCCAGTTGGCGGGCCATCTCCATGTCGGTGGCGTTCTTCGGGAAGCTCACCGCCAGGTATTCGCACTGGAAGGACATCGCGGTCTTGATGTCCTCCATGTCCTTGCCGGTCAGCGCGGGCGCGGTCAGACCGCCGCCCTGCTTGTTGATGCCCTTGTTGTTGGACAGCTCGCCGCCCTGCTTCACGATGGTGTGCACCTGCGAGCCGCGAACCGCCTCGACGGTCAGCACCAGCAGGCCGTCATTGAGCAGCAGCGTATCGCCGGGCTTCACGTCGCGCGGCAGTTCCTTGTAGTCCAGGCCCACGACCATCTCGTTGCCCGGCTCGGTGCGGTCCGCGTCCAGCACGAAGGGCGTGCCGTTCACCAGTTCGATCTTGCCGTTCTCGAACTTGCCGACGCGGATCTTCGGGCCCTGCAGGTCGGCCATGATGGCGACCTGACGGCCGGCGCGGGCGGCCACCTCGCGCACCATGCGGGCGCGATCGATGTGGTCCTGCGCCTTGCCGTGCGAGAAGTTCAGCCGCACCACGTCGACGCCGGCCTGGATCATTTTTTCCAGCACCTCGGGGGACGACGAGGCGGGACCGAGGGTGGCGACGATCTTGGTGGCACGGGACATGTCTTGTCTCTGTCTGAAATTTAGTTACAGCGACCGATTATGAGCCGCCAAAACGACATCGGACGAGTTTCCACGAGTTACGACCCAGTTTCCAACGTCGCCAACCTCGCTCTCTCTGATCGACCCGACCGGGGTCCCCTTCGCGCAACTCAAGGAGGGAATTCGCTTGCCGGCAGGCAAGCGAAGGAGGGAGATGGCGCGAAGGGGACCCCGGTCGGGTCGATCTTGCTCAGGCCTTGGCGGCTTTCACGTCCGCGACGGCGAGTGCTGTCATGTTGACGATGCGGCGCACGGTGGCTGACGGGGTCAGGATGTGCACGGGGCGCTTGGCGCCCAGCAGGATCGGGCCCACGGTGACGCCCTGACCGCCGACGACCTTCAGCACATTGAAAAGAATGTTCGCGGCGTCCAGCGTCGGCAACACCAGCAGGTTGGCGGAACCGGACAGGGTCGACTCCGGCAGGAAGTTGTTGCGGACGTCCTCGGACAGCGCCGCGTCGCCATGCATCTCGCCGTCGCATTCGATGTTCGGATACGCGGCAGCGAACAGGTCACGGGCGCGGCGCATCTTCACCGCCGACGCGCGCTTGCTGCTGCCGAACATCGAGTGCGACAGGAAGGCCACCTTCGGCGGCAGGCCGAAGCGCTGCAGCTCCTCGGCGGCCTGCCAGGCGATGTCGGCGAGCTGTTCGGCGGTCGGGTCTTCATTGACGAAGGTGTCGGCGATGAAGAGCGTGCGCTGCTCCAGCATCAGCGCGTTCATCGTCGCGAAGTTGGACACCTCCGGCTTCAGGCCGATCAGGTTCTGGATGTGTTCCAGGTGCGAGTCGAAACGTCCGACCGTGCCGCAGATCATCGCGTCGGCGTCGCCGAGCTGGATCGCGAGCGCGCCGATCGTCGTGTTGGAGCGCCGCACGGCCGACTTGGACATCTCCGGCGTGAAGCCGTTGCGCCCCATGACCTGGTGGTACGCCTCCCAGTACTGGCGGAAGCGGTGGTCGTTCTCGGGGTCGATGACCAGGGCGTCCTCGCCCAGCTTGATGCGCAGGCCGGCGCGCTTCAGGCGCATCGCGATGACCTCGGGGCGGCCGATGAGCGTCGGCTTGGCCAGGCCCTCGTCGAGCGCCACCTGCACCGCGCGCAGCACGCGCTCATCCTCGCCTTCCGCGTAGATGACGCGGGCCGGATGGGCCTTCGCCTCGGCGAAGACCGGGCGCATGAACATGCCGGTCTGATAGACGAAACGCGACAGCTGCTCGCGGTAGGCCGCCATGTCCTGGATCGGACGCGTGGCGACACCGGACTCCTCGGCGGCCTTGGCCACGGCCGGCGCGATGCGCAGGATCAGGCGGCTGTCGAACGGCTTGGGGATGATGTAGTCGGGACCGAAGGCCAGGTCCTGCCCCGCGTAGGCGGCCGCCACTTCCGGCGGCGTCTCGGCCTTGGCCAGCTCGGCGATCTCGCGCACGCAGGCGAGCTTCATCGCCTCGGTGATCTTGGTCGCGCCGCAGTCCAGCGCGCCGCGGAAGATGTAGGGGAAGCACAGGACGTTGTTGACCTGGTTCGGATAGTCAGAGCGCCCCGTCGCCACGATGCAGTCGGGACGCGCTTCCTTCGCGAGCTCGGGACGGATCTCCGGCTCCGGATTGGCCAGCGCCAGGATGATGGGCTGGCGGGCCATGGTCTTGACCATCTCGGCGGTCAGCACGCCGGCGGCCGAGCAGCCCAGGAACACGTCCGCGTCCTTGACCACGTCGGCCAGCGTGCGCGCCGAGGTGACCTGGCAGTAACGGCGCTTGGACTCGTCGAGCTTGCCGGCGTCGGCGCGCTCGCTCTGGATCACGCCCTTGGAGTCGACGGCGAAGACGTTCTCGCGCTTCACGCCCAGGCCGACCATCACGTCCAGGCAGGCGATGGCCGCCGCGCCGGCGCCGGACACGGCCACCTTCACCGAGCCGATGTCCTTGCCCACGAGCTCCAGGCCGTTCAGCAGCGCCGCGCTCGAGATGATGGCGGTGCCGTGCTGGTCGTCGTGGAAGACGGGAATGTTCATGCGGGCGCTCAGCTGCTTCTCGATGTAGAAGCACTCGGGCGCCTTGATGTCCTCGAGGTTGACACCGCCCAGCGTGGGCTCCATCGCCGCGATGATCTCGACCAGCTTGTCGGGATCGCGCTCGGCCAGCTCGATGTCGAAGACGTCGATGCCGGCGAATTTCTTGAACAGGCAGCCCTTGCCTTCCATCACCGGCTTGGCGGCCAGCGGACCGATGTCGCCCAGGCCCAGCACGGCGGTGCCGTTGGTGATGACGCCGACCAGGTTGCCGCGCGAGGTGAAATCGGCGGCCAGCGACGGGTCGCGCTCGATGTCCAGGCAGGGATAGGCGACGCCCGGCGAATAGGCCAGCGACAGGTCGCGCTGGTTGGCGAGCGGCTTGGTCGGCGTGACGGCGATCTTGCCGCGCGTCGGGAAGCGGTGGTAGTCCCGCGCCGCCTCGCGCAGGGCGGCCTCGGCCGGGCTCAGGTCGAGGTCGTCGTTCTTGTCGGTCATGCAAATCTCCGTCGAGGGGCGCAAAGCTTAATCCTCCGGCTCCGGCGATGCGATGAATTCAGCTTTAACTCCCATGCAAAGATGGCAATCGACGATGCGCGCGGTGGAAGCCGCATCGGGATTTGCCCGCAAGTTGGAGCAACCTCCCTAGATCCGACCGCAAGTGCCGCCACCGGGCGTCCATCACGGCGTGCGAAGACCGTGCTCCTTAGAATGCGCCCCGCTGTCGACTACCTCTTTCGAGCCTCCGCCGTGCCTGCTTTCCTTGCTGCCTCCTCTTCTGCTTCGCAGCGCCGTGCGCTGCTTCGCCTGACCGCCGCCCTGCCGGTCGCCCTCGCCTTCGGCGCTCCGCGCGCCCTGTTCGCGCAGACCGCCGCACTGGCCGGGGCCGGCGCCTCGTTCCCGTCGCTGGTGTACGTCCGGTGGGCCACGGCCTACGAGAAGACCAAGGGTCAGGTCGTGAGCTACAAGCCGACCGGCTCGGGCGACGGCGTCAAGCAGATCACCGCGCGCGGCGTGGCCTTCGGCGGCAGCGACTCGCCGTTGAGCACCGACGAGCTGGCCAAGCGCAAGCTCGTCCAGATCCCGATGCTGGTCGGCGGCATCGTGCCGGTGGTCAATCTGCCGGGCGTGCCGGAAGGCCGCCTGCAACTCACCGGCGACCTGCTGGCCGAGCTGATGATGGGCCGCGTCGCGAAATGGAACGACGGCCGCATCGCCGCGCTGAATCCCGGCGTCGCGCTGCCGGCGCTGCCGGTGAAGCGCATCGTGCGGGCCGACAAGTCCGGCACGACAGAGGGCTACACGAAGTACCTGAGCGCGGTGTCGCCGTCCTTCGCGAAGGACGTCGGCGCGAACGCGCAGCCGAAGTGGCCTGGCGACGTCGAGGCGGCCGAAGGCAACGACGGCATGGCCAAGGCGCTGAAGGCGGCGCCGGGCACGATCGCGTACGTGAGCTACGACCGCGTGCAGCGCGACAAGCTCAACGGCGTGCGCCTGCGCAATGCGGCGGGCCAGTGGGTGGCGGCGGGCGAGACGGGCTTCAAGTCCGCGATCGCCAACAGCGACCTCTCGCGCAAGGGCGACGATCTGGCCTCGCTGATGGACCGCGACGGCGCGGAGAGCTGGCCCATCACGATGACCAGCTTCATCCTGATCGACGCGACGCCCGCGAGCAGCGTCGGTGCGGCGCCGGTGATGAGCTTCCTGTACTGGTGCTTCATGCACGGCGACGACCTGACGCGCGGCACCGGCTTCGCGCCGCTGCCCGTCGCGCTGCAGTCCAAGCTCGCCGCGCGCTTCGCGGCCGTCAAGCCGGCGGACGGAAAGCTGCCGGGGTATCTGGGGATCTGAGACCTCAGACCTCCGGTTCTTCACCCCTTCAGGCGCGGCGTCGCATCGACGCGCGCCTGCAAGTCAGGCGGCAATCCTTCGGTCATGTAGCTGAAACGCGGCATCCAGTCGCGCCCCGCTGGCAACACGAGTCCCATCGTCAGCGCCAGCGTCGTCGCGACCTGCTCGATGGTCAGCTTCATCGCGATCATCCGCTCCGGATCGACGCGCAGCACGACGGCCACCGTCGGCGGCTCGACCGGCACATCGAAGAGCCACGCCTGCACGATGGCCGGGTTGACCGACACCGCCCGGCGGAGCGCCTCGATTTGCGACGGCGCAAGATCGCTGGGCTGAACCCGTCCGTGCTCGATCGCTTCCTGCGCCTCGGCCTGCCGGCGATGGAGACGACGCCCGGCCGTCTCGTCAGACGGCGCAGGCCGCTCGGGCAGCAAGGGCGGGGTATCGTGTTCATGCGCGACCAGCGCCTCATGCGCCATCGCCCAGCTCAATCGCTCGCCGACGCCTGCCCAAGGTCCCTGGGCCTGACAAAGCGCCGACCAGGAACCGTCCAGCCATTGGGCGGCGGCGCTCTCTTCCCAAGACGGCGGTCGCAGATCGATCGCCTCTCCGACCACGCCGAGTGCATCCATCCGTTGGCGATGCGGCGGATGGCTTCCATGCGGCTGGCGATGCCGCAGCGCTTCGGCGATTTCCTCCGGGGTCGGCGGGTTGTCGACCAGTGCCTGGACCGGCTGATCGGCCCACCGCGCGGGAGGCGCGCTGCTCGCGCGCAGCGCATCCAGGTCCAGCGAGGCAGACGCTTCCCCCTGACGCATGACGGCGACCTCGATCAACAGCAGTGCCCGCGCCAGCGCCTCCGGCGACGCCCACTGCGCGGCCAACGCGTCGGCCTCGAATTCGCTGCGCCGCGAATGCGCTTCGGAGGCGCGACTGAACCACGGGAGGAAAAGCTCCGCGAAGTTCGCACCGGCGCGATCCCACGGGCTGCTGTCTTCCTCGTCCTGCCGAACGCCTGCGGCCCAGGCGGTCCAGGCCGCGCGCGTGCGATAGAGCCAGTGGCCCAGCCGCCCATGTCGGCGCGAGAAGTGCCCCAGCTCGTGGGCAATCACCGCCTCCGCGGCGGCGGTGTCCAGCAGGCGCAGCAGCGGCAGGCCGAGGATCAGCACTCGTCGGGTCGGTCGCAATGAGACACCGCGGTGTTCCTCGAGCGCGCCCGCATTGATGCTGGCGTCGATCGCGATCGCATGGAGCCGCGGCGCCCCGATGGCATCGGTCATCTCGTCGACGCGGGCGTAGAGCCGCGGCGCCTGATCGCGGTTCAGGCGTTGCGGCGATCCGTGCCAGCTCGGCTGGGCCAGCCAGGCCATCAGCACGAAGGCCATCAGGCCCGCGCCCCAGAAGAGCCAGTTGTCGAACACGGCGGCCGGCGCCAGAGTGACCAGGGCCGCCGGCACCAGCAGCATCAATTGGAGGAAAAACGAAGCCGCCAGCGCGGCCAGCGCCAGCCAAACGGGCGCGATGGACGCCTCCATGCCGCTCGCCGCTGGCGGCGCACCGTCGATGTCGCTCATGGTCTTCCTCCCTCTGCGCCCGCGTCCTGCGTGGGACCGGGTCGAAGAAAAGGGCGCTCGACGGCGCCCTCGATGTCCAGCCGTCGCGCGACTGCCGTACTGCCGCCGCCCCTGGGCCTCACCCCTGCCCTCTGCCGCAAGCGGGAGAGGGAGCAAGAAGCACAGTGGCGGGGGGTGAGGGTCGTCAGCCCTGCGCGCGCTTGGACAGGATCTCGAACGCGGGCAGCGTCTTGCCTTCCAGCACTTCGAGGAAGGCGCCGCCGCCGGTGGAGATGTAGCCCACCTGGTCTTCGATGCCGTATTTGGCGATCGCCGCCAGCGTGTCGCCGCCGCCGGCGATCGAGAACGCTTCCGACTCGGCGATGGCACGCGCGATGGTCTCGGTGCCGTGGGCGAAGGCGTCGAACTCGAACACGCCGACCGGACCGTTCCACACGATCGTGCCGGCCGCCTTCAGCTGCTCGGCCAGCAGGGCCGCGGTCTTCGGACCGATGTCCAGGATCAGGTCGTCATCCGCCACTTCGGTCGCGGCCTTGACCGTGGCCGGCGCATCGGCGGCGAAGGTCTTGGCCGTCACCACGTCCACCGGGATCGGCACCGCGGCGCCACGTGCCTTCATGGCCTCGATGACGGCCTTGGCTTCGCCGACCAGGTCGGGCTCGGCCAGCGACTTGCCGATCTTCAGACCAGCCGCCAGCAGGAAGGTGTTGGCAATGCCGCCGCCGACGATCAGACCGTCGACGTTGGCCGACAGCGACTTCAGGATGGTCAGCTTGGTCGAGACCTTGGAGCCCGCCACGATCGCCACCAGCGGACGCTTCGGATTGGCCAGCGCCTTGGTGATGGCGTCGATCTCGGCGGCCAGCAGCGGGCCGGCGCAGGCGATCTTCGCGAACTGCGCGATGCCGTAGGTCGAGGCCTCCGCGCGGTGCGCGGTGCCGAAGGCGTCGTGGACGAAGATGTCGCACAGCGCGGCCATCTTCTTCGACAACTCTTCGCTGTTCTTCTTCTCGCCCTTGTTGACGCGGCAGTTCTCGAGCAGCACGACCTGGCCCGGCTTCACGTCGACGCCGTCGACCCAGTTCGCGACCAGCGGCACGTCGCGGCCGAGCAGCTCGCCCAGGCGCCTGGCGACCGGCGCCAGCGAGTCCTCCGGCTTGAATTCACCCTCGGTCGGGCGGCCCAGATGGGAAGTGACCATCACCGCGGCACCGGCCTTCAGCGCCATCTCGATCGCGGGGATCGACGCGCGGACGCGGGTGTCCTCGGTGATCTGGCCGGCGTCGTTCAGCGGCACGTTCAGGTCGGCGCGGATGAAGACGCGCTGGTCGGCCACCTTGCCGGCGGCGATCAGATCGGCGAAACGCAAGACGTTCATGGGATGAGCTTCGAGTAGTTGGAAAGCGGTGCGCCGGAGGCTCGCGCGCATGGCGGAGACGCAGCATGCGAAGGCCGGCAAATCGGGCCGCAGCTTAACAGCCGCGTGACGACGACCCGCGTCCGAGCGGGTTACGGAACGCCGCTGAAACCGGCGACCGCCGGCCGCGCGCGTGCGCTCACCGGCCGTTCGCGGGCGGGCTCACCAGCCCAGGCCTATCCTCAAGGCGAGCATCACCGCGGTGCCGCTGACGATGGTCCCGAGGATGCCGCGCTTCCAGAAGAAGTAGGCCGTGCCGACGGCCGCCGCGTAGAGCCGCGCGTCCTTCCAGGTGTGGATCAGTTCGCCGTTCGTCATGACGATCTCCGGCACGATCACCGCCGCGAGCGCCGCCAGGGGCGCGTAGCGCAGGCCGTCGCGGACCCATTGCGGCAGCGGTATCTCGCGGTCCGGGATCATGAAGAAGCTGCGCGTGACCATCGTGATCACCGCCATGCCGAGGATGCCGAGCACTGCCTCCCACACGCTCATGCGGACCTCCCGGAGGACGGGCCGGACGAACCGGACGACCCCGAAGTCGGTGACGCCGGCGGCAGCCACTTCTCCATCAGGAGCCCCACGGCGACCGCCGCGGCGATCGCCACCAGGATGTTGAGCCGCAGCGGCAGCGCATAGGCCGCCACCGCCGCGCAGCCGGCCACGACGCCGGAGATCCAGGTGTTGCGGTCCTTGAGCAGCGAGTAGCTCAGTCCCAGCAGCGCCAGTACGCCGGCGAAACCCAGGCCCCAGTTCGTCGGGATGCGGTCGGCGAGCAGGATGCCGGCGATGGCCGGGATCTGCCACGCAAACCAGTTGGTCGCCACGCCGCCCCAGAAGTAGGGGAGCTGGTTGTCTGGATCCGGCTTCAGCTCGGGGAAGCGCTTGAGAAAGGCGACGTAGTTGAGGTCGGCCGCGAAGTAGCCGATGACCAGCCGCTGCACGCGAGGCAGCGGCTCGAAGTACAGGCGCCACTGGGCGCTGAAGATCACGAAGCGCAGGTTGACGCAGAAGGCCGTGGCCCACAGCACCCACAGCGGGGCGCCGCTGGCCAGCAGCGGCAGCGCGGCCAGCTGCGAACTGCCGGCGAAGACCACCAGGCTCATCAGCAGCGACAGGCCCACGCCCAGGCCGCTCTTGACCATGGCGACGCCGGTCACCAGCCCCCAGGCCGAGATGCCCAGCGTGATGCCCAGCATCTCCTTCGAGCCGCGCTTGAATTCAGGGTGGCGCACCAGCGCCGAGAGTCCTTCCGCCATGAGCGCGATTGTCGTCTGCGCGCTGCACCAGCGAATCGCCCCTCGCCCGCCGTCGCGGTGAGGGGCGTCCACACAGCGCCCGGCGTACCGGCGTACCGGCGTGCCCGGAGCATCCGGAGGCGTTGCCTCAGGCCCTCATTTCAGCTTGCGGACCGAACCCGAACCGGCGTTGGACATGCTGATCTCGGGGCTGCCGACGTAACCGACATCGCCGGAACCGGCGATGCGCACGTCCAGCTTGCGGGTCGGGGCGACGGTGACATCGCCGCTGCCGGAGATGCTCACCTTGGCGTCGTCGACCACCAGTTCGCGGGTCTTGACGTCGCCGCTGCCGGCCACCGTCACCGACAGGGCGTTGGCCTTGCCGTTGAACACCATGTCGCCGCTGCCGGCGACACGCAGCGTCACGTGGTCGGCCTCCAGGCCCTGCACGCGCAGGTCGCCGCTGCCGGCGATGCTGGCGTCCAGGTTGCCGGTCTTCATCGGCTCGACGCGGATGTCACCCGAGCCCGAGATCGACAGCCCTCTCAGCTGGCGCATGTCCAGCGTGATGGTCGGCGTGCCCCGGGCGTTCAGGCTGTAACCGCGCTTGGGCGTGATCTCCAGCGTCCGGCCCTTGCTGCCGTCGACGACCTTGGTCTCGATGTAGCTGAACAGGTTGCGGTCGGTCTTGACCTCGACCTTGTCGGACGATCCCTGGCGCACGTAGACCTTGAAGTCCCCCGACAGCGAGACCGCGTCGAACGCCCCGACATCGCGCGCGTCGGCGGCGACCTCGCCGTTGCCTTCGATGCGCTGCGAGCTGCCGAAGCTCAGCGACCAGGCGTGCGCGGTGCCGACGGCGCCCACGGACGCCAGGCTCAGCGCGGTGATGGCAAACAGGCGGCGCGTGGCGCGGAAGGACGTTGTGGTCATGAGCGATCTCCTGATCTTTCGGATGATCGTATCTTCGTCGCGACGCGCCCGCCCCGCGAGCGGGCGATGACGAACTGCACCATCCACGGGATCAGTTGCAGGGCAGACCGACACGCCGGACGCCCGGCGGTCGCTCAATGCCCGCCCTTGCCCTTGTCCGAGGTCTTGTCCGAGGTCTTGTCCGACGTCTTCTCGGCCGGCTTGTCATCGGCCTTCTCGCCGACCTTGCCCGTGGCCGAACGCGGCGATTCCTCTTCGTCGTCCGAAGCGGCCGCGGCGGGACGGCTGGCCTGCGGGTTCGCGACCTGCGGACGGGTGCCTTCGAGCTTGTTCTCCCGCATGTACTCGTCCATCTCGCGCCAGCCGTCGTACACCGCGGCCTTCTGGGCCTTGGGGTTCAGGGCGTAGCAGTCCTCGATGGCGCGCAGCGCGTTGCGGCAGGCGCCGCCGATGGCCTTGCCCTCGGCCTGCTTGGCCGCGGCGACCTTGGCGGGATCCTCGATGCCGAGCTGATCGCAGCCGGTCAGCAGCGCGGCGGCGCCGAGCAGCGCCGCCGGGACGGTCAGGGAACGGAAAGAGGCGGTCATGCTGTCCTTTTCGGCCGCCGGGGACTGGCGCCTGAACGGGGCGCACCGGCGGTACCGGGCCATTGTGCCGTCGACCCGGTCAGCCCCGATCCAATGAAAAACACCGCCCGGAGGCGGTGTTTCGGCAGTCCAGAACGTTCCGCGCCGTTCAGCGGCGGACCATCGCCATCAGGCGCTCGACGCGCTCCTCGGTCGGCGGGTGGGTGCTGAACAGCCCGCGGAGGCCGCCGCCCGACAGCGGATTCATGATCATCATCTGCGCCGTCTCGGGATGGCGCTCGGTGGTCTCCAGCGGGATGCCCTGGGCATAACGATGGATCTTGTCCAGCGCGGACGCCAGCGCCTGCGGGTCGCCGGAGATCTCGGCGCCGCCGCGGTCCGCTTCGAACTCCCGGGCACGGCTGATCGCCATCTGGATCAGCGAGGCCGCGATCGGCGCCAGGATCGCCACCAGCAGGCCGACGATCGGATTGGCCGGACGACCCTCGCTGTCGCGCGGGCTGAAGAACATCGCGAAGTTGGCCAGCATCGAGATCGCGCCGGCCATCGTCGCGCTGACCGTCGAGATCAGGATGTCGCGGTGCTTCACGTGGGCCAGTTCATGCGCCATCACGCCGCGCAGCTCGCGCTCGGACAGCACCCGCATGATGCCGGTCGTGGCCGCGACGGCGGCATGCTCCGGATTGCGGCCGGTGGCGAACGCATTGGGCGCGTTCTCCTCGATCAGGTAGACCTTGGGCATGGGCAGCTGGGCGCGTTCGGCCAGCTCCTTGACCATGTTGTAGAACTGCGGCGCGCTGCGCTCGTCGACTTCCTGGGCGTTGTACATCTTCAGCACCAGCTTGTCGGAGAACCAGTAGCTGAAGAAATTCATCCCCACCGCGACGACCAGCGCGATCAGCATGCCCGTCTGGCCACCCAGCAGGGAGCCGATCGCCATGAACAGCGCGGTGATGGCGGCCATCAGGATGGCGGTCTTCATCAGGTTGAACATTGCAATCACTCCTCGAAAACAGCGGCCGGAGCCGCGAACGGAAATCCACCGGGACGGTACACCGTCCCGATGTCCCATGTGACGGCAAGGGGGCAAGCTTCAAGCCGGCACCGGGCCGGTTTGTCCGACGGTTCAGCCAGGGTTAAGCGAACCGGGCACCGGCCTGGAGCGGCCGGGCCTGCAGGAAGGCCGCCGCGGGCAGTCGCTTGCCGCCGGCGCGCTGGAGCTCGGTCAGCCGGACGCTGCCGGCGCCGCAGGCGACGACCGGACCTTCGGGCGAGACCGCCAGCACCTGGCCGGGCTCGCCAAGCGTGCCGTCGACCTCGACGAGCTCGGCGCGCCAGACCTTCACGGCCTCGCCGTCCAGCTGCGCGACGCCGCCGGGGAAGGGATCGAACGCCCGCAGCCGGCGCGTGATCTGCGCGGCGGCGTCGTTCCAAAGGATCTGGCTTTCGGCCTTCTCGATCTTGTGGGCGTAGGTGACGCCCGCCTCGGGCTGCTTCACCGGATGGAAACCGCCGCACGCGGCCAGTGCCAGCGCCTCGACGATCAGCCGGCCGCCGAGAGTCGCCAGCTTGTCGTGCAGGCTCGCGGTCGTGTCCGCCGCAGCGATCGGCAGACGCTCCAGCAGCAGCATGTCGCCGGTGTCCAGGCCCTCGTCCATCTGCATGATGGTGATGCCGGTCTCGGCGTCGCCGGCCTCGATGGCGCGGTGGATAGGCGCCGCGCCGCGCCAGCGCGGCAGGATGGAGCCGTGGATGTTCAGGCATCCCAGCCGCGGCAGGTCCAGCACCCACTTCGGCAGGATCAGGCCGTAGGCGGCGACGATGAGCACGTCCGGACGCGCGGCCAGCAGCGCCTGCCGGCCGGCCTCTGCTTCGTCGGGGAACTTGCCGTCCAGCCGCAGGCTGCGCGGTTGCGCCACGTCGATGCCGCGCGCCACGGCGAGCTGCTTCACCGGCGACGCCTGCAGCTTCATGCCGCGGCCGGCGGGCCGGTCCGGCTGGCTGAGCACCAGCGGAACCTCGAAGCCGGCGTCCAGCAGCGCCTGCAGCGCCACGGCGGCGAACTCCGGCGTGCCCGCGAAGGCGGCGCGCAGACCCGCGTTCGGATCGGCGGCCATCAGTGCTTCGCGTCCTCGCGGGACTTCTTCACCAGCTTGGTCTTGATGCGCTCGCGCTTGAGCGGGCTCAGGTATTCCACGAACACCTTGCCAGCGAGGTGGTCCATCTCATGCTGAACGCAGACGGCCAGCAGGCCCTCGGCGTCGAACTGGAAGGTGTGGCCGTCCCGGTCCAACGCCTGCACGGTGACCTTCTTGTGGCGCATGACCTTGTCGTAGATGGTCGGCACGGAGAGGCAACCCTCCTCGCCTTCCATCATCTCCTCGCTGCGCGCGACGAGCTCCGGATTGATCAGCACCAGCGGCTGGTTGCGCTCCTCGGAGACGTCCATCACCAGCAGGCGTTCGTGCACATCCACCTGGGTGGCGGCCAGGCCCACGCCGTCGGCGTCGTACATCGTCTCCAGCATGTCGTCGGCCAGCCGGCGCAGGCGGTCGTCGACCGCGGCGATGGGCTTGGCCACCGTGTGCAGACGCGGATCGGGGTATCGAAGAATGGAAAGTTTCGCCATGGTGAGGACGCGGGGCGCGGTGCGCGGCTGTGGACAGCACACAACGCCGGTTTGTAAGGGCTTGCAAGGG
>SEFA01000129.1 GCA_004210455.1 Rubrivivax sp. | reverse complement strand
GCCAGGGTCAGCACGCCGCCCTGACGAATCCGGATCACGCCCTCGTTGGTGACCCGCCCGTACTGATCACGGGCCAGGTTCACCGGTGGAGCAGGTGATGTCATCTCGTCCGTCGTCATCGCGGCCGCCACCAGTCCGGCCGCGTCGATCCGCGCCGTCCTGCCGATCAGGATCCCGTTCGGATTCAACAGGTAGACACGGCCGTTGGCGTTCAGCGTGCCGTCGATGCGGCTGGGCACGGAGTTTCCGACGACGCGATGGACGATGAAGGCCTCCGGCGACGGCTGCTGGATCTCGACGTGGTGGCCAGCGCCGACGCTGAACGCCGTCCAGTCGAACTTGGCGCTGGCGCTCCGCTGCAGGATCGTCATGCGGTTCCCGCTGCGCGAGACCTCCGCGACGCCTTGGCGCAACTGCTCGCCCACAGGCAGCGTGGCGAGAACGGAACCGGCGACCACCCCGGCCTGGGTCAGAAGGACAACGACGCTCATGGCGAGCCATTCTGTGAAGCCTCGTCCTGCGCGCCAATGACCCACTCCGGCCATCGCCGGACCCGCGCTGGCTGGGCGACGGTCGTGCGGTCCCGCCATGCACCAGGAACCGCCGGGCAGGTGCGCCGACGCGGCATGGCCGTGGCGAGCTTGCGTCGCACGCTTGAACTCGCTGGAACGCTCTTGAAGCGGCGCCCCTTCCCTGCGATGCTTACGGCGTACAGGGAGCAGCGATGCGAGAACAGCACGCGACCAGATCGGACGAGCAGGCCGACATCGACCACCTGCAGCGCGACGTGCTGGAAGCCGTCGCGCTCGGTCGCCCACTGGCGGCGGTCATGGACCTGCTGTGCCGCGCCGTCGAGGCGCTCGCGCCGGAGGTGATCTGCTCCGTGCTGACGGTGGACAAGGACGGCCGCGTGCATCCGCTGGCCGCGCCCAGCCTGCCGGCCTCGTTCAGCGGCGCGCTGGAGGGCTTCCAGATCGGCCCGAAGGCCGGTTCCTGCGGCACGGCCGCCTGGCGCCGCCAGCCGGTCGAGGTGACCGACATCGCCTCCGATCCGCTGTGGGCCGATTTCCGCGAACTGGCGCTGTCCCACGGCCTGCAGGCGTGCTGGTCGACGCCCATCCTGCTCGGCGGCGACGGGGTCGTCGCGACCTTCGCGCTCTACTACCGCGAACCGCGCGCCGCCGCGCCCTTCCACCGCCGCATGGTGCAGGCCTGCACGCAGCTGTGCCAGATCGCCTTCATGCACGACCGCCACCAGCGTGAGATCGAACGCCTGGCCTACTTCGACGGCGTCACCGGGCTGCCCAACCGCACGCTGCTGGCCGACCGCGCCCGGCAGACGCTGATGCAGGCCGCGCGCACCGAGGCGCCGACGGCATTGCTGCTGCTCGACATCGACCGTTTCAAGACCGTCAACGACTCGCTCGGACACGCGGTCGGCGACCAGGTGCTGAAGCACATTTCCGCGCGCCTGCTCGGCTCGCTGCGCGACAGCGACACGCTCGCACGCCTGGGCGGCGATGAGTTCGTCGTGCTGCTGCCGGGCTGCTCCGCCGAGGACGCGATGCTTGTCGCCGGCAAACTGCGCACCGCGCTCGAAGCGCCGCTCCCGCTGGACGGCAGCCACGCCCGGGTGCAGATGACGGCCAGCATCGGCGTCTGCGCGCATCCACGGGACGGGGCCGATCTCGACCAGCTGCTGAAGAACGCCGACATCGCGATGTACGAGGCCAAGCGCGCCGGCCGCGACTGCGCCCGATTCTTCCTGCACGCCATGAACCAGGCGCTGGACGAGCGGCTCGAGATCGAAGCAGCCTTGCGCCACGCGCTGTCGAACCAGCTGCTGCAACTGCACTTCCAGCCCAAGGTGAGGCTGGCGGACCGCGCGCTGGTGGGCGTGGAGGCGCTGCTGCGCTGGCACGACGCCGAACGCGGCTGGGTGCCGCCGGACCGGTTCATCCCGGTCGCCGAGGAAAGCGGCCTGATCAATGCGCTGGACGCCTGGGTGCTGACGCAGGACTGTGCGCAGCTGGCGCGCTGGCGGGCCGACGGGATCGCGGTGCCGGGGATCTCGGTCAACGTGTCGCCGCAGCGTTTCCATCAGGACGACGTCGCCGCGCACACGCGGGCGCTGCTCGCCAGGCACCAGCTCGCGGCGAGCGACCTGACGCTCGAAGTCACCGAACGCCTGATGCTGGACGACACCAGCCGCCCGCGCGAGCAGCTGCAGCAGTTGCACGAGATGGGCGTGGGGGTGTCGGTGGACGACTTCGGCACCGGGTACTCCAGCCTGAGCTACCTGAAGCGCCTGCCGGTGACCGAACTCAAGCTCGACAAGAGCTTCGTGCGCGACCTGGAACAGGATGCCGACGATCGCGCGTTGTCGAGCGCGGTGATCGGCATCGGGCGTTCGCTCGGCCTGGCCGTGGTCGCCGAAGGCGTGGAAACCGAAGGGCAGCGCGACATCCTCGTGGCGATGGGCTGCGACGAGGCGCAGGGCTGGCTGTTCGGGCGGCCGATGGCGGCCGGGGCGCTGGCGGGCTGGATCGCGGCACGGGCCGAGGCAAGCACCGGATGAACGCTCCGACGTCGGCGGCGACTGACGCGCCTTCTCCCCCCAGGAATGTCCATGTCTCCGTTCCCGCTCCCGTCATCGCAGATCGCGACGATCCCCGTCGATGCGGCGCCTTCCGCGCCGTCCTCCCGGTTCGATGCGCCCAGTCCCGAGGCCCAGGCCCTGGCCCAAGCGTTGCGGGCATCCAAGGACCAACGGGCCGATCTGCGAGGCTTCGCCCCGGAGGCCCTGGACGAGCTCCTGCTCGTCGAGCTGAGCGACTGCCGTGACGCCCGCTTCGTGGCTCTCCCGGCGCACTGTTCGGTCGCGGCCATTCACAAGGTGCTGACAGGATTGCCTGAACTGGAGGGGGTGTTCTTCTGGTCGCCTCAAGGCGCGAGCCCGATCCGCCCCCTGCTCGGCCAGCGCCTGGCGACGGTCATCAGCGACCCGGCCAGCCTGTCGCGATGTATCGGGGCGGAACGCGTCAAGCGGGTCGCATGCGATTCGCCGGAACTCGCCATTGGCGCCTTGGTCGCGCAGGCGGCGCAGGCGGCGCAGGCGGCGCAGGCGGCGCAGGCGGCGCAGGCGGCGCAGGGTACGCGGCTGAGCTGCCCTCATCGACGCGTCCACGGGGCCGCGACCGTCGCTTGCAACTCCCGTCCGGTCTCCCCGCCCCCCCGGCCGCGACACGACAAGGGGGAAGCCGTCGACCCCGACGATGCGTGTCACGCGCACGATGCCGTGGGGCGCCAGGCCATGTCCCGACCAGGCCGGATGCAGCGACTCTGGCATTCCGTCGAACACCTCTTCCACCGACGGCCGCCCTTGCCTCTGCGCCAGTCCCGTCCGGGGTGAACCGGACGCCAAGGCGCCCGTCCCGACGACGCCCTCAACCGGCCGCGTGCACGGCCTTGGGCGTGACGACGAGGCCGTCCTCGTCGGCGTAGAGCCAGTCGCCCGGGCGTATCCAGACGCCGTCGATCTGGACGGGCAGGTCCGCGAGGCCTTGGTCCCGGCGCTCGGTCGGCATCGGCACATGGCCCAGCGCGAAGATCCCGACGGCGGCCGCTCGCAGTTCCTCCAGATCCCGCACCGCGCCATGGACCAGCACGCCGGCCCAGCCGTTCTTTGCCGCGCTGACGGCCAGGTTGCCGCCGACCAGCGAGCGCCGCAGCGAGCCGCCGCCGTCGACGACGAGCACCCGCCCGCCGCCGAAGCTCTCGACGGCCGCCTTGACCTGCGAGTTGTCGTCCAGGCATCGCACCGTCGCCACCGGGCCGGCGAAGCGCGCATGGCCGCCGTAGCTTCTATACCGGCTACCCGGCAGCCAGCGCGTGTCGCCGCTGGTGTCGGCCTTCAGCGAATCGCAGAGGTCGCAGGTCGAGAAACGGATCGCGGCGCGGGTCGAGGCGCTGGGGCTGGTCATCGGCTCATTCCTCCGGGTCGTTCAGGATCTCGATGCGTTCGCCGTTGAACTCCACCACCTGGCCGGCGCGGATCTTGGCCGTCTTGCGCAGATCGACCTGGCCGTCGACGCGCACCTGGCCCTCGGAAATGAAGTGCCGGGCCTCGCCGCCGCTGCTCGCCAGCGAGGTGGCCTTGAGCAGCTTGTCGAGTTCGATGTATTCGCCGCGCAGGGCGAAAGGGATAGGTTCAGACATGCCGCGATTCTCCGTCAGCCGGCGCGGCGCTTGAGCGCCGCTTCACGGATGCTGCTGAGCGTCGCGCGCGATGTGGAGATCTCCACCGGGAGCTTCAGGTGGATCAGCGTCGGCACCTGCGACGAGAGCGCCTGACGCAGCGCGGGCTCGACCTCCTCGGTGCGGGCCGCGCTGAAGGCCAGCCAGCCGTAGGCCCGCGCCAGCGCGGCGAAATCCGGGTTGTGCAGGTCGCTGCCGCTGACCCGGCCGGGGTATTCGCGCTCCTGGTGCATGCGGATGGTGCCGTAGCTGCCGTTGTCGACGACCAGGCAGATCAGCCGGCGCGCGCCGTGCGCCATCGCAGTCGACATCTCCTGACCGGTCATCAGGAAATCGCCGTCGCCGGCGATGTTGACGACCCAGCGCTCGCGCTGGAGCAACGCCGCCGCGACAGCGGCCGGGAAGCCGTAGCCCATCGCCCCGCTGGTGGGTGCAAGTTGCGTGCGGCCGCCTTGATGCAAGGCCGTGTAGCGATGGAAGCGGTGCAGCCAGCCGCTGTAGTTGCCGGCGCCGTTGGTGAAGATGGTCTCGGCGGGCAGCAGGCGGTCCAGCAGGTGCATGACCTCGGCCAGATCCATGGGACCGACCGGCAGCGCCTGCTGGTTGCGCTGGTAGTCGGCATGCGCGTCGTGCGCCCACTGCCGCCAGGGCAGTTCCTCCTGGTCCGCCGGCGGGCGCAGCTGCTGAAGCGCCAGCGCGGCGCCGCTCATGCTGGCCTGGATCATCTGGTCCGCGGCATAGACGCGACCCAGTTCCTCGGACCCGGCGTGGATATGCACCAGCTGCTGCGCGGGCCGGGGCGCCTTCAGCAGCGTGTAGCCGCCGGTGGTCATCTCGCCCAGGCGTGGACCGATCGCGATGATGAGGTCCGCTTCGCCGATCCGCTTCGCGAGTGCGGGATTGATGCCGATGCCGACGTCGCCCGCGTACAGCGGGTCGCGGTTGTCGTAGAGATCCTGGAAGCGGAAGGCGCAGCCCACCGGCACCTGCCAGGCGTGGGCGAAGTCCTGCAGCGCGGCGCAGGCCTCGGCGGTCCAGCCGCCGCCGCCGGCGATGACGAAGGGCCGCTGCGCGCCTTCGAGCCGCGCCTGCAATTCCACGAGGTCCGCCGGCGCCGGCCACGCGACCGCGGGCTTGGCGCGCGGCAGCACCGGCGCGTCGGTGGGTTGCGTCAGCATGTCCTCCGGCAGCACCAGCACGACCGGGCCGGGCCGCCCCTGCATCGCGGTATGGAAGGCGCGTGCGACGTACTCGGGCAGGCGATGCGGGTCGTGCACCTCGCCGACCCACTTGGCCATGCCCAGCGTGCCGGGGCCGAACATCTGGCGGTAATCGACTTCCTGGAAGGCTTCGCGATCGCGCTGGTCGGACGCCACCTGCCCGATGAACAGGATCATCGGCGTCGAATCCTGGAAGGCGGTGTGCAGGCCGATGCTGGCGTTGGTGGCGCCGGGGCCGCGGGTGACGAAGCACACGCCGGGGCGGCCGGTCAGCTTGCCCTGGGCATCGGCCATGAAGGCGGCGCCGCCTTCCTGTCGGCAGCCGATGAAGCGGATGCGCTCGCGGTGTTCATGGAAGCCGTCCAGGACGGCGAGGTAGCTCTCGCCGGGGACCCCGAAGACCTCGGTGATGCCTTGCTCGATCAGGGCCTCGACGAGGACGTGGCCGGCGGGGCGTGCGCTGGAAACATGGAGGCGGCTGCTCATGGTGGTCTGCGAGTCGCGGGACCCGTCATTGGTTGCTGCGATCGGCGGCGGAAGCCTCCGGGGCCGGAGCTGTCGTTGAAAGGGTTGTCTCTACGCCAAAGGGCGATACCCCGGCGGGGAGGTACTGTGCCGGCACCCAGAGTTCCCAGGGATAGCCCCCCCCTATCCCGGGTCGACCGACCGCCCCGCCGCTGATGAGTAGCCCTTCGGGCGTGAAGACCGCGTGCTTCGGATAGAAATCGCAACCCAGGCTGAAATCCTTGCAGACCTCGAAGGGCGCGGGCCACGCGGCGAGCATCACCGTCATCGACCATAGAAACCTGCCGGAGTAGTCCTTGGCGCCTACCGACACCCATGCGTCATGTCCGGGGCCCAACCTCGCCACCTCCTGGGGCGGAGGCCCGTAGGCACGCTGGTGCGCCAGCGAGAGCACGCCGACCTCGGTGCCCACGCTCACCTCAGAGCCCGCCTCGCAACGCCGGTACACGAAGGCGCAGGAGGAGCCGACGCGATCTTCGGAAGGATTGATCATCAGCCCCCCATACACCGCCGGCCGACCGTCTGCGATGGCCGACCGGTACATCTCGGTCCACCAGTGCTCGCTGCCGCGGGTCCGGGTTGGAGGCACGGCCACAGTCCGTTCCCGGAAGTAGCCCCACACCCGGAAGGACGGAAGATCGAGGTCGTCGGATCGACGGGCCTCGTCGAACCGCTTCATCAGAAAGGGGCGACCTTCCGAATTCGTGGCGGGTTCGGCGGGCGACAACTTCTTGAGCACGCGGATGAAAGGATTGTTTTCGTGCGCCTGGCGATAGGTCAGGTCGACGTACAACGGATTGCCCCTGGTCTGGCGATGCCAGAACGGCACGTCGAGCAGCACGGTGTTGCGGACGCGATCCTTCAACTGCCAGCGCAGCTCACGATGGCTGGCCCGGCTGAAGTCGACCGACATCTCCACATCACTGGACAGGCGATCGGCAAAGCTCACCGTCAGACAGGCGGGCGGCCTGACGGGTGGGGACTCCACCCACTCCACGGTGCGGAAGTTCCAGTCGACGCAGTGGGGATCCCCCTTCTCTTTCAACGCCAGGCGGATGTACTTGTGATCCTTCGCGTCCTCGACGAGACGCCCGGGGGTCTTCATCATCGAAAACAACCACGCCGATCCGCTGACGTCCATCTCGACCAGGGGGAGCTGCCTCTCCACAAAGAGACCGAACAACGCCCAGCGCAGATCCAGCGCGCCGGTGTAAAGCCCATGCATCGTGACCACGCCGGCGTGGTCATTCAGGATCCTCTCCGCAGCCTTGTCGGCCGCCTTCATGGCGGTCTCGTCGGAGCCGAACACCAAATCGTGAACCAGCACGATCGGACGTCCGATCAGGATCGCCGGCCAGAGGATATCTTCGACTCCGGTGTTGATCCCCGCCCCTCGCGAACCCGTCCCGGAAAGAAGCGCCAGCGCGACGACCAGCCCTTTGAAGCGCAAAACCGCACGATACGAATCCATGGCCACCGACTGTAGCGAGCGTCCCCGCCATTGCAAGCGGGCCGGATGTCCCCTGTTGCGGCGCGGATGCGACTTGCGCTGCAGGAGCGGCTGGGGTCAAGTGTTGCCCGGGCTACTTCCTTGGTTCGAACACACGCTCCAGCGAATTGGCGAACTTGTCGGCGACCGTCGTATAGACGGTGTCCGGTAACGGCTCCTTCTTCGGCGACGCCATCCGCAGGATGGCAATGAGCAGCACCGTCGGAACAGAGAACAACGCCAGCATCACGCCTGCGACGCCGTGCCAGCCATTGCCCTGAATCATCGGATTCGTGCACTCCACGATGCGCGCGAAGGATTCCGTGATCTCCGCCGTCGGCGAGCAGTTGAAGGGCCAGATGGTCATCAACTTCAGGATGACCAACACGCCGACACAGTACAAGGTGCCGACGACGCTCAGGCCGCCAAAGGTGCTCGCCCGCTTGATCTTGTAGTCAAGGATCACCGGATCGAATCGCGTCAACTCGACCGCTGCCGGAAGTGCGATGGGAGGGATGTCGCACGGCGGGAGTTCGTCGGTGGGCAGTTGAGGCAAGTCAGATGGAGGCTCGTCTTTCACTTCAGCATCTCCCTGAAGCAACTGCGAATGGTCTCGTCCGGTATCGTGGCCTGCTTCAGCTTCCTTGCCTGGTCCCAGGCACCTCCGGGTTGATGGCTCATCGTGCATAACTGCAGCGCGTTCAGGGGACCGTAGCGGTCAACCACCTGATCAAGAATGCGCCAGAACCCGGCATCTCCCGGCGACGGCATCAATTCCGCGTAAGCATTCGTCTGCGGCTGGACGGTCGCGATGTAGTCGCGAAGTTGCTCGTGACCGGAGCCCTTCAGCCGGTGATAGAGCGTACTGAAGATCGGCCCGTACTCCCACGCTTCTGGCCGTTCCTCGACGGCGGCCCGGTTGTGCAATGCCAATCGCCAGGCGTGCGTGAAGAACATGAGCTTCTGCAGCTTCAGGTGACTGACATAAAGGCCGTGTTGTTTCGCTCGATAGAGCACGGCATTGGCGACGATCGCTGGGGAATACGGCATGGTCGGGAACCTCCAGAGCCACTGACTCTAGATCCACCACATGCCGCTGCAAACGAAGGTCGCCGCACTGTTGCGCCCGCGATGCGATGCAAGTTCCGGGACCAGCCTCGATCGTTATGACGAGCGCGGATGACCACTGATTCCAGTCATCCGGCACCTCGGATTGGCTTCCCTCTGAAGGGTGTCAGCGCTTCCCCTGGCGCACCAGGCTTGCGGCGCCGATGCCGAGCAGCAGCGCGAACGACGCGCCGAAGAAGACGGCGTTGTTCCAATGACGGTCCATCAGCGCGCCGAAGATCGGCGCCGCCACCGCGAAGCCGGTATCCAGTCCCGAGTACACCGTGCCGTACACGCGGCCGGTCGCTCCAGGTGGCGCCGCGCGCTTGATCAGCATGTCGCGCGACGGGCCCGCCAGGCCGGTGCCGAAGCCCGCCGTGGCGGCGGCGATCAGCGCCACCGTCGCCGGCAGCCAGCCGGTGCCCGTCAGCGCCAGCAGCGCCGCGGCGACGAACATCGCGCCGGCGATGTTGCGCTCCAGGTTCTGCGACTTCGCCACCAGGAAGCCGCCCACGATCATCCCCGCCGCGCCCGCCAGCATGTAGCCGGTCACGACGAAGGCGGTGCTCGCCAGGCTCACGCCGTACATCGCCGACAGCGCCGGCGACGCGAAGCTCTGGATCGCGCTCAGCGCCGAGGTCGTGAAGAAGAAGAACGAAAAGCACAGCCACACCGAGGGCAGCTTCAGGAATGCCATCGGATGCTCGTCGACCGGCGCCTTGGCCGCGCCGGCCTTTTCATGGCCCCAGGATCCCTGCGTGTCGTCGATCGCGTCGCGCTTGAAGACCAGCAGCGCAATCACGAACAGCGCCCAGACGGCCGTCGCCACGTAGCCCAGGCGCCAATTGCCGGTCGCCTGGTGCATCCAGATCAGCAGCACCGGCGCCGCGGCCCAGCCCAGGTTGCCGGTGATGCCGTGCACCGAGAACGCATGGCCCAGCCGCTGCTGCGACACGCGCTTGTTCAGGATGGTGAAGTCCACCGGATGGAAGGGCGAGTTGCCCAGCCCCGCCAGCGCGGCGGCCAGTGCCAGCCCCGCGAAGCCCTGCGCTGTGCCCGCCGCCAGCGAGGCCAGCACGAAGCAGCTGAGCGCCGCGAACAGCACCGGCCGCGCGCCCGTCTTGTCGACCAGGAAGCCCGACAGCGCCTGACCCACTCCCGAGATCACGAAGAAGATCGTCACCAGCAGGCCGAGCTCCGAATAGCTCAGCCCGAACTCCCGCATGAACACCGGGAACAGCGGCGGCAGCAGCATGTGGAAGAAATGCGAGGTGCCGTGCGCCAGACCGATCAGGCTGATGGTCTGGATGTCTCGTGTCCTGCTCTGGGCGGCGCTCTGTCCGGGGCTCGTCGACAGGCCGGCCGCGTCGGCGGTGGTGGTGGCGGTGTTCATGAACGGGATGGTGACAGGGCCTTCACGTCGGAATTACGATAGGCAGACAAGTTCTGTCGAGTTTCCGCCATGAGCCCTTCGACGCCGAGGGCGGGCCCCACGCCGGCCCCCACGCCGACCCC
>SEFA01000060.1 GCA_004210455.1 Rubrivivax sp. | reverse complement strand
TCTCCGCCCCTTTCCCGACTTCTTCCTCCGTCCTATGTCCACCACCCGGTCCTTCCTGTCCTCGCTCCCCGCGCTCTCGCTCGCCCTCCTGCCGCTGGCGCCGCTGGCCGCCGCCACGCCTCCGCAAGCCGCCACGCCGGTCGCCGCCGCGGCCGCCGCCGTCGGGCAGCCCGCCGCCGCCAAGCTGCCGATCACGCACGACGTCTACGCCACCTGGCGCAGCATCCAGCACACGCAGTTGAGCCGCGACGGTCAATGGCTCGCCTACGCGCTCGTCGCGCAGGAAGCCGACGGCGAGCTCGTCGTGCGCCACGTCGCCGACGGCCGCGAGTACCGCGCGCCGCGCGGCACCTCGCCGCAGTTCAGCGCCGACGGCCGCTTCGTCGCGTTTGCCGTGCAGCCGACGCGGGTCGACCTCGACAAGGCGAAGAAGGACAAGAAGAAAGGCGACGAAGCCCCCAAGGCCGGGGCGGCGTGGATGGATCTGTCGACCGGCCAGGTCGAATCCGTCGACCGCGTGAAACGATTCGGGTGGGGCAAGGACGGGGGCCAGCATCTCGCGCTGCTGCTGGAAGCACCGGTCAAGAAGGATGCCAGGGACGTCAAGGAAACGAAGGCCTCCAGCGCGAAGGCCGATGTCGATGGCGATCCCGGCAATCTCGGCGATGGCGACGATCGCTTCGACCAGGAAGCGCCGGCCGAAGGCGGCCCGTCCGCGAAGAAGACGCCCGGCAACGACCTGCTGCTGATCGACGCCGAGACGAAACAGCGCAACACCTTCAAGGACGCCTCCGACTTCGCCTGGAACAACACCGGCACGCTGCTGGCCTTCGTGGTGTCCGTCAAGGAGCCGGCGAAGAAGGAGTCGGACAAGCAGGCCAAGCCGACCGCGCCGGTGCCTCCGGCTTCGGGCGGTTCCGCAGCTCCTTCCGCTGCTGGCGCTGCTGGCGCCGAAGCAAAACCTGCCACCGACGAGACCGCCCGCGAAGGTGTCTACCTCATCGACCCGGCTGCGCCGACGCAGGCGCTCGCGGTGCTCTCCGGCGCCGGCAGCTACAAGCAGCTGCGCTTCGACGAGTCCGGCCGCCGCCTGGCCTTCGTGAGCAACCGCGACCATCTGGCGGAAACCAGGGCCGCCGACAAGGGCGAGAAGAAGGACGACAAGAAGGACGAGAAGGCCGACAAGCCCGATCCGACGCCCTTCAAGCTCTTCCTGTGGAAGGCCGGCCAGGACCGCGCCTCGATGCTGGTCAGCGGCCAGACCGCCGGCATGCCCGCCGGCTGGACGCCGAGCGAGCACGCCGCGCTCGCCTTCAGCAAGGATGGGTTGCGCCTGTTCCTCGGCACCGCCGAACTCCCCGCGCCGGACCCCAAGGATGCGCCCGAACCGATGAAGGTCGACCTCTGGCACTGGAAGGATCCCGAGCTGCAGTCCGCGCAGAAATCCAAGGCCGAGCGGGAACGCGCCCGCAGCTACCGCGCGGTCGTCCACCTCGGGACCGACGTCGACGCCGCACGCTTCGTGCAGCTCGCGACCAAGGACCTGCCCACGATCCAGGTCAACGAGAACGCCGCCGTCGCGCTCGGCCTGAGCGAGTTGCCGTATCGCCAGTTGATGTCGTGGGAAGGCGTCTACATGGATGCCTACGCCGTCGACCTGAACACCGGCGCGGCCAGGCCGCTCGCCCGCAAGCTGCGCCACGCGCCGACGCTGTCGCCCGCCGGCCGCTACGTGCTGGGCTTCGATGCCCCGGCCGCGCGCTGGATGGCCTGGCGGACCGACACCGCCGCCGCCGTCGATCTGACCGGCAGGATCAAGTCGCGCTTCGACAACGACGACCGCGACGTGCCGGACCTGCCCTCCCCCTACGGCAGCGCCGGCTGGACCGCCGACGACGACAGCGTCGTCGTGTACGACAAGTTCGACCTGTGGGCCGTGCAGCCGGCCACCGGCCAGGCGCGCAACCTCACGCAGGGCTGGGGCCGCAAGCAGCAGCTGCAACTGCGCGTCGTGGCGCTCGATCCCGAGGACGCCGACAAGAAGCCGCTGCCCGCCGACGCGTTGACGCTGACCGGCACGCATGACATCAGCCGCGCCAGCGGCTATTACCGCGTGGATGCCACCGGCGGCGCACCGAAGGTGCTGATCCAGGACGACCGCATGATCGGCGGCCTGATCAAGGCCAAGGACGCGGACCGCATCGTCTTCACGCAGCAGACCTTCACGCAGTTCCCGGACCTGTGGACGTCCACCCTCGCGTTCCAGCAGCCGCAACAGATCAGCGCCGCCAATCCGCAGCAGTCTCGGTATGAATGGGGCACGCAGGAACTGGTCGAGTACACCGCCGCCGACGGCAAGAAGCTGCGCGCGCTGCTGGCCAAGCCGGCCGGCTTCGACCCGAAGAGGCAGTACCCGATGATGGTCTACATCTACGAGAAGATGACCGACAACCGGTACCGCTACATCCCGCCGGCGCCGTCGCAGAACATCAACGTCACGCGCTACGTGAGCAACGGCTATCTGGTGCTGCGTCCGGACATCGTCTACACGACCGGTCAACCGGGCAAGAGCGCGATGAACACGGTGCTGCCGGCGATCCGCCAGCAGATCGCCAAGGGCTACGTCGATCCGAAGCGGGTGGGCATCCAGGGCCACAGCTGGGGCGCGTACCAGATCAACTACCTGATCACGCACACGAACCAGTTCCGCGCGGCGGAGGCCGGCGCATCCATGGCCAACATGGTCAGCGGCTACGGCGGCATCCGCTGGGGCGCGGGCATCAGCCGCGCGTTCCAGTACGAACACGGCCAGAGCCGCATCGGCGCCACGCCGTGGGAGCGTCCGGACCTGTACCTGGAGAACTCGCCGATCTTCCGTGTCGACAAGGTCACCACGCCCTACCTCACGATCCACAACGACGAGGACGACGCCGTGCCCTGGTACCAGGGCATCGAGTTCTTCACCGCCCTGCGCCGCCTCGGCAAGGAAGCCTACTGGTTCAACTACAACGGCGAGAAGCACGGCCTGCGCGACCGCGACAACATGAAGCACTACACCGTGCACATGGCCGAGTTCTTCGACCACTATCTCCTCGGCAGCCCGCGCCCGGCCTGGATGGACCAGCCCGTGCCCTACCTGGAGCGCGGCAAGCGCGACGTGATGGGCCAGTTCAAGCCGGCGACGCCAGCGGAAAGCGCCGTGGCCAAGGGCCAGGCCCCGTCGACGGCCCCGAGCGCGAAGTGAGTCGCGCGCTCAGGGCAAGGGATCGGCGTTCTGCGCCGCCCGCCGCGCGCCGTCGATGCGCTCGTTGATCGGCGGGTGCGTCGAGAGCCACGCCGTGCCGCTGTCGACGCGGCCGTCCCGCCGCATCTGCTCCAGCACCTTGATCCACGCGCCGACCAGCGTCTCGTTGGGCAGGTGTTCGAGCAGGATCAGGCGCTGGGCTTCGGCGTCCGATTCGCGCTCCGCGTCGCGCGCGTAGTGCAGCGTCTGCGCCGACGCGAGCGAGCCCGCCGCGACCGACGTGAAGTCGCCCGTCACGACGCCGGCCAGCGACATCAGCCCGGCGCCTTGCACAAGGTGGCGCATCGCGTGGCGGTGCTTGACGTGCCCGGCCTCGTGACCGAGCACCGCCATCAGTTCATCGTCGCTCAACACTTCCGCGAGGCCGTCGAAGACGACGAGGGTGCCGTTCGGCAGCCCCATCGCGTGCAGTCCCGGACGGACGGCCTGGCGCGCGAAGCGGACGTCCAGGGGCATGCCGGGGAACACCCGCGCGGCGATGTCGGCGAAGCGCGCGCGGATGGCCTGCTGGCGCTGCGCGGGCAACTGCGACGGTCTCATCCAGGTGGCGGCGAGCTGTTCCTCGACAAGCCGCCCCACGGCGACATCGAGCTGCTTCGGAATGAGCGGCACCGCGACACGCGCCAGCAGGCTCACACCCTGGCGGTCGAACCACAGGACCAGCGCCGCGAGCACCACCAGCACGCACACGGCCAGACTCCAGCTGCCGGCCACCTGCGCCCGCAGCGTCTGCCCGCCGAGCACCCGGCCCATGGCGCTGTCCGCCGGGATCCAGATCGTGCCGCCGTCCGGCAGGCCGACCGGCGTGGGAGTGCCTCGCCACCATTCGCCGACCCGCAGCGCCTTGCGGGTGTAGCGGCGCAGGCCGGGCATGGACGGCCGGGACGCGGCCAACTCCGCCTCCGACGGCGGCATCGACGATGCCGACTGACCGCGCGGCGGCCAGGGCATGAATTCGAGGTGATTCCGGCTCAGGCGCACCCGCACTTCCTGCGACCGGCTCTCCGCGCCGTCGAACCAGCGGGCGGTGGCGGTGTGGATCTGGGGTCTCATGCCGAGTCCTCGCCCCTCACCAGCCGATGTCGAGGCGGAAGCCCCGCGCGGCCGCGTCGCCGGCCGGCCCGCGACCGGGACCCCGGCCAGGCCCATGGCGCTGGGGCGCCCGCACGACGATCGTGTCGATCGGCGCATCGGACAGCACCGTCAGCCCTTCGATGCGCAGCTTGGCGATGCGCACGGCGAGGAAGGGCCAGTACAGGCCCAGTGTCAGCACCGTCAGCAGTCCGCCGACCAGCAGCTGCCTGAGGAGTTCGACGACAGCAACCTCATACGCGAACTCGATGCCGCCAGTCAGGCGGGTGCTGCTCCAGACGAGGCGGTGCAGCCGCGCGACATACACCGGCCACGCGATCACCCCGACCACGCCGAGCACGCCCAGCGGGAGCAGGGTCCCCAGCCAGGCGACCTGCGCGCCCATCATCTGCCTCAGTCCCGTCGACAGCCCCACCGCGAGCAGTCCGGCGACGGCGCCGGCGACGACCAGGGCGGCGGCCAGCCACAGATACAGCCCGAAGAACGCGTTCAGGGAGAACCGGAAGTCGAAGGCCGACGCCCCGTAGCGGGCGCGCCCCTGCTGGAACTGCTTGAGTCTGCCGTGCGCGAGCGGCAGCAGCAGCACCAGCGCGAGTCCGGCCAGACCATCGACCAGCGTCCCCAGCCCGAGCCCGCCGATGACCGACACCAGCGTCCAGGCCACCAGCATCGGCAAGCAGGACGCGTAGGCGGCGACGGCGTCGGCATCGAAACCGAAGCGCAGGCCGCGCCAGCTGGTGTTGGCCAGCTTGAAGCGCTGGGCGCTCGCGAACAGCACCGGTCCGACGGCGTAGAGCCCCGCCAGGAGGGCGAGACCCGCCACCGCGCCGGCGTCGATCGCCCGGACGGCAGCCAAAAGCATGACCAGCGCCAGCACGCGGCCGACGAGGATGCGACGCGGATCACCGTGGAAATCGAAGGGCTCGCCGGCCAGCAGCGTGTGCCGGGCGAACCAGCGCGCCTTGCGGCGCTTCGCCCAGGCGGAATAGACGCCGAGCGTCGCCAGCGTCAGCAGCGTGTTGAAGATCCAGACGCGGAAGTAGTCGCCCCCGGTGCCGGTGAACGCCAACCGATGCGCATGTCGCTGGACGGCCAGCGCCCCGGGCGCGGAGGACGCCCCCGACGTCCCGGACGGACGGCCGACCGCCCGGGCCGGCGCAGGCGCGGCCGGACCCTCGCCGCGCACAGGCGCGGACGGGGTGGGCGCCGCCCGCGGCGCCTTGGGCACCAGCGTCAGCTCGGTCGTGCTCTCGATCAATCCCTCGACTCCCGGGCTCTAGGCGGCCCGGGCGAGAGTCTACTAAAGCGCCTCGGCGCCCAGGCGCCCGCGGACGAGCGCGTGATGCCGGGCGTCAGCCGGTTGGAACAGCGCCACCAGGGCGGCCATCAGCGCGTGCGCCTTTTCCGAGTTGTCGCCCTCGTAATTGCAGACATACACATCCAGCGTCACCGAAGCGATCTCCGGCCAGGTGTGCAGCGCGACATGGGATTCGGCCAGCAGCAGCATCCCGGTGATGCCGCCCGGCTGGCCGTCCGGCGCGTCGGGGAAGCGGTGCCAGTGGTCGCCGACGACGGTCAGACCCGCGCCCTCCGCGGCGGCGCGGACCTCCCTGGCAAGACCTGGCCCGTCCGTCAGCAGGTCCTTGCTGGCGCAACCGGCCAGGTCGGCGGTGAGATGCAGTCCGTTCATGGGCACTGTCAATCCGCCGCGTGCCCGGCCTCGGACAGCAAGGCGTGGCAACGCTCCTCGTGCAGCGCGATCTCCTCGAGCGTGATCTCGATGTCGTTCAGCTGCTGCTGGAGCTGTCGGCGATGCTGTTCAAGGACCCCGAGAAACGCACGCGCCTGGGGCACCGTGTCCGACTGGCTGTCGTACATGTCCACCAGCTGCTTGATCTCCTGCAGCGACAGGCCCAGGCGCTTGCCGCGCAGGGTCAGCTTCAGCCGCGTGCGGTCGCGCTGCGTGTAGACGCGGTTGCGACCGGCCCGGGCCGGGGTCAGCAGCCCCATGTCCTCGTAGAACCGGATCGCCCGGGGCGTGATGTCGAACTCGGCGGCCAGCTCGGTGATCGTGAACAACGGGCCCGCGTTGTCGCCGGCCTCCGGCAGCGCGTCCTCGGACAGGTCGTCGGCCGGGGTCGGGCGGGGTGAGGGGCTCATGGCTACACTGGCAAATGACGTTGACGTAAACGTAAGTCTAAAGCCATGGCCAATCCTCGCGAATCGGAACTCTCCTACCCCCTGGGCGACACGCTGCCAGGTCCCGGCGAAGCGCTGGACCTGCTGCCCGGCGTGCGCTGGGTGCGGATGGGCCTGCCCTTCGCGCTGGACCACATCAACCTCTGGCTGCTGCGCGACACGCTGGACGGCCGCGAAGGCTGGACCATCGTCGACTGCGGCATCCACAACGACACCACGAAGGCGAACTGGGAACGGGTGTTCGCCGAACGCCTGGACGGTCTGCCGGTGCTGCGCGTGATCGTCACGCACTTCCATCCCGATCACCTCGGCCTGGCGCACTGGCTGACCGAGCGCTGGCAGTGCCGGCTGTGG
Organism: Rubrivivax sp.; assembly: GCA_004210455.1. Lineage (GTDB taxonomy): Bacteria > Pseudomonadota > Gammaproteobacteria > Burkholderiales > Burkholderiaceae_C > Roseateles. Next base: position 39,680 of record SEFA01000060.1, on the reverse strand, counting down.
ATCAGCGCGACCGATTACCAGCTCGCGCGGGTCGCCTCCTCGTCGACGGTCGGCATGGGCGGGGAGGCCGCGGCGACCTTCTTCGGCAGCCACGGCCTCACCGACCCGGAAGCGCTGGACAAGATCCGCGGCCGGGCCAGCTACTACCCGAGCATGGTGCCGGCGATCCCGCCGGCCTTCCGCCGCCTCATGGACGGACTGACGGTGCGCATCGGCGACCACGACTGGCGCTGCATCGTCGGCTACGGTCATGCGCCGGAGCACATCAGCCTGTTCAGCGAGACGCTGGGCGCGATGATCTCCGGCGACATGCTGCTGCCGAGGATCTCGACCAACGTATCGGTGGTCGATGTGGAGCCGGAGGCCGATCCGCTGCAGCTCTACCTGGATTCGATCGCGCGACTGACCGCCCTGCCTGCCGAGACGCTCGTGCTGCCCTCGCATGGCAAGCCCTTCCGGGGGCTGCACGCGCGCATCGATCAGTTGGAAGAGCACCATCGCGAGCGCCTGGCGGAGGTGCTGGAAGCCTGCACCGCCAAGCCCTGCCATGCGGCGGAGCTGCTGCCCATGATGTTCCGCCGGCCGCTGGACCTGCATCAGACGACCTTCGCCATGGGCGAGGCCGTCGCGCATCTGCACCTGCTGTGGTTGGGCGGGCAGTTGCGCCGCACGCTGGACGAGGACGGCATCCACCGCTTCTCGGCGTGATGCTCGAGCCCGACGCCACGCAGGCGTCGGCGTGCGAAAAACGAAAAAAGGGCTGCCAGAAAGACAGTCGCCGCCGCCCCGATCACGGGACGGCGGCGCTGGGCCTTTTATGCATCAGCTTGTCGGCTCTGAGCGCGGGTTGTCCTGGCGCAGCCTGTCGGCTGGGGAACCCTGGGCGCCGCCGGGAGCGGAACGCGGGAGGAAGTTCTGACTCAGATGCGAGTGATGACAGCAAGCATCAGTGTGTCCGCCACCCAAATCAGCGACAAGCCCCCCTGAAGGGGGAACACGCTGCTCAGGCCTCATCCATCAGCGGCAGCACCGCCTGCTTGAGGCGGTCGCGCGCGAGTTCGTACTCCGGGAACACGGACCGCACCACCGCCCAGAAGCGCGGGCTGTGGTTCATCTCCTTGAGATGCGCGAGTTCATGCGCGACAACGTAATCGATCAGCGCCGGCGAGAAGTGGATCAGCCGCCAGTTCAGCCGGATCATGCCGTCGGCGCTGGCGCTGCCCCAGCGCGTCTGCGCGGAGGAGAGCCGCAGCCCCGTCATCGTGACGCCCAAGGGGCCTGCGAAGTGCCGGCAGCGCATTTCGAAGCGCTGCCGCGCCTGGCGTTGAAGCCAGGCCTGCACCGTGTCGCGGATCTGGTCCGGGGTCGCGTCCTGCGGCAAGCCGAGATAAAGCATGCGCCGCGGCACCGTGGCCAGCGTCGGCTGCGGATCGGTCTGCCCCTCATCCAGCCGCGCGCCCGTCAACGACGGATCGAGCACGACGATCAGCGGTTCGCCCAGGTAGGGCAGGCTGCAACCGTCCCCCCAATGGACGCGCGCCGCCTGCGTGCGCCGCGCGCGTTCGCGCTGCTCGACGAGCTTGCGCAGGATCCACTCGCCCTTCTGCTGCAGCGCCTTGTCGATGTCGCCCAGCGGCACCCACTTCGGCGCGGACACGCGCAGGCCGTCCTCGCTGACGGTGAAGCCGATGCTGCGGCGTCGCGCGCGTTTCAGCTCATAGGGAATGGACTGTCCCTGGAGCAAGACCTGACGCGTGGACGCGCCCGCATCGCCGCGGGACCGCGGCGTGGGCGCGAGCGGTTCCGGCGCGGGCAGCGGAGGGGTCGTCGGGAGACCGGACGGGGGCTGGGGCTGAGGCTCGCTGTCGAACAGCGACAGCTGCGTGAAGCTATTCAGCAGCGCGCCCAGTCCCCGCAGCTTGGAAGGCAGCATGGGCTGCGAGTGTAATCAGGCGGCGGCCGGCGTGGGCGGCGGCGCGGGAGGAACGGGCGGCGCGGGCGGCGCCTGGGACACCTCGCCCGACGCGGCCGCCGGATAGGCCCCGGGATCCAGCACCCGCATCTCGGTCTCGATCCAGGTCTGCACTTCCTTCATCAGCTCGGCCGGCGCCCGACCGGTGCTGGGGATCATCGGCCCGATGGACACATCGATGGTGCCGGGTTTCAACAGGAAGCTCTTGCGCGGCCAGCAGCTCGCGGAGTTCATCGCGATCGGCACCACCGGCACGCCGGTCTCGACCGCCAGGCGCGAACCGCCGGTCTTGTAGTCGCCGGCCTTGCCACGCGCCACGCGCGTGCCTTCCGGGAACATGATGATCCAGTTGCCCAGCGCCGCGATCCGCTTGCCCTGCGCCGCCACCTTGTTCCAGGCCTCGCTGCGCTTGCTGCGGTCGATGTGGATCATGTCCAGCCGCGCCATCGACCAGCCGAAGAACGGGATGTAGATCAGCTCGCGCTTGAACACGTAGGCCAGCGGGCGCGGCATCAGCATCGGGTAGGCGAAGGTCTCCCAGGTCGACTGGTGCTTGGACAGCAGGATGACCGACTGCGCCGGGTCGGTGGGCAGGTGCTCCATGCCGCGCACGCGCCAGTGCACGCCGCAGATGAGCTTCGCGCCCCAGATCGCGACGCGCAGCCAGTTGGCGCACATCCAGTACAGCTGGGTGCTGTTCAGGAACAGCGAGCACAGCACCACCGCGCTGCCCCAGGGGATGACGGTGACGATGAGGTAGAGGACGAACAGGAAGGAACGCAGCGCGGAGAGGAGCATCGGTATCAGCCCAGGTTGCCGGGGGCGGTATCGGGTTCGGCGGATTCGCCCCGCGACTCGGCGCGGGCGCGGCGTTCCGCATGGATGAGGGTTTCGGCGAAGGCCGCCAGGTCCTGGTGCACGCGCGAGCCGGGCACGAGCGCGATCTGCTCCTGCAGCTGCGCCTCGTCGACGCCGCCCAGCCGGTCGCCGCGCACCAGGTGCGGCACGCAGCCGGCGTTGTGCGCGGTCTGCAGGTCCCGCACGCTGGCGCCGACCATGTGCACGTTTTTCAGGTCCACGCCGAAACGCTCGCCGATCTGTTCGATCAGACCCGGCAGCGGCTTGCGGCAGTTGCAGTTGTCTTCCGGTGCATGCGGGCAGAAGAACGCGGCGTCGAGCCGGCCGCCCTTCTCCGCCAGCAGCTGGTTGAGCCGCAGGTGGACGGCGTTGAGCGAGGCCATGTCGATCAGCCCCCGGCCGATGCCGGGCTGGTTCGTCGCCATGACGGTGTGCCAGCCCGCGTGGTTGAGTCGCGCGACGGCCTCGAGCGCGCCGGGCAGCGGCTCGAGTTCCTCGGGCGACTTCACGTGGTCGTCGCGGTAGCGGTTGATCGTGCCGTCGCGGCCCAGGATCACCAGCTTCATGCCGTGCGGATGGTCGGACCGGGTGGGCATCGTGATCTCCAGTGGGCTGCGCGAGGGCGACGATGAGGTCCGACGATCAGACGGCCAGACGCGAGAGGTCGGCCACGCGGTTCATCGCCTCGTGCAGCTGTTTGAGCAGCGCCTGGCGGTTGGCGCGCAGCGCGGGGTCCTCGGCGTTGACCATCACGTCGTCGAAGAACGCGTCGACCGGCGCCTTCAACGCGGCCAGCGCCTTCAGCGATCCGGCGTAGTCGTGCTGCTCGAACAGCGCGTCGGCCTGCGGCTTCACGCCCGCCAGCGCGTCGGCGAGCGCCTGCTCGGCGGCCTCGGTGAGCAGCGCGGGCTTCACTTCGGTCGGCAGCTCGCCCTCGACCTTCTTGAGGATGTTGCCCACACGCTTGTTGGCCGCGGCCAGCGAGGCCGATTCCGGCAGCGCGGCGAAGGCGCGCACCGCGCCCAGGCGCTTGGGCACGTCGCCCAGGCGCGCCGGGTTCAGCGCCAGCACCGCGTCGACTTCCTGGGCGCTGTAGCCCTGGTCGCGCAGGCTGACCGCCAGGCGGTCGGCGAAGAAGCCCAGCAGCGGCTCGCTCGGGTCCTGGATCAGTTCGCCGAACGCGGGCAGCGCGCCCTCGATCAGCTCCGGCAGCGACAGGTGCATGTGGTTCTCGACCAGGATGCGGATCACGCCCAGCGCATGGCGGCGCAGCGCGAACGGGTCCTTGTCGCCGGTGGGCAGCTGGCCGATGCCGAACAAGCCGACCAGGGTCTCCAGCTTGTCGGCCAGCGCGACGACGGTGCCGGTGTGGTTGCGCGGCAGCGCATCGCCGGCGAAGCGCGGCTTGTAGTGGTCCTCGATGGCCTTGGCGACGCCGTCGCGCAGGCCTTCATGGCGGGCGTAGTAGCCGCCCATGATGCCCTGCAGCTCGGGGAACTCGCCCACCATGTCGGTCAGCAGGTCGGTCTTGGCCAGCAGCGCGGCTTCCTTGACCTTGCTGTCCAGCATGTCGAACTCGTCCTTGGCTTCCGCCGTGTACGGGTGCTGGGCCATGCGCAGCTGGTTGACGATGGCATGCGCGATCGCGCGCACGCGCTCGGCGCGGTCGCCCTGGCTGCCGAGCTTGCCGTGGTACACGACCTTGCCCAGCCCGTCGACGCGCGAGGCCAGCGTCTTCTTGCGATCCTGGTCGAAGAAGAACTTCGCGTCGGCCAGGCGCGGGCGCACGACGCGCTCGTTGCCCTCGACGACCTGGGAGGCGTCGTCCGGATGCACGTTGCTGACGACCAGGAAGCGGTGCGTCAGCTTGCCGTGGCCGTCCAGCAGCGGGAAGTACTTCTGGTTGGCCTTCATCGTGAGGATGAGGCACTCCTGCGGCACGGCCAGGAACTCGGGCTCGAACTGGCACGAGAGCACGTTGGGCAGCTCGACCAGCGCGGTCACCTCGTCCAGCAGCTCGGGCGCATCGATGGGCGTCAGGCCCAGCGGCTCCGCCTGCGCCTGCAGCTGGCGCACGATGTCGTTGCGGCGTTGCTCGAAGGACGCGATCACGCGGCCTTCCTCTCGCAGTTGCTGCGCGTAGGTGTCGGCGCTCTTGATCTCGATGGCGGCGACCGTCGTCTCGAAGCGGTGGCCGCGCGTCGTGCGGCCGGACGTCAGGCCGAGCGCCTGGACCTCGACGAGTTCGTCGCCATGCAGCGCGATCAGGCCGTGGGCGGGGCGGACGAACTTGACGTCGCTCCAGCCGTCGGCCAGTTGATAGGTCATGACCTTGGGGATCGGCAGCTTCGCGAGCGCCTCGTCCAGCGCCTTCTGCAGGCCGTCCTTCAGCGTGACGCCGGCGACGACGGTGTCCAGGAACAGCGCCTCCGCCTTGCCGTCCGGCGCGCGCTTCAGGCTGGGGACGACCGACGCGTCCGCGCCGACCGAGGCCAGCTTCTTCAGCAGCGCGGGCGTCGCGTTGCCCGAGGCGTCCAGCGCCACCGCCACCGGCATCAGCTTCTGCTGGACGGCGCGGTCGGCGGCCTTGGCGGCGACACCGGTCAGGTGCACGGCCAGGCGGCGCGGCGTGGCGAACGCGGTCACCGCGGCACCGGCGTCGGCGAGGCCCTGCGCCTTCAGCGAGTCGGCCAGCGCGGACGAGAACGCCTCGCCCAGCTTCTTCAACGCCTTGGGCGGCAGTTCTTCGACGAACAGTTCGACGAGCAGGTTCTTCGTGGTCATGCTGGGGTGTTCCTCGTCGTCAGGCGGCGGTCTTCTTGTCCGAAGCCTTGTCGGCCTTGTCCGCGGCCTTGTCAGCCTTGGCGGCCGCCTCGGCGCTCTTCTTCTCGATCTGCGCGATCACCTCGTCCGCCCAGTCCTTGGGCGCCATCGGGAAGCCGAGCCGCGCGCGGCTGTCCAGATAGCTCTGCGCCACGGCGCGCGCGAGGTTGCGGATGCGGCCGATGTAGGCGGCGCGCTCCGTCACGCTGATCGCGCCGCGCGCGTCCAGCAGGTTGAAGGTGTGACCGGCCTTGAGCAGCTGCTCGTAGGCCGGCAGCGCCAGGTGCGCGTCCATCAGGTCCTTGGACTTGCGCTCGTACGCGCCGAAGGCGTTCAGCAGGAAGTCGACGTCGCTGTGCTCGAAGTTGTAGGTCGACTGCTCGACCTCGTTCTGATGGAACACGTCGCCGTAGGTCAGACCGTCCGTGTACACGAGGTCGTACACCGATTCCTTGCCTTGCAGGTACATCGCCAGGCGCTCGAGGCCGTAGGTGATCTCGCCGGTGATCGGCTTGCAGTCGATGCCGCCGACCTGCTGGAAGTAGGTGAACTGCGTCACCTCCATGCCGTTGAGCCAGACCTCCCAACCCAGGCCCCAGCAGCCGAGGGTCGGGTTCTCCCAGTCGTCCTCCACGAAGCGGACATCGTTCTTCTTCAGGTCGAAGCCCAGCGCCTCCAGCGAGCCCAGGTAGAGCTCCAGGATGTTGGCCGGCGCGGGCTTGAGCACGACCTGGAACTGGTAATAGTGCTGCAGGCGGTTCGGGTTCTCGCCGTAGCGGCCGTCCTTGGGGCGGCGGCTGGGCTGGACGTAGGCGGCCTTCCAGGGCTCGGGACCGAGCGCGCGCAGGAAGGTCGCGGTGTGGCTGGTGCCCGCGCCGACTTCCATGTCGTAGGGCTGCAGCAGGGCGCAGCCCTGCTGGGACCAGTATTCCTGCAGGCGGAGGATCAGTTGCTGGAAAGTCAGCATAGGGACGTCGGGCCCTCGGCGGGCACGTTGGGGAAAACCGACCGATTCTATGTGCGCCCCGGGGCGCGCACCGGGGTCGCGTCGCGAGGTCGCGCCCGTTCAGGCGAAGCGCGACGGGGCGGGACGGCGACGCCCGATCAGGACCGGCAGCACGCCGAGCGCGGCCAGCGCCCACAGGGGCCACAACCCGAGCGTCGCCAGCCAGCGCGCATACGGCGTGACGCCGCTGCGGCCGTCGACGCTCACTTCCAGCACGCCGGCCTGCTCCGCCGGCAGCCGTTCGCGCACGCGACCGCGGTGGTCGACATGCGCCGTGGCGCCGGTGTTGGTCGCGCGCACGATGGGCCGCTGGAACTCCAGCGCCCGCATCTGCGAGAACTGCAGATGCTGATCCTGCACCATGCGCGGCCCGAACCACGCCAGGTTGCTGACGTTGACGAACACCGTCGCGGCCGGCCCGCCGCTGTCGAGCGCGCTGGCGACGATGTCCTCGCCGAACAGATCCTCGTAGCAGATCAGCGGCCGCAGCCGCTGTCCCGCGAACGGCAGCGCGCCCTCGTGCGTGCCGCTCGCCTGGTCGTCCAGGGGGATGTTCATCGCCTTGACGAACCAGTGGAAGCCCGGCGGGATGTACTCGCCGAAGGGCAGCAGGTGGCGCTTGCCGTAGTCGTAGCGCTGCGCGAAGCCGATGCCCACCAGCGAGTTGACGAAGCCGTCCGTCGTGTTGCCCAGGAAGGTGCCCAGCAGGAGCGGTCTCGTCTCGGCATCGTGGCGCAGGCGCTCGACGTGCCCCTCGTCGAGGAAGGCGAGCGGCACCGGCAGCACCGATTCCGGCGTGATCACGACCTGACCCCGCGCGGTGCGGATGAGCGCGATCAGTTGATCGAGGTTCTGGTCGAAGCGCTCGCGATCGAACTTCTGGTCCTGCGGGATGTTGGGCTGCACCAGCGACAGGGTCAGCGTGCCGGTGGAGCGGGTGAAGTCCTGCGGCAGGAACTGCCCCGAGACGATGCCGGCGATGAGCACGATCAGCAGCGCCCGGCGCCGCAGCGCCAGCGCCGCCGCGACGACCGCCGCCAGCGCGGTGATGCCGTAGACGCCGACGTAGGGGGCGAACGCGGCGAGCGGGCCCTGCGCATGCGCATAGCCGCTGGCGATCCACGGGAAGCCGGTGAGCACGGTGGCGCGGGCGAGCTCCGCCCCCAGCCACAGCCCGGCGAAGGCCAGGACCCGTCGCCACGGCGCGGCGCCGGCCGACCAGCGCGCGGCCAACCCCATGCCGGCGGCGTAGTAGAGGGACAGGAACAGCGCCAGCGCCAGCACCGCGAGCGCGGACACGGCCGCGGGCAGGTGCCCGAAGTCGTGCATGCTGATGTAGAGCCACCACAGTCCGGAGGCCAGCCAGCCGACGCCGAAGAGCGCGCCGGTCAGCGCGGCGCGGCGCGGCCGCTGGCCGTCGCAGGCCCAGACCAGCCAGGCGAGCGCGAGCGGCTGCAGCCACCACGCGGGACTGGGCGAGAACGAGGCCGTGTGCAGGACGCCGGCGACGAGCGCCAAGGCGGGATGGCCCAGCCAGGAAACCCCGCGGCGCATCAGCCGCTGTGGTCGTCGGCCTCGGAGGCCGGCGCGCGGGTCACCTTGAACCAGCGCACGGCGCCGCCGCGGTTGATCATCACCGAGAAGCGCAGGCCGGCGACCTCGACCGTCTCGCCGCGACGCGGCACGCGGCCGTGCTCGTGCGCGACCAGGCCGCCGATGGTGTCGAACTCGGCCACCGACAGCGACAGCCCGAAGGACTCGTTGACCGCGGCCACATGCGCGTCGCCCGCGACGCGGTAGCTGCCGTCGGCCAGCGTGTAGATGCCGGCGTCGCCGTCGCCGACGTCGAATTCATCCTCGATCTCGCCCACGATCTCCTCGAGCACGTCCTCGATGGTGATCAGGCCCGCCGTGTTGCCGAATTCGTCGATGACGATCGCCAGGTGATTGCGGTTGGAGCGGAAATCGCGCAGCAGCTCGTTCAGGCCCTTGCTCTCGGGCACGAAAACTGCCGGGCGCAGGAGAGCGCGCAGGTTCAGTTCCGGCGCGCGCTGGAGCTTGAGCAGGTCCTTGGCGAGCAGGATGCCGATGATGTTGTCGCGCTGGCCGTCGTAGACCGGGAACCGCGAGTGGCCGGTGTCGATGACATTGGCCAGCAGGTCGTCCGGGGCCCACTGGATGTCCAGCAGGTCCATCCGCGGCGCGGCGACCATGACGTCGCCGGCGCTGAGTTCGGCCATCCGCAGGACGCCCTCGAGCATCTGGCGCGATTCGGGCGCGATCAGATCGCGCTCCTCCGCTTCGGCGAAGTTCTCGATCAGCTCGCTGGTCGAGTCGGGGCCGGGGTGCAGGAATTCGAGCACGCGGTCAATGAGACCGCGGGTATCGTTGCCACGCCCGCCGTGTTTGGCGGGCCGACTAGGCTGAGGTTCAGACACTGGGGTGTGTGCCGTCGTTGATGAGGCGCCAGAATAACCGATTGACATTGACATTCGCTTGAAACACAGTCATCCGCCCTCAGTTAGCGGGCCCAGGCTTCCCTTACAGATTGGTCTCCACCATGTCGTCCGTCCCTGATACCAACGTCCAGAGCGCCGCGCTGCCCTCCGCCGCGAGTCCTGCCACGGGCCTGATCCCGGCCACCATCCTCACGGGCTTCCTGGGCTCGGGCAAGACCACGCTGCTCAAGCGCGTGCTGACCGAGGCGCACGGCCAGAAGATCGCCGTCATCGAGAACGAGTTCGGCGAGGAGAACATCGACAACGACATCCTCGTCAGCGAGACGCAGGAGCAGATCATCCAGCTGAGCAACGGCTGCGTCTGCTGCACCATCCGCGAGGATCTGCGCACCACGCTGGCCGATCTGGCCGCGAAACGGCGCAAGGGCGAGCTGGACTTCGAGCGCGTCGTCATCGAGACCACCGGCCTGGCCGATCCCGGCCCGGTCGCGCAGACCTTCTTCATGGACGACGAGATCGCGGAGACCTTCCTGCTGGACTCGATCCTGACCCTGGTCGACGTCAAGCACGCCAACGACCAGCTCGACACGCGCCAAGAAGCGCGCCGCCAGGTGGGCTTCGCCGACCAGATCTTCCTGAGCAAGACCGACCTGGTGGACGCCGCGTCGGTGGAGGCGCTGTCGCACCGCCTCAAGCACATGAACCCGCGCGCGCCGCAGTCCAAGGTCCACTTCGGCGAGGTGCCGATCAAGGACGTCTTCGACCTGCGCGGCTTCAACCTGAACGCCAAGCTGGAGATCGATCCGGAGTTCCTGGCCGTGGACGACCATGGCCATGATCACGGACACGACCATGATCATGGGCACGACGATGGTCACGATCATGCGCACGGGCAGGATCACGGCCATGAAGGCCACGACCACGCCCCGGGCGAGGCCTGCAACCATCCGCACCATCATCATCACGACGACGACGTCAAGTCCTTCGTCTTCCGCTCGGAACGGCCCTTCAATCCGGCCAAGCTGGAGGACTTCCTGGGCGCGATCGTGCAGGTATACGGGCCGAAGATGCTGCGTTACAAGGGCGTGCTGAACATGAACGGCACCGACAAGAAGGTCATCTTCCAGGGCGTGCACCAGCTGATGGGTTCGGATCTCGGTCCCAAGTGGATGCCCGATGAAAAGAAGGTCAGCAAGATGGTGTTCATCGGTATCGATTTGCCGAAGGACATCCTCATGCAGGGGCTGGAAGGCTGTCTGGCTTAGTGCCACACTGAATGATGGTTCACAGCCATCGCTGGCGCGGCGGCGGAGGTGGCTACAATCCGCCGCGCCCGAACCAGGCCCCTGCGCCAACGGCGGGAAGCCCCGGCTTCTCATGTCGAGCAGGTATAAAGAGCCGCTAGGAGAGTGAACGTGAGCAAGACCCCGGCCTCCAAGACCGCAGCGACCAAGACCCCTGCGGCGACAGCCAAGGCGTCCAAGTCCGCGGCGGAGGGCAAGTCCGCCGACGCGGACGCGCCCGACAGCACGGTCTCACTGCTGGACAGCCCCGTCCGGCCCTCGACCCCGACATCAACGAACCAGAACAGCCGACCTGCCGTGAAAGCCGATCCCAAACTCTCCTCCGCCTGGAAAAACAAGGCCGGTGCCGAATTGTCCGATGCCGAAGTGCTCGCGATGCCCGACACCGAATACATGAACGACAAGCAGGTCGAATTCTTCCGCGCCAAGCTGACGCAGTTGAAGGAAGACATCCTGTCCAACGCCGGCGAGACGACCGAGCACCTGCGCGAAGACACGTCCATCGTCCCCGATCCGGCCGACCGTGCCACGATCGAGGAAGAGCACGCGCTGGAACTGCGCACCCGCGACCGCGAGCGCAAGCTGCTGAAGAAGATCATGCAGTCGCTGCAGCGTCTGGACAGCGGCGAGTACGGCTACTGCGACGAGACCGGCGAGCCGATCGGCCTGGGCCGTCTGATCGCCCGGCCGACCGCGACGCTGTCGCTCGAGGCGCAACAGCGCCGCGAGCTGAAGCAGAAGATGTTCGGCGACTGAGTCGCCGCCTCCTTCAGAATCAGGCAGTACCGCCAGTACCACCGCCACTACTGCGAAAAGCAAGGTCCGCGTGAGCATGTCCGACCCCAAAGACGGCACCAAAGAAGGCGAGAGCTTTTTCCGCAAGGTGGCGCGTTTCGTCGCCAATCCGACGACCGACTGGGCGGAGATCAATTCGCGCCAGGACGACCCCGAAGCCGATGCCGCCAAGGCCGAGCTGCGGGCGATGGTGGAGCGCAAGCGGCGCAACGACTTCGTGCGCAAGCGCGAGCTCGACATGCTGCGCAAGATCCGCCGTGAAGGCCTGACCCCCGAGCAGCTGGCCGCCCTGGGCGGCCACGCCACGTCGGGCATCGACGAACTGGGCCGCATCAGCGAGATCCAGGGCGTGCGGCGCGACGACGGCACCGTGAAGGCCAAGATCGACCAGATCGAGCAGCAGATGGTCGGCGAGGGATTCGTCCCGACGCAGGTCCAGAGCCAGCACCCGCCCGGTTTCTTCGACACCAGCACCCGGCCGGTCAACTTCGCGCCGACGCAGCCGGCAGACCCGATGGGCCAGGGCGGCGCGCGGGTCTCCGACCACGCCCCGGCGGCGGACATCGAACGGCTGGACCTGTCGCCCGCGCCCGCCGCGGCCTCGATGGGCGGCGGCATGGCGCCGCCGACGCCAGCGGGCGCGCCGGCCCCCATCCCCGAGTTGAAGAAGGAAATCCCGACGTTGAGCTTCCGCGTCGCGGATCCGCAGGTCGAGGTCAGCGAGGTCGTCCACGACGCCGAGCTGGACGAGGCCGTCATCGCCTTCGCCAACGCCGATTACGAACACTGCGAACGCAGCCTGATCGACCTGACCCGCCAGGGTGGCGCCCGTCACCAGCATCCCGAGACCTGGCTGGTGCTGTTCGACCTGTACCGGGCGACCGGGCAGCAGGGCAAGTTCGAGCATCTCGCCAACGACTACGCGCAGCAGTTCGGGCTGTCGTCGCCGCAATGGTTCTCGCTGCCCAAGCTGGTGGCCGAGGCCGTGCAGGCGGAACGCGCGCCGCGCGGCCGTGCGAGCAGCGTCTCGTGGACCACGCCGGAGTATCTGGACGTCGAGGCCGTGACGCAGATGCGCACGCGCTGCGAGAACCTCCCGATGCCCTGGGTGATCGACTGGGCGCCGCTGCGCCAGATCGACATCGAGGCCTGCGCCAAGCTGCGCGACCTGTTCCGCGCCTGGGCGCAACAGGCGCTGGACCTGCGCTGGCTGTCCGGCGACCATTTCTTCCAGGTGCTGCGCGAGCAGGCGCCGGTGGGCAGTCGCGACGCCGATCCCATCCTCTGGATGCTGCGCCTCGAAGCGTTGCGCCTGGCCAACCGCCCGGACCAGTTCGACGAGGTCGCGATCGACTATTGCGTGACCTACGAGGTCTCGCCGCCGAGCTGGGAAAAGGCGCTGTGCCACGTCCGGATCAGCGGCAACGCCCTGTCGACGAGTTCCCCGTCGTCCATCCAGCCGGCGGCGATGGACACCGGCATCGCGTTCCTGGAATCGACGATGACCGACGCGGTCAACACGGCGGCGCTGATGGAACTGTCGGGCCAGCTCAGCGGCGACATCAGCGAGACGCTGGCCTTGATGACCGAGCAGCTGGGCGGCGCCTCGCTCGTGACGATCGCCTGCCCCAAGCTGATCCGCCTGGACTTCATGGCCGCGGGCGATCTGCTGAACTGGGTCCTCGCCCGGCGCAGCGAAAACCGCGCGGTGCAGTTCAGCGATGCGCACCGCCTGGTGGCGCTGTTCTTCGGCGCGATGGGCATCAACGAACACGCCCGGGTCAAGGTGCGCCACGTCTGAGGCACCGCCTTCCAGCGTCGCGACCTTCGCAGCAACGGGGCCTCTGGCCCCGTTGTGCTTTCGGATGTCCGATCATGGCCACCAGAACATCGACATCCGCAACCGGCATTCGCACAGGCGACGCCGCAGGCTTTTCCGCACCGTCTCTCCACCTTGTGATTCCCGCCAGGGAACCCACGTGAGAGTGTCATGACGTCCTCCGGGACGTCCAACGAGTTCCAGAGGTCGGATCCCCCCATGTCTCAAGACCACTCCTCCCCGCTGCCGCCGTACCACGGCACCACCATCGTCAGCGTGCGCCGCGGCAACCAGGTCGCGATCGGCGGCGACGGCCAGGTGACGTTGGGCACCATCGTCGTGAAGTCCACGGCGCGCAAGGTGCGCAAGCTCCACAAGAACCAGGTGCTGGCGGGCTTCGCCGGCGCGACGGCGGACGCGTTCACGCTGTTCGAGCGCTTCGAGGCCAAGCTGGAGAAGTACGAGGGCAACCTCGTCCGCGCTGCGGTCGACCTGACGCGCGACTGGCGCACCGACCGCGTGCTGCGGCGGCTGGAGGCCATGCTGGCGGTGGCCGATCGCACCTCGTCGCTGATCATCACCGGCAACGGCGACGTGCTCGAGCCCGAGCAGGGCATCGTCGCCATCGGCAGCGGCGGCGCCTATGCGCAGGCGGCGGCGAAGGCGCTGCTCAACCACAGCCAGCTGAGCGCGGTCGACATCGTCAAGCAGTCGCTGGTCATCGCCGGCGAGATCTGCATCTACACCAACGGCAACCACACGATCGAGGTCCTGGAATGAGCAGCAGCATGACGCCGCAGGAGATCGTCTCCGAACTCGACCGTCACATCGTCGGGCAGGCCGATGCCAAGCGCGCCGTCGCGATCGCGCTGCGCAACCGCTGGCGGCGCCAGCAGGTCGACGAGAAGCTGCGCGGCGAGATCACGCCGAAGAACATCCTGATGATCGGCCCGACCGGCGTCGGCAAGACCGAGATCGCACGCCGCCTCGCGAAGCTGGCGGATGCGCCCTTCATCAAGGTCGAGGCGACGAAGTTCACCGAGGTCGGCTACGTCGGCAAGGACGTGGACAGCATCGTGCGGGACCTGGTCGACATCGCGGTCAAGCAGGAGCGCGAGCGCCAGATGCGTTTCCAGCGCGCGCGGGCCGAGGACGCGGCCGAGGAACGCCTCCTCGACGTGCTGGTGCCGCCGGCGCGCTCCTCGACCGGCTTCGCGCCGGCGGCGACGGAGACCGGCGGCGCGGACAACACCGCGCGCCAGGTCATGCGCAAGCGCCTGCGCGAGGGCTCGATGGACGACAAGGAGATCGAGATCGCGCTGAGCGAGGCCAAGCCCTCGATGGAGATCCTCGGCCCGCAGGGCATGGAGGAGATGGCCGAGCAGCTCAAGGGCCTGTTCTCGCAGATGGGGCAGGAGAAGAAGGTCACGCGCAAGGTCAAGATCGCCGAGGCGCGCAAGCTGCTGGTCGAGGAAGAGGCCGGCAAGCTGGTCAACGAGGACGAGATCAAGACGGCGGCGCTGGCGCTGGCGCAGGACAACGGCATCGTCTTCATCGACGAGATCGACAAGGTGGCGACGCGCAGCGAGCACAGCGGCGGCGCGGACGTGTCGCGCCAGGGCGTGCAGCGGGACCTGCTGCCGCTGGTCGAAGGCACGACGGTGAACACCAAGTACGGGATGGTGAAGACCGACCACATCCTGTTCATCGCCTCGGGCGCGTTCCACCTGAGCAAGCCCAGCGACCTGATCCCCGAGCTGCAGGGCCGATTCCCGATCCGGGTGGAGCTGAAGTCGCTGTCGGTGGGCGACTTCGAGGCCATCCTGTCGAGCACGCATGCGAGCCTGGTGAAGCAGTACCAGGCCTTGCTGGCGACGGAAGGCCTGACGCTGGAGCTGAGCCAGGACGGCATCCGCCGTCTGGCGCAGATCGCCTACGAGGTCAACGAGCGCACCGAGAACATCGGCGCGCGCCGCCTGGCGACGGTGCTGGAGCGGCTGCTCGACGACATCAGCTTCGACGCGCACAAGCATGCCGGCAAGACGGTGACGATCAACGGCGCGCAGGTCGACGAGAAGCTGGGCGCGCTGGCGCAGGATGAGGATCTGAGCAGATTCATTCTTTGAACCAAGAGGTCAGAATGGCGCCATGAGCGCCGTTCCCTCCCCCGACATCTCCGCCATCCCCGAGCCGGCACGGACCGAGATCCACGCGCGGCTCCGGACCGCCGAATCGGAGCATCAGGTGCGTGTGCTGCTGGCCGTCGAGTCCGGCAGCCGCGCCTGGGGCTTCGCATCGCCCGACAGCGACTTCGACGCGCGCTTCATCTACTTGAACCGGACGGACTGGTACCTGTCGGTCGGCCTGGAGGAGCAGCGCGACGTCATCGAGTACCCGATCGTCGACGACATGGACATCAACGGCTGGGACCTGCGCAAGGCGCTGCGTCTCTTCCGAAGCTCCAATCCGGGCTTCGTCGAATGGATCCAGTCGCCGATCGTCTACGAGAGCAGCACGAGCTTCCACGCGCGGGCGCGTGAGCTGCTGCCGGTCGTGTACTCGATCGTGCGCGGCATCCACCACTACCGGAGCATGGCCAA
The DNA here is from genome assembly GCA_004210455.1 of Rubrivivax sp. Classification (GTDB taxonomy): domain Bacteria; phylum Pseudomonadota; class Gammaproteobacteria; order Burkholderiales; family Burkholderiaceae_C; genus Roseateles. The sequence continues at coordinate 24,044 of SEFA01000060.1, read as the reverse complement.
GACGACCTTCCGGTCACACCTGCAGGCAGACCAGGTCAAGCTCAAGAAGTACTTCTATGTGCTGCGTCCGCTCCTCGCGGTCCGGTGGCTCGAACGCGAACGGCAACCCGCCCCGATCGAATTCCACCGGCTGATGCAGACCGTCGATCACGAGCCGGACGTGCTCGCAGCCATCCGCGACCTCGTCGAGCTCAAGCGCCAAACACCGGAGTTCGGACTGTCCGCGCAGGTCGTGCCCATCCAGCGATTCATCGAGCGCGAGCTGGACAGGATCGAGGCACTGGAGCTGCCGATCAACGATCGGCCGGAAGTCGAGCCGATGTTGTCCGAGCTGTTCCGCGACGTGTTGCGCGAATGCTGGGAAACGGCCTGAGCAGTCCGGCTAAGCGCCCGGGGCGGTCGGGGTCATGACGTCGGCTTGAGCCGAGGCTTGGCCTTGGGCTGCGGCTTGGACTTCACCTTCCCCAACGCCGACGTCGCCGTCACCCGCGCCTTCGCCGGCGCGCGTTGCGCTTCCACTTCCCGGATCACCTCGATGAAGGCGCGAAGCGCCGCGGGCATCAGGCGGCTGCTCGGGTAGTAGAGGTGGTGGCCGGGAATCGGCGGTGTCCAGTCGTCGAGCACGGTGACCAGACGACCTGCAGCGATCTCCGCTTCGGCCTTCGTCGACCAGACATAGGCGAGTCCCATTCCCTTCGCCGCGGCCTCGACCATCAGTCCGATGTGATCGAGCGTCAGCGAGCCCGGCACGTCGACCTTCAGCGATTGCCGCTGGCGCTCGAACTCCCAGCGGTACATCTTGCCGCTCGGCAGGCGGAAGCGGATGCAACGGTGCTCGGCGAGCGCATCCGGCGTGCGCGGCGTGCCGTGCCGCGCGAGGTAGTCCGGCGACGCCACCACGATGAAGCGCACGTCGCCGCCGAACGGAACGGCCACCATGTCCTGCGGCAGCGCTTCGCCGAGCCGCACGCCTGCGTCAAAGCCCTCCGCGACGATATCGACGAGCTTGCCCTCGGTGACCAGGTCCAGTTGCACGTCCGGATGGCGTTCCACGAATGCCGGCACGATGTCCCGCATCAGCTCGCCCGCCGCGATCTCCGAGACGTTGATCCTCAGCCGACCCGAGGTACGCCCGCTCAACGACCCCAGGTCCCCCAGCGCGTTGTCCAGCTCCGCCAGGATCGGCCCGACGTTGCGCGCCAGCTGCTGACCGGCGTCGGTCGGCGCCACGCTGCGCGTGGTGCGGTTGAAGAGGCGCACGCCCAGCCGCTCTTCCATGCCGCGCACCAGATGACTCAGGCTGGACGGCGACATCCCCAGCTCGTCCGCCGCGGCGCGGAAGGACTGATGCCGCACGATCGCCAGGAAGGCCGTCAGCTCGGCCAGGCTGGGCCGCTCAGTCATGGATCCCGTCCGCGCGCTCATTCATGAAAATTCCCCACTAGCTCGTTTCAATTCCTGAGCATAGACGCATCAATCGCGGGTTCCTAGAGTTCGTTCCATGCCGCCGCAATTCAGTCCGGCGCCGTGACACGACCAGCAAAGGAACCGCACCATGACCAGCACCCGACTTGTTTCCGCCGTGATGACGGGCGCCGTGATCGCGTCGCTCGCGATGGCGCTTCCCGCAGCCCGAGCCGCGACCGCTGCCACCCCGGCGCAGTCCCAGGCAACGAACGCCGGAAGCGGAACGAGCGCCGCGAGCGGCGAGGTGGCCGCCAACAAGGCCGCCGTCGACACGATGCTGCGCCGCTGGATGGGCGGCGACTACGGCGCGCTGCAGCCGATGCTCGCAGCCGACATCGAATGGACGATCGCCGGCAACTCGCTCGTCGCCGGCACGACACGAAGTCGCGATGAGCTCAACCGCAAGGTCCTCGGCCCGTTCGGCGCGCGCTTCGCGCAATCGCAGGACCGCTTCCGGCCGCGCACGATCCACGCGGTCTACGCCGACGGCGACACCGTCGTCGCGCACTTCTCCGCCGCCGGCACGACGAACACCGGCCACCCCTACAAGAACAGCTACGTCTGGATGCTGACGATGCGCGGCGGCAAGGCCGTCCGCGTCACGGCCTTCTTCGACAGCATCGCCTTCGACGAGTTCTGGCGACAGAACCCGATCGCAGCGAACTGAGTTCCCCCTGTCCTCTTCGGCTTTCCTCCCCTCATTCCCCACAAGGAGTTCCCCATGAAGACCTGGTTCATCACTGGCGCCTCGCGCGGTTTCGGCACCCTGTTCGTCAAGGAAGCGCTGGAGCGCGGCGACAACGTCGTCGCCACGGCGCGCAATGCCCGCGCCATCGTCGACAAGTTCGGCGACCACCCGCGCCTGCTCGCGGCCAACCTCGACGTCACCGACGAGGCGCAGGCCCGCGCCGCCGTCGAGCAGGCGGTCAAGCGCTTCGGACGCGTCGACGTGGTCGTCAACAATGCGGGCTTCGGCGTGCTCGGCGCGATCGAGGAAACGAGCGCCGCGGACGTCGAGGCGGTCTACCGCACCAACGTCTTTGGCCTGCTGGCGGTGACGCGTGCCGTGCTGCCGCAATTGCGCAAGCAGCGTGCGGGGCATGTGATCAACGTGTCGTCGATCGGCGGGTACCGCGGCGCGGCGGGATTCGGCGTATATGCCTCCACCAAGTTCGCCGTCGAAGGCATCAGCGAGGCGCTCGCCGATGAAGTGAAGCCGCTGGGCATCCACGTGACCATCGTCGAGCCGGGCTACTTCCGCACCGACTTCCTCGACGGCGGCTCGCTGACGACCTTGCCCGCGACGATCGCCGATTACGCCGACACGCCGGTCGGCGCGGTGCGCCGCATCGCGAGCGATCTGAACCATCAGCAGCCGGGCGACCCGACGCGTCTGGCGAAGGCGCTGATGAAGGTCGTCGATGCGGAGCAGCCGCCGCTGCGCATGCCCTTCGGCTCCGACACCGTCGCGGCGATCGAGCAGAAGAATGCGTTCGTCGCGGGGGAGCTCGCCCAGTGGCGTGAGCTGGCGGTGTCGACGGACTTCTCCCAGTGACTTCACCCTGAGCTCACACAGGGCTCATCCTGAGCTCCAAGCGCATGGCGAGACTGGGTCCTTCACCTCAAGGGAAGGACCCAGTCTCGCCATGAACCGCTTTCTCGCTTCCGTGCACATCGGGCTGCTGGTCTGGAACGTCTCGACCGCCCTGCTCATCGACGTCTACGTCCCCTCGCCCTGCAATGCCCTCGGCCGCTGCGACGGGGACATGGCCTTCACGCTCAAGGTGGTCGGCATCTGGTTCGGCATGTTCTGGGCGACCTCGGCCTCCGTGCTGCTCTACAACATCGCGTCGTGGAATCGCGAGTGGAAGCTGCGCCACCACGGCGCGCAATGAACGAGCTCAAGCGCGGCTTACTCCGCCTGTTGGTGTCACTCGTCGTGGGTGCTGTCGCCTGGCTCGTCGCCACTGCCGCTCTGGTGATTCTCTTCAGCCGGCCGAACTGCGACAGCGCCGGGAACTGCGACGACTTGCTCGGCTACGCGGTCCTCGTCTTCGTGTGCGCGCTTTTGGCCTTCTGGATCACTGCGATCGCCCTGGTGGTCTACAACGTCGGGCACGGTATTCGTGCGTGGAATCGTCACCGATCCTGTCGAATCCGGCAGGATCCGATCGTCGTCTCCAGTACCTTCCGCCTTGTCCAGGAGCCCACCGATGACCGAAGACCCCGTCCACGCCTTCCTGCAGCGCTACGCCGCCACGGTCCTTGACCGCGACCTCGCAGGCTTCCTGGACCTGTACGCCGACGACGTCCAGGTCTTCGACAGCTGGAACCGCTGGGAGTACGCCGGCCGCGAGGATTGGGCCGAGATGATCGCAGCCTGGTTCGAGGGCATCCAGGATGTGCGGGTCCGTGTTACGGCGAAGGACGTCAAGGCCTGGCACGACACGCAGGTAGCCGGCGGGTCCGCGACACTGGAATTCGCGGCGCTCGATGCCGATGGCCAGCCGCTACGCGCGACCGAGAACCGTCTCACCGTGCTCCTGCGCAAAGACGGCGGCGCGTGGCGCGTCGCCCATCAGCACACCTCGGTGCCGGTCGACTTCCAGAGCAAGCAGGTCGTGAGCCGTTGACCGTTCGCGGCGACCGACTTCACACCAACCTCACCGCGGCCTCATGCTGCCCTCAAAGGGCGTGACGAGACTGGCGTTTCCTCAACGAGTGGACACCGATCCCGTCATGCCGCACTTCCACGTCTCCCTCCGCATGGGCCGCGATAAGCTGGAGGCCCCGTCGCCCTCCACCGTCGCGCCCATGCCGAGCACCCTCATCGAAGTCCGCCGCGCCTACTCGCAGGAGCAGGAAGTCCAGTTGATCGAGGCCGTGCAGGCGGCGCTGGTCGAAGGCTTCAAGATTCCGGTGGAAGACCGCTGCGTGCGCCTCATCGCATACGAGCCGCACCGGTTCATCTATCCGCCGCGCCTGTCGCGTCCCGAGTACTACACGCTCGTCACCGTCACCGCTTTCGCCGGGCGGACGATCGAGGCGAAGCGCCGCCTCTATCGCAGCATCGTCGAGCGGCTGGGCGCACTCGACATTCCCGCCGACCACGTCACCATCACGCTCAACGAAGTCGAGCGCGAGAACTGGGGCCTGCGCGGCGGTGTCCCGGCGTCGGAGATCGACCTGGGGTTCAAGGTCGATGTCTGACCAGGCCTTCTCCCTGCTGAAAGCTGCGCTTGAGCAGCACGGCCTCCCCTGCAGTGTCGAGAACGACTGGCTCATCCCGCACGGTCGCTTGCCGGCCATACGCGCCATGTGGAACCCGGGCGAACAGGTGGGGCGTCTGGACATCCAGGCGTTCATCGCCAAGGACGTGATGATCGAAGAGTCCTTCGGGGCTGCGGGTGCCGGCGACGAGGCGCTCGGGCCAGCCTTTGGCGGCTTCGTGATGGGCGCGCTGCACGTGTTGCTTTCCGCACTGTGGAGCGTGGGCAGCTCTTGCCTGGCACACGGCGAGAAATGGATCGCTGCGGGACGGCCCTATGACGCACACGTCGGCGGGACCATCCGGCGCTCTTCGGAAGGGCTCGATTCCAAAAACCCACCCGAGCTTGAGGACGCATGGCGTCGCGCCATCGAAAGCGAAGCATTGACCGCCGACATCCACTGGTTCCGGCTCTACGTCGGCCAGGTCAATGGCGACTTCACGTTCGAGGCGCTGAAAGACAACGAGCGATGGGACGCGGGCCTCACCTGCCTGCGTCAATTGCCCTGGGAGCCCGCGCAGGGGTTCTACAGCGCTCGGCTGTTCATCGCGCTCACGGCACCGAAGGCTTGAGGGCCTCGACGGCCGCTCAGAGCGCCAGCCGATGCGCCTGCAGCGCCAGCAGCCCGTCGAAGATCAGCGAGTCGATCAGCTCGTGCGGGATGTCCAGCGCCGGCGAGACCTTCCACCCCGCGCCCCCGGTCATCAGCGTGACCGGCGCCTGGCCGCAGCGCTTGAGGATGTGGCGATGCATGCGCTCGATCGCGCCGGTGATCGCGTAGTTGCCGCCGCTGGTGAGCGCATCCGACGTGTTCGTCGGGAACTCGCGCACCTCGCCGGTCGGCACGCGCAGGCCGGCGGTGCCGCCTTCCAGCGAGCGCAGCATGATCCCGTGGCCAGGCAGGATCAACCCCCCGAGGAACCGTCCGTCCGCGTCGAGCGCGTCGACCGTCACCGCGGTGCCCACCATCACCACCAGCGCCGGCTTGGGCGCCTGTCCGCGCCCGCGCGACAGCACATGGTGGCGCGCGCCGATCAGCGCGACGAAACGGTCCGCCCCCAGGCGTCCCGGATGGTCGTACCCGTTGGTCACGCCGCCCGCCTGCGCCGACGAGGCGACCCAGCGCGGCTCGATGTCCCAGATCTCCTCCATCTGCTCCTCGACGCGATGCCGCATCGCATCGCCGGCGACGTTGCTGCCGAGCATGCTGCCCGGCACCGCGGGCAGCTTCGCCCAGTCGCCCTCGGCCAGCGTCTCGATGTTCTCCAGGAACTGCGCCCCGTGGGCCAGCATCGGGCTGCCCGGTTGGGGGCCGGCATAAAGCGCCCACTTGAGGCGGGTGTTGCCGATGTCGATGGCCAGGAAACTCATGGAGGGAGATGCCAGCAAGTGTGGAGTACTTGGGAAATGTCAGTGCCGTGAGGGACAGGGCGGCAGGTTAGCAGTGTTTGTCCTCAAGCCGGTGCACCGGTCGGCCGATTTAGGATTGAATCGAGGCTCGTCGCACCACCCCGGGGCGACGCCGTCGGCACAACAACAAGGCTCCCGACCGATGAAGTTCTCCATCGCCACGCGACTGTGGATTCCCGTCGCCGTCATGTCCGTCATGACCGTCGTCATGACGCTGGGAGCGGCTTCCCGGACGCGCGCCCTGCTGGAAGTCGCCCAGGTGACACAGGAACGGCAGCAGCAGCGTTTCGAGCTCGCATTGCGCTGGCGCGGACTCACCGAAGCGAACGCCAGCCGCGTGCAGGCCGGCCTGGCCGCGAACGACAACGCCGTCGCCGACGCGATGAAGGGCGACATCGCCCGCACCACCGAGACGATCAACGAGGTGCAGAAGCAGCTCGAAGCGCTGGCCGAGGGCGACGAGGACAAGGCCGCGATGGCCAGGATCGCCGACCAGCGCAAGGCCTACATCGCCGCGCGCAACGACGCCAACAAGCTCAAGGCCGGCGGCGACAACGAGGGCTCGCACCAGGCGCTCAAGCAGAAGGTCGTGCCGGCGATCGAGCAGTACCTCGCCGCGCAGCAGGACTTCGTCGTGCTGCAGCAGAAGCGCTCCGCGGCGCTGCGTGAAGCCGCCGGCGCCGAGCGCATGCGCACCGTGTGGGGTGTGGCGGCGCTGATGGCGGTGATCGTAGGCCTGCTGGCGCTGGCGACCGCGTACTTCGTTCGGACCATCTCCGCGCCGCTGAAGTCGCTGATGGCGGAGGCCGAGCGCATCGGCGACGGCGACCTGTTCCATGTCGAGCGCGACTATCGCGAAGACGAGATCGGCGACGTGCAACGCGCGCTGGCGGCGATGAAGAGCTCGCTGCGCAAGGTCATCCGCGAAGTGCGCGCCACCGCCGACGGCATGCAGACGGCGAGCCAGGAGATCGCCAGCGGCAACCTGGACCTGAGCCAGCGCACCGAGCAGACGGCGTCCAACCTGCAGCAGGCGGCGTCGTCGCTGTCGCAGCTCACCGGCACCGTGCAGCAGAGCGCGGACAGCGCGCGCACCGCCAACCAGCTGGCGGGCAGCGCGGCCGAGGTGGCCGAGCGCGGCGGCACGGCCGTGAGTGACGTGGTGGGCACGATGGCGCAGATCGACGCGTCGGCCAAGAAGATCAACGACATCATCGGGACCATCGACGGGATCGCGTTCCAGACCAACATCCTGGCGCTGAACGCCGCGGTCGAGGCGGCCCGCGCGGGCGAGCACGGCAAGGGCTTCGCGGTGGTGGCGTCCGAGGTGCGGGCACTGGCGCAGCGCAGCGCCGGCGCGGCGCGCGAGATCAAGGCGCTGATCGGCGACAGCGTGACCAAGGTGGAAGTCGGCTCCCAGCAGGTGCGCGACGCCGGCGCGACGATGAACGAGATCGTCGCCAGCGTGCAGCGCGTGTCGGACATCATCGGCGAGATCAGCGCGAGCACGGTGGAGCAGAGCCAGGGCATCGGCAGCGTGAACGGCTCGGTGGCGCAACTGGACCAGATGACGCAGCAGAACGCCGCGCTGGTCGAGGAATCGGCCGCGGCCGCCGAATCGCTCAGCGAGCAGGCGCGCAAGCTCACCGCGCTGGTGGGTCGCTTCAAGGTCAGCGACCCCAAGCCGAAGCCGGGCGACGCGATGAACGTCGTCGCGGCTCCCGCGCCGGTCGCCCGCGTGCCCGCACCGGTCCCCAGGCCGGCGGCGGCTCCGCGTCCTGCCATGACGCCGGTGGCCGCGAAGACCTCGACAGCCAAGCCGTCGGCATCGAAGTCCCCGACCCATGCGACCGCGCAGAAGCCAGTGGCAAGACCTGTCGCCAAGGCACCCGCGCCGAAACCACCCGCCGCGGCGCCTACAACAAAACCGACGGCGCCAATGCCATCTGGCCCCAGTGCCAGCGCTGTCCCCGACGGCGATTGGGAAACTTTTTGATCTAGCGCAACGACCTCTTGATTAGAGGTCGTTTTGCTTTGGGAATGGGTTTTGGAGGTCCGCGTCCGGTTTAGGCTGACTGCCCTCTCAACTTTGAGGGCTCGCCTATGCATGCTCCTTCCGCCAGTGGCCTGGCGACTCGCTTCCAGGCGTTCACACTCACGCGCGCGCACTTTGCGTTCATCCGATCACAAGCCGAACGAGCCGGATTCGCGTCCGACGACGAGTACCTGTCCGCGCTGATCCAGTCGGAGATGGATCGGCAGTCGATTCAGGACAGGTTGCCTGAGGACAGCACCTCCAACGACTTCAGCGAGTTCGATCGGCGCTTCTTTGTCGATCTAGTGGCGTACGCAATTCAGCGTGATCGACTTTCCTGCGCCGCATCGCAATCAGATCAGCCAACCAAGCCCCTTGACGCGACTACTATCGCGTGCCGATACTAATGATCAAGAGCTTTGCGGACAAGCGCACGGCGGCGATCTTCGACGGGCGGGAAGTTCGAGGTATGGAGCGGGAACTTCAACAGCTCTGCCGGCAGAAGATGCGCGCCGTCGATGCTGCACTCTCGATCGACACGCTAAGGTTCCCGCCCGGCAATCGCCTGGAGCTGTTGAAGGGGGACCGCAAGGGCCAATGGAGCTTGCGGGTGAACCGGCAATGGCGGATCTGCTTCCGATGGACAGAAGGCACAGCGCTGGACGTCGAGATCGCCGACTATCACTGACGGGCGCCCACAGTAACGGACCGAAGACATGAGCATTCCACGTAACCGCCTGAACCAGATCGACTTCGGAGATGTCACGACGGGCCGAAGGCTCGACCCCGTTCACCCGGGCACGATCCTGATGTCGGAGTTCATTGAACCGCTCGGCCTGACCCGGTATCGCGTCGCCAAAGCGCTCGGCGTACAGCAACGTCGCATCGATGAAATCTGTGCGGGCGAACGCTCGATCTCGGCCGACACCGCTGTCCGACTCGGACTCGCTTTCGGCGTAGATCCACGGTTCTGGCTCAACCTCCAGGCGCAGTACGACATCGAGGTCATCCTGCAGGCGCACGGGGATCAATTGGTGGAGGAAATCGACGCGCTGGCCGCTTGAGCGATGCGCAGCGCCGACTCGCTCCATCCTTGGCAAGTCTCCGCCGGCGGCGTCGCCGGCCTGATCCTGAGCATCGGTCTGGCGCGCTTCGCCTACACGCCGGTGCTGCCGCTGATGCAGCACCAGGCCGGACTCGGCGACGCGATGGGCGGCACGCTGGCCGCCGTCAACTACGCCGGCTACATGAGCGGCGCCGTCCTCGCCGCGCTCATCGACGATCCGCGCTGGCGATCACGGCTGTACTTCTGGGGCATGCTGCTCGGCCTCGTTGCCACCGCGATGATGCCGCTCGCACCCAATCTCGCGCTCTGGGCCCTCTCCCGCTACCTCGGCGGCCTCAGCGGCGCCGCCGGCATGCTGCTCGGCTCCGGCCTCGTGCTGGGCTTCCTGATGCGCGCCGGCAGACGTCCCGAGCTCGGCGTCCACTTCATGGGACTCGGCCTGGGCATCGTCGTCTCAGCCATTGGCGCGATGGCGATGGACAGTCTCGCACTCGACTGGGCCGGCCACTGGTGGGGATTCGTCGTCATCGGTGTGCCGCTGCTCGCGATCACCTGGTGGTGGCGTCCGCCCGTGCCGCCGCCCGTCGCCGCGTCGCTGGCGGCCGGCGCGCCCAGCACCCGGTGGATGCGCTGGATGATCGCCGGCTACTTCTGCGCCGGCTGGGGCTTCGTCATCAGCGCCACCTTCATCGTCACCATCGTCGAGCGCCAGCCGTTGCTGCACGGCCAGGGTCCATGGGCCTGGCTGCTCGTCGGCCTCTCCGCCACGCCGGCCGTGTTCCTGTGGGATCGCGTCGCCCGGCGCTTCGGGGATCTCAACGCGCTGCTCGCCGCCTTCGCGCTGCAGATCGTGTCCGTCGTGCTGCCGATGCTGTCGGGCAGCCTCGCCGCCGCGCTCACCGGCGCGCTGCTGTATGGCGCGACCTTCATCGGCCTCGTGAGCCTCACCCTGGCCCTCGTGGGTCGGCGCTCGCCCGGCAATCCCGGCAAGGCGATGGCCCGTCTCACGCTGAGCTACGGCGTCGCGCAGGTCACGGCGCCCGCGCTTGCCGGCGCGATGGCGCAGGCCAGCGGCAGCTACCGCGCCTCGCTGTGGCTGACCGCCGCCGTGCTCACGATCGGCATGCTGATCATGCTGAGGCTACGCCGCCTGGAAGCGCGCTGCGACGCGTGAGTCCTCGATGGCATCGCCCAGGGCGGCCGTCTCCGACAACGCAATCGACGGGACCCTCGCGCCCATTGCGCCCATCGCACTCATCGAGCCGTCGAGCCCGACACCCGACCGCCATTGCGGCGAGAGCGCCACTACCTCTCCGATGACCAGCAGCGCCGGGCTCGGCAATCCCTCGCGCTCGATCGCGGCGGGCAGGTCGGCGAGCGTCGTGAAGCATTCGCGCTGACGCGGCGTGTGGGCCGCGCTGACGATGACCGCCGGCGTCTCCGCGGCCAGTCCCCCGTCCCGCAGCGACTGCGCGATCACCGCGGCTCGCGTCAGCCCCATGTAGACCACGAGCGTGAGCCGGCTGCGCGCCAGTGCCGCCCAGTCCGGGGCGACGCCGTGATCGCCGTTGTGTCCGGTCACGAAGGCCACGCCCGGCGTGCAGCGCCGGTCCGTGACCGGCACGCCGACCGACGCCGGCGCCGCGAGGCCCGCAGACAAGCCGTTGATCACCTCGACCTCGATCCCGGCCTCGCGCAGCGCGTCGACCTCCTCGCCGCCGCGTCCGAAGACGAACGGATCCCCGCCCTTCAAGCGGACGACACGGGCACCGGACCGGGCCTCGCGGATCATCAGCTCATGGATGAAGCGCTGCTCCGTGGAAACGCAGCCGCCGCGCTTGCCCACACGCAGCACGCGTGCAGACGCCGGCAGGCAGGCCAGCACGCGCGTGTCGACGAGGTCGTCCGTCAGCACCACCTCCGCCTGCTGCAGACGCTTCAGCGCCTTGACGGTGAGCAGTTCCGGATCGCCCGGCCCCGCGCCGACGAGGGAGACACACAGGGGGCGGGCCGTCTGGCCGGCGATCGGGCTGCCGTCGAGCGGGCTCATGTCGGTTCCTTCACTTGATTCGAGACGGGCATCACCGGAATCGATGGCAGCGACGACGATGCGGCCGAGGTCGTCGGCCCCACGGTCCGCACCAGACGCCGCAGCGCCGGCAGGCAGGAACCGCACTGCGTGCCGCATCGCAGCTCGCCCTGCAGCGACGCGAGGCGAGCTTCCGGCGCCGCATCCGGCTGACGGCGCAGGCACGCGGCGATCGCGTCCTCGCGCACGTTGAAGCAATTGCAGACCTGCGGACTGGCCGCCGCGGCGGGCTGTTCCGCGTCGGGCGCCAGCAGCCGGCGTCCGAACGGCGCCACCGGCGTGCGCTCGCGCCAGAGGGCGTCCAGCCACGCGGCCTCGCCGCCTTCGCCCACGCGCATCAAGGCCTGCAACCTCGCGTCCGCGCCTTCGCCGTCGAGTCGCAGCGAACGGCTGCGTCCGCGACGCCCGTCGGCATAACGCAGCACGCCGACGCCATTCAACTGCAGCACCGCCGCCAGCGCCTGCACGACGGCTGCGGGCGGCGGCTCCGCGAAAGCGAGTTCCAGGCTCCACCCCTCCAACCCGCCCGACCCTTGCTGCGTCCCCCGCGCCTCCTGCGCGGGTCCGGGCAGGCAGCAGGCATAGTCGGCTTCCGCCATCAGGGCGCGGAGCTGGCTGCGCAGCGCGGCGCCCTCGCCAGGCCCGATCCACGCGGCGCCGAAGACCCGCCACGGCAGGTCGATCGCTTCGACGGCCACGGCGGTGAACTTCAGTTCAGGCTGCCGGGCGTCGGGGCAATACGCCGACTGCGTCAACGCGTTGATGCCGGACAGGGCACGCCCGCCGAGGAACTCGCTGCCCCAGTGCATCGGCAGCCAGGCCTGCTGCGCGCCGGCGCCGTCGTCCGCGCGCAGGGGCACGATCAGCTCGCCGCGCCGCGAGCGCACGCGCACCAGCGCTCCCGCCTTGAGGCCGCGACGGTCCATGTCCTGAGGGTGCATCGTCAACGCCGGCCCCGGCTCGCCGGCGAAGAGCTTCGCCACCGTGCCGCTTCGGCTCATGCCGTGCCACTGGTCGCGCAACCGGCCCGTGCTCAACGCCAGCGGGAATTTCGCATCCTGTACCTCCGCGGTTGCCACGAAGGGCTTCGTGATGAAGCGCGCCTTGCCGTCGACATGAGCGAATTCACCGTCTTCGTAGAGCCGCGCCTTCGCGGCGTTCGCGCCCGCGGGCCATGGCCACTGCCGGGGCGATTCCTCCAGCATCGGATAGCTCAACCCGCCGATGTCGAGGTCCCGGCCGAGCGTCGCCTCGCGATGCTCCAGCCAGAGCTCCTCTTCCCGCTCCCAGGCGAAGAGCGAGGGCTTGGTCGGCCGCAACGCCGCTTCGACGCGACGCGCCACGTCGCGCACGATGCGCCAGTCCGCCCGTGATTCACCGGCCGGCGGCAGCGCCGCGCGCACGCGGCTGATGCGCCGCTCGCTGTTGGTGACGGTGCCTTCCTTCTCCGCCCAGGTCGCCGCCGGCAGCACCACGTCGGCGAACGCCGCCGTCGCCGTGCCCGCGAACGCCTCCTGAAGGATCACGAGTTCGCAGCGCTCCAGCGCCGCGCGAACCAGCGCCTGATCCGGCATCGACTGCGCAGGATTCGTACAGGCGATCCAGAGCGCCTTCACTTCGCCGCGCGCCGCCGCCTGGAACAGCTCGACAGCCGTCTTGCCCGGCCGCTCCGGCAGCGCATCCACGCCCCACATCGCGGCGACTTCCTCGCGATGCACGGCGTTGCCGGGATCGCGGTGACCGGGCAGCAGCGTCGCCATGCCGCCGCTCTCGCGGCCCCCCATCGCATTCGGCTGCCCCGTCAACGAGAACGGTCCCGCGCCCGCGCGACCGATCTGTCCCGTCGCGAGGTGCAGGTTGATCAGCGCGGTGTTCTTCGCCGCGCCGCTGCTGCTCTGGTTCAGCCCCATGCAATACAGCGACAAGGTCGACGGCGACTGCGCGAACCACTGCGCCGCCTGAAGGATGTCCGTTTCCTTCAATCCCGTCAGCCGCGCCGACTCGGCCGGCGTCATCGTGCGGACCAGCGCCTTCAGCGCGTCGAAGCCGCTCGTGTGCCGCGCGATGAACGCGGCGTCGATCCAGCCCTCCCAGATCGCCGCATGCAGCATCCCGTGGAACAGCGCGACATCGCTGCCAGGCTTGAGCGCGAGATGCAGGTCGGCGAACTCGGCCGTCTCGGTGCGGCGCGGATCGACGACGATGATCTTCATCCCCGGCCGCGCCGCGCGCGCCGCCTCGATGCGGCGGAACAGGACCGGATGTGCCCACGCCGTGTTGGCACCGGCGATGAACAGGCAGTCCGTCTGCTCCAGATCCTCATAGCAGGTGGGCGGCGCGTCCGCGCCCAGCGACTGCTTGTAGCCCACTACCGCGGAACTCATGCACAGCCGCGAGTTGCTGTCGATGTTGTTGGTGACGATCAGCCCGCGCGCCAGCTTGTTGAACGCGTGGTAGTCCTCGGTCAGCAACTGGCCCGAGATGTAGAACCCGATCGCGTCCGGGCCGTGCTCCGCGCGGATCGCCAGCAGTCGATCGGCGATCCGCTGCGTCGCCGTGTCCCAATCCAGCGGTTGGAGCGGCGCGTCGCGCGTCGCCCGCCACGCCGGCTGCAGCAGCCGCTGATGCGCGCGTACGACAGGCGTGGCGGTCAGATGCAGCGTCGATCCCTTGGTGCAGAGCCGCCCGAAGTTGGCCGGATGATCCGGATCGCCGCGCACGCCGACAATCTGCGCGTGCGCGCCTGCGCCGGTCGCATCGATCAGCACGCCGCAGCCCACGCCGCAGTACGGGCAGGTCGAGCGCGTGGTGCGGAGGTCCGTGCTCATGGTGGCGTGCCGATCACGTGCCGAGTCGTCGTCGACCGCGGCTCAGCAGGCCACGCGCGTGCAGGGCCCGGCCTTCACGGCCGGCAGGTCGATGCCGACGGTGTCCAGTTCATCCCGGTCCAGCAGCACGACGCCGTCCTCGACCTTCACCTGGAACACCGGCGTGCGGCCCTCATCGGGCTCGCGCGCGCAGCCGTTCTCCAGCGCGATGGTCCAGTTGTGCAGCGGGCACGCGACCGCATTGCCGAACACGATGCCCTGGCTGAGCGGCCCGGCCTTGTGGGGGCAGCGGTCGAGCAGCGCATGCACGCGGTCGTCGGCGGTGCGGAACAGCGCGACCTGCGGTCCCTTGACGCGGGCGACGCGTCGCGATCCCAGCACCGGGATGTCGGCCACGGTGCAGACGGAGATCCAGTTCGTCATGGGGTACTCCTCACGCCTGGGCGGCGGTTTGAACGGCCGTCTGAGCGGCGGTCTGCGCGGGCGCCGCCACGGTGGCGACCGGCTCGAACTGCCGCACGTCGACCTGCGCCTTGGCGAACTCGAACCACGGGTCCGGTTCGCCGTCGAGCGCGAACTGCAGCTCGGCCCACAGCGCCTGTCGTCCCTCGTGGTCATCGAGGATGCGGCGCTTCACGTGGTCCAGACCCACGCGGCTCACGTAGTGCACGGCGCGCTCGAGGTACCAGCCCTCCTTGCGGTAGAGCTGCATGAACGCGCCGGTGTACTCCATGACCTCCTGCGAGGTCTTGAGCTTGACGAGGAAGTGGGCCACCTCGGTCTTGATGCCGCCGTTGCCCGCGACGTACATCTCCCAGCCCGAGTCCACGCCGATGATGCCGACGTCCTTGATGCCGGCCTCGGCGCAGTTGCGCGGGCAGCCGCTGACGGCGAACTTCACCTTGTGCGGCGCGTACATTCGCCACATCGCGCGTTCCAGGTCCTTGCCCATCTGCGTGCTGTCCTGCGTGCCCATGCGGCACCACTCGGAGCCCACGCAGGTCTTCACCGTGCGCAGCGCCTTGGCGTAGGCATGACCGCTGGGCATGCCGATGTCGCGCCAGACGTCGACCAGATCCTCCTTGCGGACGCCCAGCAGGTCGATGCGCTGGCCGCCGGTCACCTTGACGGTCGGGATCTTGTACTTGTCCACGGCGTCGGCGATCCGACGCAGCTCATCGGCGGTCGTCTCCCCGCCCCACATCCGCGGGATCACCGAGTAGGTCCCGTCCTTCTGGATATTCGCGTGACTGCGCTCATTGATGTAGCGCGATTGCGGATCGTCGACGGCCTCCTTGGGCCACGAGGACAGCAGGTAGTAGTTGAGCGCCGGCCGGCAGGTCGCGCAGCCATTGGGCGTCTTCCAGTTCAGGCGCGCGTAGACGTCGCCCAGCTTGATCAGGTGGTCCCTGAAGATGGCGTCGCGCACTTCCTGGTGGCTCAGGTCGGTGCAGCCGCAGACCGCCTTCTTCTTCGGCGCCGACGAGTAGTCGCCGCCGGCGGTGAACATCAGCAGCTGCTCGACCAGGCCGGTGCAGGAGCCGCAGCTCGCGCTCGCCTTGGTGTGCTTGCGCACCTCCTCCAGCGTGAACAGGCCCTTCTCCTTGATCGCCTTGCACACGGCGCCCTTGGTGACGCCGTTGCAGCCGCAGACCTCGTCGCTGTCGGCCATCGCGGCCGCCTTGTTGTGGCCCTGGTGGCCGACGTCGCCGATGTTGCTTTCGCCGAACATCAGCTTGTCCCGGATGTCGCCGATCTTGCGGCCTTCGCGCAGCAGCTTGAAGTACCAGCTGCCGTCGACGGTGTCGCCGTAGAGGCAGGCGCCGACGAGCTGGTCTTCCTTGATCACGAGCTTCTTGTAGACGCCGGCGAAGGGATCGCTCATCACGATCTCTTCGGTGCCCTCGCCGCCCATGAAGTCGCCGGCCGAGAACAGGTCGATGCCGGTGACCTTGAGCTTGGTGCTGGTCTGGCTGCCGAGATAGCGGCCGATGCCGAACTGCGCCAGGTGGTTCGCGCAGACCTTGCCCTGCTCGAACAGCGGCGCGACCAGGCCGTAGGCGATGCCGCGGTGCGCGGCGCATTCACCGACCGCGTAGATCCGGGGATCGGTGAGCGTCTGCAGCGTGTCGGTGACGACGATGCCGCGGTGGCAGTGGATGCCGGCGCTTTCCGCCAGCGCGGTGTTGGGGCGGATGCCGGCGGCCATCACGACGAGGTCGGCGGGGATCTCTGCGCCATCCTTGAAGCGGACCGCCATCACGCGGCCATCCTTGTCGCCGATCAGGGCTTCGGTCTGCGCGCCCATGCGGAAACGCAGGCCGCGCTCCTGCAACGACTTGCGCAGGAGGTCGCCGGCCTGGTCGTCGAGCTGGCGTTCCATCAGCCAGCCGGCGATGTGGATCACCGTGACCTGCATGCCGCGCAGCATCAGGCCGTTCGCCGCCTCCAGGCCGAGCAGGCCGCCGCCGATGACGACCGCGTGGCGGTACTTGGTCGCCGCCTCGATCATCGTGTTGGTGTCGGTGATGTCGCGATAGCCGATCACACCCTCCAGCTCCTTGCCCGGCACCGGCAGGATGAAGGGGTTGGAACCGGTGGCGATCAGCAGCCGGTCGTACTCGGCCTCGGTACCGTCGGCGGCGATCACCTTGCGCTTGATGCGGTCGATGGTCTTCACCGTCTTGCCGAGGTGCAGCGTGATGCCGTTCTCCTCGTACCAGGACAGCGGATTCAGGATGATCTCGTCCAGCGTCTGCTCGCCGGCCAGCACCGGGCTGAGCAGGATGCGGTTGTAGTTGGGATGCGACTCGGCACCGAAGACGGTGATGTCGTACAGATCGGGGGAGATCTTCAGCAGCTCCTCCAGCGTGCGCACGCCGGCCATGCCGTTGCCGATCATCACGAGCTTCATCTTCTTCATGCGGCACGCTCCATCTGGGAGGAGGGGGTGGAAGGGGTGGTGTTCGGGAGCGCCCTGCCCTCACCCCTGCCCTCTCCCGCAAGCGGGAGAGGGCGTGAGAGGGGCGCCTCGGTGGCGGCGAAGGACACGAAGGACACGGAGGACACGAAGGAGGCCACCGCCGTGACGTCGGGCCAGCGCGGCGGCACGCGCTGGCGCGGCGCGCTGTTCAACATCCCGATGCAGCAGGAGCAGGCGAGGTACGGGAACGCCGAGCCCGGTGTCGGGGCGTGGCCGGAGCGCAGGAAGATGCGGAACGCTGCCATGGCGGAGGTGCGGTGGGTGGCTGGAAACGAAAAAAGGCCGCGACGAGCGCGGGGCTCGGCGAGGCCTTTTGACGGATGAGGCATCGGATCGCGGGCGACCCGGTGCGAAGACCGCGGGACCGGAGCCCCGCGAGGGTGCGGCGCGTCGTTGCGCCACGCCGGAGACGTCGCAAGTCGCATGCCAGCACGTGCCGCCGTGTCGATTTCTCCGACCATCGCCCGGGGCAGGCTTATGCTGCCGCGCATGTCAGCCCACGCCTCGCCCGGTTCCGATCCCGACGACGACGCGACCTGGCCGCGCCGCGTGCTGCTGCTGGGCGCCGCCGCGCGGGTCGAAGATCCCGCCGCGCACTGGATTGCGGCAGTCGTGCACCAGCCTGAACGCGGCAGCTTGGTGCGCGCCGCGCAGGAACGGGACGCGGACGCGTTCGTGCTCGACCTGGGCCCTGACCCGTCCGACGGATCCTGCGGGCCCGACGCATCGGACTGGCTGGCTGCGCTCGAAGTCGCCGCATTGAACCTGCCGGGCGTGTGCGTCGCGCCTGCCGACGATCGGATGCCCGTCGATTTCCAGCAGCGCGCGATGGCCGCCGGGGTGCAGGTACTCCTCGACGCGATGCCCGATCCCGCCGCGCTGCGTCGCCAGGTGCGCTGGGCCGTCGGGGCATTCGACCGCTTCTCGTCGCTGCGGGCGCAACTGGACGATCGCAAATGGACCGACCGCGCGAAGGGCCTGCTGATGTCCGCTCGGGATCTCGACGAGGACGGCGCGTTCCGACTGTTGCGGGACGCGGCGATGCACGCGCATCTGCGGCTGGGCGAGGTCGCCCGATCGGTCGTGCAGTCGGCGCAGTTGGCGGAGGCGGTGAACCTCGCCGGCCAGCAGCGCATGCTCAGCCAGCGGCTGGTGAAGCTGATGGCGCAACGCGCCGCGGGCATTGAGGCAAAACGCGCCAAGGCCTTGCAGGACGAATCCTGCGCCCGCGCCGATCCGCTCGACCCCGTCGTCAACGCCTGGCGCCGGCTGGAGCCGCTGCTCGTCGGCAAGCCCAGCGTGGAAGCACTCGCGGCCGCCGATGCGGCCGCGCAGGATCTGCTGACGCATTCCGACGCGCTGGCGACGGCGCTCGCAGCGTCCGGTGGCGGCAAGCCGCTGCACGTCGTCAACGTCTGCGGACGGCAGCGCATGCTGAGCCAGCAGCTGGCGAAGGAAGCCCTGCTCGTCGACCTGCTGCCGGCGCGCACGCCGGCAGAGCTGCTCGACTGTCTGGATCGCTTCGCCGCGGGACTGGCGGAACTGGAGTCGTCCCCGCTGTCGAGCGACGCGATCCGCGCGCTGCTTGCCGAGGTCGGCGCGGAATGGCTCCGGCTGATGCGCAGCGTGCGCGACGCCCACGGCCGCGAGGCGGCCGAAGGATTGGCCCGCAGCAGCGAGGTCATGCTGGATCGGCTGGAATGGCTCACGGGGCATTACCAACAGAGTCTGCAGATCATCCTGGGTTGAAGGCGTCCGTACTGGCATCGCCGCTGGCCCCCGCCCCTGCCCTCTCCCGCAAGCGGGAGAGGAAGAGAAGGGTCAGGCGGCGCGCGACTCCACATGGCGGTGCCGCGTGTAGAGGAAATCGATCACCGCCTTGCGCGCGTGCACGTAGGTCGGCTCCTCGGCGAGCGCGACGCGGTCGCGGGGACGCGGGAGCGTCACGGGCAGGATCTCGCCGATCGTCGCGGCCGGCCCGTTGGTCATCATCACGATGCGGTCGGACAACAGCACCGCCTCGTCCACGTCGTGCGTGACCATGACCACCGTGCTGTGCGTCGCGGCGACGATCTTCAGCAGCTCGTCCTGCAGATGCGCACGCGTCAGCGCATCCAGCGCGCCGAAGGGCTCGTCCATCAGCAGCACCTTGGGCTCCATCGCCAGCGCCCGCGCGATGCCGACGCGCTGCTTCATGCCCCCGGAGATCTCATGCGGCCGCTTGAACATCGCATGGCTCATGCCGACGAGGTGCAGCGCTTCCTCGGTCCGCGCCATCAGGCGTGGACGCAGCTCGCGCCCGCCGAACACCGACTCCACCGCCAGCAGCACGTTGTCGAAGCAGGTCAGCCACGGCAGCAGCGAGTGGTTCTGGAACACGACCGCGCGCTCCGGCCCCGGTCCGGCGATCTCGCGGCCGTCGCACAGCAGGCCGCCCTCGGTAGGACGCAGCAGCCCGGCGATCAGGTTCAGCAGCGTCGACTTACCGCAGCCCGAGTGGCCGATCAGCGTCACGAACTCGCCCTTGGCGATGTCGAGGTCGATCTCGCGCAGCGCATGGAAACGGCCCTTGCGGCTGGCGAAGACCATCTCGGCCTGCTGCACGCGGATGAAGGGAGTGCTCATCGGAATCTCCTGAATGCCCGAACGTCGTGGATGTCCTGGATATCGCCGTTGACCGCGGGACGGTCAGTCATCGAAAGAGAAGCGCTTGGCCAGCGCCATGAGGAACCACTCCAACATGAGGCCCACGATCCCGATCACGAAGATCGCGATGAGGATGTGCTGCACGTTGAGGTTGTTCCACTCGTCCCAGACCCAGAAGCCGATGCCGACGCCGCCGGTCAGCATCTCGGCCGCGACGATCACGAGCCACGCGGTGCCCACGGACAGCCGGACACCGGTCAGCATGTAGGGCAGCACGGCGGGGAACAGGATGCGCGTCACCAGCTTCCACTCCGACAACCGCAGCACGCGGGCGACGTTCAGGTAGTCCTGCGGCACGCGCTGCACGCCGACGGCGGTGTTGACCACCATCGGCCAGATCGAGCAGATGAAGATGGTCCAGATCGCCGCCGGGTTGGCGCTCTTGAACACCAGCAGGCCGATCGGCAGCCACGCGAGCGGCGACACCGGCTTGAGCAGGCTGATCAGCGGCGACAGCATGCGGCTCGCGAATTCGAAGCGGCCGATGATGAAGCCCAGCGGGATGCCCACCGCCGCCGCGAGGCCGAAGCCCAGCGCCACCCGCTGCAGCGAGTTCAGGATGTTCCAGCCGATGCCCTGGTCGTTCGGCCCGTTGCGATAGAACGGATCGGCGAACAGCTTCACCGCCGCGTCCCAGGTCTGGCCCGGCGTGGGGAACTCGCCGCCCTTCATGGTCGCGACGAACCAGACCAGCCAGAGCAGGCCCAGGCCGCACAGCGGCGGCAGCACGCGCATCCAGACGGCGCGCCAGTCGATGCCGGCACGCGGCGGCCGGGCGACCGGCGCCGGCGTGGCCACCGGCTCGTTGGCCGCGTCGCGCGCCAGCGGCACGGGGGTGGCGACGGACACGCTCATCGCGTCGCCCGACGCGTCGTCGGCGGAATGGAAGACGGCACTGACCATGGTGGACTCCTGCGTCGATCAGAAGGGGCAAGCTGAAGGGACAGATGGGGCGCGCGTCATGCGCGGACCTTGAACGAGTCCGCGTATTTCGCCGGATCCTTCGCGTCCCAGACGACGCCGTCGAACAGCTTCGCCGAGCGCATCGTCTCCTTGGGCACCGACACGCCCAGCGCCGAGGCGGCCTGCTTGTAGAGCTCGATCTGGTTGACCTGGCGCGCGACGCCGAGGTAGTCCGGATGTTCCTTGATCAGTCCCCAGCGCTTGTGCTGCGTCAGGAACCACATGCCGTCGGACAGCCAGGGGAAGTTGACCTGGCCGTCGTTGAAGAACTTCATGTAGTTGGGGTCGTCCCAGGTCTTGCCCAGGCCGTTCTGGTAGCGGCCCAGGATGCGCTGGTTGATCGCGTCGACGCTGGTGTTGACGTAGGCCTTGTCGGCGATGGTCTCGGCCATCTTCTGCTTGTTGGACAGGCTGGCGTCGATCCAGCGGCCGGCCTCGAGCACCGCCATGATCACGGCGCGCGCCGTGTTGGGGTACTTCTTGACGAAGTCGCCGGTGGTGCCCAGCACCTTCTCCGGGTGGTCCTTCCAGATGTCCTGCGTGGTCGCGGCGGTGATGCCGATGCTGTCGATGATGGCGCGATGGTTCCAGGGCTCTCCGACGCAGAAGCCGTCCATGTTGCCCACGCGCATGTTGGCCACCATCTGCGGCGGCGGCACGGTGATGACCTTGGCGTCC
Source organism: Rubrivivax sp. (assembly GCA_004210455.1). GTDB lineage: Bacteria > Pseudomonadota > Gammaproteobacteria > Burkholderiales > Burkholderiaceae_C > Roseateles. The sequence goes on along the minus strand of SEFA01000060.1, from coordinate 2,550 downwards.
TTCATCGGGTTCACGCCCGCGGCGGCCAGCCAGTAGTAGAGCCACATCGCGTGCGTGCCGGTCGGGAAGGTCTGCGCGAAGGTGTAGTCGCGCTTGTCCTTCTTCATCACCTTGGACAGCGAGGCCGCGTCCACCGCGCCCGCCTCCGCCAGCTTCTTGGACAGCGTGATCGCCTGACCGTTGTTGTTGAGGGTCATCAGCACGGCCATGTCCTTCTTCGGACCGGCCACGCCGAGCTGCACGCCGTAGATGAGGCCGTACAGCACATGCGCCATGTCGAGCTCGCCGTTGACGAGCTTGTCGCGCACGCCGGCCCAGGAGGCTTCCTTGGTGGGGACGATCTTGATGCCGTACTTCTTGTCGAAGCCCAGCGCGGCGGCCATCACCACCGACGCGCAGTCGGTCAGCGGGATGAAGCCGATGCGCACTTCCTCCTTCTCCGGCTTGTCCGAGCCGGCCGCGTACGCGCCGCCGCCCGGCAGCGCGGCCAGCCCGCCCAGCGCCGCGCCGGTGGCGAGCAGCTTGCGACGTTCAGCGCTCATCAGACCCTCCTGGGAACCGTGTTGCATTCAGGACCTCCGGGTGGCGCGGTGCCGCGCCATCAAAGTGCATCGACCAAAACAAAAAGGCGTCACGATCGACCCGGCGCGGTGCGCGGGGACGATCGGACGCCTTTGTCCGAACCTTCTTGGGGCGGCCCTCACGCCGTTGTGAGAGCTTGCCGATGCACTTGCATGAAGCGTGCCAACGCCGTGCATGCCGCGTGCCTGCGGAAGCGGTTTCAAGGGGCCGCGGTCAGACCCGCACTGGACTACCTTCCGTGAAGCCGCCGTGAACGATGCGGCAAGGGAGACCTCCATGCATCTTCTTGTTCGGAGCGTGCGGCCGCTGGCCGCCGCGGTCCTTGCGTTCTTCGCGGCCGGCCTGTCCGGGCAGGCCCTGGCGTTCGAGATCGTCAGCAGCAAGGAGGCCGTCATCTACAGAGACGGGGCAGTCCCGCCCGCGGCCGGCCCGATCTCGCGCTTCGGCAACCTCGCGTCGGGCGAACTGGACTCGGCGAACCTGAACGTCACGGAGAATTCGACGATCTCCCTCCTCGCCACCGCGACGGGTTGGAGCCAAGGCAGCAGGTCCGGCCTGTCGAACTTCGCCTCGGCCAGCGTGTTCCTGAACACCGAGGACCTCGACCGGTCGGCTTATGTCGAAGTGAGATCGTCGATCTCGTTGTACGACTCCTTCACCATCACCTGCTCGACCTGCGTCAACGGCACCGTCGCCTGGGCCGGCCTCGCCGCGGGCGGCTACACGGGTCAGTACGTGTCGACCGGCGGCTTCAGCCCCTGGAGCGGCCGGCCGGAAGGGGCCTACGAGGCCACGGCATTGAACTACTCCAACGGCTACGGCGCGTCGAGCACCGGCGTCCCGCCCCCGCCCTGGGGGGAGCCGTCTCATACCCAGGCCGGTTCCTCGTACGCCATGTACGACATCCAGAGCAACGGCAACCACTCCGCCTGGGAAATCCGTGACGATGGCGCCTTCATGTTCCAGTTCGTGTACGGCGAGCCGATCACCTTCGGCATGCACTTGATGTCCTGGGTGACGGCCGAGGTCCGGTCCAGCAGTGTCAGGGGCCAGACCGACGGCTGGGCGCTCGCGATGTCGAACCAGGTCAACGGCATGCTCATGGGCGGCGTCTACGTCACGGACCTCGACAACAACCCGGTGGAGAACATCGTTGCGCTAAGCCCCGACGGCTACAACTACGCGCAGGCGGCCGCGGTCGTGCCGGAACCCGGCACCTGGGCCTTGATGCTCGCCGGCCTGGCGACACTGGGGACCATCGCGCGGCGTCGTCGCGCCTGAAGCGGCGCCAGCCGCTCCATCGGCTGAAGCAGCGGGCTCGCCGGCACGCACCGTCCTGTGGCGCCACTGCGCCGCGGCGGTGCGTTCAGCCCCGCAGCAAGTCGTGCGCGTCGATCACGCGTCGCGCGACCTGCCCGATCGCTTCGCCGCGGTCCATCGCGAGCTTGCGCAGCCGCTGGTAGGCCTGGTCCTCATCCATCCCCTGCTCGCGCATCAGGATGCCCTTGGCCTTGTCGACCAGCTTGCGCGAGGCCAGTTGCGCCTGCGCGTTGCTGAGCTCCGTCCGCAGCGCGAGGTCCTGCTCGAAGCGCGCGATCGCGACGTGCAGCACCGGTGCCAGACGTTGCGTCTGCAGTCCCGCCACGACGTAGGCGCTGACGCCCGCCTGGATCGCGCGGCGCATCGTGCCGCGGTCCTCGTCCTCGGCGAAGACGACCACCGGCCGCGGCATCTGCGCGGAGAGCGTGGCGAGGTTCTCCAGCGTGTCGCGCGTCGGCGATTCGGCGTCGACGATCACGACGTCGGGCTGCAGGCGCAGCACGCAGTCGTGGATCAAGGTCGCCTGTTCGATGACGCCGACCACCTCGTGCCCCTGGCGCGCGAGCTCGTCGCGCAGCAGATCCGCGCGATGCGCGCCGTCGTCGATGACGAGCACACGCAGCCCCGCCGGGGCGGGCGGCTCCGGGC
>SEFA01000059.1 GCA_004210455.1 Rubrivivax sp. | reverse complement strand
ACCCGAAAGAGTCCCCTCTTAGGGAAAGAACCACCCCCGCACCAAGGGGGAAACGCGGCCCGACCCCCTCGTGCTCTCCGTGACAAGAGTCACAGAATCGACACGCCCGAAGGTCGTCCTCCCGCCGGCCGTCAGCCCTCAAGACGGCGCTCCGCATCACGGTGCGCCGTCGCCCAAGTCCAGGTGGACATCCCACCTTCATCCTGAAAAGGACGCAGCAATGTTCAAGAAGACCTGTCTGGCCCTGGCGCTCGTCGGCGCCGCGGCCGCGGCCCACGCGGGGCCGTCACTCCTCAACGAAGGTTTCGACACCGTCGAGGGCGTCCCCGCCACGCCTACCACCCCCGCCATCCTGGGGCTGGTCGACAGAGGCTGGAAGATCGAGAACCTCGGCACGCCGATCACCCCCGGCTTTCCCGCCTGGTACCAGGGCAACGTCGGTGCGTTCGACGCGCACAGCGGCGCGCCGACGTCCTACATCGCGTCCCAGTGGGGCGCAGTCGGCGCCGACGGCACGCTGTCGAGCTGGCTGATCAGCCCCGAGTTCTCGACCGCCGAGAACCTCGAAGTGTCGTTCTGGGCGCGCGGTGAAGGCGTGCAAGGCTACATCGACCAGTTGGCCTACGGCCTCGTCGACGCCGCCGGCACCTTCGCCAGCTTTGTGCCGCAAGCGACCATCACCGTCGCTGGCGAATGGACGCTCTACAGCTTCCAGCTGGCGGGCCAGGGCCTCGGCTCCAGCGCGCGCTTCGCGATCCAGTACTTCGGCGACGCTAACAGCGCAAATCTGGCCGCCGTGGACGACGTCGCCATCAACGTGCCCGAGCCGTCGACCTGGGCGCTGGCCGGCGTGAGCCTGCTGGGCCTGATGGCCGCCCGCCGTCGTCGCACGCAGGCCTGAGCCGCGTGCCGAGTCATCGGAACTTCCGAGTCATCTCCGCAAGGACAACGACCATGATCACCCGCATTTCCCTGGGTCTGGCGATCGCCGCGGCCCTGCCGCTGGCGGCACAGGCTCACGAAGCCGCCGCTCCGGCTTCGCTGCCCGTGGCCGACGCCGCCGCTGTCGCGGCCGCCGACACCAACCAGATCATCATCGTGCGCGATGCCGAGACGGGCCACCTGCGCCCCGCGACGCCCGAGGAGCACAACGCCCTCAAGGCGCTGCCCGCCAATGTCAACGCCCGCGCCCGCGTCGCCTCGCGCGCCGCGGCGCTGACGCCGCTGCTCAAGCAGCATCGCAGCGGCGCGGTCGGCGTCCGCCTGACCGACGACATGGTGAGCCAGTCCGTCATGGTGCGCGGCGCCGACGGCAAGCTCATCGAAGCCTGCTTCGCCAGCAAGGAAGAGGCGGAAGCCTTCATGAAGAACGGCGGCGCCGTCGCCAAGTCGGCCCTGCCCACGGAGTAAGCCATGCAGACATCGTTCAAGAAGACCGTTCTCCGCTCGGCCCTGCTGGCCGCGCTGTGCGGCGCGGGCGTCGCGCAGGCGGCGACCATCGTCATCCAGAGCCGCGATCCCGCAGGCGTCGGCTTCAACGACACGACGCCGGTGGCGCCGGTCGGCGGCAACCCGGGCACCACGCTGGGCGAGCAGCGCATGTTCGTTTACCGCTACGTGGCGGACGTGTGGGAGAAGGCGCTCGACAGCAACGTCACGATCACCGTGAACGCGGGCTGGGAAGCGCTGACCTGCACCTCGTCGCAGGCGGTGCTCGGCAGCGCCGGCGCCTGGAACATCTGGCACGATTTCCCCGGCGGCACGCCCGGGACCTGGTACCCGCAGGCCCTGGCCAACAAGCTGGCCGGCGAGAACCTGAGCGCGGACCAGCCCCCCGGCCCCTCCGGCTACGACAACGTCGACATCAAGACGCAGTTCAACATCAACCTCGGCAAGAGCGACTGCCTGGCCGGCTCGCCGTTCTACCTGGGCATCGACGGCAACTTCGGCACCGGCGTGAACTTCGTCGAGACGCTGCTGCATGAACTGGGCCACGGCCTGGGCTTCTCGGTGCTGACGGTCTACACCGGTTCGGTGACTCCCGCCGTCGGCTACCGCCTCAACGCGGACGGCACGGCCTACGTCGCCAGCGGTGGACTGCCCAGCGTCTGGGAACAGTTCATGTATGACAACACGGCAGGCAAGACCTGGCTCACGATGACCAGCGCCGAGCGCGGCGCCTCGGCGGTCAACCCGCTGGGTCTGGCCTGGATCGGCCCCAACGTGCTGGCCGGCGCCGACATGCTGGCGGCGACGCCGGTGCTGAAGATCTCGGCCTCCGCGCCGGGCGCTTCGGGTCAGTATCCGTACGGCACGGCGTCCTTCGGTCCGGCTGTGAGCAGCGGTCTGAACCTGGGCGCGCTGGCGACCGTGCCGGCCGATGCCTCGAACGGCGCCGGCTGCCTGCCCTTCACCCCGGCCGTCACGGCGGCGGTGACCGGCAAGGTGGCGATCATCGATCGCGGCGTCTGCGGCTTCGCGGTCAAGGCCAAGAACGCCCAGAACGCAGGCGCGATCGGCGTGATCATCGCCAACAACGCCGCGGGCGCCGCCCCCGGCCTGGGCGGTGCGGATCCGACCGTCGTGATCCCGACGGTCAGCGTCTCGCAGGCCGACGGCGTCAAGCTGCGCACCGCGATCACCGCGGCGCTGCCTTACGGCACGCGGACCAAGCCGGGCCTGGCCAACGCCTCGCTGGGCGCGGACCCGAGCCGTCGCGCCGGTGCCGACGTGCTGGGCCGTCCGCTGCTGTACACGCCGAACCCGATCGCCTCGGGCTCGTCCGTGTCGCACTGGGACGTGTCGGCCTCGCCGAACCTGCTGATGGAACCGAACATCAGCCCCGACCTGGGTCTGGTCCTGGTGCCGCCGAAGGACCTGACCAAGCCGCTGCTGAAGGACCTGGGCTGGTAATCCCCGCGACCTCCTGATCGGGCCGGGAGGCCCGGTCGGCCCACCCTCGCGGCCCCCGGAAATGGGGTCTGCGGGGGTCGGGTAGGATGGTCCCCGAAAGCCTGGTGCGAAAGCGCCAGGCTTTTTTCTTGCACGCGGCAACCGGACGCCGTCCGGATCCCGCTCGCATGTCGGTGTCATGACCGGGCCATGTCGCTCAAAAGGGCGATGAAATCCGCCATGCGGACGTTCGAGGGGGTGAAGAGGGCGACTGGTTGCGTCTTCAAACAGGCGGGTGGTCAGGACTGGCTGATAATCGCCGGCCCCGGCTAGCCGGAACCTGGTTTTTTACTGGAAGCATTGATGAACAAGAGTGAACTGATCGAAGGCATCGCCACCAAGGCTGGCGTGACCCGTGCCGTGGCCGCGACCGCCCTGGACGCGACCCTGGAAACCATCACCGAAGCGCTGGCCTCCGGCGACCAGATCGCCCTGGTCGGCTTCGGCACCTTCAAGGTGAGCGACCGCGCCGCCCGCACCGGCAAGAACCCCGCCACCGGCGAAGCGCTGGACATCCCGGCCTCCAAGGTCGCGAAGTTCACCGCCGGCAAGGCGCTGAAGGATGCGGTGAACAAGTAAGCCTCCCGGCTTCTTTCACTGGGCGACGCCCGCTCCTGCAACAGCAGGGCGGGCGTTGTCGTTTGTGGGCGGCGCGGATACGGGAACTCCCGGCGTGGGGGCAGGTGTTGCCCTTTCTGCCCAAGAGGTCTGCGATTCCACCCGTACGTCTGCATCCCTGCGATGGACAAGGCAAGGGAAAGCGAGGACTTGTCGTCTCTGAACGCCCCGTAGTGACATAGGGTCATAAGCAACTGCCACGACAACGCCGTGGCAGAGAGTTTCTTCCAATTGCTCAAGCCGACAGTTTGGGAGCCGGCTCAGTGCGGCGGCGCAGGCAAGCGGCCTAGCAACCCGGCGCGGCCGTCCGTCCAACGTAGGGCGACACCTTCGCCGGATTCGGGGTGCACGCCGCTGAGCGCGGTGATTGTTACTTGGTGTGTGACGACCACAAGTACGCCGGGCCCGCGCCACGCCGCCAGCAGCGCGGTGGCTTCGCGCAACTGGTCCGCCTCGCGTTCGGGCTGGCGAAAGAACGAGCCCAAGGCCGGCTGTTCGAGCACCGGCAAACCTGGAAAGGCTAACCGGGCTGTTTCCAACGTTCGGCACCAGGGCGATGCCCAAACGGCGGAGACACGCAACTCGCCAAGGTTCTGACGCAGCGCCTTACCCAGACGCCGCGCTTGATCGCGTCCTGCGTCGCTGAGATTGCGTTGCGTGGCGCAGTCGCCGAGCTTGAAGCCCTGCGGATCGCCGCCCCCTGGCGCCAGCGCATGGCGGTAAAGCAGCACGTCGCCGTCCCGAAGGTCCAGCGCCCAAGCGGGCGCGAGCCACAGGCAAAGAAGGCAGGCTATGCAAAACTTCATAGCGGTCCCTGGTCACGCACGTCAGGACGGAGCGGTGCCGTCTGCCGTTCCTGGCAGCTTATGCGCACTCCGGGGCCGGGCGAGGGAATTTTCTACCGGGGCGTAAGGCGTGGCACCCCCTCGCGTGCCATGGCACCGCCGCCGCAAACTGAAGCAAGTACAGCGGGCCGGAGTTCGTCAGCCTGGCGATTCTGGAATGGATCGCGGGCGCGGGCATCTCGACCGTGCTCAACGACCCGGGCAAGCCCTGGCAGAACGGCGCCGACGAGAGCTTCAACGGCAAGTTCCGCGACGAGTGCCTGTCCGTCGAGTGGTTCCGTTCGCGCCGCGAGGCCAAGGTCATCATCGAGTCCAACGACGAGGGCGTGACAAGGCGCAGGAGCGCTCCATGCGCGGGGCTGGCTGTCAGCAACTTGCCGACAGGCGGTGACGCCATCCCCCGCTGGTGAGACGCGGACCAGGTCGGAACAATCAGCCCAGATCCTTGCTCTCCCCGTTCGCGGAGCCGCACCATGACACATCACGCCGAGATCCCGTTGCCGCCGAAGATGGAACGACCGGCCCTCGAGGCCGCGCTGCGTCAGGCCGTCGAGAGCGGGGCGCTGTCCCACCATTACCAGCCCCAGGTCTCGGCACTCACCGGGCGGATCGAAAGCGTCGAGGCGCTCGTGCGCTGGAAGCATCCCCAACTGGGCAGCATCGTGCCCGAGAGCTTCCTCCCGATCGCCGAGGAGACGGGCCTGATCGTGCCGTTGGGATGCTGGGTGATGCGCCAGGCCTTCGATCAGTTGCTCGGCTGGCGGCGCGCGGGGCTGCCCGAGATCGGCATGTCGATCAACCTGTCGCCGGCCCAGTTCCGCGATCCCGAGCTGCTGTTCGAGATCGAGGCTCTGCTGGTGCGCACCGGCGTCGACCCGCAGTTGCTGGTGTTCGAGATCACCGAAAGCCTTCTGATGCCGGACACCGCGGGCACGGTCGAGAAGCTGACGGCGCTCAAGGCGCTCGGCGTGCGGCTGGCGGTGGACGACTTCGGCACGGGCTGCCTGTCCGTGTCTCAGCTGCGAGGCTTCCCGGTCGATGCCCTCAAGATCGACCGCAGCTTCGTGCGCGGCATCGCCGACTACGCCGAGGATCGCGCGTTCGCCCAGGCCATCGTGCAGATGGCCCGCAAGCTGCGGCTCCAGGTAGTCGCCGAAGGCGTGGAGACGGACGCGCAGGAGCGCGCGCTGGGCGCGCTGGGGTGCGACCTGCTGCAAGGTTTCCTGTTCAGCCCGGCCGTGCCGGCGGCCGAGCTCGAGTCGATGCTGCGGCGCGAATCCGATCGCGGGGAGTGTTGCGCCCAGGCCGTGGCCACGCTGACCGGCCTGGAAGTCAAGTTCGCCGCGACGAATTTCTGACGAAGCGGGCCGGGGCACGGGCGCGCGCGGCGTGCCGCGACGCCTGGCCGAGCCGGCTCAGGCTTCGCGGAAGAACTTCAACGCCGCCAGGTCCGGGAACGCCGTCGGCCGCTTCGCCTGCGCGGCCGCGAACGCCTCCATCAGGTTCTTGTTCTGCCAGATCGCCGCCTGCAGCCAACCCATCTGCTGGAGGCTGTCCTTGACGCCGTGATCGCGCGCGTAGTGGAGGGCCTGCTTGCTGCCCCAGATCGCCACCGGCGGCTTCTGCGCGATCTCGCGCGCGCATTGCAGCGCGGCTTCGACGCAGGCCGCCTGCGTCGCGAAGACCTCGTTCACCAGGCCGACCGCCTGCGCCCGCGCCGCCGGCATGCGACGGCCGGTGTAGGCCAGTTCCTTGACCACGCCCAGCGGCACCAGCTTCGGCAGCCGCTGCAGCGTGCCCAGGTCGGCGACCATGCCGATGTTGATCTCCTGGATGCAGAAGAACGCGCCGGTTTCCGCATAGCGGATGTCGCAGGCCGGCGCCAGGTCCACCGCGCCGCCGATGCAGCCGCCGTGGATCGCCGCGATCGTCGGCACGCGCAGGTCGTCGAGCTGGTTGAAGGCCCGCTGCATGTCGGCCAGCAGGTCGACGATGGCCGCACGGCCTTCGGCGCTGCGGTCGTCGAGCTGGATGCCGCCGTTCTGGAACACCTCCAGCGACATCCCCGCGCTGAAGTGCTTGCCCGTCGACGAGATCACCAGCGCCCGCAGCGTCGGGCTGCGGTGCAGTTGCTCGAGCACCGTCTCCAGCTCGCGCCACAGCTGCGGCGACATCGTGTTCATCGCATCGGGCCGGTTCAGCACCAGGTGGCCGACGCCGGCTTCTTCGCTCAGGGTGAGGCAATCCATTCGAGTCTCCTTCGATCGTTGCTGTGGGCCCTGTTGTCGGCCTTGATGCCTCTCGCTCGTCTCGTTCATCTCGAAGCCGGGCAGGGGATCGGACGATGCTAGCGGCAGTCCGCCGGACGCCGCGTCAAGAACGCGACGTCCGATGCCGATTGGAGAGCGCGCTCAGGCGCCGATCAGCTCCTCCGCCGGACCGAAGAACTCGTAGCGGAGCTGCGCCGGCGGCACGCCCAGCGAGCGGCCCGCCCGGTACACCGCCTGCATGAACGGCTTCGGGCCCAGCAGGTACAGGTCGACGTCGCGGTCCTCGGGCAGATGACGCGCGAGCAGCGCTTCGGTGACCTGCCCGACCTCGTGCGGTTCGTCGCCTTCGCGCGGCGTGTCATAGACGTAAAGCGCTTCGACGTTGCCGTGCGCCGCCGCGAGCAGGTCCACCCGCTCCCGGAAGGCATGCACGCCGCCATGGCGTGCGGCATGGATAAAGCGGATCGGACGGCCACCGGCCGCCGCCGACTCCAGCATCGACATCGCCGGCGTGATGCCCACGCCGCCAGTCACCAGCACCAGCGGCCGCGTCGCATCGACGTCGAGCGTGAACTCGCCCGCCGGGGCCTGCACGTCCAGCCGCGTACCGACCTCGGCCGTGTCGTGCATCCAGTTGGAAACCAGCCCGCCGTCTTCGCGCTTGATGCTGACGCGGTACCAGGGCCTGCCCGGCGCGTCCGACAGCGAGTAGTTGCGACGCACCGTCCGTCCGTCTATCGCCAGCACCAGGGTCAGGTATTGCCCCGGTTGGAACGGGGGAAGTGGCCGACCGTCCGCCGGCTCCAGGTAGAACGAGGTGATCAGCTCGCTCTCCCGCGCCTTGCGCGCGACGACCATCTCGCGTTGCCCCCGCCAGCCGCCCGGCAGCGCGGCCGTGGCGGCGTACACCTGCTCCTCGGCGTCGATCAGCAGCTGCGCAAGGGCGCCGTAGGCCTCGGCCCAGGCGGAGATGATCTCGTCGGTCGCGACCTCCGCGCCCAGGACCTCGCGGATGGCCGCGAGCAGGCACGCGCCGACGATCGGGTAATGCGCCGGCTGCACGCCCAGCGCCACATGCTTCTGGATGATGCGAGGGAGGGCCGGCGCGATCTCGTGCACGCGGTCGATGTGGCTCGCATATGCCAGCACCGCGCCGGCCAGCGCGCGCGCCTGCGAGCCCTCGGCCTGGTGCGCCTCGTTGAAGAAGGCCTTCAGCTCCGGGTGCTCGGTCAGCATCGCGCGGTAGAAGTGCCGCGTGATGTCCTCGCCGCGCGACTTCAGCAGCGGTACGGTGGCCTGGATCAGGGCGATGGTCTGGGGCTTGAACATGAACTTTTCTACTCCGGATTCGTTGAGGATGAGCTCCTTTACTCACGTTCCGTGCCAGCACGCGCCGTCCGCGTCGTCGCTCCTAAACCCTTGATTGATAAGGGAGGGAGCCGCCTGCCTGGGCGGCCGAAGTCGGAATGACCGAAGATCGGATGCAGTCCCTATGACAACACGCAGGTCGACATGACACCGGAATCCCGCTACCGACAGTTGTTGGCCGCCGTGCGCGGCCTGGTTCGCTGCGACGCCGTCGCGCTGCTGCGTCTGATGCCTGAGGACGGCGTGCCGGTGTTGCAGCCCGTGGCTGTCGACGGATTGGCGGAGGAAGCCATCGGCAGACGCTTTCCGGTGGCGGCGCATCCGCGCCTGTCGCAATTGCTCGGCAGCGGGAATGGCCTGCGTTTCGCGTCGGACGCCGGTCTTCCCGATCCCTACGACGGCCTGCTCGAGCACCAGCAGGAACTCGAGGCGGTGCACGACTGCATGGGCGCGCCGGTGCGCGTGGCGGGCAGGATCTGGGGACTGGTGACGCTGGACGCGCGGGACCCGCGCGCCTTCGACGGCGTCGACGAGGACCGTCTTCAAGGCATCGTGCGGCTGCTCGAAACCGGCATCGCGGCCGAGGAAACCATCGCCGCGATGGCCCGCCGCGCCGAGCAGGAGCAGGCGTTGGCGCGCGCCGTCTCGCGCGTCGGATCGCGGGAGCTGCTCGGTCGCAGCGCCGCCATGCTCCGGCTGCGCGAGGAGATCGACACCGTCGCCGGCTCGGATCTCACGGTGCTCATCCTCGGCGAGACCGGCGTGGGCAAGGAACTCGTCGCGGAGCGACTGCACGCGCGCTCGCCGCGGCGCGATCGACCGCTGGTGCAGATCAATTGCGCGGCGCTGCCGGAGACGCTGGCGGACAGCGAGCTCTTCGGCCACAAGCGCGGCGCCTTCACGGGCGCGGTCGCCGATCGCAGCGGGAAATTCGAGTTGGCCGACGGCGGCACGCTGCTGCTCGACGAGGTCGGCGAGCTGCCGCTGCCGGTGCAGGCCAAGCTGCTGCGCGTGCTGCAGAGCGGCGACATACAGCGGCCCGGCAGCGACCAGGTCCGCAAGGTGGACGTGCGCGTGATCGCCGCCACCAACCGCGACCTGCGCGCGGAGGTCGCGCGCGGCCGCTTCCGCGCCGACCTCTACCACCGGCTGTCGGTCTACCCGTTGCACGTGCCGCCGCTGCGTGAACGCGGCCGCGACGTGCTGGCGCTCTCCGGCGGCTTCCTGGAGGAGAACCAGCATCGACTCGGCGCCCGCAATTTGCGGCTGTCGCCGGCGGCCTCACAGGCGCTGCTCGGTCACGATTGGCCGGGCAACGTGCGCGAGCTGGAACACCTGATCAGCCGCGCCGCGCTGCGCGCGTTGTCATCGAGCGGCCGGGGAGGGCGGTGGATCGCGATCGAGCCGGAACACCTGGGACTGGAGACGGGTGGCATGGGCGCGGCAACGGGCTTGGCGCCTCCGACGATGGCCGCCGCGCCCACGCTCAGCGTCCGCACCGAGGCCCGCCGGGATCCGGGCGCGGACCTCGACACCGGGCGGGAGATCGGGCGGGAGATCGGACGCGCCCCCCAGCGCGACACGGGGCTCGGCGCTGCGGGCGATGTCGGTCCGGGGCTTCGCGAGGCGACCGAGCGTTTCCAGCGCGGATGGATCGAGGACGCGCTGCGACGACACGACGGCGCATGGGCGGCCGCCGCGCGCGAGGCGGGCATGGACCGCAGCAACTTCCTGCGCCTGGTCAAGCGCCTCGGCTTGAAGAGCCGGGACTGAGCCGGGACTGAGCGCCGGGGCGAGGCGGCGTCGCCGCGCGGCCTACAGCGATCGCAGCCACGCCAGCAGCGCTGCCCGATCCGCCGTCGGCAGCCGCTCGAAACGCTGCCGCGCCTTCCCGGCCTCGCCGCCGTGCCAGAGGATGGCCTCGGTGAGGGTGCGGGCGCGCCCGTCGTGCAGGTAACCGACCGGCGTCCACTGCGCCACCTTCTCCGTGTACCCGATGCCCCACAGCGCCGGCGTGCGCCACATCGCGGCCCGCGCGCGGCCCTCCGGAAGGCTGTCCGCCAGGTCCGGACCCATGTCGTGCAGCAGCAGGTCGGTGAACGGACGGATGGTCTGGTCGCGCAGTTCCGCGAACGGATGGGTGCTGCCGGTCTTCATCTCCGCCGTGTGGCACGCCGCGCATCTCAAGGCGTCGAACACCCTGCGGCCGGCCGCCACCTGTACCGGATCCACCCGGTGCTCCTCCATCGGCGCCACGCCTTTCGGGAAGCCGCTCGCGAGGCTGCGCTGCGCCGGGACGGCCAGCAGCTGCATGTAGTGCGTCAGCGCGGTCAGGTCGCCTTCGGTGATGCCTATCTGCGGTGGGGCCGCGCGGCAGCCCGCCGGATCCATCGAGCAACTGCGGTTGGGGAACACCGGCGAGGTCACCGCCATGTCGTTGAGCAACGCCGCCGCCACCTGGTGCCGGACGCTGGCCTTGGTCGCCTTCCAGCCGAAGCGGCCCAGGCGCGTGACGCCGGTTTCCGGATCGACGCTGAAGTTGGCTTGCCCGCGCACACCGTCGGGGTCCGGCTTCGAGCGGACGCGGGCCAGGATGTCCGCCTCCGGTACGGCCTCCAGCAGACCGACGCCGATGAGCGGCTGCGCGGCGCGCGCCGACCAGCGCTGCGGCGTGGGCCCGTCGAAGGCGAACCGCGGCTTGCGCAGCTCGACCGTCGTGCCGTCGGCCAACGTGACGACACGGGTCTCGAAACCCGCGACCTTGACCGCGTTGCCCCCGTCCCGCGACGCGCCCGACGCCGACGCCGCATTCATCAGGATCGCCGACCCGTAGCGCGGATCCGGGCGGAGCGCGCCGTCCGCGTCCATCACCGCCAGGTGGAAGGCCATCCCCTCCAGCCGCTGGCCCACCATGAACGGCGCCGGACTGCGTCCGTTGCCGGTGTGGCACTGCACGCACGAGGACGCATTGAAGCGTTGCCCGGCCAGGTCGGCGACGGCCGTCATCGGGTCGTTGCCGGACTCGTCGTGCGCCCCGGTGACGAAGCTGCTGTGGGCCGTGCGGCGACCTTCGAGGAAGCGCTGCATGTTCTGCATGCCGATGTTGCCCGCCGGCTGCTGGAACATGCGGGCGCCCTCGTCCGAATAGTTGTACGACACGGATCCCGATCCGCCCGACAGGACGGACTCCGGCAAGGGCGCGCTGTTCAGGCGCGGCTGGACGCCGTGCCACGGGGTCAGGCCTTGCCCGACGACGTACAACCATTCGCCGGCCACGTAGCGGATGCCGCCAGCGTCGCCGCGGGCCTGCATGGCCCGCGAGGTGGTGTACATGGACGGCGCGACCTCCACCGCGTCGCCGATCTTCAGCGGACGCGCCGCCACGGTGCGACCGTCGGGGAAGCCGTCGGCGCCCAGGCCCGCATGGGCCGGGTAGCCCTTGACCAGCACCGTGCAGTGGTCCGTGCCGGGCTGGCCGTTGGCCGGATAACCCACGGGGCGGCAGATCGCGCCCGATCGGTCGAGCAGCTCGCCGTTGTCCATCCACCCGTAGCCGGTCACGCCGACGCGGTCGAAGGCGCGGAAGAAGGCCGTGCCGCCCGGCAGGAAGTCCACCGTCGGGTTGTAGGTGTTGACCTTCAGCGTCGGCCGGGTGACTCCGGCGACGCGGCTGTCGTCGATGATCTCCAGCCCCCAGGTGCGGTTCCTGAAGGAGTTCGGCACGAAGCTCAGGGACGCGCCCCGTCCCTTGTCGACCGGCCGGCCGGCCTCGTCGACGGTCTCGTTGGGCCCCTGGCCGGCCTCGTTCCACTCCTCGCCCCGCTCGCGGCCGTGACGACCCACGGCGCGGTTGCCGAAGCGCGTCACCAGCGTGCCGTCCGGCAACGTGAACTGCAGGGTCTCGATCGGCGCCTGCGGCGCAAAGAGCGGCACGATACGGGGCAGGTGCGCAGACGCGGTCGTCGCGCCCTCCGCGGGAACGGGGAAGGGCGAGGTGATCGTCGTGTCGTCCGGCCCGGTGTCCGCGGCGATCCGGGTGCTGCTCTCGTGCCGGACGGTGCCGCCGCCGACGCAGGCGGTCAGCAAGGCGCTGCCGAGCAGGGCTCGGACGCAGGCCTTGCCCATCATGGTTGACTCCCTCCCGTGCCTGTTCGGTGCGATTGGTGGTTTGTCCCTCATTCGAGGGTCAGGCGCCGGGAGTGTCTCCGTTTTTTTTGCCGGTCGGCAAGTTTGAATGTGTGTCGAATTGATGCGCGCTCAGGCGTGGGAGACCGCCGCCGGGTCCGGGGCCTTCGGTCCGCCGACGGCGCCCAGCGCGCCGCCCCAGACGTGGTAGAGCGCCTGCAGCACAACGTACTTGAGCATCTGCGTGGTGATGTTGGCTTCCTTCTCGCTGAGGCCGTAACCCTGCCGCAGGGTCGTGGGCAGGCTGGCCACCATGGCCGTGAGGCCGCCGAAACCGGCGCTGAGGATGGCGTGCGATGTCCAGCCGACCTTGCTGGCGAAGACGTCCCCGAGCGCCTCGGGGAAGGTGTCCTTGAGGTTCTTCATGTGGGTGCCGACGCGCGCGGCGGCGCTGAGGATCTGCTCGGCCGCCGGCTTGTTCAGATGGTCGAGGCAGGCGCCCAGATCGTCGCGCGCCAGGAAATGCTGGAAGCCCGCCCGCCCGGCGCTGACGTCATAGTCGTTCTTGACGGCCCGCATGACGCCCCCCGCCGCGAAGCCGAAGGCAGGATCGAGGACGCCGTCGACGGCGGCGCGTTTCTCCGGCTGGCCCTTGAGCTCGTAGTTGAGCATGGGCGCGACGCGCACGACCGCGTTGCGCCCGCCGTAGCCGATGCCTGCTGCCTTCGAGTTGTCCGCGGCCAGGCTGGCCTTGGTGGGCGGATTCGCGCTCGCGAGGGGTTCGGGCAACTGCTCGCCCGGGGGGCGGGTGAAGTAGGCGTCCTTGAAGGTTCTCCCCGCAGCGGCGCCGGCGGCGACGTCCAGCATCGACAGCGCGAAGCCCATGATCGCGCCGGTGATCAGCGCCGGCACGGCGATCGGCAGGGTGGGCATCGCCTTCGCCAGGGCGCCCAGGGTCAGGTCGGCGAGCTTCAGGTTGACCGGGATCGTGCCGAGGTTGAAACCGCTGGCCGAGGTCATGCCATGCATCATGGCCGTGCCCTGGTCGCGCCACTGCACCTTCTTGAGCACGGCCACGAAATCGTCGCGGGTGTGGATGCCGCGCGATTGCAGCACCGCCGCCTGCTGCGTGGCCAGACGTTCCAGCGCGGGAATGTCCTCCGGGCCCTGGCGCATCGCGCTGAGCATGTAGGCGGCGCAGCCGGTGATGTCGCCGGGCAGCTTGTGCGCGAGCGAGTCGATGTCGATGCGCGGATTGACGTCGCGCGGGCTCGGCACGGTGGCCGCGTGCAGCGAGGCCAGGCCGCCGGGCGCGCGGGGACCGTGATCCGGCTCCGCGCGCGGCAGCGGATGGAACGCGCCCGGCATGCCGCGCGTCAGTTCGGAGATCTCGTCGCGCGGCTGGCGCGGCAGGGCGGACGAATGTTCCGTCCCGGTGGCCGAGGAGCGCCGCTGCTCGGCGATGACCTGCGCACCGCCGGGCGCGCCGCCCGAGGGCCGCTGCGCATCGCTCGACAGCGAGCTGCTGCTCAGCGTGGCGGTCAGCGGCGTCATGGGGAGGTGCTCGCCGCCCAGGGCGTCGGTTGATGCGCCGGGACCGCCGGTGCTGTTCCTCGAGGCGGTCCGGCTCAGGACCCGGGGCATCGACTGGCGCGGCGGCGTGGTCGGCCGGGAGCGGACCGGCGCGTCCTCCGATCCGCCGTCGTGTCTGGCGGAGTCTCGCGACGCGCGACGCGCGGACAGTCCCTCGGGCAGGATGTGCTCGCTCGACGGCGGCTTGAGCTGCGGATCGACGGCGGCCGCCGCGGGCTGCGATGCCGGCAGCGAGGAAGACGAGGTCGGCGTCTGCGGCGCTGACAGCGTCTCCGCCGACGGGGGAGGGACGTTGATCGCGCGGGCGGTGGGAATGGTGCTGCTCATGACGCCTTGAATGCCGTTACATCGAGGCGGCATCGTCGGCAGTGCGCCCCCCGTCGGAGCGGCTCATCCGAACCGCTGATCGAGGATGCGAAGCGAGCTCGCGCAGCGCCGGCGCGAGCGTCGGGAAGCGATGGACGAAGCCGCCCGTCTGGGCGATGTGCGCCACGACCTCCTGCCCGTCCAGCATCAGCGTCGACATTTCGCCCGCCAGCCGGCGCAGCGGCGCCGCCGGCATGCGCATCCACGCCCGGCGCCCGAAGGAGGCGGCGAGGGCCGTCGAGAACCCCGCCTGCGAACACCGGTCCGGCGCCACCGCGTTGACGGCGCCACGCACGTCCGGGCGGCGCAGCGCCCAGTCGATGAAACCGACGGCGTCGTCCAGGTGGATCCACGGCATCGGCTGGCGACCGTCGCCCAGACGCGCGCCGAGTCCGAGGCGCGCCGCGAACGCCTGCATCGGGTAGGCGCCGTCGTGCCGGCCGAGGATCACGCCGAAGCGCAGCCGCACGACGCGCAGGCCCACGGCCTCCATGCGCATCGCCTCGTGCTCGACGGCGGCGCACAGGTCCGACTGGAACACGCCGGGCTGCGCCGGCGAGCGTTCATCACAGACCACGCCGGCCTCCGGCACGCCGTAGAAGCCCACCGCCGAGGCCGCCACCAGCACGGCCGGCGGACGCTCCAGACGGCGAGCCAGGCGATGGAGCTGCTCGGTCAGGCGGGTGCGGCTCTCCAGCAGTTCGCGGCGGCGGGCGCGGGTCCAGGGGCGGCCGAGCACGCGCGCGCCGGCGAGGTGGACGAAAGCCTCGATGCGGGTTTCGGCGGCGATGTCGTCAAGCGTGCCGACCACGGCGATGTCCGCGCCGAACTGCAGGCGCGCCTGCCTCGGATCCCGCGACAGCACGATCAGCCGCCGGCCTTGCGCGCGCAGCCGCCGCACCAGCGCCTGGCCGACGAAGCCGGTCGCGCCGGTGATCAGGACCGCCGCTGCGTGGCGAGGCACCGGCGGCAAGGCCGGCTGCTCCTGCAGGGCGGCCGCCTCGCGGCCCAGGCGATGCACCGCCAGCGCGTTGCGCACGCTCCAGGCCCACACCGCGACGGCCATCGCGGTGAATAGCCACGACGTCAGGCCGCGTCCCGCGGGCGCCAGACCCGTGGGCTGCTGCCACCACTCGAGCAGGCGCGGCGCCATCAGCCCGAGGAACAGCCCGTAGCTGATCGTCAGCACCGTGTGCAGCCAGCGCTCGAAAGGCGGCAGTTGACGCGTGCGGTCTTCCTCGAGGAAGTCGGTCATCGTGATGACCACCTCCACGGCCAGCACGGCGGCGACGGCCACGGCCAGCGCCCCGTGCCACGACCACCAGGCCAGGCCGAGGAAGAGCGCGCCGTAGAGCGCCTCGCGTCCCGCGTGCAGCGCGAGCTCGCGCCGCGCGCCGCGCCGCTGCGGCAGCCGCGCGGCCCACTCGTGATGCCAGAGGTTGTCGAACGCGCCGAGCAGCGCCTGAAGGATGAGGACGGCATCGAGGATGTGCATGTCAGGACTCCTGGACCGGGTCGATGGCATCGACGGGATCGATGAAAACGCCGGTCTGTTGAAAGGTCTGGCCCCAGCGGGCGTGGGTCATGGTCAAGGTGAAGCGGAAACGGCCGGCACCGAGGTCGCGGTGTTCGACGCGGCACTGGCCCGGGCTGAGCCACTGGGGCAGCCGCACGCGGACCGGGCCGAGGCACCAGAGGTAATGGCGGCTCTGGAAGACGAGGGCGCCGTCGTCCTCCAGCACGTCCAGCGCCATCGCCAGGCCGCCGCGGGTGCGTTCGAGCACGCCGGGGCCGTCGGGATGCGCACGCTTGACGGACTGCACGACGCGCCGGCCCAGCCGGCGGGACCAGATGACGCCGCCGTGGCTGTCGGGCGTGACGGCGACCTCGACCGGCAGGTCCGTGGCGCAGTCGGGCGTCAGCGGCCCGCGCAGCGGCCAGGCGAGCCACGCCAGCACGCGACCGAACGCCGAGCAGCTCAGGTCCATCCGACCGGCGTAGCGGACCGGCTCGGCATGCGTGCCGAAGCGGCGCTGCACGGCGGCAGGCAGACGCGACCAGGCGCCGGCGCCCATCAACGCGGGAAGGTCGAGCGGCGCGGCGGCAAGTGCCGGTGCCGGTGCCGGTGCCGGCGCCGGCGCGGGTGCGGGTGCGGCGGTCCGGACCAGCGCCGCCAGCCGGGACCGGAGGAGGAGAGGGGCGCGGAGGAGGGTGTTCATGCCTCCTCTATCGCGAGAATCGAGCCACCTCGTGATCGTTGGCTAAGTCATTGATTTCATTGAAAGGATGCGCATCAGGTGTATTCGTCGTATACAGTTGCCGCCAGGTCGACTGTCTACGACGTGTACACATGCTGCTGCGGGTGACGATGGGGTTGGCGCTGGCCGAAACGCTGTTGCTGGCAGGCGTGCTGCTGGCCTGGGCGGACCGGGTGGCGGGCGGCCGGCTGCTGGCGGCCTTCCTGGTCGCGATCGCGGTCTGGATCTCGGGCAACGAGCTGCCGAACTGGTTCGGACCGGGCGTCGAGACGCTCGCGTTGCACGTGCTGGCGACGGCGCCGCTGGCCGCCGCGGTGTTCTTCCATTTCTGCGTGGTGTTCTGCCGCGCACCGCTGCGTCACGGCTGGATCAGCGCGGCTTACGGGCTCGGAGGCGTCGCGGTGCTGGCATCGCAGGTCCTGGTGCCGGCGCATTTCGTCGATCACGCGGACGTGGGCCGGCTGGCTGTGGCCGAACCGGCCGCCGTGATCACCAGCCTGTCGTGGGTGGCGCTCGGATTGGGCGGCGTCGGCGTGCTGCTGCACGCGCTGCTGCGCCCGCCGATCGACGGCCGAGGTCCCGCGCGGGGTCAGGTCGCGGCCGTCACGGCGTCCTGCCTGTGGGGGCTGGTCTGCCTCGGCGGTTACGCGATCGCGCTGCTGGACTGGCCGGTCTATCCGTTCCCGCTGCTGGCCTTCCCGCTGTATCCGCTGATGCTCGTCTACGGCATCCTGCGCTACGGCGTGTTCGTCGCCAACGCGTGGGCCGGCAAGGCGCTGGTCTGGACCTTGCTGCTGGCCTCGGGCATCGCGATCGTGGGGCTGATGCCGCTGGTGCTGCCGTTCGAGTCGCGTTGGCTCAGCGGCCTGGCGGTGGCCGCCGGATGCCTCGCGTTGAACGGGCCGGTGCGGCGCTTCGTCCAGCGGCTCATCTATCCCGGCGGCGAGGTCAGCGCCCAGGACCTCGGCCGCTGGCGCGAAACGCTGCAGGCCACGGACAGTCTCGAGCGGCTGGGGGCGGAAGCCTCGGCGCTGCTGAGCCGACGGCTGGGCACGTCGGTGACGGTGATCGTGGAGGAGGGCGCCGAGGGCGTCCCCGATCGTGCCGGGCCGCTGGCGGACCGGCCCGCGCTGACCATGTGTCGCGACGGCCTGTCGTGGACGCCGCGCTGGACTGCGTGGGAAGCGGCGCCGCCCGGACAGCGGCACGTGGCGGAGCTGTTCGCGACGGTGCTGGCCGACGCGGCCTTGCGGGTCGAGCAGGCGCAGCTCGCCGCGGCCCGCGAGCGCGACCGCCAGGTCCAGGCGCGGCTCGCCGAACTCGGCGCGCTGGCCGCGACCGTGGCGCACGACATCCGCAACCCGCTCAACATCATCGGCATGGCCGTGGCGATGGCACCGGCGGAGACGCGCCAGGAGGTCGGCGCGCAGGTGGCGCGGATCGCGCACCTGACCAGCGACCTGCTCGACTACGCCAAGCCGTGGCGGCTGCAGCGCGAGCGCATCGACCTGCGGTCCTTCGTCGACGGCCTGATCCGTCGCCAGCCGGGCGCACGCCTGTCCGCCGCCTGGCCGCCCGCGTTGTGGGTGGACACGATCGACCCCCGGCGTCTCGAACAGGCGCTGGTCAACCTGATCGAGAACGCGCGCGGCGCGTCGGCGGCGGGCTGCGAGATCGATGTCGAGTGGGATGCCGAGCTTGATGCTGGGCCCGATATCGGGCCGTCCTCCCGACCTGGCGCCGAGCGGCTGCGGCTGCATGTCTGCGACGACGGCGCCGGCGTGCCGGAGGAGCTCCGGGAGCGCCTCTTCCAGCCCTTCGCCTCGCGGAGCCCGGGCGGCACGGGGCTGGGCCTGGCGATCGTCGCGCGCATCGCCGAGGCGCACGGCGGGCGCGCCTCGCTGACGGCCCGTCCGCCCTGGACGACCTGTTTCACGCTGGAGTTGCCGCGATGAGTTCCTCTTCCCCGTCGTCGCCCATGTCCGCTTCGACGTCCCCGATCCACGGCCGCGTCCTGCTCGTCGACGACGAGCCCGCCTTCCAGCGGCTGGGCGGCGGTTTCCTGCGCAACCTGGGCCACGAGGTACTGACCGCCGGCGACGGCGAGGAAGCGCTGTCCACCTTCGCGCGCGAGCAGCCGGACCTGGTGCTGCTGGATCTGGCGATGCCGCCGAGCATGGATCCCGAGCAAGGCCTGACCCTGATTCCGCGCTTCACCGGCGCGCCGGTCGTGGTGCTGACCGGCCACGCCGAACACGAGCTCGCGCTGCGCGCGGCGGATCTCGGCGCCTGGGACTTCCTGGCCAAGCCGATCGATCCGGACCTGCTGCGTTTCGTCGTCGACCGCGCGCTGCGCAAGCGCCGGCTGGACACGGAGCTGGCGCAGCTGCGACGCCAGCAGGGCGAGGACTCGATGGGGCTGGTCGGCCAGTCGACGGCGCTGCAATCGCTGCGCGCGATGATCCGGCGCGTCGCGCCGACGCGCGTCAACGTGCTGGTGCTCGGACCGACGGGGACCGGCAAGGAGCTGGTCGCACGGGCGCTGCACGAGCACGGCCCGATGGCGGCCGCGCCCTTCGTGCCGGTGCACTGCGGGGCCCTGTCCGCGGAACTGCTGGAGAGCGAGCTCTTCGGCCACATGAAGGGCAGCTTCACCGGCGCCTACCGCGATCAGCCGGGCCTGGTGGAGGTGGCGCGGGGCGGGACGCTGTTCCTCGACGAGGTCGGCGAGATGCCGCCGGCGATGCAGGTGAAGCTGCTGCGCTTCCTGCAGGAAGGCACCTACATGCCGGTGGGCGGACGGGTGACGAAGACGAGCGAGGTCCGCGTGGTCGCGGCGACGCACCGCGACCTGGAGGCGATGGTCCGGGTCGGCGAGTTCCGCGAGGACCTGTTCTACCGGCTCAAGGGCGTGGTGCTGCGCACGCCGGCGCTGTCGGAGCGCCGCGGCGACGTCCCGGTGCTGGCGGCCAGCTTCGCGCGGCAGCGCGGCGCGGGGATCGCGGCGGCGGCGATGGGCTGGCTCGCGGCGCGCGAGTGGCCCGGCAACGTGCGCGAACTGAAGGCGGTGGTCGACGCCGCGGCCGCGTTGCTGCTGCCCGGGCAGCAGGACGTGGATGCGGAGGCGCTGGCGCTGGCCGCCGGCGAAGCGCCGGTGACGGCCTCACCGATGTCCGCGACGGCCGCGGGCGTCGAGGGCGACGACCGCGGCGGCCTGCTCGACCAGGCGATGACGGAGCTGGAGCGGCGGCTCATCGGCGAGGCGATGCAAGCCACCGAAGGCAATCAGTCCGAGGCGGCGCGGCGTCTGGGGATCTCCCGGGCGGGGCTGATCAAGAAGCTCGGGAGACTCGGACTGAAGTGACGGCCGCGCGCCTCAGAAGCCCATTCGCGTGAGGTCTTCCTGAACGAACTGCTGACCGCTCCGGTTGCGCACGCTCGGCAGGTCGGCCACGCGACGCCGCCAATCCTGCAGCGCGACGAGCGCCTCGGGCGCGGGCAGGCCGGCCGCATCGGCAAACATCAGCCCTGCGAAGAGCGTGATGTCGGCCATCGAGAAGCGATCCCCCGCAAGGAACGGCCGCTCCTGCAGCAGCGCGTCGAAGTACGCGTAGCCCTGCGAGACCTTCTGCGCTTCACGCTGGCCCATTTCCGCTCTGCCGGCCCAGTCGGGGCTCTTGTAGGCCTGCAGCGCCGCGCCGAGACCTGGCGTCGCATGATGGAAATAGAGCCCCACGGGATCCAGCACGTAAGCCTCGGCCCGGCGCTGCATCATGTGGATGAGCGCTTTGTCCTTCGGCGTATCGCCGGTCAGCGTCGGGGCGCCGTCGAGGTTGTCGAGGTACTCGGTGATCGCGGTCGCCTCCGAGATCAGCGTGCCGTCGTCGAGCTCCAGCACCGGCAGGACGCCGGAAGGGTTCTTGGCAAGGAAAGCGGGCTGCTTGTGTTCGGCTGCCATCAGGTCCACCGAGACGAATTCGACCTGGGGGTCGAGTCCTTTCTCGGCGAGGACGATGCGGATGCGGGCAGGGTTGGGGAAGCCGGGGCGGTCGTAGATCTTCATGGTGGTCCTTCGGTGGGTCGATGACATTCGCTCATCTTTCATCACGTCTATCTATCGATAGATAGATGAACGAATCGGGGGCGACTCTAGCGACGACCGATCCCGTGTGTCAAACTAATCTATCGATAGATAGATTTCATGACGAGAAGGGGGTGCCGATGGCAAGGAAAGAACCTGGCGGCGCTGACGAGGGCGAGCGCGATGCGCGGACCGACACGCGGGAGGCGATCCTGGCGGCCGGCCGGCTGGCCGTGCAGGCGCACGGCTACAACGCGCTGAGCTTCCGCGAACTGGCCAAGGACGTCGGCATCAAGAGCGCGAGCGTCCATTACTACTTCCCGACCAAGGGCGACCTCGCGGCGGCGCTGGCGGGACGGTACGCCGACGAGGCGGAGGCCTTCCTCGGCGAACTCAGTGCCAGCGGACTGCCGCACGACGAGTTGATGCGGGCGTACGCCGCCGCGTTCCGGGTGGCTCTTGAGAACGAGAACCGCATGTGCCTGTGCGGCATCATGACCGCCGAATACGACGGGCTTCCGCAGGAAGCGCGCGTCGAGGTGGACCGGTTCGCGCAGGTGAATGCCGAATGGCTGGCGGCGACCTTGGCGCGGCGTCACCGCAAGATTCCGCCGCAGGAGTTGGAGCAGCGTGCCGTGGCGATCTTCGCGGCGATCGAAGGGGCGCAGCTGATCGCGCGTGGCCGCAAGGACGCTGCGGCGTTCGACCAGATCATCGAGACCTACCGCGCGGTCGGCCTGTTCAGCTAGACCGCGCGGCGGGTCGTCGATCAGGCCGCGAAGCCTCCATCGATCAGCAGGTCGGCGCCGGTGACGAACGCGGCGTCCGGGCTGGCGAGGTAGGCCACCATCGAGGCGATCTCCTCCGCCTTGCCGTGGCGCGGCAGGGACATCATCCCGTGCAGGCCGACGGCGAAGTCGGAATCCGCCGGGTTCATGTCGGTGTCGACCGGGCCGGGCGACACGTTGTTGATGGTGATGCCGCGCGGGCCGAGGTCACGCGAAAGGCCCTTCACCAGACCGACCAGGGCGGACTTGCTCATCGCGTAGACGCCGCCGCCGGCGAACGGCATGCGCTGCGCGTTGGTGCTGCCGATGTTGATGATGCGGCCGCCTTCGCGCATGTGTTTCGCAGCCGCCTGCGCGGCCACGAAGACCGAGCGCACGTTGACCGCGACGGTGCGGTCGAAGTCTTCCAGCGTGAACTGCTCCAGCGGCGCGATGGCCAGCACGCCGGCGCTGTTGACGAGGATGTCCAGGCGACCGAAGCGTTCGGCGACGCCGTCGATGGCGCGGGTGAGGGCGGCGGCGTCGGTCGCGTCGGCCTTGACGGCGACGGCCTGGCCGCCGGAGGCCTTGATCTCTTCGACCAGCGCTTCGGCGGCGATGGCCGACGAGGCGTAGCCGACGGCGACGGTCGCGCCGTCGCGGGCCAGACGTCGGGCCGAGGCGGCGCCGATGCCGCGCGAGCCGCCGTGGATGAAGGCGACCTTGCCGGTCAGCACGGCGTTGGCAGGGGTCTTGGCGGAGGTGAGGGTGGCGGTGCTCATGACGTTTCCTTTCGAGGCGGGGTGGTTGATGGACTCCACTATGGTCGTCGCCACCTGATTGCGGTAGTTGGAAAGGTGCGTGTTCAGTTTCAACCATTGGTATAAGCTGGCGACATGTCGACCGAACTGAGCAGCACCCTCGATGCCTTCCTCGCCGCCGCCGATGAAGGAAGCTTCTCCGCAGCCGCGCGGCGGCTGGGGCTCACGCCTGCGGCGGTGAGCAAGAGCGTGGCGCAGTTCGAAGCGAAGCTCGGCGTGCGCCTGTTCCAGCGCAGCACGCGCAACCTGGCGCTGACGACGGATGGAGAGCGCCTGTACGCCCAGGTGCGTCGACCATGGACCGAAATCGGCGACGCGCTGACGGATCTGAGGCAGGGCGCGGGCAAGCCGGCGGGGACGCTGAAGGTCGCGTTGGCCCACACGGTGGGGCGCGAGTACTTCGTGCCGATGATGGAGGAGTTCGTGCGGCGATATCCGGACGTCGTGCCGGACTTGCATTTCGACAACCGCCAGGTCGACCTGGTGGCCGAGGGATTCGACGTCGCCATCGGCGGCGGCATCGAGCTGACGGACGCGCTGATCGCGCGCGAGCTCGCGCGGCTGCGCATCGTGCTCGTGGCGTCGCCGGCGTATCTGGCGGCGAATCCGGTGCCCAGGCAACCGGCCGATCTGACGCGACATCGCGGGCTGCTGCGACGGTCTTTGGTGTCAGGGCGGCTGGTGCCGTGGACCTTGAAGAACAACGCCGGCCAGGAGGAAGTCGCGAGCGTGCGGCCGGTGATGGTGCTGGACGATCCGGAGGCCATGGCCCGCGCGGCGGCGAGCGGCATGGGCATCGCCATGCTGCCGATGCCGCATGCCTGGCCCTTCCTGGAACGCGGCGACCTCGTGCGCGTGCTGCCGGCCTGGTATGCGGAGGCGCTGCCGCTGGCGATCTACTACACGAGCCGCCGGCTGGTGCCCGCCAAGGTGCGGGTGTTCGTCGATCACGTGATCGAGCAGTTCAAGGCGCGGGGGTTTGCGGCGAGATTCAAGGCGGGGTGAGGACAGCCCTGCGGCAGCGTGTCGAGGGGTCTCCGATATGGGATGCTTCGCAGGTTGCAAACCCGAACCATGATTGAAGGCGTGGCGAAGATTTCCATGAATAGCACCAACAACGAGCCTTTCGTGATCGGCGTCGCCGGCGGCAGCGGCAGCGGCAAATCGACCGTGACGCGCCAGGTCCTGGCCTCCATCGGGCCCAAACGGGTGGCGGTGGTGATGCTGGATGACTACTACCTAGACCAGTCGCACATGTCGCCGCAAGACCGGCGGCAACAGAACTACGACCACCCCGACGCATTCGACTGGCCGCTGATGACGGCGCACGTGGCATCGCTGTGCAAGGGGGAGGCGATCGAGATGCCGGTGTACGACTTCGCGGCCGACAACCGCTCCTCGCAGACCATCACGGTGAAGCCTGCGCCGGTGATCGTGGTGGAGGGCCTTTACGCGCTGTACGACCCCGTGTTGAGCCAGCTGATGTCGCTGAAGATCTACGTGGACACCGCCTCCGACGTGCGCTTCATCCGCCGGCTCCAGCGTGACATCCAGGAACGCGGGCGCAGCACCGACAGCGTGGTGAACCAGTATCTGGACACCGTGCGTCCCATGCACAAGCAGTTCATCGAGCCAACCAAACGCAATGCCGACGTCATCCTGCCGCACGGGGCCAACGGTCCGGCGGTAGACATCATCACCACCAAGGTGATGAGCCTGGTGCGTGACATCGACCCCCACTGATCTGGAGCCGCCACCATGTTCTCGTTCTCCAAGCGCCTGTGCCTGTGCCTGTGCCTGGTCTTGCTGACCGGTGGTCTGCTCGCTGGCCGCGTGTGGGCGGCTGAAGATCCAATGCCCGTGGAGGGCGACTTCATCGCCCGCGACTTCCGCTTCGCCAGCGGCGAGGTGCTGCCTGAGCTGAAGCTGCATTACCGCACGCTGGGCAAGCCGCGGCGCGATCGCAGCGGCCGCATCAGCAATGCGGTGCTGATCATGCACGGCACGGGCGGCACGGGCGGGCAGTTCATCCGCCCCGAGTTCTCTGGCGAACTGTTCGGTGCCGGCGCGCTGCTGGACGCCGATCGTTACTACCTGATCCTGCCCGACGGCATCGGCCACGGCGCGTCGTCCAAGCCCAGCGACGGCCTGCGGGCGAGATTCCCGCGCTACGGTTACGAAGACATGGTGCGGGCGCAGCACCTGCTCGTCACCGAGGGCCTCAAGGTCGATCATCTACGCCTGGTCATGGGCACCTCCATGGGCGGCATGCACACCTGGCTGTGGGGCCAGCGCTATCCGGACTTCATGGATGCGTTGATGCCGCTGGCCAGCCTGCCGACGCAGATCGCCGGCCGCAACCGGCTGTGGCGCCGGGTCGTCATCGATGCGATCCGCAACGACCCGGCCTGGCAGGGCGGCAACTACGAGCACCAGCCGCCCAGCCTGGGCACGGCGAGCGAAATGCTGATGCTGATGTCCAGCAACCTGGTGCTGCGCCAGCAGCAGTGGCCGACGCTGGCCGCCGCCGACGCGGCCATCGCCACGGCCGTGGCCAACGGCGAGAAGAGCAGCGATGCCAACGACACGCTCTACGCGCTGGAATCTTCGCGCGACTACGACCCCAACCCGGGACTGGAGCGGATCAAGGCGCCGCTGCTGGCGGTCAATTCGGCGGACGACCTGATCAACCCGCCCGAACTGGGCCTGCTGGAGCAGCAGATCAAACGCGTTCCGCGCGGCAGGGCGATCGTCATCCCGCTCAGTCCGGCCACGCGCGGCCACGGCTCGCACACGGTGGCAACGCTATGGAAGGAGGCGCTGGCGACGCTGCTTGCCGACTCGGGCAGGTAAGACAGCCGGCGTGGCCGTCTCCGGCAGAGGCGGCCACGCGCATCGATGGGCGTGCAGGGTGAGGGCAGTGTTAGTCCCTAGGCCGTTCGGCT
The DNA here is from genome assembly GCA_004210455.1 of Rubrivivax sp. Lineage (GTDB taxonomy): Bacteria > Pseudomonadota > Gammaproteobacteria > Burkholderiales > Burkholderiaceae_C > Roseateles. Next base: position 16,030 of record SEFA01000059.1, on the reverse strand, counting down.
AGTCCGTCGGCCATTCGCCTTTCGCGGCAGCCGCGGCTTGCATAGACTCGCGCCCTGCCGCGCCCTCGATGAGGTGCGCCTCTCCACGTCATACCGCTCGGTCGGTGATCTATCGAAGGGTTTTCATGTTCCGCTCTTTCGCTGTCTCGATGTGCCTCGCGAGCCTGGTCGGATGCGCTTCCCAGCAGCCGGATGCGTCTGTGGCGTCGGCGAAGCCAACCGTCGATCCTGCTGTCGACTGCGAGGCTCGGGACCCTGCGCTCGGCAGCATGGTGAAGCGCCGCAAGTGCGTCCCCGTGCTCAGCGCCGAGGAGAATGCGCTACGCAAGGAGGCTTACAGGGAGGCCTTGGATCGCGCACTCAACGCCGAGCCGGTGCCCCGTTGACGTCAGGGCGGGGCGCGCGGTGAGGGCGCTCAGGCCGGTCGCCGCAGGAAGCGTTCGATCTCGCTCGCGATCAGCTGCGGTTGTTCGTGGACGATCCAATGCGTGGCGCCGGGAACCTTGAGGAGCTGCATCCGCGGCACGTAATCGTCGAGCCCGTCGAGCAGGCCCGGAAGCAGCGCGGTGTCGGCCAGCGCCCAGAACACGAGTGTCGGCACGGTCACCATGAGCCGCTCGCGCGGCAGGACCGGGATGCCGTCGATGGACTGGCCAGGCAGCGGCGGCTTCATCGGCGTGACGCGATAGAGATTGCAGGCGCCGGTGAGTCCAGCGCGCCAGACCTCGCGGTACTGCTGCTTGAGGTCCTCGGTGAGCCATCCGAAGCCGTCGGGGCCGGCTTTCATGTTGGTGAAGAAGGTCCATAGCCGCTGGAAATCGTCTTCGGCCAGCAGCGCCTCGGCATCGGGCCGGGCGAGGAAGTTCATGTACGCGCTGGCCTCACGTTGCGCGGGGTTGTTGCGCAGTTCGCGGGACAAGGTGCCTGCGTGCGGCGAGTTGATGATGACGAGCTTGCCGACCAGATCTGGGAAGGCGTTGGCGAAACCCCAGGCGAAGGCGCCGCCCCAGTCGTGCGCCACGAGCGCGGCGACCGCGCCGTCGGCGCGCTCGGAGGCGGCGAGCTGCTGGATGTCCTGGATCAGCCATTGGGCCTTGTAGGCGGCGACCTCGGTCGGCGCGCTCGAACGTTCGAAGCCGCGCAGATTCGGCGCCAGGCAGCGGTAGCCGCCGTGCGCGGGATCGGCGAAGAAAGTCAGCAACTCGTCCCAGATGAACGCCGCCTCGGGGAATCCGTGCAGGAACATCATCAGCGGCCGGCCGGGCTCGCCGGCGGCGCGGCAGCTCAGGGTGATGCCGTTGGGGAGGCTGCGTTCAAAGGTGTCGATCATGGATCGGCTCCGGAAAGGGACTCGGCGTCGGATCGAGCCAGTGTCCATCGGGCCAGGTCGGCGAGGAGTTACGAGGTCGACAACAAATCTGGGCCCGGACCCGGGTTAGTGAGAGAGCCGCTCCAGAGGAAGTCGGTTGGTCACGGAGGTCGACGCAGCTCGGGGCAAGACCTGGATCGCTTGATCCATAAGACTGACAATGTGCATTATGTGATATACCAAACCACGTTGATGTCGCTGGACGTTGCCCGGTTGCCCGACGTCGTGACACGGAGTGCGGAGCCCTGAGGCCATGTCCACGCCGATGTGCACCGTCATCCGGAAGTCCGCGCTTGAGCTCAGCAGCGTGCCCTGCGCCGCGAGCCGGGTCAGGACCTCGGCGTCCACGCGTCATTGACAAACACGCACACCGCCTTGCATCCGGCCGGTGTCATCTCTTCTCATCCTCGCCTCTTTCCCCAACTCCCACTTGCGGGCCAGCGGCGGAGGAAGCACGAAGGAACGCCCGCAAGTGCGCAGTGGCCATCCCAAGCCGACGCTGGAGCGCCCTGCCCGGTCGTCGCTCCATGTTCAGAAATCGCGCGGCTTCCGTCAGTGCGGGTGTCATCACCGCCCACCCGAGGGCGAGGATGAGCATGGCTCGGCTAGCGTCTGGAAATGCCCCCGCGCCGAGTCGAACCGCCGCGAGGTAGGACAGCGGCCCGCCGACCGCGCCCATCAGACTGGCCAGAAGAGGCCGCCCGTGCAGCCACGCCAGCGGACCGCGCAACAGGGTCGCGAACAGGGCCCAGAGTGCAAGGATCCACACCGGGGCGAACGTGGGCATCGGCCCGGGGGACGCGTAGCTCAGCACGCCCGAACGCAGCATCCAGGTGTCCCACGCCGCGCCCAGCAGGATCGCCAGCAGGGTCATCCGCACCTCCACCATGCGCGCATCGCTCCACGCCCAGTTCAACGCGACGACAGCGCCAACGGCCGCCACGCCCCACCCCGGACGACCGTGAGCCGCGCCCAACACGCAGGCGAACCATGCGGCCTGGAACACCGCGAACTGGGCCGCAGCCTTGAGTGCAAGGCGCAGGTTCAATGGGATCTCCCCACCGCGATCGCCAGCCGGGACTCGAAAATCAGCATCAGGTGAAGAAGGGACGAGGTCATTGCGGAAAGGTCAATGCCTCGTTCTACGAGCGGCGACGACCGCCGGATCACGGTGTCGTCATCGCCATCCGATCAATCGGGCGGCTCCGACTCGTCACCCGCCTTCATTCGCTCCCGGATCACGGCATTCACCTCCGCCCCATAGATCAGCGTTGTCGCGCTGATGTAGAGGAACACCAGCGTGGCGACCACGCCGGCGAAGCTGCCGTAGAGCAGCGCCAGCTTGCCCGCACTGCGCAGGGTGTACGAGAGCGTCGCCGCCGCCGCGACCCAGAGCGCCGCGCCGACGACCGCGCCGGGCAGCACCGTGCGCAACCTCGTCCGGACGTCGGGCAGCCAGCCGTAGAGCAGCGCATACAGCACCACCAGCACCGGGAAGGCGACGCCGTAGCGCACGCTGTTGCGCAGCCACAGCGTCTCGCGACCCGTGCCCACGCCGCGCTCCAGCGCCTCCCAGACGTAGGGCATGACGATGACCGAGCTGAAGATGGCGAGGATGGCGCCGCCCACGATCAGCGTGAAGAGCGTGACCTTGAGGCGCGCCCGCCAGAACGGCAGGCCGCGTTCGACGGCGTAGGCGCGGTTCAGCGCGGTGCGCACCGCCTGCATGCCGGACGACGCCGTCCACAAGGTGACGAACAGGCCGATCGCCAGGAGCGCCTGGCTGCGCTGCGCCAGCACCTGGTTGACCACCGGCTGGAGCGCGCTGCGCACCAGCGGTGGCGCGTACTCGACGATCCGGCCCGCGAGCGCGGCCGCATCCCCGGGCGATCCGATGTACGCCGCCCCGGCCGATAACAGCAGCAAGAGCGGGAACATCGACAGCACCATCGAGAACGCCATGCTCCCCGCCTGGTTGGCGCTCTGGTGCAGCACGTAGTTGCGGATGGCGAGCAGCAGCACGCCGACGACGGGCGTGCGGATGGCTGCGATGCGCGCCCAACGCGCGAGTCCGGCAAACCTTGAAGCATTCATGTAGAATTCTCTGATCTATTCATGGAAGATTCAGATTGGCCGGCTCAGGCGACATTTCCGAGAACGATCTCGTACAGGCGCTGGCGCGTGCGCTGAGAGAGGGACCGCGTGTCGGAAGTGACCTCATCGCCCGTTTGGGAGTGAGCCAGCCAACATTGTCGCGAACTATTCGTTCAGGCATTCTTCCTGTTACCAGTTTTCGAATTCGCGGCGTCCGAACGCCCAGGTACGCCCTACTCCGCCAACTGCCGCAGGGGCTGGCGTCCAGGCAGCGTGTCAGCCGACTGCTGGCATCCGGCTCCGTCGTTCCGTTTGCGGAATTGGAGTTCCTCAGCGGCGGAGCGACCTTGGAGCGCTTGGCCGGGGACAACGGACGCGTCACGCTCTACGAAGGGCTACCGCCATACATCAATTTCGCCTCCCCTTCGGGCTTTCTGGGCAAGCAACTCGCCCAGGAACTGGCTAGAACACAAGGCTTCCCGCAGAGTCTGCGCGACTGGAGCGACGAGCACCGCATCGCCTATCTGTTCTCGCGAGGCCTCAACCTCCCGGGCAACCTCGTGTTCGGGAACACCTCTCTGCAAATGGAGTTGGAACTCCGCAAGGCCAGGGCGACTCCGGTCACCGGGAAGCCGCTCGCCTACCTGGAGATGGCGACCGCCCTGAAGGGCTCGGCCTACGGCTCCAGTGTCGGCGGCGAGCAGCCCAAGTTCCTCTGGCTCACCGAGGACGCCGGCCACGTGATCGTCAAGTTCGCCAAGCTGGGCAGCCGGATGGCGGAGCTGTTGCCGCTGGAGCACCTGGCGCTTCGATCGCTGGCCGAGGTGGGCGTGCCCGCCGCCCGCACGCAGTTGCTGGCGGCTGGCGACTACGTGTTCCTGGAAGTCCAGCGCTTCGATCGCGTGGGACTCAACGGCCGCGTGGGCATGCTCTCCGCGGGCGCCGTCGACGACGAATTCTTCGGCAAGCGCGACAGCTGGTCGGAGTTCGCCGCGCGCTGCGTGGCAGCGAAGTACCTGTCCGCCGAGGACGCCCGACACGTCCATACGATGGCCGCCTTCAGCGAACTGATCGGCAACGGCGATCGGCACTTCGAGAACCTCTCGCTGCTCATCGACGAGCGCGGGGAATACCAGGGCATCGCGCCCGCCTACGACATCCTGCCCATGCGATACGCTTCCATCGGCGGCGGCGTGGATCCGGATCTTCGCCCGATCGAGCCCAAGGTCGGCCCGATAGGCGCCCGTCCCGAGGTCTGGGAACAGGCCTCCCGCGCCGCGCAGCGCTTCTGGACCGCAGCCCAGACCGAAACCCTGGCCGCGCCGCTGTCGGACGACATGAAGGCACTCGCCGCCGAGAACCTGACGGCGGTCTGGGAGTTCGTCGCCCCTCTGGTTCCCGCCCATCCAGCCGCCCCGAACGGCGCTCGATGAGCACACTGCCCAAGGCATCCATGAAAGCACCTCCGCGTCTCCAATCCCTGATCGAGGAAGGCCTGATCGACACCGTCGTGCGGCAGCTGATGAGCGGCAAGGAAGCGCTGGTCTACGTGGTGCGCTGCGGCGACGAGACCCGCTGCGCCAAGGTCTACAAGGAGGCCACGCATCGCAGCTTCCGCCAGGCCGTCGACTACACCGAGAACCGCAAGACCAAGAACAGCCGGCAGGCGCGCGCCATGGCCAAGGGCACGAAGTTCGGCCGACAGGCGCAGGAAGCCGCCTGGCAGAACGCCGAGGTCGATGCGCTCTACCGCCTGGCCGGCGCCGGCGTGCGCGTGCCGCGGCCCTACAACTTCATGGACGGCGTGCTGCTGATGGAACTGGTCGTCGACGAGAACGGCGACGCGGCACCGCGCCTGAACGACTCGATGTTCACGGCCGAGGAAGCCCGCCTCCACCACCAGCGCCTGCTGGTCGAAGTCGTGCGCATGCTCGGCGCCGGCGTGGTGCACGGCGACCTGTCCGAGTTCAACATCCTGCTGGCCGCCGACGGCCCCGTCATCATCGACCTGCCGCAGGCCGTCGACGCCGCGGGCAACAACCACGCCAAGCGCATGCTGCTGCGCGACGTCAACAACCTGCGCGACTTCTTCGGCGGTTTCGCCCCGGACCTGCTCAGCACCGACTACGGGCACGAGATCTGGGCCCTGTACGAAAGCGGCAACCTCACGCCCGACACGCCGCTGACGGGTCGCTTCAAGCACGCGACCGGTCCGGTCGACCTCGGCGAAGTGATCCGCGAGATCGACGACGCCGTCGACGAGGAAGCCGCGCGGCGCCTGCGGATGCAGTGAGCCGGACGTCGGCCGTCGCCGATCTCGTCACTTGTCCCGGTCATAGCTCCCGTTGCCGATGTAGACCGACCGGTTGTCGCCGTCGACCGGGAAACTGAGCAGCCGTTCCTGATGGCCGTCGTCGTAATCGAGCGTGATCGCGAAACCGCTCAGTTGATACCGGCCGCGACGGCTCGCGCCGTCGTCCTTCGCGCGTGTGCCGCTGCTCACGCCGACATCCCCCAACCCCGTGCCGACGGTGCTGCTGCCCGTGCTGCTGCTGCCTTTGCCGTCGCCGTGCGACGAGCCGGCGATCATGGTGCCCGTGATCGCCTGCAGGCTTCCCGTGCTGGAGGTCGCGCTGAAGCTGCGCTCGAAGCGCCCGTCCCTGCTGAAACGGATGCCGCGCGTGGCCGACGTGCCGCCGGTGATCATGCTGCCGGTGAAACTGCGCCGGCTGAAGCTGCCTTCCAGCCGCGCCTCTCCGGGCCACGGCCGCACCGCCGCGTGTTGCTCGGACTTCCAGCTGCCCGAAGCCCGGCCATCGTCGTCCTGCGACTGCATCTCGTAGGCTCCGCCGGCGCTTCGCCAACGGCCCCAGCGTTGCGGCTCGAGCCGGCGAGACGCCGCGACGTCGAGCTGGTCCGGCGGCATCTCCGTGCGGTCATAGACGCTGCCGTCGCGCAGCAGGAAGCGCACATCCTCCTCCCAGCGCGTGCCGTTGATGTTGTTGGCCCGTCCATGGATCACGACCGCCGCCAGGTCCTTGTCGCCCAGGCCCTTGCCGGGGGCGGTGGACACGCGCTGCAGGGCCACCGGCTTGCGCGCCAGCGGCGTCTGCGCCAGCGGCGACAGCGTCAGTCCCGAGGGGTCGTTCACGAGCGCCGCGTCGGCCAGGTCCATCGACAGCCGGTTCAGCGAGGTGACGACGCCCCGCAGCACCACCTCACGGCCGAGCCAGGATTCGGCGTTGAATTTCAGGTGGATGAACTGCTCGCCGATCCGGTCTCCCTGTGCCTGCACGAGATGGAAGTTCTCCGGGCGGCGCATGTCGCGGGCCACGCGGCCCTTGACGTAGACCAGGCCCAGCTTGCGCCGGGCGGCTTCCTCGGAGATCACCAGCCAATTGCCGCGCTGTTCGGTCAGGGCGATCACCTGGCTGGGCAGCAAGACCTGGCCCCGCGCGGGCTCGGCGGCGACGGGCAGCGGGGTGACCGGCATGACGAGGTTGGCCTGCACGATCGCGCGCGCCACGGCGCCCGCCTGCGGGTAGCGCGACGCGACGTCCTTGCCGCCGCCCTGCCATTCGCGCGCCAGCGTGGCGCAGGCCTGCGGGTCGCTCCTCACGCGCTGGCGCATCGGATCGACCAGCTTGTCCCACGGCGCATCGCCGCTGCGCCGCTGCATCATGCGGGTGAGCACCACGCGCATCGGGGCGATCTGCTGGCGTGCGCGCCAGGCGATCCAGGCCTCGCGCATCGCCGGGACGGCGTCCGCGCCGATCTCCTCGCACGCGTCGATCGCGGCTTCCGACATCACGTCGTCGCTGACGGCCTCGACGAGCTGGTTCATGGCGGCCGGGTCGGTGACCAGTCGTTTGGCGTCCTGTGCGTCAGACGCGGCCTGGGAAGGAAGGACGACCAGTGCGGCGGCGCAGCCCCCCAGGAGGAAAGACGCGGTGGGGACGGCTGACGCGGCTCGGAGGAAATGGCGACGCATGCGATGGGATCCGGAGAGTCGGAGGACCGCATCCTGCCCGCCGCGGTCCGTCACGGCCACAGCCCGGACGGGGAAGCACCCGTCTGGGACTTGACGCGCCGCTTCCGATCACTCCGTCTGGATGGCCGGCTCGCAGAGCACCGGGAAGTTCAACGAGTTGGCGATGAAGCACTGCTCGTGCGCGTCGTGGTGCAGGCGCCGCGCGAGCGCCACATCGTCGCCGGCGCGCACTTTGACGCGGGGCTGCAGGACGATCTGCGTGAAGCGCCCCTTCTCGCCTTCCACCATCGTGCCCACGGCCTGGTCCACATAGTCCAGCACGGCGATGCCGGCCTCGGCGCACAGATGGAGATACCAGAGCTTGTGGCAGGCGCTGGTCGAGGCCACCAGCAGGTCTTCAGGATTCCACCGGGCCTTGTCGCCCAGGAAGGCCGGATCCGAAGATCCCGGGATGACCGGCTTGCCTGGCGACTCGATTTCGTGGTCGCGACCGTAGACCTTGTAGCCCGAGGTCCCCGTGCCACGGTTGCCCGTCCACCGCACGGTGACGGGGTAATGGTGTTCGCGATGTCCCATTCTGGGTAGCTCCTGTTGGGACCCCAGTAGATCAGATCAGCGGTTCACCCCCCCCCGCACAAAGGGGAGGTTCTGTGCGGTGCCCAACATTTAGACTGACAGGAAATTGAGATGAGGTTGAGGGAGAGGAATGGAAACGACATCGGACTGGGGCCCCGTGCTCCTGGGCGGCGTCCTCGTGGCAGGCCTGCTGATCGCGCTGTACAGCAGCGTCAGACGCGCCGCCCGGCGCGACGCGACCATGAGCGAGGAAGAACTCGCGCAGCGGGACAAGGACGACGCCTGGTGACAGGCGCATAAGCACCTGCGCATCGCGTCGTAGCCGAGGCGCAACGGAGGGGCGATCCTGACGTCGACCTTTGCCGTGTGCTCTTCCGAGCATTTCAAGTCCGGGAGTCCCGCCTCCCGGGCTTTTTCTCGTCTGCTGAGCACCGGCTTCAATGATGCTCACGGGCCTCAGCGCGGCCGGCGCAGCCGCCAGTAGCCCCACAGCAGCAGCGCGCCCGCGGCCAGCACCGCCACGCCGACGATCGCGCCCGAACTGACGTAGACGACACTGGACCACAGCACGTAGGCGCTGCATGCGATGAACAGCAGCGGCAGCACCGGGTACAGCGGCACGCGGAACGGTCGCGGATGTTCCGGCGCCTTGCGGCGCAGCACCAGCACGGCCAGTCCGCTGAGCGTCATGAAGCACCAGTACACCGGCGACAGGTAGTCCACCATCGTCGAGAACCCGCCGCGCGTCGCCGCGCCGAACGCGACCAGCGCCAGCGCCATGCCGCTGGTGGCGATCACCGCCACCGTCGGGGTGCCGCGATGGGCGTCCCAGCGCGCGAGCTGCAGTTCCGCCGCCAGATCCCGCGCCGCGGCGTAGGTCGTGCGGGGCCCTGCGATCAGGATCGCGTTCATCACCGACAGGGCCGTCAAGGTCACCACGCCGACCATCACCAGTTCCGCGCCGCGTCCGAACACGACGCGCATGGCGTCCGCCGCCGGCGCGGCGCTCGCCGCGAGTCCGTCCATGCCGAGCACGCGCACGTACGCCCAGTTCGCGAGCAAGTACAGCGCCGTCACCGTGCCCAGGCCCAGCAGCAGTGCGCGCACGATGCCGCGGCGCGGATCCTTCATTTCGGCGGACAAGGTGGCCGCATCGCTCCAGCCGCCGTAAGCGAGGAACACGAACACCATCGCCGTCCCCCAGGAGACCGTCGCGGCGCTGGGGGCGCCCAACCGGGCGGGTGCGACCGGTGCCAGTCCTTGCCACAGCTGCACCCCGGCGCCGGCGCCCAGCAGCAACAGCCCGCCGATGACCAGCGTCGTCAGGCCGAGCTGCGTGCCCAGCCCCACACGCACGCCAAGCAGGTTGAGCCCGGTCAGCGCGACGATGAGCCCGCCCGCGAGCCACGCGCTGACGTACTCGCCGAACCACGGGGAGAGGTCGACGACCTGCGCCAGGTAATCACCGAAGACGAAACCGAGCAGCGCCATCGACCCCGTGTGGATCACCGCGAAGCGCGACCACGCGAACAGGAAACCCATCCGCGCGCCAAAAGCGCGGCGCAGGAAATGGTAGTCGCCGCCGGCGTCCGGGAAGGCCGCGGCGAGTTCCGCGAAGCACAGGCCACCGATGAAGGACAGCACCCCGCCCAGGGCCCAGGCGAGGTAGAGCTGCTCGGGCGTGGCCAGGAACTGCGCCACCATCGGCGAGGTCTTGAAGATGCCCGCGCCGACGACCATGCCGATGCACAGCGCCATCGCGTGGCGGACGTCGAGGATGCGCTGGGGCTCGGCGCCGGTTGGAACGGACAGGGGCATGGGGAGAACGGAGGCTCGGACGGGGACGCGCGATGCTACCGACGCTCCGGCCCGCGCGGCGGACTCCGTCGTCGCCGCGCGACGGACGAGTATCCGAACCACTCAACTTCCCACATTGCTTGCTTCGGCAACGTCCCCTACGACGTGCTGTCCCCGGCGGGGATCAACGGGGCGTACCACTACGCGAAGGCAAAGGGGGTGATTTGAAGCCCCGATACGCCGCCCGCGCCAGCACGGCGACGAACAACAGCGCAACAGCGTCCAGGACGAGCATCTCCATGCCCGGGCCCACCCGCTTGGAGGGATCGGTCGCTTGACCGAAGTGCGTCGCACCGATGCCGTAGGCCTCGACGAAGCTCATCGAAGTGAGCCAGGTCGCCGCCGCGGCGATCGCGATGGCCAGGACCGTGGCTGCGCTGGCCATGAAGTAACTCCTCTTCCTAGGGACGGTCGCGGTCACGCGCTCCTCGCCCGCGGCCACGCTGGAAACTGCCTGCATGTTCAATCCTCCGTTTGCTCCAGGAGGCGTTGTAGGCGGCTCCCAGGCTTCCAAGGATCAGCGTGTCGCGAGTGGCGGATTGAGCGGTTGAACTGCCGGAGGCCGCGCTCAGCCGGGAGTCGACGCGCCCTTCGCCGGCACCTCGATCGCGGGTACGGCCGGCAACGGCCACAGCGCATCGACGGGTCGCTCCAGCACCCGCGCCGCGGCCGGATGGAACGTCGCCGGATCCAATCGACCCCGCGCAGCGGCGTCGGCAAGCCAGCGTTCGATCGATCCGCCCTTCTCCACCCATCGGTCCTGTCGCAGCAACCCATACAGTCCGGCGGCGATCACGTGGATGCCGTCGTCCGACTTGCGCCAGCGGTCCGCCGGATTGCGGGCCACGCCCAGCGCCTCGCTGATCATCTGGTCCAGGGCCTGGCACAGGTCCTCGTCCATCAGCCCTTTCAGCGTCGTATAGCCCCAGCGCGGATCGTGGTCGCGCACGATCCTCGTGATCAGCGGATCGCGACCGAACGCGGCAAGCGCCGCGGTCGCCGCCGGGCCGTCCATCGGCATCGGCGGATGGAGCATCTCGTGCGCGGCGATCCGCACCGTGGTCGCGGTGTCGTAGTCGGCCGCCTGCAGGAAGGTCTGACCCTGCACCTTGATGCCGTGCGGTTTGGAGAACTGCAGCAGCACGATCTGGATCTCCGGCTCGAAGCGGCGGCCGGTCAGCTTTTCCTGCCATGAGATCACGTCGAAACCGGCCAGCGCCCGCCCCACTTCGGCGATGCGCCGGTCCAGGTTATCGCCGATCCGCTCCTTGCGGAAGGCGGCGAATCCTGCGCGCTGCATCGCGCTGAAGATCGCATCGAGGCGAGGCGCCGCGCGATCGAACCAGGCCCAGTCCTCTTCGCTCCAGTAGCTGCTGGCCTTGTAGCCCGGCAGGATGGCCGTCTGCCGCGCCCGGAGCGCGGTCAGCAGCGTGGCGATCGTGGCGTCGTGCCCGTCGGCGGAAAACAGCACCTGCAGGTTGGGACCGAGCAGGCCGAAGCCGTCCTTCGTCGCTTCGTTCCACAACCGCGCCACGTCGCTGCGCACCGCCTGCGGCAGGCGAGGCGAGAAGACCGCGGCGTCGTCGCTGTAGAAGTCCAGGTACAGCGGCGTGCCGGAGAGCGGCCCCAGGAAGGCGATCGCATCGAAGCCTTCGGAAGCCCGCACCCGCCATCGCGTGCGGTTGGTCCGGGTCTGGGCGCCGAGGGACTCGACGGCGGGCAGGGATGCCCCCGAAGCGAGCAGCGGCAGATGGAGGAAGGTTCGTCGTTGCATGCCTCGATGCTAGGCACGCGGGACGATCCCTGCTTGAACGGACTTAACCCAGCCAGCGCGTCGGCGTCCGCCCGGTCAGGGCAACGACGGCGCGTGTCAGGTGCGCCTGATCGGCGAAGCCCATCTCGGCGGCGAGCGTCGCCATCGACCCCTGCCATCCGGGCAGTTGGCGCAATGCCTTCAGCGTTCGCAACTCCAGGCGGTAGCGTTTCGGACTGATGCCGTAGGCACGGTGAAAGCCACGGCTGAGCGATTGCGGCGCGATGCCCATGGTGTCGGCCCACTCGGCCAGTCCGAGAGTCGGATCCTCCGCGAGCGCCGCCGCCAGCAGATCCGGCCAGTCACCCAGTCGAACCGTCGAAGCACGGAAGGTCCGGCACAGCAATCGGGCGGCCTCGTCCGGATCCCGCTCGGCGAGCCGGGCAATCGCGTCGGGGTCATCGACCTGACCGAACGCCTGGCCGTTGTCGGCCCCGGTCGACGGCAGATTCAGCACGCGGGCGCCCGCGCGGAAGAACTCGTTCAGATGCGACTCGTGCTGGCCATGGAACACGGCCTGGCCGGCCTCGACGCGCAGGCGGCCGCGATCGCCGGCCTCCATGTAGCCGCCGGCGAGCACCAGCGCGACGTAACCCTCGCCGTGGCGATGACGCGCCAACCGCTCAAAGGCGCCGTGCACGGTGATGCCGGTCGTCATGGATTCAGGCACTCACCCGGCGTCGAGGTCGGAGTTGTCGGTGGAGATGTGCCAAACGGGCCTCATCGGGGAGTCGGGCGCACAGAGGATATCCTCCGTGTGAAACGAGGACACGACATGGCCAAGTACCTGATCTCCTTCCCCAGCGCCGCGATGGTCGTCCCCGACGGGGAATGGGACGCGGTGGTCCGCGACTCCCACGCGGTGGTCGAGGAGGCGAAAGCAGCCGGCGTCTATGTCTTCGCCGGCGGCATCGACGAGAGCGTTCCCCCGGTGCTCGTCTCCGGGGACGGCAGCGTCGCCGACGGCGGCTATCCCGGGGCCCCCGCGCTCAACGGCGGATTCTGCGTGCTGGAGCTGCCCTCGCGCGAGGCGGCCGTCGACTGGGCCGCGCGCATCGCCAAGGCCTGTCGCTGCCAGCAGGAACTCCGTGTGTTCTTCTTCGATCCGGCGTCCTGATTCCAGTTCGGCTCGGTGCACGCAACGGCGTCGCCCGTGACGCTCAGGCCACCGCCAGGTGCACCGCCTCCGCCAGCGCATCCACGCGGAACGGCTTCTTCAGGATGGACCGCGCGCCCAGCACCTGGCCGACCTTGTCCATGTCCGCATAGCCCGTCGCCAGGATGATCGGGATCGTCGGCCACGCGTCCTGCACGCGGCGGATCAGCTCACCGCCGTTCATGCCCGGCATCACGTAGTCCACGATCAGCAGGCTCGGCTGGCGCTCGCCGAGCCGGATCAGCGCCTCCGCGCCGTTGGCCACCGCCGTCACCCGATGACCCAGCAGCTCCAGGCTCTGGACGATGGAATGGCGCACCTCGTCGTCGTCCTCCACCACCAGGATCTCCTGGCTCGGCGTCACCAGCCCGGCGCCGTCGGCCTCGGTTTCCGCCGCCAGCGCCTCCGTGGCCAGCGGAAAGATGAGGTGCACCTGCGTCCCCCGCCCCGGCGCGCTCTCGATCTCCGCGTGCCCGCCCGATTGCTTGGCGAAGCCGTACACCTGCGCCAGGCCCAGGCCGGTGCCGCTGCCCATCGCCTTGGTGGTGAAGAAGGGCTCGAAGACGCGCTCGACGATCGACGCCGGAATGCCCGCGCCGTTGTCCGCCACCGTGAGCCGCAGGCCGGGCACGACCTGCCCCTCCCGCTCGCACTCGACCTCCCGCGTCGAGATGACGATGGCGCCGCCCTCCTTCATCGCATCGCGCGCGTTCAGCGCGAGGTTGAGGACGGCCATCTCCAGCTGGTTGGGATCGATCAGCGCGACGGGCCGCGGATGCACGAGGTCCAGGTCGATCCGCACGCGCGATCCGACCGAGGTCATCAGCAGTTCCTGCATGCCGTCGACGGACGCGTGGACGTCGGTGGCCTGCGGCACCAGCGACTGGTTGCGGGCGAAGGACAGCAGCTGCTCGGTCAGGCGCGCGCCACGCTTCACCGTCCGACGCGCGCCCTCGACGATCCGGCCGGCCGGCGGCGGGCAGTCCAGCCGCGCCAGCAGGTCCAGGTTGGTGCCGATCACGTGCAGCAGGTTGTTGAAGTCGTGCGCGATGCCGCCCGTCAGGTGCCCCATCGCCTCCATCTTCTGGACCTGCAGCAGCGCCGCCTGCGCCCGCTCGCGCTCCGCGATCTCGTTCATGAGCCGGTTGTTGGCCATGGACAGCTCCCGCGTGCGGCTCTCGATGCGATCCTCGAGCTCGCGGTTCAGGCGCTCCACCGCGTCGTGCGCGACCGCCAGTTCGGCGAGCATCGCCCGGTTCGCGTACTGCCTCGCCCGGGCGCGCACCGCAGCCTCAACGGCGGTGTGCAGGGTGTCGGGGCTCAGCGGGCGCTCCAGCAGGATGACGTTGCCCATCAGATGCAGCGACGTGGCCGCGTTGGGCGCCCGACGGCCGGTGCGCTTGCTGGTCAGGACCACGAAGGGGAAGTCCGACCACGGCGGCTGCCGGCTCAGCCAGAGGTGCACCGGGCTGCCGGGCGCGATGGAGAGGGCCTCCTCCGTCACGACGGCCGCCGCTGCGCCCTCGTTCAGCGCCGTCAGCAGCTGTTCCGGCGTGTGGACGGGGTGGGCCGGCGCCAGGCCCGTCACCACCTCGGCGATCACCCGGGCATCCCGGCCGAACGGTGCCAGGACGATCACGCGGGATTCGAAGGCGCTCGTCATCCAGCGCTGCGCTGATCGTCATCGCCGTCGGCCAGCAGCGCCATGTCGCCGGCGTACCGGGAGACACCGGACACCACGCCCTCGAAGTCCGTCAGCGCCACGCCGACCTCCACGCCCTGCCCGCCCAGCCGGAACTCATGGATGGTGTTGGCGTGCTTGTTGGTGCGGCTCTTGGCGACCGAGACCGCCTTGAGCAGGTTGCCGCGGGCCTCGAAGTACCGGAACAGCACGACCGCGTCGCTCAGATAGCTCAGGTCGATGTCGAGCCGCCCCTGACCGAGGATGCCGTGCTGGCCGAGCACCAGGATGGTCATCACCCCGCGCTGGTTGAGGTAGGTCAGCAGTTCATGCATCTGCAGCATCAGGAATTTGCCGCCGGGCATCGCCTGCAGGTAGGCGTTGAGGCTGTCGATCACCACCGTGCGCACGCCGTCCTGCTCGACCGAGCGCCGCACGCGCGAAGCGAACTCGCCGGCGGTGACTTCCGCGGGATCCAGCGCGCTGAGCAGGAACTGCTCGTCGTCCATGTAGTCCTGCAGCGGGTAGCCCAGCGCCTTCGCGCGCGGCAGCAGTGTGCCCAGGCCCTCGTCGAAGAGGTAGTACGCCGCCTTCTCGCCCCGCCGGAGGGCCGCATGGACGCACGCGATCGCGGTGGTGGTCTTGCCGACGCCGGACGGTCCGACGAACAGCGTGTTGCTGCCGCGGGCCAGGCCGCCGCCCAGCGCGGCGTCGAAGGCCTCGTTCCCCGTGCTGACGTTCTCCGACGTGAAGGTCTTGTGGTGCTCGGCCGCGATCAGGCGAGGGAACACCTCCAGTCCGCCGGTCTTCAGGGTGAAATCATGCTCTCCGCTGCGGAAGCCGATGCCCCGCATCTTCGCCACGCGCAGGAAGCGCTTGTCCGCGCCGTACTCGCCCACGATCTGCTGCAGCCAGACGACGCCGTGGGCGATGCTGCGCAACTGCATGTCGCCGGTGGCGGCGCTCAGGTCGTCCAGCATCAGCACGGTGCAGTCGTGCCGTGCGAAGAAATGCTTGAGCGCCAGCACCTGGCGCCGGTAGCGCAGCGGATCCTGCGCGAGCAGCCGCATCTCCGACAGGCTGTCGAAGACGACGCGCTGGGGGCGGTCTGCCTGGATGCGCGCCATCACGCCCTGGACCGTCTGGTTCAGCTCCAGCTCGGCGGGGTGGATGATGGACTGCTCTGCGTCCGGGCCAAGCTGCTCCGCGCTGACCAACTCAAACACCTCCAGACCGGCCTGATCGAGGTCCCAGCCGTGGGACTTCGCAACTTCCTTGAGTTCGTTGGCGGTCTCGGACAAGGTGACATAGAGCCCCGACTCGCCGGCGGCCAGTCCTGCCAGCAGGAAATGCATGCCCAGGGTGGTCTTGCCGGTGCCCGGCTCGCCCTCGAAGAGGTAGAGGTGACCTTGCGGCAGGCCGCCCTGGAGGATGTCATCCAGGCCGGAGATGCCGGTGGAACAGCGTTGTTGGGGCATGAGGGGGAACGGGGC
>SEFA01000058.1:41175-59742 GCA_004210455.1 Rubrivivax sp. | reverse complement strand
GTGCTGGGGGCCGGGGGCATCGCGGGGCTGGGTCAGCGCGCCGACCTCGCGAAGACAGGACGCATCCTGAAGCCGACCAATCTGTAGCGGACGACGCCGCGAGCGGGTTCAGGCCCGGGCCTTCAACTGGTCCAGGCGGGCGCTCACGCGCTCGAGCGCCTCGCGGAGATCGGCCATGCTGCTCGCGAGGGACAGGCGCAGGAAGCGTTCGCCGAAAGCCGGGCCGAAGTCGCGGCCGGGCGTGAGCGCGACCTGCGCGTGTGCCATCAGGTCCATGCACAGGTCCCAGCTGGAGAGTCCGGTGCCGGAGGCATCGGCCCAGGCGTAGAACGCGCCGTCGGGCACGACGGGAACGGGCAGGCCCATGGCCTCGAGCGCGGGCACGACGACGTCGCGACGTCGGCGAAGCTCCTCCCGGCGGCGTTCGTATTCGGTGATCGACGCGGGCTCGAAGCAGGCCAGCGCCGCGTGCTGCGCGATCGTCGACGGGCAGATGTAGAGGTTCTGCGCGAGCTTCTCGACCGCGCCGACCATCGCCGGCGGCAGCACCAGCCAGCCGAGACGCCAGCCCGTCATGCCGAAATACTTGGAGAAACTGTTGATCGACACGACGTCGTCGCCGAGCGTCAGCGCGCTGCGCGCAAAACGGTCGTCGTAGCCGAGCGGCTGGTAGATCTCGTCGACGACGGTGACGCCGCCGCGCTCGCGCACGAAGGCGTGGATGCCGGCGAGCTCCTCCGGCGGGATGGAGGTGCCGGTCGGGTTGCTCGGCGAGGCGAGCAGCACGCCGCGGCTGCGTTCGTTCCAGTGCGCGCGCAGCCGGTCGAGGCTGAGCTGGAACCGTTCCCCGGCAGTCGACGGGATCAGCACCGGCGTCGCGTCGACGGCGGCGACGAAGTGGCGGTTGCAGGGGTAGCTCGGGTCCGGCATCAGGACGTCGTCGCCGGCCTGGAACAGCGCCAGGCAGGCCAGCTGCAGGGCGGCGGACGCGCCGGCGGTGACGACGATGCGATCGGGATCCAGGGTCAGCTGTTGCGTCTGGCCGTACCAGTCCGCGATGCGCTGGCGCAATGCGTGCTGGCCGTTGGCCTGCGTATAGGGAATGCGGCCCTCGGCGGTGAAGCGCGCGGCGGCCTCGCGGACGGCGGGGCTGGCGCCGAAGTCGGGCTCGCCGATGTTCAGGTAGATCATGCGCCGGCCGCCCCGGGCCGGATCGCAGACGGCGGAGCGGGCGATCTCGTCGGCACGCTTGGCGCACTCCATGACGTAGAACGGGTCGATGCGCGCTACTCGATCGGACAGTTTCATGGCGGAATGATAGGGCGTCCGCTTGCGGCAGAATGCTGCGGTCGTCTCCTGCGCGTCTCTGCGCGTCTCCTACGCGCTGTCACCGTCCCCATGTCGTCGTCCCGACAATCCGCATCCCCCTGGCTGCTCCTGCTCCTGCTGGTGTGCGGTCTGCTGGGCCGTCCGTTGCACGACGCATGGCACATCGCGCATCCGCCCGGCGAGTCCGAAGGCGCGGCCACGATCGTGTCGATCGCCGCTGGCGATGCGCGTGCGGTCCCTGCCGGCGACGAGGCAGGCGAACTGCAGGAGGCAGCCCAGGACGGCGATGACGCCGATGACGGCGTGAAGTCCGACGCCTGCGCCTGGTGCCTGTTCCACGCGCAGGCCGTGGCCGCTGGACACGCGCCCGATGCGCTGCTGAGCCATGCCGAAGCCGACACGCCCCCCGCGGTGCTGTCCCGCAAGCCGCTGCGCTCGCCCGTCTGGACCGTCGCGAAGCCCCGCGGACCCCCGTCCGCCTGAACCGCCGCTGCGCCGCGTGCGCAGACCACGTCCGCGCCGGGTGCGCGGGCGTTCCCTCCGGTTCACTTCGCCGGGGAGCCGTCGACCCGTCGTCACGTGCTCCCCGGGGTCACTCCTTGCCTTCCATGACCTCCCATTCCGTTTCGCGTGCCGGTGTCGCACGCTCGTCCGTCGCCGTCCGCGCCGTGCTGCTCCTGCTGCCTTCTCTCTGCGCCGCAGCCTCGGACGCGTCCTCCAACGGATCCTCCGACGGGGCCGCCGACACGGCGCCCGATGCGGTTCTCGACCCCGTCGGCGTCAAGGGCACACGCCAACCCTATCGGACGCTCGTCGTCACCGGCGCGATGAAGACCGACACCCCGGCGCGCGACCTTCCGCAGAGCGTGCGCGTGCTGTCCGAGACGCTGCTGACGGACGCCGGCGTCACGCGGCTCGACCAGGCGCTCGACCTGGCGAGCGGACTCTCCCGGCAGAGCAACCTCGGCGGCCTGTGGGACAGCTACGCCATGCGCGGCTTCACCGGCGATCCGAGCTTCGGCTCGGACTACCTGGTCAACGGCTTCAGCTCCAGCCGCGGCTACAACGGCGTGCGCGACACCGCGAACGCCGCCTCGGTCGAGGTGCTGAAAGGACCGGCCTCCGCGCTCTACGGCCGCGGCGAGCCTGGCGGCACGGTCAACATCACCACCCGCAAGCCGCTGTTCGTGCCCGAGCACGCGATCGGTTTCTTCGTCGGCAGCCACGGCAGCCACCGCACGACCGCCGAGTCGACCGGGCCCTTGAGCGAGCGCCTCGCATACCGCGTCACGGCCGCGCAGGACCGCGCCGGCAGCGACCGCGATCACGTCGAGTCGCGCCGCACGATGATCTCGCCGTCCCTGCTGTGGATGCCGGACGCCGATACGACGGTCTCCTATGAACTGGAGTTCTCGAAGCAGAGGGCGACTTTCGACCGCGGTGTCGTCGCGATCGACGGGCAGCTCGGCCGCGTCCCGCGCCACGCCTTCTACGGCGAGCCCGACGACGGGCCGACCGCCACGCGCAGCGTCGGCCATCAGCTCTTCGTCCAGCACCAGATCAACGACGACTGGTCGCTGCAGACCGGCCTCAACCACCGGGACAGCGCGCTGGACGGCGTCGCAACCGAGGCGCGTTTCCTGCAGGCCGACAAGCGCACGCTGGTCCGCCAGCGACGCACGCGCGCGTTCGACGGCACCGACCTGTCGGGACGACTCGAACTGCTGGGCACCGTGCGCGCGGCCGGTCTCACGCACCACCTGCTGTTCGGCGCCGACGCCTACCGTTTCGTCGACCAGCGCGAGCAGTACCGCGTCGCGACCTCGATGCCGATCGACCTGTTCGAGCCGGTCTACGGCGCGACGCCGCCCGCGATGGCGCTCAACACCTGGACGCGCGAGGAGCAGAAGTCACGCTCCGTCTATGCGCAGGATCAGATGGACCTTGGCACGCGCTGGAAACTGCTCGTGGGCCTGCGCCACGACAGCTACGACCAGTCGTTGCTGAACCGACGCAGCGGCATCACGACCGAGCAGTCGCTCAGCGCGACCTCGCCGCGTGCGGGCGTCGTCTATCAGCCGAGCGGCACGGTCTCGCTCTATGCGACCGCCTCGCGCAGCTTCCGGCCCAACAGTGGCGTGAGCCGCAGCTACACGCCGTTCCCGGCGGAGAAGGGCCGTTCCACCGAGGCCGGCGCGAAGTACGACGCCGCCGACGGCCGGCTGTCCGCCACGCTGGCCGTCTACCGCATCGAGAAGAACAACGTGCTGACGCCGGATCCGACCGATCCCAACAACTTCTCCATCGCGGCCGGCGAGGTGCGCAGCCAGGGCGTGGAGCTCGACGTCGGCGGCGAAGTGGCCCGCGATCTGCGCCTGTCCTTCGCCTACGCGTTCACGGACGCGCAGGTGACCCGCGACAACAACGCCTTCCTCGTCGGACGGCAGCTCGCCAACGTGCCCCGGCAGAGCGCGACGCTGCTGCTGGTGCAGGGCTTCGCGCTGGGCGCGGGACGGGCGACGGCGGGCTTGGGCGTGAACCTCGTCGACCGGCGCGAAGGCGCCGTCGCGCCGCTCACCCCCGCCGACGATTTCGACCTTCCCGGCTACGCGACGCTGAAACTGCTCGGCAGCTACCGACCCGACAAGCAGTGGTCCTTCGCCCTTGACATCGACAACCTGCTCGACCGCGACTACTACGCCAGCGCCTACAGCCAGGTCTGGGTCGCGCCGGGCGCGGGCCGCAAACTCACCCTGTCCGCACGTTATGCGTTCTGACGTTCACACCCCCGCGCCAGCGTCGTCGGGCATCGGCTCGCGCATCGCCTCGATCGACGCGCTCCGCGGCTTCGTGATGATCGTCATGCTGCTCGATCACGTGCGCGAGACCTTTTACCTGCACCTCCAGGTGACGGACCCGATGACGGTGCCCGGCACGCCGCCGGAACTCTTCTTCTCGCGGCTCGCGGCTCACCTGTGCGCGCCGGTGTTCGTGTTCCTGAGCGGGCTGTCGGCCTGGCTCTACGCGAACCCCGACGGCTCGCCGCGGCGCGACGTCCGGCGTTTCCTGCTCAAGCGCGGCTTGCTGCTGATCGGCCTGGAGCTCACGCTGGTCAACTTCGCCTGGAGCGCGAGCTTCAGCGTGATCTACCTCCAGGTGATCTGGGCGATCGGCTTCAGCATGCTGGCGCTCGCGCTGCTGTCGGGCTTGCCGCGCCGGGCGCTCGCGGGCATCGGGCTGGTGATCGTCGGCGGACACAACGCGCTCGCCGGCCTGTCGGTGCCGCCGGACAGCCTCTGGCATGCGCCGTGGACCCTGATGCTGCATCGCGACTGGCTGATCCCCGAGGGGTTCGTGAAGGTGCGCGTGAGTTATCCGGCGTTGCCGTGGGTCGGCGTGATCCTGCTGGGCTTTGCGTTGGGACCGCTGTTCGCACGCGCGTCCGATGCGGGCCAGCGGCGGCGCGCGCTGCTGGGACTCTCGGCGGCGTGTCTGCTCGCGCTTGGGGTCCTGCGCGGCTTCAACCTCTATGGCGAGAACGCGCCTTGGGTGGCGGGCGCCACGACGCTGGTGACGGCGATGTCCTTCCTGAACTTCACGAAGTACCCGCCGTCGCTGGATTTCCTGCTGCTCACGCTGGGGATCGGCCTGACGCTGCTGGCCGCGTTCGAACGTTGGCGCAACGCCTTCACCCGCCTGTGCGCGGTCTTCGGCGGCGCGCCGATGTTCTATTACCTGCTGCACCTCTACGTGCTGCTGATCGGGTATCGCGTCCTGCTCGCGGTCCTCGGGCCCAACCAGGGCGAGCGCTTCGGCGTGGATGCCGGGCAGTTCCCGTGGATCTGGGGCGTCTGGCTCACGCTGGTGCCGCTGCTCTATCCGCCAGTGAAGGCCTTCGCGGCCTACAAGCGGCGCACGCGCCGCGCCTGGGTGAAGTACCTGTGACCGCACCGGCCCGCGGCCGGGGGCGGCGGGTCCGACGCAGCTGGCTCAGCGCACGAAGCGGTTGCCTTCGCCGACGATGGAGAGGTCCGCGAAGTCCAGGCCGGAGTGGTCGGTCGGGCTGTAGCTGATCTCCAGGCCGCCGATGTTGACCTTCTGCAGGTTCTCCAGCGTGTCGCGCAGCTTCTGGCGCGTGGGGTGCGGGCCGGCGCGGCGCAGCGCTTCGACCAGCACCTTCGCGCCGGCGAAGCCTTCGACCATGGCCGGCGTGATGTCGCCGTGCCCTTGAGCGGTGGAGAGCGTCTGCGCCTCGGTCACGATGGCGGCGTTGCGGGAGCGCTCGTAGGGGAACACCTGCCCGACGATGATGCCGCGCGCGTTCTTGCCCAGCGAGGCGACGAAGCCCGACGAGGCGTTGTTGGACAGGGTCACGATCTGGACGCGCGAGCCGCCGTCGCGCAGCGCGGTCACGCCGTCCACCACGGCCTGGCCCGAGCCCAGGATGATGACGGCCTGCGCCGAGGTCGACTGCGTCTTGGCGACGGTCGCCTTGAAGTCGGGATGGGCGCGATCGAATTTCTCGACGAAGGCCGCCGTCTTGCCCACCGCGGCGAAGCCCGCCATCACGCCGACCACCGCGTCCGCGCCGAAGGAGTCGTCGACCTGGGCCACGCCGATCTTCTCGATGCCGATGAGGCTCAGGTGACGGACCGCGCGCTCCGCTTCACGCTGGTAGGTCGCGCGGACGTTGAAGAGCCACGGATGAACGGGCTTGTGCAACACCATGGCGCCGGTGGACGGGGCGATCAGGGGCACGCGGTGCTCGGTGAGCAGCGGCATGATCGCCTGGTTGTGCGGCGTGCCGCGCGTCAGGAAGAGTGCCAGCACGTTGTTGTCGACGATCAGCGTCTTCGCGTTCTCGGCCGCGAGCTTCGGATCGAACTTGTCGTCCAGCGAGATCAGCTTGATCTTTTCGCCGTGCACGCCGCCGGCCTTGTTGACCGAGTCGAGGTAGAGCCTGGCGCCGTCGGTCGTTTCCTTGACGCTGGCCGCGACCGAGCCGGTGAAGCCGGAGGTCTGGCCGATGAGCACCTCGGCGTGGGAGGTCGTCGCGAGGGTGGTCGCGAAGAGGAGGGGGAGCATCAGCCCACAGAGAGTTCTCACGTGCATTCCTGGCAGATTGTTGGGGGCCGCCATGATCGGGCGAATGGCGACCCTGTTCGTGGTCATCGCGCCACGCCGGTGCGCTTGGGCGAACACCGGTACGAAGCGTTGTCTCAAGGTGCGAAGCGCCGCATCCCGGTGCCTCCATCGGCGGAATGTACGCAGATGTGGGAACACCGATTGCAGGGGCTTCCCGCATTTGGCGCCAGGAGTTGCATTGAGTTACCCCGACATCGGATCGCACGGCGTGATCGGGAATCTCCGCACGACGGCGCTCGTGTGCACCGACGGCACGATCGATTTCTTCTGCTTCCCGCGTTTCGACTCGCCCAGCGTGTTCCTTTCCTTGCTGGATGAGCGGCGGGGCGGGCGTTTCAGCATCCGGCCCATGGACCTCGCCGGGACGCACACGCGGCAGATGTATCTGCCCGACACCAACGTGCTGTTGACCCGTCACATGTCGGCCGAGGGGCTGATCGAGGTCATCGATTACATGCCGGTTCGAAAAAATGGTCCGCAGAGCGCCCTCGTGCGACGCGTCCGTTGCATCCGCGGCACGCAGCGCTTCGAGATGCGCTGCGAGCCCCGGTTCGACTACGGGCGCGCGGACAGCGAGGCCCACGTCGGCAATGACGGCAATGACAGTGACAGCCGCGACGACGGCCTGCGGGCGACATTCCTGATCGGCGCGTCGCCGGGACCGATGCAATTGCGCAGCACGGTCCCGTTGCAGGTCGATCCCGATGGCACCGGCGCCGTGGGCACCGTCGGGGCGGCGATGGACCTGAAGGCGGGCGACGAGGTGGGCTTCGTTTTCGAATGCGTGATCGAGCGGCCCACCGACGACGAGGACCTCCATGCCTTCCTGGAGGCGTCCTTCACCGAGACGGTGGCGTACTGGCAGGCCTGGAGCGCGCGCTCGTCCTATCGCGGCCGGTGGCGGGAGATCGTGCTGCGCTCGGCGCTGATCCTGAAGCTGCTGAGCTCGGCGGAGCACGGCGCGATCATCGGCGCGGCGACGTTCGGCCTGCCCGAGCACGTCGGGGGCGTGCGCAACTGGGATTACCGCTACTGCTGGATCCGTGACGCCGCGTTCACCGTCCATGCGCTGCTGCGGCTGGGCTACACCGAGGAGGCCGACCGCTTCATCGGCTGGGCCAAGGGCCGTGCGGACGACGACGAGGAGGGCGCCCGGCCGCAGGTGCTGTATGCCGTCGACGGCAGCCGCGTCGACGGGGAGATCGAGCTCGACCACCTGTCCGGCTACCGCGACTCCCGGCCGGTGCGCGTGGGCAATGCCGCGGCGGCGCAACTGCAGCTGGACGTGGTGGGGGAACTGGTCGACGCGATGTACCTGGCCGACAAGCATGGGCCCGCGCCGTCCATCGATGTCTGGCGTCGATTGACGGCGCGCATCGACTGGCTGTGCGAGCACTGGGACCAGCCCGACGACGGCATCTGGGAGATGCGCGGCGAGCGGCGCGATTTCCTCTCGGGCCGACTGCTGAGCTGGGTGGCGCTGGACCGCGCGCTGCGCATGTCCAAACGTTATGCGCGCCCGGCGCCGGTGCTGCGCTGGGTCGAGACCCGCGACGCCATCGCGTCGCAGATCATCGACGAGTTCTGGCATCCCGGGAAACAGGCCTTCGTGCAATACCGCGGCGGCGACACGCTGGACGCGGTCGTGCTGCTGATGCCGATGGTGAAGTTCATCGGTTCCAGCGATCCGCGCTGGTTGTCCACGCTCGATGCCGTGGGGCGCGAACTGAGCGTGGACGGCCTGGTCGCGCGATACACGACGGCGGACGGCGTCGATGCCGACAACCTGGACGGCCTGCACGGGCAGGAGGGCGCGTTCATGGCGTGCTCGTTCTGGTACGTCGAATGCCTGGCCACGGCGGGCCGCGTCGACGAGGCGCGGCTGCACTTCGACAAGATGCTGACCTATGCCAACCACCTGGGGCTGTATGCCGAAGAGATCGGACGCGGCGGCGAGCACCTGGGCAACTTCCCGCAGGCGCTGACCCATCTGGCGCTGATCAGCGCGGCGCTCGCGCTGGACGGGGCCCTCGAGCGCGGAGGCGCGGCTTCATGACAACGCACATGCTGGCACAACAGGTGGCCCTCGTCACGGGGGCGAGTTCGGGCATCGGCAAGGCGATCGCCGTGGCGATGGCGGACGCCGGCGCGTCCGTGGTGGTGAATTTCCATTCGCAGCCGGACGCGGCGCGGGAGGTGGTCGAGCACATCGCGCGGCACGGGGGACGCGCGATCGCGGTGAAGGCCGATGTCGGCTCGGAGTCCGACGTCGAACGCCTGTTCGAAGAAGCGGTGACCGCCTTCGGCCGGGTGGACATCCTCGTGGCCAATTCCGGCATCCAGCGCGACGCGCCCATCGGCGAGATGACGCTCGAGCAGTGGAACCAGGTGATCGCCACCAACCTGACCGGGCAGTTCCTCTGCGCGCGCGAGGCGGTGCGGCTGTTCCGCCGACAGGGCCGGAGCAGGGGCCCGGGAGACGGCCGGCGAGACGGCCAGCGAGACGGCCAGCGAGAGGGCGCAGACGAGGCGCCGTCGCGCGCCTTGGGCAAGATCATCCACATCAGCTCCGTCCATCAGCTCATCCCCTGGGCGGGCCATGCGAACTATGCGGCGTCCAAGGGTGGCATCGATCTCTTCATGCGCAGCCTGGCGCAGGAGGTGGCGGAGGAGGGCATCCGCGTCAATGCGATCGCGCCGGGCGCCATCGCCACGGCGATCAACCGCGAGTCGGTGGAAGACGAGGCTGCCCGCAAGAAGATGCTGTCGCTCATCCCGTACGGCCGCATCGGCGCGCCCGAGGACGTCGCGGCCGCGGCGCTCTGGCTGGCCAGCGATGCCTCGGACTACGTGGTGGGCACGACCCTGTTCATCGACGGCGGGATGAGCCTGTATCCGGAGTTCCGGGACGGAGGCTAGAGGCTGCGCTGCCTGAGCGGCGCTTGAGGCGCTTGAGGCCCTTTAGGCCCTTGAGGCTCGAGCGGGCGCCGCAAGTCCCTGAGGATGTGCTCGAGGTCCTTGAGCGCGGCGGCGGCCGTGCCATAGGGACTCGATCCGCCGCCCACGAGCGTCAGTTCGCCCATCAGGTCGGTGACGACGTGGACCGCCTTCGCGCGTCCGTGGGCCCGTGCGAACGGATGATCCGGTCCGTACAGCGCGATGCCGACCGACGCCCCGCACGCGCCGGTCGATCGGTCGACGCGGCCGACGAGGCGCGGGACGACACCCTGCGCCTTCCAGCGGCGCACATCCGCCAGCGTCACGTGATCGATGCCCTGGCGCTTCATCGTCTGCACGTCGATGACGTCGCCGAAGGCCGCGCTGCACAGGATCGCGATCTTGCACGCGGTGTCCCAGCCGTGGGTATCGAGCGTCGGATCGGACTCCGCGACACCCAGCCGCTGCGCTTCGGCGAGCGCGTCGGCGAAGTCGCACTCCCTGTCCATCATCTCGGACAGGATGATGTTGGTCGTGCCGGTCATGATGGCGGAGAGCGACGTCACCTCGCAGCCCGCCAGGTTGTACTGGACCAGGTCGACCGTCGGCATGGCCGATCCCGCGGCGCCGCTCACTTTGAGGGCCAGCCCCCGGCGGCTGGCTTCCGCGTGCAGGCCGGGGAAGTCGCGGACCAGCGCGCCCTTGGAGATCGCGATCACGTGCATCTGCCGGTGGAACGCTTGCCGGATGTAGCCGAGCGCCGCGCCGCCGGTGCGGAAGTCGGTCGGGCTCGCTTCGATCAGCAGGTCCGCCGGCACCTGCTCGATGAAGGTTTCACCGGTCAGGCCCTGGGTGTAGCCGGCGCGGTCCGACAACGCTTCCAGACTCAGGCCTCCCTCGTCGATGAGTCCGGCGGAGGAGCCGCAGATGCCGACGACGCGCACGTCCAGATCGAATTGCTGGCGATAGCGGGCTGCCCGGGCCGAGAGCAGTTCCGCCACCTTGCGGCCGATGCCGCCGAAGCCGGTGATCGCGATATGGAATCGGTCCATGAGGAAATGCGCCGCGCGCGTAGGGAGGTGAGAAGGCAGCGTGGATTCTGCGTCATGCCGACGACAGGGCGTCGGCGTATCAGGCGAGCGTTCTGCAGAATCGTGCGAGACCGTTCCGCTGTCCGGCGGCAGAGTGATCCTTCTGTTGAAGACCAGGAGTGACCGCCATGCAAAGTGCCATCGTCCCCCGTCGCTCGGCCCGTCTCTGGCATCGCGCGATCGTGCCGCTCATCGTCGGGCTCATCCCGCTGTCGATGACGCAGACGCTCCACGCGGAATCGACGAATGCGCGTGCCGTCTCCATGGAGACCCAGCGCGCCGAGCACAACCGCGCCCGAGTCGTCGAGGCTTTCGACGCCTGGGCCAAGGGCGGCAACCGCTTCTTCGATGACCTGCTGTCGCCGTCGGTGCGCTGGACCATCCGTGGCAGTGGTCCTTACGCCGGAACCTATGTCGGTCTGGAGGACTTCGTCACCCGCGCGGTGCGTCCCTTCTCGTCGAGGCTGTCGACACCGGTCCGGCCAGTGGCCGTGCACCATGTCTTCGCGCAGGGCGACGACGTCGCCGTGCATTGGGACGGCGAGGCCCGGGCGCGCGACGGAAGACCGTATCGCAACAGCTACGTCTGGATCTTCCGCATGGAGGACGGGCGCGTGTCGGAGGCCACCGCTTTCCTCGATCTGGTGCCCTACGAGGACGTCATCCGACGGGTGCCGTTGCCGACCCTCTCGCCTTGATCGTCGCGTTCACGTCGATGCTGTCGCCTTGCACAGCTCGAACACCAGCGCGCGCAGCCATTGGTGCCCCGGATCCTTGTCCTGGCGCGGATGCCACATCTGGGACACGGTGATGGGCGCTGTCGGCACGGGCAAGGGGAGCGCGCGCAGCGCGCCGTGAACCAGGTCGGGTGGGAAGAAGGAGGAGGGCACCAGCGCCACGAGGTCCGTCGCGGCCGCGATCGACAGCGCGGCGCGGAAGCTCGGCACGACGACCGCCACACGACGCACCAACCCGCGTGCCGCGAGCGCCTCGTCCACCGGGCCCGCGCGGCGGCCGCGACGCGAGGTCACGACGTGGGCGCAGGCCGCATACCCAGCCGCATACCCCGCCGCATGACGCGCTGTGCCGACTTCAGGTTCATCGAGCAGCGCGTGGCCCACGCGCACCGCCGCGACGAAGTGATCGCGGTAAAGCGCCTGGATCCGGACCTCGGGGCCGGACTCTCCGAGCACGCCGATGTCGAGGTCGATGAGGCCTTCACGCAGCGGGCGGACGTCCTTGTCCGGCTTGGGCGCGAAACGCAGGCATACGCCCGGCGCCTCCTCGGCCGCGCGGGCGACCAGCGCCGGTGCGAAGGCCTCGATGAAACCGTCGTTCGCGCGCAGCGTGAAGGTCCGGTCGAGCTTGCGCAGGTCCCAACCCGCACCTGCCGGCTGCAGTACGGCGCGCGCGCCCTGGGCCAGTTCCCGGACCTGCTCGCGCAAGGCCAGCGCGTGCGGCGTGGGCATCATGGTGCGGCCCGCGCGCACGAGCAGCGGGTCGCCGGTGGCCTCGCGCAGCCGGGCCAGCGTGCGGCTCATCGCGGATTCGCTGAGCCGAAGGCGCTCGGCGGCTTTCGCCACGCTGCCCTCGGCGAGCAGCGCGTCCAGCGCGGTGAGCAGGTTGAGATCGATGTCGGCCATCGCGGCACGCTAGCACGCGCGCGAGCGGTGCGGATGGCGTCCCGTGCAGGAACTCCCTGCGCCCGGCGCGCTGGTCGCGTCGCCGGGCGGCTCCTATGCTGGACCCCACCGCCTGCCGAGTCGCTTCCCCGATGTCCGCCACCTTGCCTGCCTCGTCCGAATCCGATCCTGATGCCGACGGCGTGCCGCTGCCGCGACGTCACGCCGCGGTCGCCGCGCTGCTCGGCGCGATCGCGCTGGTCGTGCTGGACGGCGCGATCGCCAATGTCGCGCTGCCCAACATCGCGCAGACCCTGAACAGTCCGGCCGCCGACGCCATCTGGGTCGCGACGGCATATCAACTCGCGGTGGTGATGTTCCTGCTGCCCGCATCGGCCCTCGGTGAGCGCCTTGGCTATCGTCGCGTCTTCGTCGCGGGGGTGTCGCTCTTCACCGCGGCGTCGGCGTTGTGCGCGCTGGCACCGTCGCTGGGATGGCTGGTCGCGGGTCGCTGCCTGCAGGGCCTGGGCAGCGCGGCGGTGATGCCGCTCGGCCTGGCGCTGCTGCGCTTCACCTATCCGAAGCGGCTGCTCGGTCAGGCCATCGCGTACAACGCGCTGGCCGTCGCGGGCGCGTCGGCGGCCGGCCCCGCCCTCGGCGCGGCGATCCTGTCGGTGGCCGGCTGGCCCTGGTTGTTCGCGGTGAACCTGCCGGTCGGCCTGCTGGTGTTGATCGCGGCCCGCGGTCTGCCCGACACGCCCGGCACGCGGCGCCCGCTGGATGTCGTGAGCGTCGCGCTCAACGCGGGAATGTTCGCGGCCTTCGTCGTCGGCGGCGACCAGGTGCTGGCCAGGCCGCTGGCGGGCGGAGCGCTGCTCATCGCGGCGATCGCCTGCGGCGCATTGCTGGTCCGTCGCGAGTTGCCGCGCGCGGCGCCGCTGATTCCCATCGACCTGCTGCGTTCGCCGTCGTTCCGGATGTCGATCATCGCCTCGGTGTGCTGCTTCACGGGGCAGATGGCGAGCTACGTCGCGCTGCCGTTCTACATGCATCACGTGCTGGGGCTGGGCGTGCTCGAAACCGGCCTGCTGATGACGCCCTGGCCGCTGGCGGTGATGCTGGCCGCGCCCCTGTCCGGCCGCCTGGCCGACCGCCTGCCGACGGCGTGGCTCTGCGCGGCGGGCGCCGCGTCTCTCGCCACCGGGCTCGCGCTCTGCGCAGTCTGGCCTCTGCAGGCGGATCCGCGATGGCCGCTGATCGTCTTCACCGCGCTGGCGGGGTTGGGCTTCGGGTTCTTCCAGACGCCCAACAACCGCAACATGCTGCTGTCGGCGCCGAAGGAGCGCAGCGGGGCGGCCGGCGGCGCGCAAGGCGTGGCACGCCTCACCGGTCAGACGCTGGGCAGTCTGCTGATGGGCTTGCTGTTCACGTGGCTGCCCGCGTCACGCGCGTCGCACGCGGGTCTGGGGATGGCTGCGGGATTCGCGCTGGTCGCGGGACTGGTGAGCGTGTGGCGAGGTCGTGCGACTTAGCGGCGACGCGCTCTTATCTTGGTCGAATCGATGTGATTTCTTGCCCCCGCATCGGCCGCACCAATGAAAAAGGCCGACGGCCCCCATTGCGGGAGCGACGTCGGCCTGGATCCGCGTGGAGATCAGCTGCCGCGCACAGCCTTGACCTCGACGGGACGCAGGTCGATCGCGGCACGGTCCAGCACGCCGTTGACGTACTTGTGGCCGTCCGTGCCGCCGAAGGACTTGGCCAGTTCGACGGCCTCGTTGATCGCGACCTTGTACGGGATGTCGATGCAGTTCTTCAGCTCGTACGCGCCGATCATCAGGATCGCGTGCTCGATCGGGGACAACTCGGTCGTCTTGCGGTCCGCATGAACGGCCAACACGGCGTCCAGCGCGGCCGCTTCTTCGATCGCGCCGTTGAACAGCTTGTCGTAGTGACCGCGATCGGCCTTCTCGAAGCCTTCCTGCTCACGCGTGTGCGCGTCGATCACGCCCAGGTCGTCGCCGGTCACCAGCCACTGGTAGATGCCCTGCAGCGCGTGCTCGCGCGAGCGGCGGCGGGCCGACTTGGCCGGCGCCTTCTTGGCGGCCGGCTTGCCGCCCGGATTGCCGCCGCTCTTGGAAGCGGGCTTGCCGGCGGGAGAGTTGTCGTTCGTGTTCACTTGAGTTCTTTCAGCAGCTGTGCCATCTCGACGGCAACGGTCCCGGCATCGCGGCCCTTGTCTTCAGCCCGCGCCCAGGCCTGTTCCTCGTTCTCGACCGTCAGGATCGCATTGGCGATCGGCAAACGGTGGTCCAGCGTCAGGCGCGTCACGCCGGCACCGCTCTCGTTGGCGACCAGTTCGAAGTGGTAGGTCTCGCCGCGGATGATGCAGCCCAACGCGACCAGCGCGTCGAACTTGCCGCTCACCGCCATCGCTTGCAGCGCCACCGGCACTTCCAGCGCGCCCGGCACGGTCACGTGGCGGATGTCGGTCTCCTCAACGCCCAGCCGCGCCAGTTCGCCCAGGCAGGCCTTGGCCAGCGCCGTCGTCAGTTCATCGTTGAAGCGCGCCTGGACGATGCCGACGCGCAGGCCCCGTCCGTCGAGCCGGGTCGATTGACCCTTGTCAGATCCTTGCATGCGGTCCTCAGCAATTCTTGTCGTTGGCGCCCGCCTGGGCCGCCTGGAAGCCGGTGACCTCCAGCCCGTAGCCGGTCATGCTCGGCATGCGGCGCGGGCTGCCCAGCAGCTTCATCCGCTGCACGCCGAGTTCGCGCAGGATCTGCGCGCCCACGCCGTAGGTGCGCAGGTCCATGGTCTGGCGCGTGTCTTCAGAGGCCTCCGGCTGCAGGCGCGCCAGCAGCGCTTCCGCGTCCTCGCCGCAGTTCAGCAGCACCGCGACGCCGGAACCCTCGCGCTGGATCGCCGCGAGCGCCTGGGGCAGCGGCCAGCTGTGGCCGCAACGGCCGGCGTCCAGCAGGTCCATCGCCGAGAACGGCTCGTGCACCCGCACCAGGACCTCCTGGTCGGGCTGCCACTGGCCCAGCACCAGCGCCATGTGCACGTTGTTCGAGCGGTCGCGGAAGATGTGGCAGTCGAAACGGCCCTCGCGCGTGTCCAGCGGACGCTGGGCGATGCGCTGCACGATCGATTCGTTGCGGCTGCGGTATTCGATCAGGTCGGCGATGGTGCCGATCTTCAGGCCGTGTTCCTTGGCGAAGATCTCCAGGTCCGGCAGACGGGCCATGGTGCCGTCGTCGTTCATGATCTCGCAGATCACGCCGGCGGGCGTCAGCCCGGCCATGCGCGACAGGTCGCAGCCGGCCTCGGTGTGGCCGGCGCGCATGAGCACGCCACCGTCCTGCGCCTGCAGCGGGAAGATGTGGCCCGGCTGCACCAGGTCCGCCGCGACCGCGCCCTTGGCGACCGCGGCCTGCACGGTGCGCGCGCGGTCCGCCGCCGAGATGCCGGTCGTGACGCCGGTGGTCGCCTCGATCGACACGGTGAAGGCGGTGCCGTGCTTGGTGCCGTTGCGGGTGGCCATGGGCGGCAGCTGCAGCAGTTCGCAGCGCTCGCGGGTGAGGGTCAGGCAGATCAGGCCGCGGCCATGCTTGGCCATGAAATTGATCGCTTCCGGCGTGACGTGGTCGGCGGCGAGGACGAGGTCTCCCTCGTTCTCGCGGTCCTCTTCGTCGACGAGGATGACCATGCGGCCGGCCGCCAGCTCGGCGACCAGCTCGGGAATCGGTGAAATAGGCATGGGTGCGATTGTAGGCGGGGCGGCCCGCCTGTCCGGGGCGCGGGGTTCCTCGGCGGGGCTACGCGGCGAGCGGCCGCAGGCGCAGGCGCAGGTCGCCCCCGACGGACCGGCAATCGACCATCCGCAAGCGCGGCGCCCCGTCGAGCGCGGTGAGTCCGCCCAGGTCGACCATGCCGCGCCCTTCGCCCAGCAGCAGGGGCGCGACGTAGATCAGCAGTTCGTCGATCAGCCCGGCGCGCAGCAACGAGCCGTTGAGCTTGTAGCCGGCCTCGATGTGGAGCTCGTTGACCTGACGTCTGCCCAGGTCGCGGATCGCCGCGCCGAGGTCGACCTTGCCCCGGACCGGATCGGCGACGGAGACCAGTTCCGCGCCCTTCGCCGCCAGGGCGGTGCCGCGCTCGCCCGGTTCGGCCAGGGCGTGGTAGATCAGCAACTGCCCGGGCGGCGCCAGCAGCCGCGCCGCCGGCGACAGTTCCAGGCGCGAGTCGATCAGCACCCGCTGCGGCTGCAGCACGGTGTCGACGTCGCGGACGTCCATGCGGGGATCGTCCTCGCGCGCGGTGCCGATGCCGGTCAGCACCGCGCCGGCACGGCGGCGCCAGGCGTGACCGTCGCGGCGCGCCTCCGGGCCGGTGATCCACTGGCTGACGCCGTTCGAAAGCGCCGTCCGCCCGTCCAGCGACGCCGCGATCTTCATCCGCACGAAGGGGCGACCGTGCTGCATCCGGGTCAGGAAGCCGATGTTGAGTTCTCGCGCCTCGATGGCGCGGGGGTGGTCGGTCGCGAGCACATCCGTCGCGATGCCGGCGGCGCGCATGCGCGCGAGTCCCTGGCCGGCGACCTGCGGATTCGGGTCGCCCAGCGCCGCGACCACCCGGCCGACGCCGGCCGCGATCAAGGCGTCGCAGCAGGGCGGCGTGCGGCCGTGGTGGGCGCAGGGCTCCAGGGTGACGTAGACGGTGGCGCCGCGCACATCCTGACCCCGGGCCTGGGCGTCGCGCAGGGCCATGATCTCGGCATGCGCCTGACCGGCCGCCTGCGTGTGCCCCTGGCCGAGCAGACGATCCTCACGGTCGACGATGACGCAGCCCACGCGCGGGTTCGGGTCGGTGAGGCCGACCGCGTCCTCGGCCAGGCGCAGGGCCTCGGCCATCCAACGGTCGTCGCGCGACATCGGCGCGTCGCCAGGGGCGTGGACATCGGCGTGGACATCGACGTTGACATCGACGTGGTGGGCGGGCGATCGGACTTCTTCCATGGCGGGGAGTCTAGCGGCGCGACCCCGGGGGAGTCTGGAGCAGGCCCGGGAGGGCCGGATCGTTGAGGGGAAGCAGGCTTTCGAGGGTGACGGACTGCAGGCGGCCGGTCCGGTCCGTCCATTGCACGCGCAGGCGCACGGGGCGCAGGGGCAGGATGACCGAGCCGGCATCGGGCGTGTCGCCATCGGCGCGGCCGAGCGCGTCGACGCTGAGCGCCGCACCGCCCGCGATGGAGAACGCGAGGTCCGGCCCTTCCCAGGTCAAGCCGGGGGAGGGGGCGTCCGGCTGCCAGCGCCAGCGCTCCAGTTCGTTGCGGGCGAGGCGCAGCGCCTGGTCGTGGTGACGGGCTTCATCGGCGGCGATCCGCAGCCGGACCTGGAGCGTCATCAGGGCGATCGCGCCGATCGAGAGCAACACCAGGGCGACCAGGGCCTCGATGAGGGTGAATCCGCGGAGTGTCTTCATCGGTGCCTTCATCGGTTCGGTGTCCAGCCGCCCGGAACGGGCAGGAAACTCCCCATCTGCCGATGGATGCGATAGAGGACGCCGGCATCGTGGATGAGCTGGACCGAGCCGGCCTTGGTCACGGGGACCTCGCTGACCAGTGCCCCGCGCAGCGACGTCGGTTGATCCGCGGGCGGATGCCAGTCCACGCCGTTGGCGGCGTAGATCACGCCCTGCGGGTGACCGGCGGCGAGCAGGTCCAGTCGTCCGTCGACCACCAGGACCAGCGGCGTGCCGTCGAGCGCCGGAGCCGGCCACTCGGTCAGACGGGCATCCCCGTCGACCCAGATCAGGCGGCGGCCGCGCGCCAGCGCCTGGGCCAGGGGGCCGCTGCAATCGTCGGCGCAGCGCAGGCGCGTGATGGCGGGTTGATCGCGGTAGCGAGCGGACGGATAACCGAAGACCCGGAGGAAGCTGCCCGGCCCTTCGACCAGGGCGGCCGGCGGCGGCAGGCGCAGCGCGCTGAGGAGCGCCAGCTGCTGGACGTTCTCCGTCACGCCGATCGGCCCGCCGGAGAGGTCGTCGCAGTCCGCGCGCCGGTCGCTGCAGCCGCGCACGATGAGCTTCAACTGCCCGATCCCGCCGGCATCGGCGAAGCGGATGCTGAACTGGGGTTGGGCCTCGCCGTCGGCGCGGGGGGCGGTGGTGGCGTCCCACGGCGTGCCGGCGGTGGCGGCGCAGCGGCAGGACCAACGCAGCGGACCCGAGTTGGCGCAGGCCGGGATCGCATGCGTTGCGGACGTCGGGGCCGTGGGGGTGGCGGCCGATCCGGACGGCAGCGGCGGGGCGTGGTAGTGACCGTCCGCGCCGATCAGGAGGAAGCGGCTGCGGAAGTCCGACGACACCGTGGCACCCGGTCCCGGTCCCGGTCGAAGCGTCGCGGGTCGGCAGGCGTCGTCGATGGCGCCGCTGTTGAGCAG
>SEFA01000058.1:0-41170 GCA_004210455.1 Rubrivivax sp. | reverse complement strand
AGCAGGGCGATGGCCCAGGCCATGCCCGACTCGGCGGCTTCGGAGGCCGCCGCCGCACGGAGATCATTGGCCGCCACGCGCTGCGCGGTCACCAGTTGCCTCGTCGCCCAGGCAGCGCCCAGCGCCAGCACACCCAGCAGCACCACGCACATGGTCAGGGTGGCGAGGCCGTGTTGCCGTCGCCGGATGAGTGGCGGGGTGAGTGGCGGGATGGGAGGACGAATGAGAGGGCCGAGGAGAGGGCGGAGGAGAGGCCGGTTCATGGGCAGTCTCCCGAGAGGGCGTCGTTGTGCAACTGACTGAGCAGTTCCAGGTGATGCCTGGCGCGTGCGTCATGCGTGGCCTCCGCATCGACCGCGACGGTCACCAGGCGCCGGGACAGTGCCGACGGGCAGACGCTGTCCAGGGGATGGGCCCGGGCATCGACTCGCACCTCCAGCCTGTTCACGCGCAGCAGGTCGGGATCCGTCAGCGGCTGGTAACGACCGGCGATCAACTGGTCGATCCGGCCGTCGCTCAGCCGGAAGCCGGAGGTCTCCCGGACGCTGCCGGCACTCGGCGCGCTCCCGTCCCGGGCGAAGCTGTAGCTGACCCGCCGCCCCGCGTCCTCCACGGCGATCTCGGTGAAGGGGTTGCGGGCGGGGACATCCGGGTCGTCCTGCCAGACCCCGTCCTGTGCCCGGTCCCAGAACGCCGCGCGCCGCAGGTCCCGCAGGATGAGTTCGGCCGTGGCGCGCAGGTCCTGCTGAACCTGCAGCTCCAGCATGAGCCGGTGATGCTCCCCAAGCTGGATGCCCGCCATCGAGAAGGCCCCCGCGAGCAGCAGCAGGCCGACCGCCAGGCCGATCATGAACTCGACCAGGGTGAAACCTCGTTGTGTCATCGTTCGTGTCATCGTTGCGCTTCCTTCATTGCGGCCAGCAGACCGTGGCCTGCTCGACACCGTGGTCGTCGAAGCCGGTCGTGACGGTCGACCCGAGTTCCAGCCGGAGCGTCAACACCCGGCACCGTCGATCGCCGAGCTGATTGCCCTGCGCGACCGCCTCCACCTGATAACGCGTGGCATCGGCCTGGACGACGCGCAGTCGATAGAGGCCGCTCCGCGTCGTCGCGGACTGCCCCAGATCCTCCAGGCGGTCGGCGTAGCGGGGATTGCGCGAGCGGAAACGTTCCTGGGCGAGCTGCATGGCCTGCAGCGCCTCGCGCGCCTCGGCGCGCCGACCCTTCATGACCTGCTCGCGGAATCCGGGCAGGGTCAGCGCCGCCAGTACGGACACGATCGCCAGCACGGTGAGCAGTTCGATCAGGGAAAAGCCTTGCGTCTTCATGCGCACCTCGGCAGGCGGCCCAGCGCGCCGTCGGGCGTGCAGCTGCGCACGCGGCCGGTGATGCTGACGATGTGGCGGACCGAGCCGATGCCGGTCATGCGGACCTCGATCGTGCCGCTCACCGACACCGTGCCCTGGCGGCCGCTGAACAGCATCGACGGCACGTTGGACACGATGTCCGCCTGGCCCCGGCTGCTCCGCCAGCGCATCTGCTTGATGGCCTGTGCGCCGCCGTCGCAGACGGGGGGCGCGTCCAGCCGGCAGTCGCAACTGGCGGCGGGCGCGGTGGCGGACGAGCTCGTGGGGCCCGGCGTGCCGGAGGCGACGGCACCCGTGTGCAGCACGTAGCAACGGCCACTGCCGCTGACGGCGGACACGTCGCCGCCGAAGCGCAGGATCACATTGCGCGCGCCCTGGATCGCTTCGCTGCGGGCAAGCTGGAGGTCGCCGAGGACCGCCTGCGCGGCGTTCGCGAGCCGCTGGCGCCAGAGCCAGTCGCGCAGGTCGGGCGCGGCGAGCATGGCCGCGAACGCGACGAGCGCGAGGCTGACCAGAACCTCGATGAGGCTGATGCCGCGCGAGGCGGGTGCCGATGCGGCACGGCCGCGGGGCGGGGAAGCTGAGGGTGACAAGGACGATCTCCCGAAGAGTTGCTGAGAACTCTAGGGAGAGGGCCTGCGTTGCGCTTCGCCTTCAGGAGGGAAGCGCCGACCCGCTGAAGGGGGCCGGCTTTTGGGGGAGAAACCGGGGAGAATTCCGGCAGAAACAAGGGCGTTGGGGGATACGCCTGAAATGCCCGTGAAGGCCGCGTGATCCCGGATCACGCGATGGCGAACTCGGATCGACGAACGCAGGCGTCGTGACGCTCAGATGTCGCGGATCAACTGCCGGAACTCGTCGACATCCTCGAACGAGCGGTACACCGAGGCGAAGCGCACGTACGCGACCTTGTCGATCCGCTTGAGCTCGCGCATCACGTGTTCGCCCAGCTTGGTCGACGGGATCTCGCGCACGCCCGTGCTGAGCAGCTTCTCCTGGATGCGCTCCAGCGCCGCGTCGATCTGCTCGATGCTCACCGGCCGCTTGCGCAGCGCCAGCGTCATCGACGCGCGCAGCTTGCCCATGTCGAACTCGGCGCGCGTGCCGTCCTTCTTCACGACCATGGGCAGCGCGATGTCCGCGCGCTCGTAGGTCGTGAAGCGCTTGTCACAGGACTGGCAGCGACGGCGGCGACGCACCACGTCGCCTTCGTCGGACTCCCGGGTCTCCGACACCTGCGTGTCGCCGTGACCGCAGAACGGGCATCGCATGCGCCGCGGACTCCGCTCAGCGGTAGACCGGGAACTGACGCGTCAGTTCGGCCACCTGTTCGCGCACGCGGGCCAGGTTGGCCTCGTCGTGCGGGTTGTCCAGCACGTCGGCGATCAGGTGGGCGGTCTTGCGGACCTGCTCCTCCTTGAAGCCGCGCGTGGTCATCGCCGGGGTGCCCAGACGGACGCCGCTGGTCACCATCGGCTTCTGCGGGTCGTTCGGGATGCCGTTCTTGTTGCAGGTCATGTGGGCGGCGCCCAGGATGGCCTCGGCTTCCTTGCCGGTCAGGTTCTTCGGACGCAGGTCCACCAGCATCACGTGGCTCTGCGTGCCGCCGGAGACGATGCGCAGGCCGCGCTCGATCAGCGTGTCGGCCAGCACCTTGGCGTTGGCCACGACCTGCTGCTGGTAGGCCTTGAACTCGGGCGTCAGCGCTTCCTTGAAAGCCACCGCCTTGCCGGCGATCACGTGCATCAGCGGGCCGCCCTGGATGCCGGGGAAGATCGCCGAATTGATCTTCTTGGCGATCGCCTCGTCGTTGGTCAGGATGATGCCGCCGCGTGGTCCGCGCAGGCTCTTGTGCGTCGTCGAGGTGACGACGTCGGCATGCGGCAGCGGGTTCGGGTAGACGCCCGCGGCGATCAGGCCGGCGTAGTGCGCCATGTCGACCATGAAGTAGGCGCCGATCTCCTTGGCGATCCTGCCGAAGCGCTCAAAGTCGATGTGCAGCGAGTACGCCGAGGCGCCCGCGATGATCAGCTTGGGCTTCTTCTCGCGCGCCAGCGCTTCCATCGCGTCGTAGTCGATGGCTTCCTGGGCGTCCAGGCCGTACGAGATGACATTGAACCACTTGCCGCTCATGTTCAACGCCATGCCGTGGGTCAGGTGACCGCCTTCGGCCAGGCTCATGCCCATGATGGTGTCGCCGGGCTGCAGCAGCGCGAAGAACACGCCCTGGTTGGCCTGCGAGCCGCTGTTGGGCTGCACGTTCGCGAACTCGGCGCCGTAGATCTGCTTCAGGCGGTCGATCGCCAGCTGCTCGACGATGTCCACGTACTCGCAGCCGCCGTAGTAGCGCTTGCCGGGATAGCCCTCGGCGTACTTGTTGGTCAGCTGGCTGCCCTGGGCTTCCATCACCGCCGGAGAGGTGTAGTTCTCCGAGGCGATCAGCTCGATGTGGTCCTCCTGGCGCCGGGTCTCCTGCTGGATGGCGGCGAAGACTTCGGCATCGACGTTGGCGAGGGTCTGTTGGGTGCGGTCAAACATGATGATGTCGGCTCAAGGGTTGGCGCCGCCCGCCCGGCAGCGCATCGGCGCGATCGCGCGTCGGAAACGACGGCGAGGCGGCGACGGATGACGGAACGACGGCGGCCCAGGCGAACGGCACGGACAGCCGGAGACGTCCCCGGCCGTTCGCGCTTCCCGGTGGTGGCCCACCTCGGGCGACGCCTGTGCGGAGACAGGATCGTCTCCGGGCAGGGCGCCCTGATCGCCAGTTGCGCGAAGTCCGCAGTGTAGCCGCACCGGCTCGGGGCGCCGGCCATCCCGTGACATTGTTCCCACGGTGGTGGGGCGAAGGCTTCGCCCAATGAAGAACGGGTTCCGATGGAACCCGTTCGTCGACGTCGCGAAGCCGGCCGTTCAGCGCATCACGGCGGTCATCGCGACCTGTTCGCCGGTCGAGGCCGGCGCGGACGCCGGCTCGCGGATCGGACGCGGCGCCGACGGGCTGATGTTGCGGCCCTGGGCCACGGCCTTCAGCAGGTCCTGCTCGGCCAGCACGCGGCCGGCGTAGCCGGTGTCGTCGGGCAGGTTGGCGGCGCCGACGTAGCGACGCAGGCCTTCCTCGAGGCTGCCGGCGCGCTGGATGCATTCCTTCAGCACCTGCACGCCGACGCGCAGGTTGGTGACCGGGTCGAAGGCGGCGAAGTTGCCGCCGAAGGCCTCGTACTTGTCGTCATGCACGCGCGTCATCACCTGCATCAGGCCCTGGGCGCCGACGGCGCTCTGGGCGAAGGGGTTGAAGCCGGACTCGATCGCCATGATGGACAGGATCAGCGTCGGTTCGACGCGGGCGCGCTGGCCGACGTCCCAGGCTTCCTTCACCAGGCGGCTGACCGGTTCCGGCGCGACGCGGTAGCGGCGGGCCAGGTAATTGGCCACCAGCGCCTGCTGACGGGTGAGCTCCTTGGGATCGACCGCGGTGGCGCGGGTGATCGCCTCGGGCTCGGCCATCAGGGCGAGCACGTCCCCGGACGCTTCGACGCGCGCCTCGTGGCGGGCGTTCAGCCAACCCAGCACCTGGCCTTCGAGCTGCGAGCGCAGGTCGGCCTGGCTGGCGAAGACCAGCCCGACGGCGACGACGGCGAAGCCCACCAGGGCGAGCGTGTTGTGGCTGACGACCAGGAGGCCCTGGCCGATGTCCTTGACGAAAAGCACCAGGGCGGCTTGCGCCTGGCGGGGCAGGGATAGCAGGTCTGAACGCGCTGTCATGCGACTCCTTTCTCCGACCACACCCGGCGTGTGCCTGGCGAGCCGCTCGAAGCGTTCACTCGCCGGACACCCGCCTGGGGGTGGTGATAATGGGCCGGCTCGGGCCTCGTCGACGGCCTGGAGGGCTCTCAGAGGGCTCCAGGCGCTTGATGCGACGACGGGCGATCCAGCGTCCATTGGCAGCACACCGGTTTCGCGTCCCACAGCGAAGACCGGGATAACCCTGGGGTCAGGGCAGGGCGCGATTTTATGGATCAAAAATAACCCGTCAACCGTATGGGCCTTGTTCTTAACTACTTTGAGTTATGAAGTACCGAGATCTGCGTGACTTTATGGGCGCTTTGGAAGCCATGGGCGAGCTGCGCCGCGTGGCCGAGCCGGTGTCGCCGGTACTCGAGATGACGGCCGTGAGCGACCTTGTGCTCAAGGCGGAAGGGCCGGCGCTGCTGTTCGAGCAGCCGACCGGACATCGCATGCCGGTGCTGGCCAACCTGTTCGGCACCCCGAGACGGGTGGGGCTGGGCATGGGGGCCGAGTCGACCACCCAGTTGAGGGAGGTCGGCCAGCTGCTGGCGACGCTCAAGGAGCCGGAGCCGCCGCGCGGCCTGCGCGATGTGGGCAAGCTGGCGCAGATGGGCAAGGCGCTGTGGGACATGAAGCCGTCGCTGGTGAAGCGGCCGGCCTGCCAGGAGCAGGTGTTCGAAGGCGGGGACGTGGACCTCAAGCGCCTGCCGATCCAGACCTGCTGGCCGGGCGACGTCGGCCCGCTCCTCACCTGGGGCCTGGTGGTGACACGGGGCCCGCAGACGATCGCGAACCCGCGGCTGCGCCAGAACCTCGGTATCTATAGACAGCAGCTGATCGGCAAGCGGCAGCTGATCATGCGCTGGCTGGCGCATCGCGGCGGTGCCCTGGATTTCCGCGACTTCGGCATCGCGAACCCGGGACAGCCGTTCCCCATCGCCGTGGCGCTGGGCGCCGACCCGGCGACGACGCTGGGCGCGGTGACGCCGGTGCCGGACACGCTGTCGGAATACCAGTTCGCCGGCCTGCTGCGCGGTTCACGGACCGAAGTCGCCGACACGAACGTCGGCGAGGCCGGCCGCATGCTGCAGGTGCCGGCGACGGCGGAAATCGTGCTCGAGGGCCACATCCCGCCGGCGGCGCCGGGCTTCACCGGCCACAGCGAGGACGGGATCCCGCTGAAGGAAAAGGGCGGCTACCTGCACGCGCTCGAAGGCCCGTACGGCGACCACACCGGCTATTACAACGAGCAGGACTGGTTCCCCGTGTTCGAGGTCAGCCGCATCACCCAGCGCGAGGGCGCGATCTACCACTCGACGTACACCGGCAAGCCGCCGGACGAGCCGGCGGTCCTGGGCGTGGCGCTGAACGAGGTGTTCGTCCCCATCCTGCAGAAGCAGTTTCCGGAGATCGTGGACTTCTATCTGCCGCCCGAAGGCTGCAGCTACCGGATGGCGGTCATCTCGATCAAGAAGGCCTACCCCGGCCACGCCAAGCGGCTGATGTTCGGCCTGTGGAGCTATCTGCGCCAGTTCATGTACACGAAGTTCATCGTGATCGTGGACGAGGATGTGGACATCCGCAGCTGGCAGGACGTGATCTGGGCGATCACGACGCGCATGGACCCGGTGCGGGACACGACGCTGGTCGAGGGCACGCCGATCGACTACCTGGACTTCGCCTCGCCGGTCAGCGGGCTGGGCGGGAAGATGGGCCTGGACGCGACCAACAAGTGGCCGGGCGAGACGCCGCGTGAATGGGGCCGGGTGATCGAGATGCCGGCCGAGCAGAAAGCGCGCGCGGCGGATCTCTATCAGCGTTTGTTCGGGGGCTAGGAAACTACCGGTTCGGGGGCTGGCGGCTTGAAACCGCCGCCGCGCGGACCTAAGGTTGTCTGGCCTTTCCGGCACTTCAACTGGCGCAGTCTCTGCGCGCCAGGAGCCCTGCGGCAGTTCGCCGCGGAGCCCCAAAGGCGGCTGGTCCGCCCACCCCTTCCTCGTCCGGCACGTCCGGCGCGGAGGGGGTTTCTATTTGGGGGTCGTGCTGAGGGACGGCGCTTCGAGGCGGCGCTCAATGCCCGGCGAGGTACCCCAGCCATTCGTAGCCCAGGTAACGCGCCCGCGCGGTGCCTTCCTGCGAGGGCAGCAGGTCGCGCCACTCGAAGCCGGGGACCGTCAGGCCCAGCGGCGCAGGAACCACCTCGACCTCCGGCGGCAGCGCCTCGCGGAAAGCCCGCAGTGCGCGGCGCATGTGCACGTCGTGCGTGACCAGCACGACGCGCCGGACCGGCCGGTCGCGCAGCAGTTCGGCGGTGAAGCGCGCGTTCTCGCGCGTGTCGGTGGCGCGGTCTTCCTTGGCCGCGAGGGCGAAACCGAATTCCTGCGCCGCGGTGCGCTCGGCCAGCGCGGCTTCCGTCATGTGGCTGTCCGGCGCATCCTTGGGTTTTCCGCCGGTGAACATCAGCGGGAGGCCGGTCTGCCTCGACAGCCAGATGCCGTACCGCAGCCGCTCGACGGAGATGACCTTGAGCTGGGAGTTGCCGTACTCCGGCATCAGCTTGCGGGCGCCGCCGCCGAGCACCACGATGATGGATTGCGACGGCGGCACCTCCTTGAGGCGCTCGACCTCGACGGCCTGCTGTCGCCCCAGCAGGCGATCCTGCAGCCACAGCGCGCCGAGCTCGGTGCTGCCGATCCAGACGGCGACCAGGCCGGTCGCGAACAGCGCGCCGGAGAGCCAGCGGCGGCGATGCCGCAGCCACCAGCCGAGCAGCAGCAGCGGAAAGGCGCCGGTGGGCGGCAGCAGGAACGCTGCGACCGCATGTATCAGGTCGTTCATCGAGAGCCGGGGATCGGTGTCAGGTGTTGAG
This sequence comes from Rubrivivax sp., assembly GCA_004210455.1. Lineage (GTDB taxonomy): Bacteria > Pseudomonadota > Gammaproteobacteria > Burkholderiales > Burkholderiaceae_C > Roseateles. The sequence goes on along the minus strand of SEFA01000058.1, from coordinate 33,145 downwards.
GCCCGCCAGCATAATCAGCTTCCTTGACGACTCGTCCGGGTTTCGCCGGCTGCTCCCGTGTTCTTCTCTGCTCTTCCGGTCTGGCCGCGGCGCGCGCTGCGTGTGCTTGTGGGTCTGGTGCTGTCCGTCGTCGCGCTGCTGCTGTTGACATGGGTGGCGCTGCCGATGTGGATCGAGCGGGCGGGTGTCAGGATCGCGTCGGAACGGCTGGGACGCCCGGTCACGCTGGGCGGCGCGAGCTTCATGCCGTGGCGGTTGGCCCTCACGCTGGATGAGTTGAAGATCGCCGGACCGACCGCCGCCGCGCCGCCGATGTTTGAAGTGAGCCGCGTGCGCACGGTGGTGTCGCCGCGCTCGCTGTGGCACCTGGCGCCGGTGCTGTCGTCGTTGAGCGTGACGTCGCCGCGCGTGCGCGTCGCGCTGCTGCCCGACGGCAAGACCGATCTGGACGACATCCTCGCCCGACTGGCCGCCGCGCCCAAGGCGCCGACCCCGCCGGACGATGGGCCCGCCGAGGCGGCGCTCTACAACATCGAACTCACCGACGGCGAGCTTCGCCTGGACGACCGCACGGCCGGGATGGTCCACGAGCTGAAGGCGCTGCAGCTCGGCATCCCGTTCCTGTCGACGCTGGATGCGGACGTCGAGGTCCACATGCAGCCGCGCCTGTCGGGGCGCCTGAACGGCGTCGGCTTCCAGAGCGAAGGCCAGGTGCAGCCTTTCGCCGACACGCGCAGCGCGAGCATGACGGTCAAGCTCGACGCGCTGGACCTGTCGGCCTACCGCGCCTATTGGCCCCAGGCGCTGCCGCTGCGGCTGGCCAAGGGCCTGGTCGAATCGCAGCTCACGCTGGATTTCAAGCAGCCCCCGAAGCAGCCGCCCGAGGTCAAGATCAGCGGTCTCGCGTCGGTGCGCGATCTGTCGCTGCAGCGGCGCGCTGACGGCAAGGCGGACGGCAAGGCGGACGGCCGTTGGGAGGACTGGCTGCGCTGGCAGGCGTTGAGCGTCGAACTGGCGGACGTCCAGCCGCTGAAGCGCCAGGTGCTGTTGGGCGTGGTGAGCCTGAAGCAGCCGGAGCTGCTGATGGGGCGCGACGCGCAAGGCCGCCTGTGGCTGCCGGAGATGTCGGCAACGACGGCGTCGTCGAAGCCGGCCCCGGCGACGCCGCCGGCCAAGTCTGCGGCGCCCTGGCGCGTCGGCGTGCGGCAACTGGCGCTGGACGGGGGGCGGGTCGGCTGGACCGATGAGATGCTCCGTCCCGCGTCGCGATGGAACGTCGACGGGCTGTCGGTCAAGGGCAGCGGGCTGAACTGGCCGCTGACCGCGAAGGCGGCTCCGGTGGAGATCGCCGCGACCCTGTCGCCCGACGGCGCAAAGACCCCGGCCGCGTTCAGCGGCAAGGGCGAGGTCGGTGCGACGGGCGTCGCCCTCGACTGGGCGTTGAAGGATCTCGCGCTGGAATTCCTCGCGCCCTATCTGAAGGCGGGGACGCCGCTGTCGGTGCAAGGTCGCTTCGCGACGCAGGGAGCCGTGCGCGCGGGGCCGACCGGTGAGGACCTCAAGCTGTCGTTGAAGGCGTTGAGCCTCGACGACCTGCGGTTGGCGGACGGCAGGAAGCCGGTGCTCGCGCTGAAGCAACTGAGCCTCGATCAGGCGGAACTCGCGCTGGACACTCGCAGGCTCACGGCGGGGCGGCTGGCGCTGGTGGCGCCGAAGGTCCAACTGGGCCGCGACAAGGCCGGCACGTGGAGCTGGGCGTCCTGGACGGGCGCGGTCTCTCAAGCGGCGGGCGGGCAGGGCGCCGCCATTGCGGCGACCACGTCTCGCCAACGGCGCGAAGGCCGGCCCGAGGGGCGCGGCGATCGATTGACGCTGGACGTGCCCGAGGTGCTCCAAAGTCCCGCGACGTCCGCGGAGCCGACTGCGGCGCCTATTGCGGCGCCGACCACGGCGCTGGCCACGGCGCCGGCCAATGCCGCGCCCTGGACCGCGCAGATCGCCGAGATCGCCGTCGAAGGCGGTGAGGCGACCCTGCTCGACCTGGCGACGCATGTGCTCGACGACGAGCCGGCCCGGCCGATCGGCGTGCAGGACCTGGTGCTCAAGGTGTCCGGCATCGACTGGGACGGCCGCCAGCTGCGCAAGCCGCTGCCCGTGCAACTGGGGGCCACGCTGCGGCGGCCCGACGCGACGCGCCGCAACCTGCGCGAGGTGCCGACGTTCCGCTGGGACGGTCAACTGGCGCTCGCGCCGTTGAAGGCGTCGGGGCGCCTCACGGCCGAGCACCTGCCGCTGCATTGGGCCGATCCCTATCTGGATCCGTCCATCGGCATCCATCTGCAGCGCGCCGAAGGGTCGATGCGCGGCGGATTCGAGTTCACCGAGACGCCGAAGGGACCGGCGGTGCGCGCCGGGGGCGAGCTGGCGATCGCCGATCTCCGCCTGCGCCAGGCGCGCTTGCAGGACGGCCGACGCCGTTCGGCCGAGGAGCTGCTGAGCTGGCAGGCCCTGAAACTGGGCGGGCTGCGGCTGTCGCTCACGCCCGGTGGCGCGCCGGACGTGAAGATCCAGCAGGCCGTGCTGGACGAGTTCTATGCGCGTCTGATCATCAGCGAGCAGGGCCGCCTGAATCTGAGAGACCTGAACCAGACCGAACAGGGCCAGGCGGTGGCCGCCGTGGCGGGCACGGCGGCGGCGTCCGCGCCGGTGGCGGCGACCGTGGCGCGAGCGACCTCGGCCCCGGACGCGGCACCCCCCGCGGCGCCGACCGCGGCGCCGACCGTGGCGGCGGCCTCGTCCGCGGCCGGCGCTCCGCCGCTCCGCATCAGCATCGCCGAGACCCGCGTCAATGGCGGCAAGGTCGATTTCAACGACCGCTTCATCAAGCCCACTTACAGCGCCAACCTCAGCGAGCTGACGGGGACGCTGGGCGCTTTCTCGGCGGGTTCCGCGGCGATGGCGCCGCTGCAGCTCAAGGGCAAGGTCGAGGGCACCGGGCTGCTGGACATCAGCGGCCAGCTGAACCCGAGCGGCGCGCCGCTGGCGCTCGACATCACCGCGAGCGCGACCGACATCGAGCTCGCGCCGCTGTCGCCCTACGCGGGCAAGTACGCAGGTTATGCGATCGAACGCGGCAAGCTGTCCACGCGGGTCCATTACCGGATCGATCCCGGCGGCCGCCTGGTGGCCGACAACAAGATCGTGCTCAACCAGCTGACCTTCGGCGACCGGATCGACAGCCCGACGGCGACCCGGTTGCCGGTCAAGCTGGCGGTGGCCTTGCTCAAGGACAGCGACGGCGTCATCGACGTCAACCTGCCGGTCAGCGGCTCGCTCAACGACCCGGAGTTCAGCGTCGGCGGGCTGGTGGTGAAGCTGATCGTCAACCTGCTGACGAAGGCGCTGACGGCGCCGTTCTCGCTGCTGTCGGGCGGCGGCGGAGGTGCCGAGATGAGCCAGCTGGAATTCCAGCCGGGCACTGCGGCGTTGCAGCCGGAGGCGGCGAAGAAGCTGGAGCCGCTGACCAAGGTGCTGGCCGACAAGCCGGTGCTGCAATTGAGCATCACCGGCTGGGTCGATCCCGAAGGCGAACGCCGCGCGGCCCAGGGCGCCCGGCTGGAAGACGCCTTGATCGCCGAACGCCGCCGCGAGATGCGGCGCGCGGCGGTTACGCAAACGGTGAACGCGCCGACGTCGGTCGCGTCCGGCGCCTCTGGTGCAGGGGGTGCAGCGGGTCCGGCGGCCTCCGCCAACGCGGGGCTAGCGCCGGTCGTGCTTGACGACGCGCAGCGCGCGCGCCTGCTCAAGGTCGTCTACGACAACGCCAAGCTGCCCAACAAGCCGCGCAACGTCATCGGACTGTCCAAGGACATTCCGGCGGCGCAGATGCGCGAGCTGCTGATGGACAGCTACACCGTCACCGACGAGCAGTTGCGCGAGCTGGCCCTGCAGCGCGCGGTGGCGGTGCGCGACGCGCTGCTCGAACGCGGCGTGCCGAACGCGCGCATGTTCCTCGCGTCGCCCAAGCTGCACTCGAAGGACGACGAGCGCGGCGCCGACAAGGACAAGGCCTGGTCGCCGCGCGTCGATCTGGCGCTGAGCGCACAGTGAGTCCCCCGGCGCGTGGGCGGCCCCGCCCTTGATCGCCGATGATCCGCCCACAAGTGACCCGGTCACCGACCCATGAGGAGCCCGCCATGACCACCACCCCGAACCCCGTCCGACTCCAGCCTGACGAGGACCTCATCACCCTCGGCGGCGGCTGCTTCTGGTGCACCGAGGCCGTGTTCCTGCGCGTCAAGGGTGTCCTCGGCGTGGAGTCCGGTTACACCAACGGACCGCTGGCCAGCCCCAGCTACGAGCAGGTCTGTTCCGGCAGCACCGGTCATTCCGAGGTCGTGCGCGTGCGCTTCGATACGACGGTCGTGAGCCTGGAGGACCTGCTGCAGGTCTTCTTCACCATCCACGATCCGACGACCCTGAACCGCCAGGGTGCCGACGTCGGCACGCAGTACCGCTCGGGCATCTACTACACGCGGCCGGAACAGCTCGCCGTGATCCGGCAGGTCGTCGACGAGGCGCAGCGCGCGCACGGCGGCAAGGTCGTCACCGAGATCCAGCCCGAAGACAACTACTGGCCCGCCGAGGCGTATCACCAGGACTACTTCGCCAACCACCCGGAGCAGGGCTACTGCGCCTTCGTGGTCGCGCCCAAGGTCGACAAGTTCGCCAAGAAGTTCAAGGAACTGCTGAAGGACGAGGCGGGCGGTTGATGGTCGTTCTTGACGGACTGCGCTTCCGTTATGGCGCCGACCGCGACCGCGCGTCCGGCGTCGACTTGCGGTTCCCGCATTTCGCCTTGCCCGCGGGCGGGCACCTGCTCCTGCGCGGTGCGTCCGGCAGCGGCAAGAGCACGCTGCTGGCCTTGATGGCGGGACTGCTGACGCCGTCCGGCGGGCGGCTGACGATGGCGGGCGTCGAGGTCGGCGCGCTGGCGCCGGCCGCGCGCGATGCCTGGCGCGGCGCTCACCTCGGCTTCGTGCCGCAGCGCTTGCACCTCAGCCCCTCGCTCAGCGTCCGCGACAACCTGTCGCTGCCCTACGTGGCGGCCGGCCTGGCACCGGACCTCGCGCGCATCCGGGCCTTGCTCGACGAGCTCGGCATAGCCGCGCTCGAGCATCGTCGCCCCCATGCGCTCAGCCAAGGGCAGGCGCAGCGGGTGGCGCTCGCCCGCGCGCTGCTGCGCGCACCACGATTCGTGCTGGCCGACGAGCCCACCGCCAATCTCGACGACGAGGCCTGCGACGCGACGCTGGCGCTGCTGCGACGCGCCGCCTCCGAGCACGGCGTCTGCCTGATCATCGCGTCGCATGACGCCCGGATCGATGCCGCCTGGGCCGGCTGGTCATCGCTGCAGCGCTTGCGGCTCCCGGGGCGGAGCGCGGATGCCGCGGCCTCGCCGGCGCCCAGACCATGAGCCGCGCGCCGCTGAACCTGCCGCGCCTGGCGTGGCGTTATCTCTGGGCGCGTCCGATGCTGACCGCGCTCAATCTGATGCTGCTGAGCCTCGGCCTGGCCGCGATCGGCTTCGTCGTCCTCGTCAGCGAGCAGCTGGAGCAGGGCCTCAAGCGCGATCTCGGCGGCATCGATCTGGTCGTCGGCGCGAAGGGCAGCCCGATGCAGATCCTGCTCGCGGGCGTGTTCCACCTCGACCAGTCGACCGGCAACATCCCGCTGGCCACCGTGTCGCAGCTGCGCGCGCAGCCGTTGGTCGCGCGGGCGGTGCCGATCTCGCTCGGCGACAGCTTCCAGGGTTTCCGCATCGTCGGCACCACGGCCGACTATCTGGCGCTGTACCAGCTGTCGTTGGCACGGGGCCAGTCGTGGAAGGCGCCGATGCAGGCGCTGCTCGGCGCGGAAGTGGCCAGGCGGTCCGGGCTGAAGCCCGGTGACCGCTTCCACGGCACACACGGCCTCGCGTCCGGCGGCGACGAGCATGAGGCCGCCTACGAGGTGACCGGTGTGCTGGCGCCGACCGGAGGCGTCGTGGATCGGCTCGTGCTGACCGACCTGGCCTCCGTCTGGGAAGCCCATGCGGCGCACGGGCACGGGAAGTCGGCGACCGCGGGTGGGGACGAGCACGACCCGCACGGGCCCGAAGGACACGAAGGACACGAAGGGCAAGGCGCCCAGGAGACCCACGAGGTCCATCCAGACGAGGCGTCGCTGGAGGTCAGCATGGTGCTGGTCCGCTATCGCAGTCCGCTGGCCGCGGTGATGCTGCCGCGCTGGGTGAATGCGCAGCCGGGCCTGCAGGCCTCGGTGCCCGCGCTGGAGACGGCACGGCTGCTGAGCATGGTCGGCGTGGGCGTCGACGTGCTGCGCGGCTTCGGCGCCATGCTGCTGCTGGCGGCGGCCTTGTCGGTGCTGGTGGCGCTGCTGCACGCGGTGCGCGAACGCCAGGGCGATCTCGCGATGCTGCGGATGCTCGGCGCCACGCCGATGCGCGTGGCCGCGCTGATCGCCATGGAGGCGCTGATGCTGGCGGGACTCGCCACGCTGCTCGCACTGGGCCTGTCCCATGCGCTGACGGCGGGGTTGGGCGCAGTGCTGGCGCAGCAGCAGTCGGTGCGGATCTCCGGCCTCTGGGTCTCCGGCTGGGAGGCGCTGGTGCCGGCACTGGCGCTCGGGCTGGCCCTGATCGCCGCAGCCTGGCCGGCGTGGCGCGGCTATCGGCTGGATGTCACCGAGCTGCTCCAGACGCCGCGCTGAGTACGTCTCACCCGGACCTTGCGCCGGGTGGTCATCGAGCCGGTGCACAATGGTGAGCTTCACGCGGCGCAAAGGCCGCACTCACGCCGCGAACTCGGCAACCGTCGGACATCCGCTCGCCATCCGCTCGCCATCCGCTCGATGACCCCTCGATCCACCACCGCTGAAACGCTGACCCGTCGGGCCGCAGTCGCGCTCGTGACGATCGTCATGGGTGGTGTGGCCTGCGCGCAGGCCACGACATCGGGCGCTTCCGCGACGGCGGCAGCCCCCTCGGGCGCGGCGATGCCGATGGGCTCCGGCCCCGGTTATCACGACCCGCGCAGCCCCTTCAAGCCGCTGCAGGAGGTCGAGGGCGTCGTCAGCTGGAAGCTGCTGTCGTCGGTCACCGTCAAGGCGGACAAGAGCAAGGTGATCCCGACGTTCCCGTCCGGCGTGCTGGCACTGAACCAGCGCACGGTGAAGGTCCAGGGCTTCATGATGCCGCTGGAGCCGGGCGACAAGCAGAGCCACTTCCTGCTGTCGTCGGTGCCGACGAGCTGCTCGTTCTGCGTGCCCGCCGGGCCGGAAGGACTGGTGGAAGTCCGCAGCAAAACGCCGGTGCGCTACACGCTGGACGTCGTGACCGTGGAAGGCCAGTTGGCCGTCCTCAACGACGATCCCTACGGCATGTTCTATCGCGTGACGGACGCTGTCCGCGCGACGCGCTGAAGGCGGTCGGTCCCGATGTCGCGCTCGACCACGATCGCCATGACCCGCCAGCAGCGCTGGTGGATCTGGTGGTGCGTGGTCGCCGTGGTGGGTTTCCAGGCGCTGGGGCTGGTGCACCGCGCATTGCACGGTGGGCCGATGCCCGAACCTGTCCGTCTCGCCGTCTCCGCCGCGAAGCAGGTCGCCGCGATCGAACGGGCCGCGGCAGCCGCACTGGCAGCGTCCGGCGATGCGCAAGAGGACTCGCTCCTGACCTTCGGGCACGTCGCCGGCTCCGGCGACTGCCAGCTCCTCGACCAGCTCAGCCATGTGCTGGGCCCGATCGTCCAGGCTTCCGCCTGGACCGCGCTCCCGCCGGACGTTCCCGCCGGCGTCGACCAGCCCCACGACGCCACGCTCGCGCAGCAGTGGCGAAAAGGCGCCCGCGGGCCGCCGAGAGCCTGACACCTCCCTCGATTCCGCCCTTGCTCAGGCGCGTCCGTTCCGGGCGTGTCCGTTCATGCGACCGGGCCGTTCGCGCATGCCGTCGGCATCGCGGCGCACCGGCATGGGCCCCACCAAGAATCTGATGGCGCCGCGGCATTAGGCCGCCGGTGCTCGAGAGTGTTTCCATGGCCATCCTGTCCACTTCGATCCGTTCGTCGGCGCTGTCCCGCGCCCCTTTCCAACCCACGCTGCTGGCCCTCGCGCTGAGCGTCGCTGGCGGCGGCGCCTGGGCGCAGCAGGCGCCGGCCGCTCCGGCGCCTGCGGCCACGTCCGCCGACGCGGCCGCATCGACCTCGGCTGCGGCCGATGGCGGCACTGTGTCCGGCGGCGCCGACCGGCCCCACAAGCACAAGCTCGACGTGGTCGTCGTGACCGGCAATCCCTTGAGCCAGAAGGAACTCGCCGCGCCGGTGCAGGTGCTGAGCGGCGATGCGCTGACGCTGAAGCGCGGCGCCAGCCTCGGCGAGACGCTCGACGGCCTGGCGGGTGTGGGCTCGACCTACTTCGGCCCGAACAGCAACCGGCCGACGATGCGCGGTCTCGACGGCGACCGCGTGCGCATGCTCAGCAACTCCGGCGCTTCCGTCGACGCGTCGAGCCTGAGCTTCGACCACGCGCTGCCGGTCGATCCGCTGGTGCTGACGCGTGTCGAGGTGCTGCGCGGCGCCGCCGCGCTGCAATACGGCGGCAACGCGATCGGGGGCGTGGTCAACGCGATCGACAACCGCATTCCGCGCCTGGCGCAGCCCGGGCTGAACGGCGCGGCCGAGGTGCGCCTGGGCGGCGCGTCGAATGAACGCGGCGGCGCGGTCGTGCTGGACGGCGGCACCAACGCTGTCGCCTGGCACGTCGACGCGGCCGACCGCCGCGCCGACGACCAGCGCGTCCCGCGTTTCGACAGCGAGGACGGCTCGTCCACGCACGTCCGCAACTCCGACAGCCACGGCCGCAGCGGCGCGGTGGGCGGCTCGCTGCTGTTCTCGAAGGGCTACGCCGGCGTGTCGGTCGAGGACTATCACAACGACTACGGCGTCACCGTCGAGCCCGACGTGCGCATCGAGATGCAGCGCCAGCGTCTGGCGACGGCCGGCGAATGGCGCGATCCGCTGCCGGGGCTGGCGCGCGTGACCTGGCAGTTCGCGAGCAGCCGCTACAAGCACCAGGAAGTGGAGGGCAGCGGCGAGGTCGGCACCGTCTTCTCGTCCGACGGCAAGGACGGCCGCATCGAGGCGACGCATTCGGCCTTCCAGGGTGACTGGGGCTCGATGCAGGGCGTGCTCGGCTGGCAATGGGAACTCAGCGATTTCTCCGCGCTCGGCGAGGAGGCGCTGGTGCCCGGCACGAAGACGCGCAACAACGCGCTGTTCCTGATCGAGCAGTTCCGTTCAGGGCCATGGAGCCTGCAGGCCGGTGCGCGCGCGGAGCGCGTCAACGTCGGCTCGACCGGCGGCGACGAGGAGCGCTTCGGCGATCCGGTGACGCGGCGCTTCAGCCCGAAGAGCGTCTCGCTGAGCGGCGCCTACGAACTCGGCAACGGCTTCAGCCTGTCCAGCAACCTGAGCAGCAGCCAGCGCGCGCCGACGTTCTATGAGCTGTTCGCGAATGGCGTGCACGTGGCGTCGGGCGCGTACGAGGTGGGGAACATCAACCTCGGCCTCGAACGCGCGAAGGCGGTCGACCTGGGGCTGCACTGGAAGCAGGGCGACGCGAAGTGGAGCGTGCAGGTCTACCAGACGCGCTTCTCCAACTACATCGCGCTGGACGCGAGCGGCCGCAGCATCGAGGAAGTGGGCGAGGACGGCGAGATCGCCTCCGTGCCCGAGTACCTGTACCGCGGCGTGCGTGCGCGCATGCACGGCGTGGAGCTGGAAGGCAGGCAGCCGCTGCCCCGCCTGGCGGGTTGGGATCTGACGCTGGGCACGACGATCGACCTGGTGCGCGGCACCAACCGCGATACCGGCGAGCCGCTGCCGCGTCTGGCGACGGTGCGAGGCAGCGTCTCGATCCTGGCGGAGAGCGGCCCGTGGCTGCTCCAGGCGGAACTGCGCGGCGCCATGCGCCAGGACCGCGTGCCGGCGCTGGACACGCCGACGGCCGGCTACGGCATCCTGCGGCTGAACATCGCGCGCCACTTCGACATCGGCAACCTGGACGCGATGTGGTACGTCAAGCTGGACAACCTGGCCAACAAGCTGGCCTACAACGCCAGCAGCGTGCAGACGATCCGGGAGCTGACGCCGCTGCCGGGGCGCAGCCTCTTCGCGGGGTTGCAGGTCAAGTTCTGAGCCTCCTTTCTTACTCCCTCTCCCGCAGTGCGGGAGAGGGGCTTAGAAGGAGAGGGCTGAGAACGAGAGGGGCTGAGAAGGCGCAGACCTCAAGAGGCTGGCGCTGGCCCTGCCGCTGCTTCAACCGCGCGCGAACGCCAGGATCTCTTCCGCGGCCCGGGCGGTGGCTTCGGCGCTGCCATCGCGCAATCCGATCCGCGGCGCGTCGACGAGCTTCGGAAAGTGGTTGGTGAGCGAGCGTTCATAACCCGGGTCGTAGTGATCCCGCATCAATTCCCCGAACACCTCCGCCCACTGTCCGCCGACGGCCAGGGCTTGCCACCGGGCGACCCGTTCCCGACCCCGCAGGCTCACCAGCCCGCCGATGAGCGCATTGAAGGTCTCCGGCCTGTCCTTGAAATGCGCGTAATCCTCCAGCAGCAGCTGCACGCGTCCTTCGTCGGCCATGTCGATCCAGACGCACCGCCCGTGCTCCCGCAATCGGAGATGGAGGGCCTCCGGCAACTGCACGCCGCCGATCTTCCGGCTCTCGCTTTCGACGAACACCGGCCGGTCCGGATCCAGCTTCACCAGCGCCTGCCACAACGCCGTGTCGAACGCCTTCTGGCTGGGCTGCGGCTGATCGGGCAGGGCGCCCAGCACGGAGCCGCGATGCCGCGCCAGCGCCTCCAGGTCGAGCACCTGCGCCCCCGCGCCGGCGAGCGCCTGCAGCAGCCGCGTCTTGCCCGACCCGGTACGTCCGCACAGCACGACGAAATCGAAGCGTACCGGCTGTTCGGCCAGGGTCTTGATGACTTCACCCCGGAACGCCTTGTACCCGCCCACCAACTGGAGCGACTTGAATCCGATCTGGTTCAGGAACCAGTTCATCGCGCCGGACCGCTGGCCGCCGCGCCAGCAATAGACCAGCGGACGCCAGTGCTTCTGCATCAGCGGCCGATTGGCATCGAGGTGCTTGGCGATGTTGCGCGCGACCATCGCCGCGCCGACCTTGCGGGCTTCCAGCGGGTCCTGCCGGTACAGCGTGCCGACGATGCGTCGCTCCTCGTTGTCCAGCACCGGCCAGTTCAGCGCGCCGGGCAGGTGGTCCTCCGCGAACTCGCCGGGGGAGCGCACGTCGATCACGGTGCCGAACCCGCCGAGTCGGGCGAAGGCCTCCGCCGACGGGATCACGTGGTACTGGCTCACTGGCTCATGGCCTCGCTGGATGCCTCACTGGACCGACAACGCGTCCAGCAATTCGGTTTCGATCTGGAGCTGGGTGCGGTTCTGCTGCAGCGCGGCGCCGTCCAGCAGGAACGTGTCCTCGACGCGTTCGCCCAAGGTCGAGACCTTGGCGAGCTGCAGGTTGATGCCATGCCGCGCGAGTACCCGGGCGATGGCGTACAGCAGCCCGGCGCGGTCGGTGGCGCTGACGGACAGCAGCCAGCGCTGCGCACGCTCGTCGGGCCGCAGCGCGATGCGCGGCGTGAAGGGGAAGCTCTTCACGCGCCGGGACAGCCGGCCCTTGCGGGGCTCGGGCAGCGGTCCCTGCGCGACCAGGGCCTGGCCGAGCTTGGACTCGACCAGCGCCGTGAGGTCGCGGTGGTGCAGGTCGAGCTCGGGCGCGATGACCTGGAAAGTGTCCAGCGCATACCCGGTGCGGGTGGTGTGGACCTTGGCATCCAGGATGTTGAAGCCCGCGCCGTCGAAGTAGCCGCAGATCCGCGCGAACAGGTCCTGCAGGTCCTTCGCGTACACCAGCACCTGCAGGCCTTCGCCGACCGGGGACGGCCGCGCCCGCACGACGGGCTCGACGCTCTCCACATGCCGCCACAGGGCCCGCGCATGCCAGGCCAGATCGGGCGCGTCGTGGCGCGCGAAGTAGCTCAGGTCCAGCGTCTTCCAGAGCGCATCCTCGGTGCCCGGCAACTGCGCCTTCAGCGCCAGTTCCTGTCGCGCCTCCTGCTTGCGCGCCTCGATCTCCGCGGCCATGTTCAGCTTCGCGCCGCCGAGCGCGCGCAACGTCAGCCGGTACAGGTCCTCGAGCAGCTTGCCCTTCCACGCGTTCCAGACCTTGGGTCCGGTGCCGCGGATGTCGGCGACCGTCAGCAGGTAGAGCGCGGTCAGCGTGCGTTCGTCCTTCACCAGCTGCGCGAAGTGCTGGATGACCTCGGGATCCGACAGGTCCTCCTTCTGCGCCACGCGCGACATCGTCAGATGGTGCTCGACCAGGAACACGACCAGCGCCGCGTCCGCCTTCGGGAGCCCGTGCGCGCGGCAGAAGCGTTTGGCCTCGGCCGCGCCGAGGTCGGAGTGATCGCCGCCGCGTCCCTTGGCGATGTCGTGGAACAGCGCCGCGACGTACAGCGCCGAGGGGCGGTCGAACTGCGCCGCCAGCTGCGAGCAGAACGCGTATTCGTGGGTGTGCTCGGGGATGAAGAAGCGCCGGATGTTGCGCAGCACCATCAGGATGTGCTGGTCCACGGTGTAGACGTGGAACAGGTCGTGCTGCATCTGCCCGACGATGCGCCGGAACACCCACAGGTAACGCCCCAGCACCGAGGTCTGGTTCATCAACCGGAACGCATGCGTCTGTCCCTGAGGTTCCTCCAGGATGCGCATGAACATCGCGCGGTTGGCCGGGTCGCGACGGAACGCGCTGTTCATCAGCCCGCGCGCGTTGTACAGCGCGCGCAGCGTCTTCGCGGACAGGCCCTTGATGCCGGGCGTCTGCTGGTAGATCAGGAAGGTCTCGAGGATCGCGTGCGGCTCGCGCTCGTAGAGGTCGTCGGAGGCGATCTCCAGCATGCCGCTGCGCTCCAGGAAGCGCTCGTTCACCGGTCGCAGGCCGTTGTCGCGGGTGTCGTTGATCTGCTCTTCCAGGTTCAGCAGCGTGATCTGGTTGAGCTGCGTCACCGCCTTGGCCGCCCAGTAGTAGCGGCGCATCAGCTTCTCGGAGGCGCGCAGCGACTTCGTCGATTCGTAGCCGAAGCGCTCCGCCACCGCCGTCTGCAGGTCGAAGACCAGCCGGTCCTCGCGGCGTCGGGCGGCCAGGTGCAGCTGGCAGCGGATGCTCTTGAGCACGCCTTCGTTGCGCTGCAGCTGGCGGGCCTCGAAGGTGGTGATCAGACCCTTGGCCGCCAGCTGGGGCCAGGTCTTGCCCAGGCCCGCGCCGCGCGCGATCCAGATCAGCACCTGCAGGTCGCGCAGGCCGCCGGGGCTTTCCTTGATGTTGGGTTCGAGCGCGTAGGGCGTCTCTTCGTACTTGGTGTGGCGCTGGCGCATCTCCAGCGTCTTGGCGCGCATGAATGCGCGTGCGTCCATCGCCGTGCAGAAGGCCTTGTCGAAACGCTTGACCAGCGGCTTCGCGCCGGCCAGCCAGCGCGACTCCAGCAGCGCGGTCTGGATGGTGACGTCGCCGGCGGCTTCGTCCAGACATTCCTTGACCGACCGCACCGAGGAGCCGATCTCCAGCCCGATGTCCCAGCAGGCGGTGATGAAGGCCTCGATCGCGTGCTTGAGCGGTCCGGGCTGGTCCGGCGTGGCGCCGTCGGGGAGCGTGTCGGGCAGCAGCAGCAGGACGTCGACGTCCGAATGCGGGAACAGCTCGCCGCGCCCGTAGCCGCCGACCGCGACCAGCGCGGCCTCGGGCGCCGCCGCGGCGATGCCCGATTGCGTCCACAGCGCCTGCAGGGTGCCGTCGACGTGCCGGGCCAGTTGCCGCATCAGGCGGGTGGCCGCGGACACGCTGGCCTTGACCGACGCGAAGTCGTCCAGCAGCGCCTGCTTGCCGGCCTTGAACTGCTGGCGCAGGTCGGCGACCGACGGCCCGGCCGCGGGCAGCGTCGACGGGTCGTTCGAGGAAGCGCCGACCTCGCCGGGCGTCCTGGCGTTCATGGGCGGGCCGCGGCGATCAGGCCGGCACGGCCTGGGGCAACGCGAAGGCCGGCGGCGGCGGCGTGCCGGCCGACTGCGTCAGGATCTCGAAGCCGGTCTCGGTGACCAGCACCGTGTGCTCCCACTGCGCCGACAGCGAGCGGTCCTTGGTGACGATGGTCCAGCCGTCGCCCATCTCGCGGATCTCGCGGCGGCCGGCGTTGATCATCGGCTCGATCGTGAAGACCATGCCGGGCACCAGCTCCTCGAGCGTGCCGGGACGGCCGTAGTGCAGCACCTGCGGCTCCTCGTGGAACTTCTGGCCGATGCCGTGGCCGCAGAACTCGCGCACGACGCTGAAGCCGGCGTTCTCCGCGAAGGTCTGGATCGAGTGGCCGATGTCGCCCAGGCGCGCGCCCGGCTTGACCTTCTGGATGCCCTTCCACATCGCCTCGTAGGTGAAGGCGCACAGCCGCTTGGCCGCGATCGAGCCCTCGCCGACGACGAACATCCGGCTGGTGTCGCCATGCCAGCCGTCCTTGATGACGGTCACGTCGATGTTGACGATGTCGCCGTTCTTCAGCGGACGGTCATTCGGAATGCCGTGGCACACCTGGTGGTTGATCGAGGTGCAGATCGACTTGGGGTAGGGCGAATAGCCGGGCGGCTGGTAGTTCAGCGGGGCGGGGATGCCCTGCTGGACGTTCACGATGTAGTCGTGGGCCAGCTTGTCGAGGTGCTCGGTGGAGACGCCCGGCTTGACGTGCGGGGTCAGCATGTCCAGCACCTCGGACGCCAGACGGCCGGCGATGCGCATGGCGTCGATGTCGGCGCCGGTCTTGATCGTGATGGTCATGGACTCAATTTTAGCTGGCGCCAGCCGGAAACGCCGGCCCATGGAAGGAGGCCCCGGAGGGGGCCGACTTTTCAAGCGGAGCCCGGACAAGCGGAGCCCGGAGATCGGGCGCCGCCAGGATCACGGGCTTGCCCCCTGGGGGCCGGCGTAGCCGGTAGGGGGGGCTTATTCAGCCCAGACGATGACGCCGGTGTACGCGGTGATGAGCACCACGATCCCGAAAGCGATCCGGTACCAGGCGAAGGGCACGAAGCTGTGGCTGGCGATGTACTTCAGCAGCCAGCGCACGCAGATCCAGGCGCTGACGAAGGAGAAGAACAGCCCGACCGCGAACAGCGGGATGTCGCCGGTCGACAGCACCGAGCGTTCCTTGTACAGGCTGTACAGGCCGGCGCCGATCAGTGTCGGGATGGCCAGGAAGAAGCTGAAATCGGTGGCCGCCTTGCGCGACAGGCCCAGCAGCATGCCGCCGATGATGGTCGCGCCGGAGCGGCTGGTGCCGGGCACCATCGCCAGGCACTGGACGAAGCCGACCTTCAGCGCATCCATCGGCGTCATCTGGTCCACGTCCTGGATGCGCACCGCGGTCTGCTGGCGGCGCTCCGCCCACAGGATGATGAAGCCCCCGAGGATGAAGGTGCTGGCCACCACCACGGGGGTGAACAGGTGTTCCTTGATGACCTTGCCGAACAGCAGGCCCAGGATGACCGCCGGCAGGAAGCCGATGGCCACGTTCAGCACGAAGCGGCGGGCGCGCGCGTCGCTGCCCAGGCCGGCTGCGGTTTCGCGCAGGCGCTGCCAGTACACGATGATCACCGCGAGGATCGCCCCGGTCTGGATGGCGATGTCGAACACCTTGCCCCGCGCATCCTCGAAACCGCCCAGCAGCGCGCCCGTCAGGATCAGGTGGCCGGTCGACGAGATCGGCAGGAATTCGGTCAGGCCTTCGACGATCCCCATGATCGCGGCCTTGATCAACATCAGAGTGTCCAAACTTCGACTCCAGAATGCCGCCTCGCTCGGGGGTGGAGGCGGGTCGGCGGGGATCATAGCCGTCGCTCGAACACGATTTGCCGCAGTGCAGCACCCGGATGGGCGGGTCCGGCGTGAGGGTTCCGTGAGTCGGGCGTGAAGGCCTTCAGTCCCTCTTAAAGGGCTCCGTGCCAGGCCTTGCCCGGGCAGGGCGGCGCTTGACCGGTTCGAAAGGCCGCCGCTACATTACTGACCGGTTAGTCAGTTATTGACTGCGCAGACCCCGCGCGCCGCGCGCGCCCCTCACCCCCCACCCTCTCCCGCAAGCGGGAGAGGGAGCAAGCAGTCCGCTCGTTCAACATGCCTCGCGCTTCCGCCAAGACCGCCAGCCCGGCGCCGTCGTCCACTCGACAGCGGCGCAAGGAGGCGCGGCCGCAGGAATTGCTCGAGGCGGCGCTGTCGCTGTTCGTCGAGAAGGGCTTCGCCGCCACCCGGTCGGAGGAGGTCGCCGCCAAGGCGGGGGTGTCCAAGGGGACGCTGTACCTCTACTACCCCTCCAAGGAGGAACTCTTCAAGGCGGTGGTGCGCGAGTCCATCGGCACCAAGATCGCCGAGGGCGTCTCGGAGCTGGGCAAGCACCAGGGGTCGATGGCGGAACTGCTGACCTGGATGCTCTGGAGCTGGTGGGAGCGCATGGGGCTGACCCCCGCCGGCGGCATCCACAAGATCATGATGAGCGAGGCCGGCAACTTCCCGCAACTGGCCGCGTTCTACAACGACGAGGTGATCGAACCCAGCTGCGCGCTGCTGGCCGAGGTCGTGCGACGGGGGATCGCCTCGGGCGAATTCCGCGACGTCGACCCCGACGCCTGCGTGATGGTGCTGATCGGCCCGGTGCTGCACCTGGTGCTGCATCAGCACTCCATCGGCGCGGCGGGCGTCGTGCATGACCACAAGCCGGAACCCGAGGTGGTGCTGAAGCTGCAGCTCGAACTCATGTTCGAGGGACTCCTCAACCGCCCGGGAGATCCGGCCACCCCGCGGCCGGCCGCCTAGAATACCGCCCGCATTCCCGACCGCTTCCCGATTGCTTTCCCGATCGAATTTGGCGCGCCGTGCGGCGCCAGAGGACCAGAACATGAACTTCGAACAAGCCCGCTTCAACATGATCGAACAGCAGATCCGCCCCTGGGATGTGCTGGACACCTCCGTGCTGGCCCTGCTGGCGGTGGTCAAGCGCGAGGACTTCGTGCCGGCGGCCTACCGCAACGTGGCGTTCACCGATGTCGAGCTGCCGCTGGCGCACGGCCGCAAGATGCTGCCCCCGCGGGTCGAGGCCCGCTGGATGCAGGAACTGCAGATCGAACGTCACGAGAAGGTGCTGGAGATCGGCACCGGCGCCGGCTACCTGGCCGCGCTGCTGGGCCACAAGGCACAACAGGTCTTCACCGTCGAGCCGGACGCGCAATTGGTGGGCGCCGCCCGCGACGCGCTGCGCCGCAACGGCGTGCTGAACGTGACGGTGGTCGAGGGCGACGGCGTCAAGGGCCTGCCCGCCGAGGCGCCGTTCGACGTCATCCTGCTGTCGGGCTCGGTCGCGCAGGTGCCGCAGGCGCTGCTGGACCAGCTCAAGATCGGTGGCCGCATGGGCGTGATCGTCGGCGAGGAGCCGGCCATGACCGCCCGCATCATCACCCGCACCGGCGAGCGCGAGTTCGCGACGAAGAACCTGTTCGAGACGGTGGTGCAGCGTCTGGACGGTTTCGACACGGGCTCGCATTTCTCGTTCTGAGGCGCCAGGCGTCGCCAGGGGGGGGGCTGAGGCGCCCCCGGGGCGCTCAAGCAGCCCATCGCGCGTAATTGCCGTCAGGGGGTGCGAAGACTGCAAGTCGTCGCATTTCTTTCGAGGGAAGCGGGGGAGGTGATCTATAACCTCGCCCGCGGCACCCGGGTCGGATCGGAGGCGATCGACCCGACGGTGCCGAGGTACTGAATCCCGTCCGCGGCCTGGCCGCGGCCGGTCCGCAGTTGGATCGATCCGAAGAACATCACATCGACACGAGGATGCCTCATGGCCGCTGAACGCCGTCCGTCTCCGACCTCCCGCCTGCCGCGGGTCACGCTCCTGGCCGCGGCGCTCGCCTTCGCGGCGGGCGCGGCCCAGGCGCAGAGCCTGCAAGAGCTGTACGACGCGGCGCGCGCCTACGACGCGACCTTCCTCGCCGCGCGCGCGGTGGCGGACTCCGCGCAGTACCGCTACGGCCAGGCGCAGGCGCTGGCGCGCCCGAGCGTGGGCCTGGGCGTCGGCGCGACGCGCAACGAGGTCGATCTGCCGGCGATCCCCAACGGCCAGGGCGGCTCGGTCAACAGCGGGTGGCAGGGCAACACGGTCACCAACGCCGGGCTGAGCGCGAAGTACGCGATCTTCAACCGCCCCAACGCCGGCAGCATCGAGCAGGCCCGCCTGGGTGTCGACGTCGCCCAGTCCGACCTGGACACGGCGGAGCAGGACCTGATCGTCCGCGTGGCGCAGGCCTACTTCGACGTGCTCGCCGCCAAGGACACGCTGTCGACCTCCAGCGCCAACAAGGCCGCGATCGCGGAGCAGCTGGCCTCGGCCAAGCGCAACTTCGAGGTCGGCACCGCGACCATCACCGACACGCGTGAAGCGCAGGCCCGCTACGACCTGGCGACCGCGCAGGAACTGGCCGCCGACAACGACCTGCGCGTCAAGCGCGTGACGCTGGACCAGCTGGTGGGTCGCGTCGGCGTCGAGCCGCGTCCGCTGGCGGTGCCGGTGGCGCTGCCGCCGGTCGCGCCGTCGAGCGTGGAGCCCTGGGTCACCCAGGCCGAGGCCGCCCATCCGGCCATCCGCAAGGCGCAACTGGGGCTGGACATCGCCCGGATCGAGATCGACCGGGCCCAGGGCGCCCGTTGGCCGACGGTCGACCTGAACGCCTCGCTGGGCGTGCAGCGCCAGACCGGCGAGGGCGTCAGCTACACCGGCAACACCAAGCAGGGTTCGCTGGGCGTGTCGGTCAACCTGCCGGTGTACACCGGCGGCCAGATCACCAACCGCATCAAGGAAACGATGTCGTTGGAGGAGAAGTCCCGCAACGACCTGAACTTCGCCCGCCGCAGCGTCGAGGAAGGCACCAAGCGCGCCTTCTTCGGCGTCCAGTCGCTGCAGGCGCAGGTGAAGGCCTACGAGGCGGCGGAGTCCTCCACCAAGCTGGCGCTGGAAGCGACCCAGCTGGGCTACAAGGTCGGCGTGCGCGTCAACCTGGACGTGCTGAACGCCCAGACGCAGCTGTACACGACCCAGCGCGACCTCGCGAAGGCGCGCTACGACGTGCTGGTGAACAGCCTCAAGCTGCGCCAGGCGTCCGGGCAACTCCGCCCCGAGGACGTCACGGCGATCAACGCGCTGCTGGCGCCGTAAGTCCGTCATCGGGCTACCCCGAAAGAAGGCCGCCTCCGGGCGGCTTTCGTCCATCTGGCGGTCTGGTGACAGGTCTTGCGCCTGGGACGCGCGACAATCCGTCCCATGCTTTTCGTGATCTCCCCCGCGAAGTCCCTGGACTACGACACCCCGACCCCGGACGAGGTCGCCGCCCTGGCCAGCCGTCCCCAGTTCGTGCCGCAGTCGGCCGAGCTGATCGAGGTCCTCAAGACCCGGTCGCCGTCCGACATCAGCGGGTTGATGGACCTCTCCGAAGCGCTCTCGAATCTGAACGTCGCCCGTTATCACGCGTGGTCGACCCGCTTCACCGACAAGAACAGCAAACCCGCCGTGCTCGCCTTCAACGGCGATGTGTACGACGGCCTGCAGGCCTCGACGCTGTCCCTGGACGACCTGCAGTGGGCGCAGCGCCATCTGGCGATCCTGTCGGGGCTTTATGGCGTGCTGCGCCCGCTGGACCGGCTCCAGCCCTACCGCCTGGAGATGGGCACCGCGCTGAAGAACGACAAGGGCGGCAACCTCTACGCCTATTGGGGCGACACCATCGCCGAGCACCTGAACGCCCGGACCGCGCAGCTCCAGTCGCCGGTGATCGTGAACCTGGCGTCGCAGGAATACTTCAAGGCCGCCGCGCGCAAGGTCCTGAAGCCGCGCGTCATCGAATGCCAGTTCGAGGACTGGAAGAATGGCCGCTACAAGATCATCAGCTTCTTCGCCAAGCGCGCGCGCGGCCTGATGGCCCGCCACGCGATCCAGCGTCGCGTCGGGACGCCGTCGGGCCTGCTGGACTTCGCCGCCGACGGCTACGCCTACGCGCCTGAGGCGAGCGAGCCGGACCGGCTGGTCTTCCGGCGCCGGATCGCCGAGTGACGGCGGGCGATCGCCGGACGCGCGTCGACCCATGAGCAGCCAAGCGTAAGCGGCGGCCCCTTTCGGGCACACCGGGATACAGGCAGACACCGATCAGTTTGATACCGTTGCGGATATGAGTAACTCGCAATACCTCACGCCCGAACTGCGCGAATGGGTGGCCGCGCAACTGCGCAATGGCATCACGCGCGAGGCCTTGTACCAGGCCATGCTCACCAGCGGCTGGCAGCCCGACATGGCGCAGCAGGCGCTGGCGGAGCACCGCCCGTTCGAGGCGCCCCTGACCCTGCCCGCGATCGCGGAGCCGGCCATCGAGGCCGGCTCGCTGCCGGAGCCCGACCTCGGTGAGCAGCGCAGCGTGCTGCTGCCCGACGGCCACCGGGTCGAGATCCTGATGACGCTGCAGCGGCCCCGGGTGATCGTGTTCGGCAATCTGCTGTCGGAGCAGGAGTGCGATGCCATCGTCAGCAATGCCGGGCAGCGCCTGGCGAGATCGGAGACGGTCGCTTCGCAGCGCGAGGGCAGCGAGGTGAACGCCGCGCGCACCAGCGAGGGCATGTTCTTCGAGCGCGGCGAGAACGAGGTCGTGGCGCGCATCGAACGCCGCCTCGCGACCCTGCTGAACTGGCCGGTGCGCAACGGCGAAGGGCTGCAGGTCCTGCATTACCGCGCCGGCGCCGAGTACCAGCCGCACTACGATTACTTCGATCCGCGGCACGCCAGCAGCAAGGCGATCCTGGAGCGCGGCGGCCAGCGGGTCGCCACGATCGTGATGTACCTGAACACGCCGGCGCGAGGCGGCGCCACGGTGTTTCCCGACATCAAGCTCGACGTGATGGCGCAGAAGGGCAACGCGGTGTTCTTCAGCTACGACCGGCCCGATCCGGCGACGCTGACGCTGCACGGTGGCGCGCCGGTCGTCGAGGGCGAGAAATGGGTCGCCACAAAATGGTTACGTCAGGGCGAGTTCGTTTGACGCGGCCTTCACCGGTGGCCCGCTAGACTGCCGCTCATCGTCACGAGCGCCGGCCCCGGCCGGTGCGTCCAGAAGAAGGAAATCCTCATGAAGTCGTTGATCGCCGCCCTGGGCACTGCACTGCTGACCACGCTGGCGCAGGCGCAAGTCCAGCCGCAATCGCAGCCGCAGCCGCAGCCGATGGCGCCCGCCGCGGCGCCGATCCCGGCTGCCCACGCCGACATGGCCGCCCCGGCCGCGCCCGCGGCCAAGTCCGCAAAGGCTGGCGGCAAGCACAAGGCCACCGGCAAGGCGGCGAGCAAGGGCGGCAAGCACGCCGCCGCGAAGAAGTCCGGCGCGAAGAAGAAATCGGAGAAGCCGGCGCAGCATGCGTCGTCGGGGAAGTCGGGCAAGTCTGGCGCGAAGAAGGTCGCCAACGCGAAACCGAAGAAGAACAAGCAGCGCAGCGCCGCGGCCTGATGCCGGATCGCTGAAAACAGAAAAGCAGCCCGCGGGCTGCTTTTTCGTGGGTGCTCCCGCTGCCGAGCCGCTGGGGCTCGGGAGCGGTCTCACGGCGTGTCTTAGACGCGCTTGCGGTACTCGTGGGTGCGCGTGTCGATTTCGATGTTGTCGCCCTGGGCCACGAAGATGGGCACGGGGATCTCGAAACCGGTGGCGATCTTGGCGGGCTTCAGGACCTTGCCCGAGGTGTCGCCCTTGACGGCCGGCTCGGTCCAGGTCACTTCACGCACGACGCTGGTCGGCAGTTCCACGGAAATGGCCTTGCCGTCGTAAAACACCACTTCCACTTCCATGCTGTCCTGCAGGTAGTTGATGGCGTCGCCCATGTTCTCGGCTTCCACCTCGAACTGGTTGTACTCGGAGTCCATGAACACGTACATCGGATCGGCGAAGTACGTGTAGGTGCACTCCTTCTTCTCCAGGATGATCTGGTCCATCTTGTCGTCGGCCTTGAAGACGACTTCGGTGCCGGAGTTGTTCAGCAGGCTCTTCAGCTTCATGCGCACGGTGGCGGCATTGCGGCCACCGCGGCTGTATTCGGTCTTCAGCACGACCATGGGGTCCTTGCCGTGCATGATCACGTTGCCGGCGCGGATTTCTTGAGCGATCTTCATGATGATTCCGGGAGATTGGGTCGGAGAGGGGCCGGGGCCATGACCTTGACCTTGCCCCCCTCGGGGATAGGTCCGGTCGACACCCGGAGATCCGCGCAATCAGAACGCGGAAAAGCCGCGCATTCTAGCTCGAAAGGCCCCTCACGCGCCACCCGACAGCCCGGCAAAGGCCTGGAGGCGGGCAGTGAGATCGGGCAGCGCGGCCAACTCGGCGCGCCACGCGCGGGCGTGCGGCGCGGCGGTGGTGAGGTCCCGAAGCGCCAGCGCGGCCTGCGAGTGCCACGGCACCAGACCGTTCCAGGCGAGCGACAACGCGTGCCAGTGCGCCCGCAGCGGCGCGGGGGCCTCGGCCATCGACCGGGCGAGGAAGGCCTCCAGCTTCGGCCCGTGCGCGCCGTCGTCCTGGAAGTAGATCTGCCAGAGCATCGGCCGCCCGGCCCACTGCGCGCGGACGAACGAATCCTCGCCGCGCACCAGGTTCAGGTCGCAGGACCACAGCAGGCGATCGTAGGCAGCCTGGCTGACGTGGGGCAGGGCGATCGCGCGTTGCCCGGTCCGCAGCAGGGGAGGAAGCTCCTGCTGCGGCGCGCCGGGGCACAGGAGCAGGAGCCATCCGGGTCCGAGCGCTTCGAGGAAGGACGCCAGCGGCGCGTGCGGGTAGGCGAACAGGCTGAGCACGCGTTCTCCCGCTGCCGGCGCCCAGCCGCGGTCGGCCAGCCACGCGGCGCCGTCATGGCCGTCGATGGCTTCGATCAAGCCTGGCTCGCGCAGCAGCCCGCCGGTGCGTTCGTTGAAGCCGGGATAGAAGAACCGCTTCTCCAGTCCCGCGCCCGGGCCGGAGAACTGCGGCGACTTCAAGCCGTGGCTGCGTTCGACGTAGCTTTCAGCGCTGAGGTATTCCAGGTTGATCCACGCCGGCTTCACCGCGCGTGCGGCCATCGCCGCGATGAAGGCCTCCGGCAGGTCGCAGCCGAAGGTCTCGACCACGACGTCGCCGGGCGCGGCCCGCGCGCTGTCGGCCCAGGGCAGGCAGGCGAGGCCCTCGACCGGCGTCGGCTGCATCCAGCTCAGCGGGGAGAGGTCGTCGCTCCACAGGCGCACCTGCGCGCCGCGTCCCGCGAGGTCGCGCGCCAGGCGCAGGCAGACGCCGAGATCCCCGTAGTTGTCGATGACGCGGCAGAAGATGTCCCACGTCAGCCTGTCAGGAGTCTGCGCGGCGCAAGAGGATTCGGCGGGGAGGTCGGGCATCGAGGAATTATCAGGCGGCACAATCGCGTCCCATGAGCACGACCCCCGCCGGCGCCAGCGAAGTGCCGGAGCCGATTCCCGATCCGTCCCTCGCGCCCGCGGCGCCCGAAGCGCCCGAAGCGCCGGCGGCGTCCCCCGCCGACGAGTGGAACACCCAGTCCGCCGCCATCGAGGCCGCCGAGTCGCGCCGCGTCGCCGACATGGAGCGCGCCGCGCGCGAGGGCCGCGACCGGCTGCTGGCCGAGGTGCTGGCGCTGCCGGCGCTGCCCGGCGTCTACCGCTACTTCGATGCGCAGGACCATGTGCTCTACGTCGGCAAGGCGAAGAACCTGAAGCGGCGCGTCTCGAGCTATTTCCAGAAGGACCACGGCGGCACCCGCATCGGCATGATGATCGCGCGCATCGCGCGGCTGGAGACCACGGTGGTACGCACCGAGGCCGAGGCGCTGCTGCTTGAGAACAACCTGATCAAGGCGCTCAATCCGCGGTTCAACATCCTGTTCCGCGACGACAAGAGCTACCCCTACATGCGGCTGTCCGGCCATGCCTGGCCGCGCATCAGCTACTACCGCGGCGCGGTCGACCGTCGCCACCGCTACTTCGGCCCGTTCCCCAGCGCCTGGGCGGTGAAGGAATCGATCCAGCTGATCCAGAAGGTCTTCCAGCTGCGGACCTGCGAGGACACGGTCTTCAACAACCGCAGCCGGCCCTGCCTGCTGCACCAGATCCATCGCTGCACCGCGCCCTGCGTGCCCGAGGGCCAGAACGACGACTACCGCCGCAACGTCAGCAACGCGGAGCGGTTCCTGCTCGGCGAGACGCAGGAGGTGATGGACGCGCTGCAGGCGCAGATGATGACCCACGCCGAACGCTTCGAGTACGAGCAGGCGGCGGGCATCCGCAACCAGATCACCGCGCTGTCCAAGGTGCTGCAGCAGCAGGCCGTCGACGAGAACAGCGCGACGGGCCGCGACCGCGACGTCGACATCCTGGCGGTGAAGCTGCAGGGCGGACGCGCCTGCGTGAACCTGGCGATGGTGCGCGGCGGCCGGCATCTGGGCGACCGCGCGTATTTCCCCAAGCACGTCGACGACGCGACGGCGGTCCAGCTGCTGGACGACGATGAGCTGACGCCGGTCGAAGGCGAAGGCGAGGGCGGGGGAGCGGGCGTTGCAACCCGCGCCGAACCGCCGAGCGCCGAACGACTGGTGCTGGAAGCCTTCATCGCGCAGCATTACCTGGAGATGGCGGTGCCGTCGCTGCTGGTGCTGTCGGAGGCGGTCGATCCCGCGCTGGCCGAGGCGCTGAGCGTGCAGGCCGGCTACCGCGTCACGACCCAGGCCCAGCCGCGCGGCCAGCGTCGTATCTGGCAGGAGATGTGCGTCAAGGGCGCGGAGATCGCGCTGGCGAGACTGCTGTCGGAAGAGGGCTCGCAGCAGGCGCGCACGCGCGCGCTGATCGACGCGCTGGACCTGAGCGTCACCGAACTCGACAAGTTCCGCATCGAGTGCTTCGACATCAGTCACACGGCCGGCGAGGCGACGCAGGCGTCCTGCGTGGTCTTCGAAGGCCACCAGATGCAGAGCGCCCAGTACCGGCGTTTCAACATCGAAGGCATCACCGGCGGCGACGACTACGCCGCGATGCGCCAGGTGCTGACACGCCGTTACAGCAAGATGGCCGAGGCCGCCCAGAATGGCACCGGCCGGATGCCGGACCTGGTGCTGGTGGACGGCGGCAAGGGACAGGTGTCGATGGCGCGCGAAGTCTTCGAGGAACTCGGCGTCGACCTGAGCCTCATCGTCGGCGTTGAGAAGGGCGAAGGGCGCAAGGTCGGCCTGGAAGAACTCGTCTTCGCCGACGGGCGCGAAAAGGTCTACCTCGGACGCGATTCGGCGGCGCTGATGCTGGTCGCGCAGATCCGGGACGAGGCCCACCGCTTCGCCATCACCGGCATGCGGGCCAAGCGCGCGTCGATCCGGACGGGCGGCTCGCGCCTGGAGGACGTTCCCGGCGTCGGCCCGAAGAAGCGGGCGCAGCTGCTGCAGCGCTTCGGCGGCGTGCGGGGCGTGGCCGGTGCGAGCGTCGAGGAGCTCTGCACCGTCAAGGGCATCTCGCGCGAGCTCGCGGAGGAAATCTATCGCGCGCTGCATTGAACGGCGCGCGGCTTGTCGGGGCTCGTTGGAGCTCGTTGGGCTCGTTGGGCTCGTTGGGAAAAGGCATGACACCGATCGATCGAATGACCTGGATGCGAGGGCTGCGCTGGAGCGGCAAGCTGGCGCTTGCGCTGTCGCTGGCGGCCTGCGGCGGACCGACGCAGCGCCAGCCGGACCGTCCCCCGGTGCAGGAGGCTCCCCGCGTGCCCGGCGGCTCGCCGGCGGCCACGCCGGTCGCTCCGGGCGGACCGGTGCCGACCTCGCCGGCCGTGCGTCGCGGCCTGCCGCTGCCGGCGCCGCAGGCGGTCCGCTCGCACGAGGACCTTCGCCGTCAGGCCGCGCAGCGTTTGGTCGCCGCCAATCCGGACGGCACCTACATGGGCGAGGTGCCGCCCGAGCTGCTGGCGATCCCCGTGCTGGAGGTGGAGCTCAACCGGGACGGTTCCATCCGGCACATCCGCGTGCTGCGCAAGCCGACCCAGGCCGAGGACACCATCGAGGTCGCCATCGCGGCGGTGCGCCGCGCCGCGCCCTTCGGCGACGTGAGCCGGCTGCCCAAGCCCTGGAAGTTCGTCGAAGTCTTCCTGTTCGACGACGACCGGCGCTTCAAGCCGCGCACCCTCGACGATTAAGCGATCACCGACGGTTTCGCGCCGTGAAACGTGGGCACAATGCCGCCCATGTTCTGGACGCTGCCAACCTTGCTGACCTGGGCCCGCATCGTGGCCATCCCGCTGATCGTCGGGGTGTTCCACCTGCAGATGTCGCCCGCCCATCAAAACCTGCTGGCCACGGTCCTCTTCATCACGGTGGCCCTGACCGACTGGGCGGACGGCTACCTGGCGCGCAAGCTCAACCAGACCTCGTCCTTCGGCGCCTTCCTGGATCCGGTGGCCGACAAGTTCCTGGTCTGCGCGGCGCTGCTGGTGCTGCTGGAACAGCAGCGCGTGGACGCGCTGGTGGCGCTGGTCATCGTCGGACGCGAGATTGCCATCTCGGCGTTGCGCGAGTGGATGGCGCAGATCGGCGCCTCGCGCTCGGTGGCGGTGCACATGCTGGGCAAGCTCAAGACCACGGTGCAGATGGTGGCCATCCCCTTCCTGCTGTTCGACGGCAGGCTGTTCGAGGTCATCAACACCCGCCTCTGGGGCACCTGGCTGATCTACCTGGCCGCGGTGTTGACCATCTGGTCGATGGTCTATTACCTGCAGAAGGCGCTGCCCGAGATCCGGGCCAAGGTGCGCTGACCCGACCTGCGTGAAACAGCATGTGAAGTGTGCGTGCGGATGCGGGCTCCACGCGGGGCGCTGTCCCCTGGGCGACTGGCGACGGACCCCCTCGTATCGGGACTTCCCCCTTGTCTGGACGCGCGGGCAATGCGTCTAGAATCCGCTTCCCGCGCCGTTCGGGCGGCCTGGCAAACCAATGAGGGGGTACCTTCGTGAACAAGTCCGAATTGATCGAGCACATCGCCAAGCAGGCGGACATTTCCAAGGCGGCCGCGGGGCGCGCGTTGGAGGCTGTCATCGGCGGTGTGAAGACCACGCTCAAGAAGAACGGGACGGTGTCGCTGGTGGGCTTCGGCACCTTCAGCGTCACGAAGAGAGCGGCCCGCACCGGCCGCAACCCGCGCACGAACGAGGCGATCAAGATCAAGTCGGCGAAGGTGCCGAAGTTCCGTCCGGGCAAGGCCCTCAAGGACGCGGTGAACTGAAAGCCGGGACCTGAAGAATTCCGGGCGCTTAGCTCAGTTGGTAGAGCACCTCCCTTACACGGAGATTGTCGGCGGTTCGAGCCCGTCAGCGCCCACCAGAAAACCGAGGCAGAGCCACGTGAACCGTGGACTAGAATGCCGCGGCCCAAAGGCGAACCCCGGTTCGCCTTTGTCGTATGTGAAATGACCTGAGGTTGTTGATGTTCGATTTCGTACGCAAGCACACGCGGCTGTTCCAGTTCATCCTGCTGATCCTGATCGTGCCGTCCTTCGTGCTGGTCGGCGTGGAGGGCTACAGCCGCTTCATGGATGGCGGCAACGCGACGGTGGCCACCGTGGACGGCCACAAGATCACGCAGTCCGAGTGGGACCAGGCGCAGAAGACGCAGGTCGAGCGCATGCGCATGGAATCGCCGACGATGGACCCCAAGGTCTTCGATTCGCCGGAAGTGCGCAAGGACGTGCTGGAGAACCTGCTGCGCGAGCGCGTGCTCGCCGCGGTGGTGGCCGATGAGCACCGCACCATCAGCAACGAGCAGCTGATCGAGTTGATCAAGACGGATCCGCAACTCGCGCCGCTGCGCGACGTGGAGACCGCCAAGCGCATCGCCGCGCAACAGGGCATGACGGTCGACGGTCTGCTGCAGAACGTCCGCCAAAGTCTTCAGACCAACGGCGTGCTGGGTCCGATCGCGCAGAGCGCGCTGCCGACGCAGGCGAGTGCCAATCTGGCCTTCGACGCGCTGCTGCAGCAGCGCGAGCTGCAGTTCCAGACCTTCGCCGCGAAGGACTTCGCCGCGACGCTGAAGCCGACGGACGCCGACCTCGAGGCCTATTACAAGGACCCGAAGGTGTCCGCGAAGTTCCAGCTGCCCGAAAGCGCCGACATCGAGTATGTCGTGCTGGACGCCGCCGCGCTGGCGGCCGGCGTGACGGTCAACGCCGACGAGGTGCAGAAGTTCTACGACGAGAACAAGGCGCGCTTCACCAGCGATGAGGAACGCCGTGCCAGCCACATCCTGATCAAGGCGGGCGGCGACATGCCGGCGGCCGACAAGGCCAAGGCGAAGGCCAAGGCCGACGAACTGCTGGCCGAGGCGCGCAAGAACCCGGCCGGCTTCGCCGAGCTGGCGAAGAAGAACTCCGAAGACCCGGGCTCGGCCGCGAACGGTGGCGATCTGGACTTCTTCGGCAAGGGTGCGATGGTCAAGCCCTTCGAGGATGCCGTCTACGCGCTGAAGAAGGGTGAGATCAGCAACGTCGTCCAGTCCGACTTCGGCTATCACATCATCCTGCTGACGGACGTCCGGGGCGGTCAGGTGCGTCCGTTCGACACTGTCAAGGCCGGCATCGAAGCCGACCTGCGTCGTCAGCTGGCGCAGAAGCGCTACACCGAGCAGGCGGACAGCTTCAGCGACACGGTCTACAGCGACGCGGAGTCGCTGAAGCCGGCGGCTGACAAGTTCAAGCTGACGATCCAGAAGGCGACGGTGCAACGCAAGGCCGCGCCCGACGCGACCGGCGTGCTGGCGTCGCCGAAGCTGCTGGAGGCGGTGTTCGCGGCGGACTCGCTGAGCAAGAAGCAGAACACGGCGGCCATCGAAGCCGGCGGCAACCAGATGGTGTCGGCGCGTGTCGTCGCCTACAAGCCGGCGCGCGTGCCGCCGCTGGCCGAGGTCAAGCCGATGCTGACGATGGCCTGGGTGGCGGACCACGCCGCGCAGGCCGCGAAGAAGGCGGGCGAAGCCCGTCTGGCCGAACTGCAGAAGGGCGGCGATGCCAAGGGCCTGGGCGAGGCGCTGACGGTGTCGCGCGCCAAGCCTGGCGTGCTGCCGCAGAAGGCGCTGGATCAGGTCTTGCGCGCCGACGTCGCCAAGCTGCCGGCCTATGTCGGCGTGGACGCGGGCAACGGCGATTTCCTGGTCGCGAAGATCGACAAGATCCTGCCGCGCGATCCGGCGCTGATCGATGCCAAGCGGGCGGCGGAACAGTACGCGCGCGCCTGGAGCGCGGTCGAGATGGCGAGCTACTACAACGTGCTCAAGGCCGACTACAAGGCGGCGATCAAGCCGGCGGTGCTGAAGGCCACGGCGGCCTCGGCGCCGGCGAACTGATCGGTCTCAGGACAAGGCACCGGGCGGCACTCGCGCGGTTCGAAAGTATTTTCAGAAGAACCGCAGAAAGTACTTCCCACAGAGGAGAAAAGTGGCCATAATCTAAGGCTTCTCCAGTGGTGGCTATAGCTCAGTTGGTAGAGTCCCAGATTGTGATTCTGGTTGTCGTGGGTTCGAGTCCCATTAGCCACCCCACCCAATAAGAAACGCCCGCAAGACGCAAGTCCTGCGGGCGTTTTCCATTGCAGTTTGCAAGCTGATCGTGCACGTCCTGCGCGGAGGGCTGCGGGCAGGGGTTGATGCGTGTTCAGGTCACTTGCGGCGCTTTCCAGAGCGGCAGCTGGAGGCAGAACTCACTGCCATGACCCAGGCCGTCGCTGTGGACCGTGATCGACCCCTCATGCAGCTCGGCGATGGCCCTGGCCAGCGCGAGCCCCAGACCGAGGCCGTGGTGCTCCGTGCCGAGCGGACGCCGCCCCTGGACATACGGCTCGAAGATGCGCGCCCTCTGCTCGATCGCGATCCCTTCGCCGTTGTCCTTCACGTGCACGACGCAATGCCCGGCGGACTTCACCGTCCACAGTTCGATGCACCCGTCCGGGAGCGTGTACCGCGTGGCATTCGCCAGCAGGTTCCTGACCACCTGCGACAGCCTCATGCCATCGCCGCACACCTGGAGCGACGCCTCCGGCAGCAGCGTCATCATCCGGTGCCGTTTCGCCTCTCGTCCCGGCCGGGTGGCCTCCAGCGCGTTCGACAGGCACTCGCGGACGGACATCGGCACGCGCTGCACCGCCAAGGTGTTCCGCGAGACCAGCGCGTGATCCAGGAGGTCCTCCACCAAACGCTGGCAGGTGTCCAGCTGGCGCTCGATGACCGCGTGCTCCGCCGTGTCGTCCGGGTTCGCTCTCCTGTTGAGCACTCGCAGCGCGGCACCGATGGCCGCCAGCGGATCCCGCATTTCGTGCGCGACAAGCGCCAGTACGTCGCTCCGCCGTTGCTCCGAGGCCTGCAGCGACAGCGCGCCCAATCTCAGCGCCTGATCCAGCGGCGCGCCGGGCGACGCCGCGGCGGCGAGGCCATGCCCGTCGGGTTCCGGGATATCGTGGGAAAGAGGCATCGGTGTTCCTGAAGGCAACGGGAACCTTCAAGCTGATCTTCCTGCGAGCCCCCGTCTGTACGGCGGCGAACCCAAGCCCCCCGTGGTTCACATGTCGGGGACAGGCAAGGCCGTCAGCAGCCGGTTGTATTCGTTCTTCACGACGGCGTAGCACTCGCAGGTGCGCTGCTCCAGCCCTGGACGATCCAGCACCGTGATATGACCGCGTCGATAGCGGATGAGACCCGCGTCCTGCAGGTTGCCCGCCGCCTCCGTGACGCCCTCCCGGCGCACGCCCAGCATGTTGGCGATCAACTCCTGCGTCATGACGAGGTCGTCGCCGTGCAGCCGGTCCAGGCTGAGCAGCAGCCAGCGGCAGAGCTGCTGATCCAGGGAATGGTGGCGGTTGCACACCGCCGTCTGCGACATCTGCGTCAGCAACGCCTGCGTGTAGCGCAGCAGCAGCTGCATCACCTTGCCGGCCCGGTTGAACTCCTTGAGCATCAGGTCCGATCGCAACCGCAGCAGCTGGCCGGCGCTCTGCACCACGCCCCGGCTCGGCGTGGTCTGGCCGCCCATGAAGAGCGACACACCCAGCACGCCCTCGTAACCCACGATGGAGATCTCGGCCGAGCCGCCGTCCTCGAGCACGTAGAGCAGCGACACGATGCAGGTCGTCGGGAAGTAGACGTGCGACAGCTGTCCGCCCGACTCGTAGAGCACCAGCCCGAGCGCCGCATCCACGACTTCCAGATCCGGCAGCCAGCGGGCCAGTTCGTCATCCGAGAGCGCGGCCAGGAGTCGGTTCTCGCGTGCCAACTGCATGCTCACCATCAGGGCTCCTTGCGGCTGAAAGTCGCCGATCGAGTATAGGTCGATGCATCCGGGGCTCCGGCGTCGGGCAGCGGACTTCCGATGCGTGGCGAGCGTTCGCTGGCGCACGGACCCCACGGGCATATCGGCGCAGGCTGTGGACTGGTCGCGATCGTCACCGTCAACTCCCTTCATCCTTCCAGGAGCTCCCATGTCCAGACGTCAGCACGGCAACAAGGAAGCGAAAAAGCCCAAGCAAGTCCGGCCGCCGACCCCGACGCCCGCCATGCCCGGTCCCGCGATCCCCCCGGTGGCGCCCTCGCGCGTCGGCCGGCGGTAGATGGACGCGTCCTGCGCCGGCCGCCTGAACAGCCTGAGCCTGCTGCAACGCTGCAAGGTGACCGGCAACGACGGCGACATCGGGCACGTGCGCCTGGCCCTGTTCGACACGACGGACTGGCGCATCCATTTCCTGGTGCTCGAAGCCAGCCCCTGGCTGTTCGGCCGCTGGGTGCTGATCCTGCCGTCGCTGCTGTTGCAGCCGATCGAGCGGGGGAGCATGCACATGGACGTCAGCCGTCGCACCGTCAGGATGAGCCCGACGCTGCATCCGCTGCAGGGCATCTCCGCGCAGCAGGCCCACGCCGCGCGGATGCACTACGGGATGGAGACGCCGGTCGCCGCGGACCTGCCGCTCCTCATCGAGACGGCACTGCTGGATTGCGAACTGACGTCGGGTGGCGTCGGCATTGGTCGGGTGGTGGACCTGATCTACGACGACGCGGCGTGGACGCTGCGCTATCTGCTGGTGGACACGAGCGCGTGGTGGCCCGGCGGGCATCGCGTGCTGATCGGCGTGCGCTGGATCGAGGCGATCGACATCGTGGCCAAGCAGTTGTGCCTGTCCATGGATCGTGCGTCGGTGCGGGCCAGTCCGCCGTTCCAGGACATCGCGTCCATCGATCGCGATTATGAATCCCTGCTGCATCGCGGACATGGGCGGGACCGCTATTGGGTGGAACCGCCGCTCGCTGCCTGATACGCGCGAGATGCGCCCGCAGGGGCTGACACCCCGGCGGGACGTTCGCGTCACTCTTCCGCCGCCTCGCGATTCACGGCCGCTTCGGCGAGTTCCGACATCAATTCGTCGGCGTCATACATGTCGTCGACGGCCTCTTTCAGCTGCCGCGCATCGTCGTCAAGCTGCAAGGCACTGGCGAAGGCGGCGACCGTGCCGAAGCCCGTGATGCCGTAATGCGTCATGCGCTGGTATTGCGCAATGATCGCGGCGTCCAGCACCGGACCCTCTTCCGGCGGGTCTTCCAGGACGTGCTTGAAGGCTTCCTTCACCAGGCCTTCCATGCCCTTGCAATGCTCCTTGGCCACCTCTTCGCCCTGGTTGGCGATCAGCGCCTTCAGGAGGTCGGTGTGGTCGGCGATGCCCGCCTGGGCTTCTTCGAGCATCTGCAACAGCTTCTCGTTCGTGGCCTGCGGCGCGATCTTCTCGAGCGCGCGCGCCATCTGGTCGTTGGCGGACCAGAGGTCCTTCAGTTCGTCGACGTACAGGTCGGACAGGGATGAGATCTTGGCCATGGTGGCGCTCCAGAAAAGGGTGGATGGGGGAGGGACGGGGAAAGG
>SEFA01000057.1 GCA_004210455.1 Rubrivivax sp. | reverse complement strand
GGCGGGGCAGTCACGGGAGCGGGGCGGCGGCAAGGAAGGCGAGGCACGACGAGGGAAGGCAAGGCAGCCAATGTACTCCGCGCGGCGTGTCGGATGCATCGCCAGGGCCGGCGCACTGATCGGCCCCATCCACCCTCAAGGAGACGCCATGTACTGGCCGTTCAACATCCTGCGTCTGCTCTGAAGCGGGATCAGTCGAACAGTCCGCGGTGCCGATCGCGGAGCAGGTTCTTCTGCACCTTGCCCATCGCGTTGCGGGGCAACTCGCCGTCGACGAAGACGCGCTTGGGCACCTTGAAGCCCGCGATGCGGTCCTTCAGCGCCGCGATCAGCGTCGCGCCGTCCAGCGCGGCGCCGGATCGCGGCACCACCACGGCGATCACGCCTTCGCCGAAGTCCGGATGCGGGACGCCGACCACGGCCGACTCCGCCACGCCGGGCAACTCGTTGAGCCAGCCTTCGATCTCCGCCGGGTACACGTTGTAGCCGCCGGTGATGATCAGGTCCTTGCTCCGCCCCACGATCGTCACGTAGCCCCGGTCGTCGCGCCGGCCCACGTCGCCGGTCTTGAACCAGCCGTCGGCGGTGAATTCCTCCTTCGTCTTCTCCGGCATGCGCCAGTAGCCCGAGAACACGTTGGGTCCGCTCACCTGGAGGTGGCCGATCTCGCCGTCGCCGGTGCTGGGGCAGGGCGCGCCCGCGTCGTCGACGATGCGCAGCCCCACGCCCGGCAGCGGACGACCGACCGTGCCGCCGCGACGTTCGCCGTCCTCGGGCTTGTACGGATTCGAGGTCAGCATCACTGTCTCGCTCATGCCGTAGCGCTCCAGGATGGTGAACCCGGTGCGACGCTGCCATTCGTGGAAGGTCTCGATCAGCAGCGGCGCGGAACCGCTGATGAACAGGCGCATCCGCGCGCAGGCCTCCCGGGTCAGCGCGGCCTGTTCCAGCAGCCGCACGTACAGCGTCGGCACGCCCATGAACAGCGTCGCGTCCGGCAGCCGCGCGATCACGCCGCGAGGATCGAAGCGGTTGAACCACAGCATCTTCGCGCCCGACAGCAAGGCCCCATGCGATGCGACGAACAGCCCGTGCACATGGAAGATCGGCAGCGCGTGGATCAGCACATCGTCCGCCTGCCAGCCCCAGTGGTGCTTGAGCACCTCGGCGTTGGACAGCAGGTTGCCGTGGCTCAGCATCGCGCCCTTGCTGCGACCGGTCGTGCCGCTCGTGTAGAGGATCGCCGCCAGCTCATCGGCGGTCTTCTCCGCCGCCTGGTGCGTGTCGGGCATCTGCACCGCGCGGTCCAGCAGCGTGCCGCTGCGGTCCTCGTTCAGCGTGAACACCCACGGCACCTTGGCCTGGAACGCCAGCTTGCTGATCCAGCCGAAGTTCTTCCCCGCGCAGACGACCACGGCCGGCTCCGCGTTGTCGATGAAGTACTCGAGCTCGGCGGCCTGGTAGGCCGTGTTCAGCGGCAGGTAGACGTAGCCGGCGCGCAGCACCGCGAGGTACAGCAGCAGCGCCTCGACGCTCTTCTCCGTCTGCACCGCGACGCGGCTGCCCGCGGGCAGGTCCAGCGAGTCCAGCAGGTTGGCGATCATCGCCGTGGCGCGGTCGATGTCGCGCCAGCTGTAGCGCTGGCCGGCGTCGGGGCCGTCGGCCAGCTCGATCGCGCAGGCGTCCAGGTCGTCGGAGAAATTCGCGCGCAGCGCGGCGAACAGGTTGGCGTTCACGGTGTTCATCAATCCAGTTTCGCACCGCTGCGCTTGACCACGTCGGCCCAGCGCACCACCTCGCCGTGCACGAACTTGCCGAAGGCGTCGCCGTAGAGCGTGGGCATGTCGGTGCCCAGGCCGGTCCAGATGTTCTTCAGCTCCTCGGTCGCATAGGCCTTGCGCAGCTCCGCCTGCATCGCGGCGATCACTTCCTTCGGCGTGCCCTTCGGCGCCCACAGCCCGTACCAGGTGGCGACCTGGTACTGCGGGATGCCGGCCTCCGCGGCGCTCGGGATGTCCGGGAAGCCCGGCGCGCGCTTGGACGAGGCCACCGCCAGCGCCTTGATGCGTCCGCCGCGGATGTGCGCCGCCGACGAGCCCAGGCCGTCGAACATCAGGTCCACCTGGCCCGCCATCAGGTCCTGCAGCGCCGGGCCGGCGCCGCGGTAGGGGATGTGGGTGATGAAGGTCTGCGTCTGCAGCTTGAAGAGTTCGCCCGCGAGGTGGTGCGAGGTGCCGTTGCCCGCCGAGCCGTAGTTCAGCTTGCCGGGGTTCTTCTTCAGGAAGTCGAGCAGGCCCTTCACATCGGTGGCCTGCACCTTCGCCGGGTTGATCACGATCACCTGCGGCACGCTGGAGACCAGCGCGACGGGGACGAAGTCCTCCTCCAGCTTGTACTCGAGCTTGGGATACATCGCCGGCGCGATCGCGTGGTGCACGGCGCCCATGAAGAAGGTGTAGCCGTCCGGCGCGGCCTTGGACGCGAGGGTCGCGCCGACGGTCCCGCCGGCGCCGCCCTTGTTGTCGATGATGAACTGCTTGCCGGTCTGCTTGGTCAGCACGGCCGTCAGCGGTCGCGCGAAGGCGTCGGTGCCGCCGCCGGCCGGGAAGGGCACGACGATGACCACGGGCCGGCTCGGCCATGCGGCCTGCGCGAACGCCGACGGCGCGATCCCTGCGCCCGCGGCGGACAGGGAGGCCAGGGCGGCGGCGCCCAGCAGGCGGCGGCGGGTCGTGGAAGTCTGGGTCATGCGTGTCTCCTGTGGGCCTCTGCGGGCCGCGGTGTCGGTGGGCAAGGGGGGAACAAGGGTGGGAACAAGGGTGGAAGGATGATCGGAAGGGGTCAGAGCAGACCGCCGACGGCGCGCGCCGTCGCGATCTCCCCCTGGGTGAAAGCTTCGTGGTGTTCCTCGATGCGGTCGAGGTCGTAGAGGTAATTGACCATCATCCCGTGCGACTGTTTCAGACCCTTGGCCGAACGGTCGCCGCCGGGGTTGAGTCGTTCAAGACGGGCGCCGTTGTCCAGGTGGAAACGCGCGACGGGATCGCCGCCCGGCAGCGGCGTCTGGCCGATCAGATAGACGGCGGCCAGACGTCGCAGATCCGCCTGCAGCGTCTCATCCTCAAGGGCGCCCGGACTGGCGAGTTCGGCCGGCGTGTGGTGCCGGAGTCGGTCCAGCGCTTCCGCGGCGCGCGTCCGCTGCGCCGCCTTCAGACCGGCGAGCCCGTCGAGCCCGGTGCCCGCCGCGGCGGCATCCTCCGCCGTCCGCATCCGCTGCAGCCAGGCGGCGAAGCCCGGGATCGGCGACAGCGTGCAGAACAGCTTCAGCCGCGGCAGTTCGCGCCGCAGGTGTTCGGCCACGCGCTTGATCAGGAAGTTGCCCAGCGAGACCCCGCGCAGGCCCGGCTCGCAGTTGCTGATGGAATAGAAGACGGCGGCCTTGAAGCTGTTCGGCGGCATCGCCTCGCTGCGCTTGCCGATCAGGGGCGCGATCGCGTCCGGCATGTCGGGCAACAGCGCGATCTCCACGAAGATCAGCGGCTCGTCGGGCAGCTGCGGATGGAAGAACGCGAACAGCCGCCGGTCCGGCAGCAGCCGGCGCCGCAGGTCGTCCCAGCCGTCGATCGCGTGCACCGCCTCGTGGTGGA
Organism: Rubrivivax sp.; assembly: GCA_004210455.1. Taxonomy (GTDB): domain Bacteria; phylum Pseudomonadota; class Gammaproteobacteria; order Burkholderiales; family Burkholderiaceae_C; genus Roseateles. The sequence continues at coordinate 37,652 of SEFA01000057.1, read as the reverse complement.
TGATCTGCTCCAGCAGGTGCGCGGGCGAGTGCCAGTCGACCTGCCGCATCTCCAGGAAGCCCGGGTTGAACCACGAGGACAGCAGGTGCAGCAGGTCGGCGTCCACCATGCGCCAGTCCGGGTGCGAGGCCAGACCGTCCAGCAGGCGCCGGCGCATCCGTACCAGCGTTCCCGTGCCGCCGGGCGCGCGGTTCAGGCGGCGGAACAGCTCCTGCCGCGGCGGCTCGCCCAGCTCGGTCAACCGGCGCAGCGTCTCGGTCCCGGGCGCGTCGGCGTAGGCCTGCGCGGCCTGCAGCACGGCCGCGGGCTCCGGATTGAAATCGGCGGCCAGCTTGTCGAACACGGCCGGCCAGGCGTCCCCCGGCAGCGCGCCCATCCGCCCGATCAGCTCCTGGGCCAGGCCCAGGCTGTTCGCCTGGCCGCGCTCCGACAGCAGCTTGTGCGCCAGCGACAGCACCTGCCTTGCCGCGCGCGCCGAAGTCCAGGAATCCACGATGGCCATGAGGGCGGTTTATAGCCGGATCGCCTCTCGCGCGGCTCGAAGTTCGCCTCGGGGATTCCCCGGGGCGTTCGTCTCACCGGACGGCCTTCGCACCGCGAAGCGGCTGCTACATTGGGCCGCATCAGATCCGGGGCGGCGCCGCGCGACGGCCGTTCGACCTCGGACACCCTTCCGCCCAGCGGAGGGCCGGGACGAACGTCCAGGAAGAATGCCCAGGAGACCAGGCATGAACGACATTCCCCAGGATGCCGAGGCCGTGCTGCGGCTGGCGGCGCAGTCCATGTTCGACGTGCTGGCCAGCACCGCCCAGGGCGCGATGGTCGTCAACCGCGAGCACCGTGTCGTCTGGATCAGCGAAGGCTACAAGCGCTTCCTGCCCGCGCTCGGCTTCCGCGACGAATCCGAATTCGTCGGACGCCGCGTCGAGGAAGTCGTCCCCAACACCTTGATGGCCCAGGTCATCGATACCGGCCAGCCCATCCTCGTGGACCTGCTGACCAACAAGGCGGGGACCTTCCTCGTCAGCCGGCTGCCCTTGCGCGGTCCCGGCGGCGACGTCATCGGCGCGATGGGCATGGTCCTGCTGGACCATCCCGAGACGACGATGCAGCCCTTGATGAACAAGTTCGCCTGCCTCCAGGCCGAGCTGGACGACACGCGCCGCCAGCTCGCGGCCGAACAGTCCCGCAACCGTCGCGCCAAGCACCGGATCGTCGACTTCGTCGGATCGAGCGCCGCTGCCGTCGAGGTCAAGCGCCATGCGCGACGCGTCGCGCAGACGGAGGCCACCGTGCTGCTGCTCGGCGAAACCGGCACCGGCAAGGAACTGCTCGCGCATGCGATCCATGCCGCCTCGCGCCGCGCGGCGCGGCCGCTCGTGTCCGTCAACATCGCCGCCGTGCCCGAGACCCTCCTGGAGGCCGAGTTCTTCGGCGTCGCGCCCGGTGCCTACACCGGTGCGGATCGCAAGGGCCGTGACGGCAAGTTCAAGCTGGCCGACGGCGGCACGCTCTTCCTCGACGAGATCGGCGACATGCCGCCGGCGCTCCAGGCCAAGCTCCTGCGGGTGCTGCAGGAGCAGGAACTGGAGCCGCTGGGCAGCAACGAGGTCGTCAAGGTCAACGTCCGCGTGATCGCGGCGACCAGCCGGGACCTGGCGGCGATGGTGCAGCGTGGCGAGTTCCGCGCCGACCTGTTCTACCGGCTGAACGTCCTCCCGATCCGTCTGCCGGCGCTGCGCGAGCGTGGCGAGGACATCGGGACGCTGGTCGACGTGCTCCTGGAGGATATTGCGAGGCGCAGTGGTCTTGCGCCCAAGGTGCTGAGCGCCGCGGCGCTGAAGGCCCTGGAAGGCAAGACCTGGCCCGGCAACGTCCGCGAGTTGCGCAACGCGCTGGAGCAGGCCTTCCTCATGAGCGACGACGACGAGCTGCTGCCGGGACATTTCGGTCTCCATGATGCCGCGCCCGCAGTGCTCGAACCGATCACAGCGAGCGATGCGGACGTTGCGGGGGCCGGTGCCCCTCCGAGCGACCTTCCGAGCATGCGCAGGAGTGGGAGCGAGGAGGGGTACCGGCTCCCGCAACGTGTGCTCGGTGCAGCAACCACGGAGACCCTGCCCGCCCGCAAGGCCGAGCTGGAGCGCGCCGCCATCGCCCAGGCGCTCCGCAGCACCAACGGCAATCGCGTGGCCGCCGCGCGGCTGCTGGCGATTTCCCGGGCGACGCTTTACGAGAAGCTTGCGAAGTACCCCGAGCTGACCGCTGCCTGACGCGTACGGCAGAAAACGGTTCGCACGAGAGGGGCCACATCCTCACGTTTGAGCCGTGTTCATGGGCTTCTTCGAGGGTTCGGGGGGCTTGTCCCACGGTGTGCGGCATGCGCATATTCGAGGTCAGGGCAGATGACGAGGACCGGCTGCACCGGCCCGCCCAGGAGATTTCATGAACACGCTCACCACGACCACGACCACGACCGGATTCCCTGCGGACGCGCCTTCTGGCGCCCGGACGAGTTCGAAGACGACGGCCCCCCGGGCCTGGACGCTGGCCACCAAGCTGCGCGTGGCGGTGCTGGCCGCGGTGGTCGGCTTCGTCGTGCTGGTGATGTGGCTGAGCCACCGCTCCGCGATGAGCCTGCTGGACGTCAAGATGATCACGACGGTCGAGCAGGTGAAGAACGCCGAGCAGATCGCCAAGCGGCACTTCGACAAGATCGGCGCTGGCGGCCTCACCGAGGCCGACGCGAAGAAGCAGGCCGCCGCTGAGATCGGCAAGATCCGCTACTCGGGCAACGAGTACATCTGGATCAACGACATGACCCCCAGGATGGTCATGCACCCGATCAAGCCGGAGCTCAACGACAAGGACCTCTCCGGCAACAAGGATCCGAACGGCCTGAAGCTGTTCGTCGCCTTCGTCGATACCGTCAAGGCGCAGGGCAGCGGCTTCGTCGATTACCTCTGGCCCAAGCCGGGCGCCAAGGATCCGGAACCCAAGCGGTCCTACGTGACCGGCTTCAAGCCATGGGGCTGGGTGATCGGCTCGGGCGTGTACATCGACGACGTGTCTGGCATCGCGCGACGCGACGCGACGATCGCGCTGGTGCTGGTGATCGCCTTCGGCATCGCGGCATTGGTCGCCGTCGAGTGGTTCGCCCGCGGCCTCAAGCGCCGGCTGAACCAGATGCGCGAGGTGGTCGAAGCCGTGGCCAACGGCGACCTGCGGGCGCAGGTGGTCGGCGGGCAGACGACCGGCAACGACGAGATCGGCCAGGTCCTCACGCAGGTCGCCGCGATGCAGGGGCGCCTCAGCGATCTGGTGCGCGCGATCCGCGATGCGACGGATTCCATCCAGCACGCGTCGCGCGAGGTTGCGATGGGTAGCCAGGATCTGTCGCAGCGCAGCGAGCAGGCGGCGTCCAGCCTGCAGCAGACGGCGGCGTCCATGCATGAGCTGACACAGCAGGTCACGCATTCCGCGCAGGCCGCGCATCAGACGAATCAGCTGGCCATCGGCGCGGCCGATCGCGCCAAGCTCGGCGCCGATGTCATGGGAGAGGTCGTGCAGACGATGGACGGCATCGCTGGCGCCAGCCGCAAGATCGCCGACATCATCTCCGTCATCGACGGCGTGGCTTTCCAGACCAACATCCTGGCGCTCAACGCCGCCGTCGAGGCAGCCCGCGCGGGCGAGCAGGGACGGGGCTTCGCGGTCGTCGCTTCCGAGGTGCGCGCGCTGGCGCAGCGCAGCGCGAACGCGGCCAAGGAGATCAAGGCGCTGATCAACGACTCGGTCACGCGCGTCGACGCGGGCGGAGCGCAAGTGGGTCGCGCCGGCGAGGCGATGGGCCAGATCCTGCAATCGGTGCAGCAGGTCAGCGGCACGGTCGCCGAGATCAGCCAGTCCAGCGCCGGCCAGTCCGACGGCCTGGCGCAGATCAACCAGGCCGTGAAGCACCTGGACGACATGACGCAGCAGAACGCCGCGCTGGTCGAGGAGACCGCCGCCGCCGCCGAGTCGCTGCAGCAGCAGGCCCGCCTGCTCAACGAGCACGTCGCGACCTTCCGCACGTGAGCCTCTGTCCAGCGGCGCATCGAATGCGCCGCTGTCTGGACTCCGGACAGTGACTGGTTTCCAGACACTTCCCTGATCGCCATCACACGCCGCTGTCTGGAACCCGGACAGCGGCGTCGTCGTTTCTGGCCTGCCGGCGTCGGCACGGACCTTGCGATGGAGGAGCGCAGAGACCGGCGTACGACCGGTCCGCCCCACCGGAGACAAGTTCCATGATCCACGGCTTCATCCGCGCCGCGACCGGCGCGGTCCTGGCGCTGTCCGCCGCCTTCAGCGCGAGCGCGCCGGCGCTCGCTCAAGGCCAGGACATCCGCATCGCTCACGTCTACAGCCGCACCGGCCCGCTCGAGGCTTACGGCAAGCAGACGCAGACCGGTTTCCTGATGGGCCTGGACTACGCGACCGGCGGCACGATGACCGTGGCGGGCCGCAAGCTGGTCGTCCTCGAGAAGGACGATCAGGGCAAGCCCGACGTCGGCAAGAGCCAGTTGGCCGCGGCCTACGGCGACGACAAGGCGGACATCGCCGTCGGCCCTTCCTCGTCGGGTGTCGCGCTCGCGTTGCTGCCTGTGGCCGAGGAGTACAAGAAGATCCTGCTGGTCGAGCCGGCCGTTGCAGACTCGATCACCGGCGACAAGTGGAACAAGTACATCTTCCGGACCGGCCGCAACAGCTCGCAGGATGCGATCTCCAACGCGGTGGCGCTCGACAAGCCGGGCACCGTGATCGCGACGCTGGCGCAGGACTACGCCTTCGGCCGTGACGGCGTGAAGGCCTTCAAGGATGCGATCAGGAAGGCGAAGGTCGTTCACGAGGAATACCTGCCGACCACCACGACCGACTTCACCGCCGGCGCGCAGCGGCTGATCGACCGGCTCAAGGACCAACCAGGCCGGAAGGTCATCTTCATCATCTGGGCCGGCGCGGGCAACCCGTTCAAGATCGCCGACCTCGATCTCAAGCGCTACGGCATCGAGATCGCCACCGGCGGCAACATCCTGCCGGCGATGGCCGCGTACAAGGCGCTGCCCGGCATGGAGGGCGCGACCTACTACTACTTCGGCATCCCGAAGAACCCGGTCAATGAATGGCTGGTGGCCAACCACTACAAGCAGTTCAAGGCGCCGCCCGACTTCTTCACCGCCGGCGGCATGAGCGCGGCGATCGCGGTCGTCGAGGCGCTCAAGAAGACCGGCGGAGATACCGCGACCCACAAGCTCATCAAGGCCATGGAAGGCATGAGCTTCGAGACCCCCAAGGGCCGCATGACCTTCCGGCCCGAGGACCACCAGGCGATGCAGTCGATGTACCACTTCAAGATCAAGGTGGATCCAGCCTTCGCCTGGGGCGTGCCGGAGCTGGTGCGCGAGATCAAGCCCGAGGAGATGAACATCCCCGTTCGCAACAAGCGCTGAGCGCCCGACGTGGCGCGTTGAGCGTCCCCGCTGAAGGTCCATCGACATCCAGGAGGTTTCCAATGAAGTCGTCCGTTGTCCGATTCCTCGTCTCCGCCACGTTGGCATTCGCGGGCGCCGCGCAGGCGGCCGTGCCGCTGCCGTCGCTCAACATCGACAAGACCCAGATCACCGTGTCGGGCCTGTCCTCGGGCGGCTTCATGGCCAACCAGCTCGGTTACGCGCATTCCTCGACGTTCAAGGGCATCGGCGTCTTCGCCGCCGGGCCCTACCACTGCGCCGGCCACAGCAACTACACCGCCTGCATGTACAACGCGACGATCTCGTCGTCCGCGCTGAACACGATGCAGGCCGACCTCAACAACTGGAGCGGCACGGCGATCGACGCCAAGAGCAACGTCGCTTCGCAGAAGGTCTTCCTGTTCGTCGGCCTGAGCGACACGACCGTCGGGCCCAACCCGATGAACGCGATGCAGACGCAATACCTCAACAACGGCGTCACGGCGGCCAATCTCGAATACGTCCAGCGCAGCGGCACCGCCCACGTGCTGCCGACCGACTTCGACGCCGCCGGCAACAACAGCTGCGGCAGCAGCGCGTCGCCCTACATCGCGAACTGCGGCTACGACGGCGCGAAGGCGGTGCTCACGAAGTTGTACGGCAGCTTGAGCGCGCGCAACAACAGCCCCGCCGCGGCCAACTACATCGAGTTCGACCAGACCGCGTTCAGCACCAACCCCGGCCTGGCGGCGACCGGCTGGGCCTACGTGCCCGCCAACTGCGCGGCCGGTCAGGTCTGCAAGCTGCACGTCGCGCTGCACGGCTGCCAGCAGAATTACGCCACCATCGGTGACAGGTTCGTGAGGAACACCGGCTTCTCGCGCTGGGCCGACACCAACAACATCGTCGTGCTGTTCCCGCAAACCAAGGTGGACAACACCTCGCGCTCGACCGCCGCCAGCGGCCTGCTGCCCAACCCGAACGGCTGCTGGGACTGGGTCGGCTGGTATGGCTCCAATTTCGCGCAGAAGGCCGGCACGCAGATCGGCGCGATCAAGGCGATGGTGGACAAGGTGGCCGGCGGCACGCCGGGCAACCCGGGCGATCCGGGTGATCCCGGCGATCCGGGCACGCCCGCGACCTGCTTCACCGCGTCGAATTACACGCACTCGATCTCCGGCCGCGCCTACGCGCTGTACGGCATCACCTACGCCAACGGCTCCAACCAGGCGATGGGCCTGTGGAACATCTTCGTCACCACGACGCTGAAGCAGACCGCGCCCAATTACTACGTGATCGGCACCTGTCCCTGATGCTCGAAACCCGCGACCTCACCATCCGCTTCGGCGGCCACACGGCCGTGGACCGCGTCAGCGCTGTGTTCCACCCCGGCACGTTGACAGCGATCGTCGGTCCCAACGGCGCCGGCAAGACGACCTACTTCAACCTGATCTCGGGACAGTTGGGCGCGAGCGCCGGCCGCGTGCTGCTGGACGGCGAGGACCTCACGCGTCTGGCCGCGCCGCTGCGCACGCGGCGGGGGCTGGGTCGCGCTTTCCAGCTGACGCAGCTGTTCCCGAGCCTGAGCGTGCTCGAGAACGTGCGGCTGGCCGTGCAGTCGCGCCGCGGCGAGGGCCTGCGGATGTGGTCGGTGTGGTTGAACCACCGGGAGCTGCTCGACGAAGCGCGCGCGATCGTCGAGCGCGTCCGGCTAAGTCATCGTGTCGATGCTGCGGCCGCGAGCCTGCCGCACGGCGACCAGCGCAAGCTGGAGGTCGCGATGCTGATGGCGCTCAAGCCGAAGGTCTACCTGTTCGACGAGCCCACCGCGGGCATGAGCGTCGACGAGGTGCCGGTGATCCTGGACCTGATCCGTGCGTTGAAGGCGGAAGGGACCCACACCCTCCTGCTGGTCGAGCACAAGATGGACGTGGTGAGGGCACTGGCCGACCGCATCGTCGTGCTGCACAACGGGCAGCTCGTCGCGGACGGGGAGCCCGAGGCGGTGATCGCCTCGCCGGTCGTGCAGAACGCCTATCTGGGGCTGGCGATGCCGGAGGCCGCATGAATGCGTCGACGGCAAGGACGCTGCTGCGTCTCGAAGGCGTACACACGCACATCGGGGCGTATCACATCCTGCACGGCGTCGATCTGGACGTCGTCGAGGGCGAGGTCACGATGCTGCTGGGCCGCAACGGCGCCGGCAAGACGACGACGCTGCGCACGGTGATGGGGCTGTGGCGCGCGAGCACGGGCCGCGTGCTGTTCGACGGGCGCGAGATCCAGACCGCGCCGACGCCGGAGATCGCGCGCCTGGACATCGCCTACGTGCCCGAGAACATGGGCCTCTTCGGCGACCTGACGGTGCGCGAGAACCTGCTGCTGGCCGCGCGCGGTGCGCACTCGCTCGACGATCTCGACACTGCGCGGCTGGACTGGCTGTTCGGCCTGTTCCCCGCGCTGCGCAAGTTCTGGCTGTACCCGGCCGGCAAGCTGAGCGGCGGCCAGAAGCAGATGCTGGCGATCGCGCGCGCGATGGTGGAACCGCGCCGGCTGCTGCTGATCGACGAGCCGACCAAGGGGCTGGCGCCGGCGATCATCCGCAACCTCATCGACGCGCTCGGCGAGATCAAGCGCGGCCGCGACGGCGCGCGCACGACGGTGCTGCTGGTCGAGCAGAACTTCATGGTCGCCCGCGCGCTGGGCGACGGCGTCGCCGTCATGGACGACGGCCGCGTCGCGCACGCCGGACGCATGGCCGACCTCGTCGACGACGAGGCGCTGCAGCAGCGGCTGCTCGGACTGTCCCTGGCGGCCCATCAATGAGCGGAAAGGACACGATGAGGACCGCTGCAATGCCCAAGCCCGTGCACGGCTCGACGGACGGTGCGCAGCCGGTGCCCCGCGCGCGCTTCGATGCCATCCCGCTGGCGCTGGTCCTGGCGCTGGCGCTGGCGGCGCTGCCGCTGATCGGGTCCATGTCGAGCTGGGCGACCTTGACGATCGCCGGCTTGGCGATGGGATTGATCGTCTTCGTCATCGCTTCGGGCCTGACGCTGGTCTTCGGCCTGATGGACGTGCTGAACTTCGGCCATGGCGTGTTCATCGCGCTGGGCGCCTTCGTCGCGACGACGGTGATGGGGGCGATGAACACCTACGGGGGCTTCGTGTCGAGTCCGTCGCTCACGGTCAATCTCGGCGCGGTGGCCGTGGCGGCGCTCGCAGGCATCGTAAGCGCGGCGGCCCTGGGCCTGGTCTTCGAACGGGTGCTGGTGCGGCCCGTCTACGGCATGCATCTGAAACAGATCCTGATCACGATGGGCGGCATGATCATCGGCGAGGAGCTGATCAAGCTGGTCTGGGGCCCGCAGATGATCCCGCTGCAGCCGCCGGAGTCGCTGCGCGGCGCGCTCGTCGTCGGCGACGTGGCGGTCGAGAAGTTCCGGCTGCTCGCCGTCGTCGTCGGTCTCGCGGTGTTCGTCGGACTGCTGTGGCTGCTCAACCGGACCAAGCTCGGCCTGCTGATCCGCGCGGGCGTGCAGGACCGGGAGATGGTCGAGAGCCTCGGTTATCGCATCCGGCGGCTGTTCGTGGCGGTCTTCGTCGCCGGGTCCGGCCTGGCGGGCCTGGGCGGCGTGCTGTGGGGGCTCTACCAGCAGAGCGTCATCCCGCAGATCGGCGCGCAGGTCAACACGCTGATCTTCATCGTGATCATCATCGGCGGGCTGGGCTCGACACTGGGCTGCTTCGTCGGCGCGCTGCTGGTCGGGCTGATGGCCAACTACTGCGGTTTCCTCGCGCCCAAGGCGGCGCTGTTCTCCAACATCGGGCTGATGGTCGCCGTGCTGTTGTGGCGGCCGCAGGGCCTTTATCCGGTCGGCCACCGTTGAGCGGAGCGAGCTTGCCATGCGCCTGATCCCCTCCCTGCTCCGGTCCGTGCTGTCGCACGACCTGCCCCGCAGCCGCGTGCTGGCGGCGCTGCTGCTGATCACCGTGCTCGGGCTGGCGCTCGCGCCGTTCGTGTTCCCGGGCACCAAGGCGCTGAACGTCGCGGCCAAGATCCTCGTCTTCATCGTGCTCGTCAGCAGCTACGACCTGCTGCTCGGCTACACCGGCATCGTGAGCTTCGCGCACACCATGTTCTTCGGCATCGGGGCCTACGGCGTCGCCATCGCGAGCTCGCGGATGGCGCCGGGCTTCGCGGCGCTGGCGGTCGGCATCGGTGGCGCGCTGGCGGTGTCGCTGCTGCTGGCGCTCGTCATCGGGCTGTTCTCGCTGCGCGTGAAGGCGATCTTCTTCGCAATGATCACGCTGGCCGTCGCGGCGGCGTTCCAGGGTCTGGCTTCGCAGCTGTCCGACTTCACCGGCGGAGAGGACGGGCTCAACTTCCGGCTCCCGGAGCTGCTCTCGCCGTCGACGGAATTCCTTGAGGAGCCTGTGCTCGGCGTTGTCATCGACGGTCGGCTGTTGACCTACTACCTGCTGTTCGTCGTCGCCGTGATGCTGGTGCTGGCGCTGCTGCGCATCGTCAACTCGCCGTTCGGCCGCGTGCTGCAGGCCATCCGCGACAACGACTTCCGCGCCGAGGCGCTCGGCTACCGGCTGGTGACCTACCGCACCTTGTCGACGCTGCTGGCGGCCGTCTTCGCGACGCTGGCCGGGGCGCTGCTGGCGATCTGGCTGCGCTACAACGGGCCGGACACGTCGCTGTCCTTCGAGATCATGCTGGACATCCTGCTGATCGTCGTGATCGGCGGCATGGGCACGATCTACGGCGCGGTGATCGGCAGCGTGCTGTTCGTGCTGGCGCAAAGCTACCTGCAGGACCTGATGCGGGTCGGCGCTTCGGCGGTGGCGGGCGTGCCGGTGCTGTCGCAGCTGATCGCGCCGGAGCGCTGGCTGCTGTGGCTGGGCGTGCTGTTCGTGCTGGCCGTGTACCACTTCCCGAACGGCCTGGTCGGGCGCCTGCGGCTGGCGAGGAGGGGATCGTGAAGTCGATATCGAACTACCTGCGCTGCGAAGGCCGCGAGATCCATGTCCAAACCTGGGGCGAGCCGGGCGCCGAGCCTGTAATCGCCTGGCACGGCTTGGCGCGCACGGGGCGCGACATGGACGAACTGGCGGCCCACCTCGCGGGAACGGGCCGCTACTTCGTGGTGTGTCCGGACACCCTCGGAAGAGGGTTGTCACAGTGGAGTCCGGATCCGGACAACGAGTACTGCCTGGCGTTCTACGTGAAGCTGGCGGTGGCGCTCGTCGACCAACTGACGCTGCCAACGTTCCATTGGGTCGGCACATCGATGGGTGGAGCGATCGGTTTGCTGGCCGCGGCGAGCTCGCTGCGCGGTCGCATCCGACGGCTGGTGCTCAATGACATCGGTCCGGAACTCGCGGAACCGGCGATCCAGCGCATCCGCAGCTACGCGGGGTCGCCGTCGGCCTTCGACACGCTGTCGGAGCTGGAACAGTACTTCCGCCAGATCTACCAGCCCTACGGCTGGATGAGCGATGCGCAATGGCGTCGGTTGACGGAGAGCTCGGTGCGTCGGCTGCCCGACGGGCGAGTGACGCCGCATTACGACCCGGCGATGGTGCGCCAGTTCTTCGTCCATCCGGACGATTACAAGCGCTGGACGGAGTGGGACTCGCTGAGCTTGCCGGTGCTCTGCCTGCGTGGCGAAACGTCGGATCTTCTGCTGCCGGAGATGGCCGAGGCGATGCGCGTGCGCGGTCCGCGGGCGGAGGTGGTGACGATCCCGGGCTGCGGCCACGCCCCGGCACTCAACGTGCCGGAGCACTTCGCGGTCGTACAGCGGTTTCTTGAAGGGGCGTGAAGTCCGTATTGCGTCACGGCGCTCATCGCTTGATCAGCCAGCCCAGCGCCCCACCGAACACGGCGGTGAGGGTGGATGTGGCCCATCGCCGGTCTTCCGCGCCCATGCAGTCGGACAACAGCACGACCAGGCTGTAGCTCACGACGGTCACAAGCACCAGCAGTCCGAAGAAGAAGAGGGTCAGGTCCTTGACGCGGCGAACATGACCGTCCGGCTCGGACTCGGAGGGATTGATCTTGAGCTCGTGATTGGCAGGCAACCTCCGTGCGAAGTCCGTCCACTTAGAAGACATCGAACGCCTGCTTCAGTTGGTGTTGATGCTCCGGGTCGATGAGGCCAAGCACCAGCCCGCTCCGGACCTCCTGCCGAAAGGTGAAGTACATGGCCAGCGCACGGATCATGACCTCGCTGTCGCGAATGCCGTCTTCTCGAGCCGATCGCTGGATCAGATCCATCAACGACTCGGACATCTGGATGTGGTTTCGACTGAACATGCAGCACTCCTCAGGCACCCGGACATCGGATGCGGACGGAAAGTGGAGCACGCACACCGCGCTCAAGGCCAGCGCCGCGAGGGGGGATTCGCGGAAGCTTTGAGCGCCGTCAAAGACCCTCGAAATAACGAGTGTCCCCCCGTTGTGACGAGGCCTCATCCCACGTTGGAGGGACCTCTCGCGGGGGTCAGTCGTTGAGCTGCGGCAGATCCAGCCAGCGCGCCAGCCGGCGACGCAGCGTCAGGAAGTCGAGCGGCTTGGTCAGGTGCTCATCCATCCCCGCCTTCAGGCTGTCGGCGACGTCGCTGTCCAGCGCGTGGGCGGTCAGCGCCAGGATCGGGAAACGCGGCAGTCGCCCCTGCGCCTGCTGCTCCCGCAGCCGGCGCGCGCATTCCAGGCCGTCCATGCCCGGCATCTGGATGTCCATCAGCACCAGGCTGGGGGCGGCCTGCTCGCACAGGTCCAGCGCTTCCTGGCCGTTGCGCGCGAGCTGCGTCTTCAGGCCCATCAGCGCCAGGAACTCCAGCGCGACGACCTGGTTGATCGGGTTGTCCTCGACCAGCAGCACGAAGGGCTCGCCGGGCGCCGGACGCTGGCCGGAGACGGAAGGGTCGGTCATCGTGGACGGGGGGGCGGGCTTGGAGGACGCGTCCGAGGTCATCAAGACCAGGGTGGTCTCGGAACTTCCGGAAAAGGGATGGCCGTCGTTTCTGTCCATGTCGCTTGTCGTCCCCGACCCGGGCAGGAGGGGGATATGCCCTAGAAAAGTCGTCCGCCGTACGGGTGAAACCGGGCGCCGGTGTTGTTTGGCGACGACGGGGTCCATTGTTGCCGCACCCCACGAAGACTAGCAAGTGTGCGGAAGTCATCAATCGGAGGCCTTGACAAGAGGTAGGCAAAGGCTTCCTGAGCGGTCGCTGGCTTGCAATTGCTTACCACTGTGTCGTGGCGGGCGCCACGGACGACGATCGGCGGTCTGGCACCGGGCGTCCGCCGCCCGTTCGCCCACTCGTCGCCCGCTGCTGCCAATCCGGGGTCCGGCGCTCCCTAGAATCATCGCCCACTGCCTTTTTCGAGGCGCGAGAGCCGACACCACATGTCCGATTCCGATATCCGCATCCGGGGCGCCCGCCAGCACAACCTCAAGAACCTCGACCTGGACATCCGCACCGGGGAGCTGACGGTGGTGACCGGGCCCAGCGGGTCGGGCAAGTCCAGCCTGGTCTTCGACACGCTGTATGCCGAAGGCCAGCGCCGCTACGTCGAGACCTTCTCCGCCTACGCGCGCCAGTTCCTGGACCGCATGGACCGCCCGGCGGTCGACAGGGTGGAGGGTGTGCCTCCCGCCATCGCGATCGACCAGACCAACCCGGTCCGCACCAGCCGCTCCACTGTCGGCACGATGACGGAGCTCAACGACCACCTGAAGCTGCTGTTCGCGCGCGGTGCCGACCTGTTCGACCGCGAGACCGCGCTGCCGGTCCGCCACGACACGCCGCAGACCATCTACGCCGAACTGCTGGCGCGCACCGTCGGCGACGACCCGCGCCTGGTGCTGACCTTCCCGGTCGAGCTGCCCGAGTCGGTCAGCGCCGGCGAGGTCGAACAATGGCTGTCGGCCTCGGGCTTCACGCGCGTCCAGTCCGAGCGCGTGATCAACGGGCGCAAGGTGCTGGACGTCGTCGCCGACCGATTCCGCATCCAGGGCGTCGAGCAGGCGCGCGCGATGGAGGCGATCGAGCTGGCGCTCAAGCGCGGCAGCGGCCGCCTGACGGTGCATGTGCTCAGCGCGGAGGAGGGCGTGGCGCCCACGCTCTGGCGCTACTCGACAGGGCTGCATTGCCCGGAGAGCGACATCCGCTACGCCGATCCGCAGCCGGCGCTGTTCTCGTTCAACTCGGCGATGGGCGCCTGCGAGACCTGCCGCGGCTTCGGGCGCGTGATCGGCGTGGACCTCGGCCTGGTGATCCCCGACGAGCGCAAGACGCTGCGCGGCGGCGCGATCAAGCCGATGCAGACGCCGGCCTGGAAGGAGAGCCAGGACGACATGCTGAAGTACGCCGGCGACGCCGGCATCCCGCGCGACACCGCGTGGAACCAGATGACGCAGGCCCAGCGCGACTGGGTGATCGACGGCAGCCCGAACTGGAACGGCAACTGGAACAAGCAGTGGTACGGCGTGCGCCGGTTCTTCGAGTACCTGGAGAGCAAGGCCTACAAGATGCACATCCGGGTGCTGCTGTCGAAGTACCGCAGCTACACGGAGTGTCCGACCTGCCGCGGCGCGCGGCTCAAGACCGAGGCGCTGCTGTGGCGCGTCGGCTCCAAGGCGCTGGCGGACGCGGCGCTGCCGGCGGACAAGCGCTTCATGCCGGAGGGCGTGAAGTGGTCGCGCGATCAGCTGGAAGCGCTGCCGGGCTTGTCGGTGCACGACCTGATGCAACTGCCGATCCATCGGCTCAGACGCTTCATGGACGAGCTGCAGTTGCCCGGCACGCTGCTCGACGAGGCGCTCAAGCTGCTGCTCGACGAGATCCGCAACCGCCTCAAGTACCTGGTCGACGTCGGCATCGGCTACCTGACGCTGGACCGCCAGAGCCGCACGCTGTCGGGCGGCGAGGTGCAGCGGATCAACCTGACGACGGCGCTGGGCACCTCCCTGGTCAACACGCTGTTCGTGCTGGACGAGCCCAGCATCGGCCTGCATCCGCGCGACATGAACCGCATCGTCGAGGCGATGCAGCGGCTGCGCGACGCGGGCAACACGCTCGTGGTCGTCGAGCATGACCCGGCGGTGATGCTGGCGGCGGACCGGCTCATCGACATGGGGCCGGGCCCGGGCCAGCAGGGCGGGCAGATCGTCTTCGACGGCACGCCGGAGCAGATCCGCGCGGCCGACACGCTGACCGGCGCCTACCTGGGCGCGCGCAAGCACGTGGGCATGGGCCTGAAGCGCGTCGTCGAGGAGAACACGCCGCGCCTGATCCTCGAAGGCGCGCGCGAGCACAACCTGAAGAACGTCAACGTCGAATTCCCGCTGCAGCGCATGGTCGCGGTGACGGGCGTGTCCGGCTCGGGCAAGAGCACGCTGATGCAGGACGTGCTCTATCCGGCGCTGGCGCGCTGGTTCGGCCAGGCCACCGAGACGCCGGGCCAGCACGATCGCCTGCTGGGCGCGGACTGGCTGGCCGACGCGGTGTTCGTCGACCAGTCGCCGATCGGCAAGACGGCGCGTTCGAACCCGGCGAGCTACGTCGGCGTGTTCGACGAGATCCGCAAGCGCTTCGCCGACACGCCCATGGCGAAGGAGCGCAGCTACGGCGCCGGCATGTTCAGCTTCAACGCCGGCGACGGCCGCTGCCCGACCTGCGGCGGCTCGGGCTTCGAGCACGTCGAGATGCAGTTCCTGTCCGACGTCTACCTGCGCTGCCCGGACTGCGACGGCAAGCGCTTCCGTGCCGAGCTGCTCGAGGTCAAGCTGGAACGCGCCGGCCGGCAGCTCAGCGTGTCGGATGTGCTGGACCTGACGGTGGCCGAGGCGCTGGGCGTCTTCAAGGACGACCGCGAGGTGCTCAACAAGCTGCAGCCGCTGTCGGACGTCGGCCTGGACTACCTGACGCTGGGGCAGCCGGTGCCGACGCTGTCGGGCGGCGAGGCGCAGCGGCTCAAGCTGGCCGGCTACCTGGCCGAGGCGGCCTCCAAGCCGCGCCAGGCGACGGCGACCAAGGGCACCTTGTTCCTCTTCGACGAACCGACGACGGGCCTGCACTTCGACGACATCGCCAAGCTGATGCGCGCGATGCGCAAGCTGCTGTCGGCGGGGCACTCGCTGATCCTGATCGAGCACAACCTCGACGTGATCCGCGCGTCGGATTGGGTCATCGACCTCGGCCCCGAGGGCGGCGAGGACGGCGGCCTGGTCGTCGCCACCGGCACGCCGGAGCATCTGAAGGACCATCCGACCTCGCACACCGCGAAGGCGCTGCGCGAGTACGCGCTGGAGATGGACCGCCCGCCGATGAAGGTGTCGGAAGGCCAGCCGCTGCAATCGTTGCTGCGCCGGCGCCGGCAGGCCGACGAATCGATCCGCATCGTCAACGCGCGCGAGCACAACCTGAAGTCGGTCGACGTCAGCATCCCGCGCGGCAAGTTCAACGTCGTGACCGGGGTGTCCGGCTCGGGCAAGAGCACGCTCGCCTTCGACATCCTGTTCAACGAAGGCCAGCGCCGCTACCTCGAATCGCTGAACGCCTACGCGCGCTCGATCGTGCAGCCGGCGGGCCGACCCGAGGTCGACGCGGTCTGGGGCATCCCGCCGACGGTCGCCATCGAGCAGCGCCTGTCGCGCGGCGGTCGCAAGAGCACGGTCGCGACGACGACCGAGGTGTGGCACTTCCTGCGCCTGCTCTACGTGAAGCTCGGCGTCCAGCATTGCGCGCACGACGGCACGCCGGTGAAGCCGCAGAGCGTCGAGGCCATCGCCGCGCAACTGCTGCGCGACTTCAAGGGCAAACACATCGGATTGCTCGCGCCGCTGGTGGTCAATCGCAAGGGCGTCTATACCGACCTCGCGAAGTGGGCCAAGCAGCGCGGCCACACGCATCTGCGTGTGGACGGCGAGTTCCTGCCGACCAGTCCGTGGCCGCGCCTGGACCGCTTCAAGGAGCACAGCATCGAGCTGCCCGTCGGCGACATGACGATCGCGCCGGAGACCGAGGCCGGGCTGCGCGAGCTGCTCGCCAAGGCGCTGGACCATGGCAAGGGCGTGGTGCATGTGCTCTCGCCGCTGGACGGCCTGCACGAGGCGCTGCGCAGCGGCAAGGCGACGCGCGGCATCGGCGAACTGCGCGTGTTCTCCACGAAGCGCGCGTGCCCGCAGTGCGGCACCAGCTATCCGGAACTGGATCCGCGCCTGTTCAGCTACAACTCCAAGCACGGCTGGTGCACGACCTGCGTCGGCACCGGCCTGGCGCTGACGCGCGAACAGCGCAAGGCGCTCGACGACACGCAGCAGGACAAGGACAACCGCGGCCGGGAGCAGAGCTTCCCGGCGGAGGAAGCCGAGATCGAGGACCTGAGCGATGCGCCGTGTCCTGACTGCCACGGCGCGCGGTTGAACCCGGTGGCGCGCGCGGTGAGCTTCGAGCACGAGACGATCGGGACGGTCGCGTCCTGGAGCGTGAAGGAGGCCCGCGAGTGGATCGCCGGCCTGACGCTGACCGGCCGTGACGCCGAGATCGCGCGCGACGTGGTGGTCGAGATCAAGGGCCGGCTGGAGTTCCTGGAGGAAGTGGGACTCGGTTATCTGACGCTGGACCGCGCGGCGCCGACCCTGTCGGGCGGCGAGGCGCAGCGCATCCGGCTGGCGGCGCAGCTCGGCAGCAACCTGCAGGGCGTGTGCTACGTGCTGGACGAGCCGACCATCGGCCTGCATCCGCGCGACAACCAGATCCTGCTGAAGGCGCTGGCGACGCTGGGCGACAAGGGCAACACGCTGGTGGTCGTGGAGCACGACGAGGACACGATCCGCCGCGCCGACCACATCATCGACATCGGCCCGAGCGCGGGCAAGCGCGGCGGTCGCGTGATCGCGGAAGGCACGGCCGAGGAGATCGCGAAGAACCCCGATTCGCTGACGGGCCGCTTCCTGTCCAGACCGCTGGTGCACCCGCTGAAGGAACGCCGCGTCATGGAGGCGGAGGCGCCGAAGCTGACGGTGCTCAACGCGACGTTGCACAACCTGCTGGGCGTGACGGTGGACGTGCCGCTGCACCGGCTGGTCGCGATCACCGGCGTGTCGGGCTCGGGCAAGTCCACGCTGGCGCGGGACGTGCTGCTGGCCAACATGGCCGCGGCCGTGCCGCTGCGCCGGGCGCCGTCGAAGTGGGTGGGCTGCGATGCGATCGAGGGCCACGCGCAGGTCGACCGCGTGCTCGAGGTCGACCAGACGCCGATCGGCAAGACGCCGCGCAGCTGCCCGGCGACCTACATCGGCTTCTGGGACGCGATCCGCAAGCTGTTCGCCGAGACGCTGGAAGCGAAGGCGCGGGGTTACGCGCCGGCCCGCTTCAGCTTCAACACGGGCGAAGGCCGCTGCCCCGGCTGCGAGGGCCAGGGCATGCGCACGATTGCGATGAGCTTCCTGCCGGACGTGAAGGTGCTCTGCGACCAGTGCCACGGACAGCGTTTCAATCCGGAGACGCTGGCGGTGAGCTGGCGCGGCAAGAGCATCGGCGAGGTGCTGCAGATGGAGGTCGACGAGGCGGTGGAGTTCTTCGCCGCGATGACCTCGATCTCGCACCCGCTGAAGCTGCTGCAGGACGTGGGCCTGGGTTACCTGACGCTGGGGCAGCCGAGCCCGACGCTGTCGGGCGGCGAGGCGCAGCGGATCAAGCTGGTGTCCGAACTGGTGAAGGTGCGCGACGACGTCACGCGCCGCGGGCAGAAGGCGCCGCACACGCTGTACGTGCTGGACGAGCCGACGGTGGGCCTGCACATGGCGGACGTCGAAAAGCTGATCCGCGTCCTGCACCGGCTGGTGGACGGCGGGCACAGCGTGGTCGTGATCGAGCACGACCTCGATGTCATCGCGGAAGCGGACTGGGTGCTGGATCTCGGTCCGGAAGGCGGCTCGGCCGGCGGACGCGTGGTCGCGCAGGGCAGGCCGGAGACGCTGGTCGAGCAGGGGACGCACACCGGGAAGGCGTTGCGGCCGGTGCTGGCGAGGCGGTGAGCGATCTGGCATCGCGTCATGGAAAACGGCCTCGTGAGAGGCCGTTTTCGCAGGTGTCGTGGGCGGTGGCGGAGCCGTCAATGCGGCTTGCGCCGCTGCCGCTGTTCGAAGTCGTCGCCGTGATAGACGTTGCCGTCCCAGGTGCCGGAGCGGTGTTTCGCTCGCGCGATCGCATCGAGCGCCGCGTCATGGGCGGCGCGGCGACGGTCGCGGGAACTGAAGCGGCCGCGCAGGCTGAACCCGCTCATGCGCCATCCGATCCGCTTCAGCCAGGCCCGCCAGGCCAGTTGGTGCCGGCGCGGCAACGCCATGTCGATCGCGAGGAACACGCAGGTCAGCAGACCGAGAGTGGCGAGGACTTGGGCGAACATACGTCGGCGCTGTGGATCACACCTTGCTGGTGTGTAAGCCGACCACTATACGCGAGGCCTCGCGAGGCGTCTGCCAACCCTGTCAGACCTGTCAGGGCTGACACGGCCGTCAGTCGCGATGCCGGCCGTGACCGTGGCCGTGGTCGCCCCGGTCGCCGCGATCACCACGGTCGCCGCGGTCCCAGCCGCCACGATCACCCCCGCGATGGTCGTCCCGACGTTCGTCCCAGCGACGGCCTTCCCAGCCGCGACGGTCGTCGCGATGGTCATGCCAGTCACGGCGCCCGTCCCAATGGTCGCGACGGGGCGGATCCCACCGCGGCGGCGGAGGCGGCGCGTACACCGGCATCGGATGCACATGCGGACGACCGTAATAGGCCGGCGCATAGGCGCGGGAATACCACCCCTCCTGCACGAAGTACACCTGCCGGCCGCAGGCGCCGTAATAGCCGCAATGGCGCGCCCAGGACCGGTAATGGTTCGGCGGAACGCGCAGGTAGAGCGGCGGTGCGGGCGCATAGGCGCGCTCGATCACCATCGGCTGCGCGTACACCACGTCGGGACGGACGTTGCCCACGTCGATCCGGCCGTAGAAGCCCGGCTGCCCGACGCTGATGGACACGCCCACGTCGCCCGCGAAGGCCGCCGGCGCGCTCAAGGCGCCAGCCGTCAGCGCCACGGCGCCGAGGATGCGTTGAATCAGCTGCTTCATCGAATACCTCTTTCTGGTGCTTCCGGTTCGCTTCGCGACCTTTCCCCCTGCCGGAGGTCATGGGCGAGGCGTCCGGAAAGGGCCTGCCTAGGGAAAGTATGGACAGTTAACGCGCGCTTGACGGATGCGGTGGACAGCGCAGGGGTAAGCAGTTGTTGAGGGCGTCCCTAGAATCCCGCGTCCCCCGCCGACCCTGCGGGACGTGGAGCAACGATTGAAGCAATGGATCCTCACTTCCCTGGCGCTGGCGACCCTGGCGACGGGGCTGGCGACCAGCGAGGTCTCGCTGGCACAGACGGCCGCCGCACCGGTGGCCGTCACCAACCGGCCGCTGACCCTGGAACAGCTGTTCCGCGCCGAGCCCTATCGCGGCGAGTCCGCCAAGGACGCGAAGTTCAGCGCCAGCGGCCGTTACGTCGCCTACCTGTGGAACCCGTTCGGCGAAGCCGGCATGGACCTCTACGTGCATGACACGCAGACGGGGAGGACCCTGCGCCTGACCTCGCCCACGCTGATGGCCGCGGTGGAGACGCCGGAGAACCTCGACCGCTACGCGAAGAAGCTCAAGCAGAAGCGCGACGAACTGGCCGAGCGCCAGGCCCGCGAGGAGGCGCAGGCCGCCTACCTGCGCGGCGAGGCGGTCGACCTGGAGCAGTGGGAGCGCAAGGCCATCGACGAGTTGAAGGTCGAACTGGCCGAGCGCAAGGCCCGCGACGAGGCCCGCAAGGCCGCCGAGAAGGCCGCGTGGGGCGACGCCGCGGTCGCGGCTGCCGCGCCGGCCTCCGCCGCGTCGGCGCCCGAGGCGAAGAAGCCGGCCAAGGATCCCAAGGACATGGCGCTCTGGGAGCTGCGCGACGAGCTCAAGAAGAAGCGCGAACGCGAGAAGCTCAAGCCCGAGGACCTGTACCCCGGCGTGTCGCAGTTCGTGTGGGCGTGCAAGGGCGAGGAACTCGTGCTGGCCTACCGCGGCCAGTTGCTGCGTTGGAAGGCCGGCAGCGAGCGCGCCGAGCCGCTGCTCGCCACGGGTCGCACGCTGAAGCCGGTGGCCTATGCGCCGGACGACCAGTTCCTGATCGTGCAGGACGAG
Source organism: Rubrivivax sp. (assembly GCA_004210455.1). Lineage (GTDB taxonomy): Bacteria > Pseudomonadota > Gammaproteobacteria > Burkholderiales > Burkholderiaceae_C > Roseateles. Next base: position 16,929 of record SEFA01000057.1, on the reverse strand, counting down.
ACGCGTGTGCTGCGCGTGCGCCTGGCCACGGCCGGCATCGAGGTGATCAACCGCGAGCTGTTCAATCCGGACGACGAGGACCGCAAGTTCAAGATCGCCCAGACGGCGATGAGCGAGGATGGCCGCTGGATGGCGCTCGTCGCCAACGCGCCGCTGGTCGGCGCCGATGGCAAGCCGCTGCCCAAGCCGGGCCGGCAGGTCGAGATCATGAACTTCAACGATCGCTGGGCGACCGCCAAGAAGGTCGACCGCGAGGTCTCCGACGACAAGCGCGGCGTGCCCTCGATGGCGATCTACATCCGCAAGGTGCCGACGCCCGGCGCCGCGCCGGAGCGCCAGCCGCAGCCGGTGTTCACGCATCCGGGCGGCGACAACTGGTTCGAGATCTCGCCGGTCGTGTGGGCCCGCGACGGCAGCGTCTATGCCTTCACCACGTTCGAACGCGAGAAGGACCAGTTCCGCGTCTACCTCGGCAAGCCGGGCGAGTCCAAGCCGGAGATGGTGCTGGAGCGCCGCGCGCCCATCCACCACGAGCTGGTCAACGTGATGACGCCGTCGTTCACGCCGGACTCCAGGCAGCTGGTGCTGATCCTGGCCGACAAGGGCTGGCGCCAGCCCTACGTGATGAGCCTCGCGGCCGGCGCCGACCGGTCGGTCAAGCCGCTGCTGACGGGAGATTTCGAAGCCTTCCAGGTGCTGGGTTTCACGCCGGATGCGAAGACGATGTTCGTCGTCGCCAACAAGGACGACTACGCCGCGATGAACGTCTGGCGCGTCGACCTGAAGGACGGTCGCATGACGGCGCTGGGCCGCTCGCCGGACTACCATCGCAATGCGGTGGTGGCCCGCAGCGGTCAGTGGGCCGCCGCAGTGGCCGGCAACTGGGCCGAGCGTCCCGAGCTCAAGCTCCTGAAGGGGCAGGCCCCCGCGGCCGGCGCGGAAGCGGGCAAGCTGCTGACGCAGAGCCACGATCCCGCCTGGGCGCAGGTCGACGTGCTGCGTCCGGAGCGCTTCAGCTTCAAGAACCGCCACGGCGACACCATCCCCGCCTACGTCTTCAAGCCGCTGGGCTGGGCGCCGAGCGACAAGCGCGCGGCGATCGTCTACACCTACGGCGGGCCGCTGAACGACCGCCATTCGGTCGAGACCGACAGCTTCCAGCCGACCGGCTACGTTTTCGCGATGTACATGGCGGCCAAGCACGGCTACGTCACGGTGACGGTGGACCCGCGCGGCCACTCCAACTACGGCGAAAAATTCGCCGACGCCAACTGGGAGAAGCCGGGCGCGCCCCAGACCGAGGACCTCGAAGACCTGGCCGCGTACATGAAGACCAACCTGGGCGTCGACGGCACGCGCATCGGCCTGAACGGCTGGAGCTTCGGCGGCTTCCAGACCCAGTACACGATGTACACCAAGCCCGACCTGTTCGCGGCCGGCATCGCGGGCGCCGGCCCGACGGAATGGGAGAACTACAACAGCTGGTACAGCGGACGCACCATCGGCAAGGTCGACCGGACCAAGCCCGTGCTGCGCAAATACTCGCTGCTGCCGCTGGCGAAGAACCTCAAGAAGCCGCTGCTGCTGGTGCACGGAATGCAGGACCCGAACGTCCTCTACCAGGACACCGTCAATGTGTACCGCGCGCTGCTGGAGTCGGGGAAGGAAGGGCTGGTCGAACTCTTCCTGGATCCCGACGGCGAACACGCCCTCGGCGGCGCAGTGAAGGCCGTGGGATGGCATCGAAAGTACGAGCAGTTCTGGTTGCGCAACCTGGGGGCCGCGCAGCAGAAGTGACGCCCTAGCGGCGGGTGGGGCGGGCGGCTCCCACCTGTCGCGGTGCTGGTGGCAACGCCTACCTGCTGAGGTCGAGCGTTGGCCGCCAGATCGCAGGGCCCCGGCCGCAAGGGCCGAAACCCCGCGACCTGCCGTCCCCCATCAGCCCCGCACTTCGACGGTTTTGCGACCGAGGACTGCGGGGCTTGTCTTTCCGGTATCAGGGCGCCGCGACGACCGTCTTCACGCGCTCACCCACCTTGGGCAGCGCTTCGCCGCCATAGCGGCCGTTGAGCAGCTTCAGCTGCGCTTCGTTGACCACCGCGGTCTTCGCCATCTCGGCGAAGCCACCAGCCGGATAGGGCCGCAGCGCGACCTTCCACGGCTTGGCGAGCTTCCTGTCGTCGGCCGACAGCGCGCGGAAACTGTCTTCCGCCTGCGTCAACGCGGCACGTCTCGCCTGCAGCGACGGGCCGTCCTTTGCGGCGTAGACCAGCGCGTACACCGCCCCCTTGGCGCTCGTGACGAGCGTGATCTCGGCATTGCCGCGCTGGCCCTGCGCGTTCCTGCGCACGCCGCTGAAGTGCGTGGCCTTCAGGCCGTTGATGGTCTTCGCGTCGGTGCGACCCTGCTCCGCACCCCAGCGACGCAGGATGTCGTCGTGCACCGTGCCCGCCTTCTCCGGCACGGGCTGCAGGATCAGCGCCGCGTCGCGTGCCGGACTCATGATCGTCAGGGTCTCGCTGCCGTTCTGCAGCGACCAGCCGGTGGGCGCCGTCAGCGCGATGTCCAGCGACGGATGCAGGAACTGCTGACCGCGCACCAGCCCCTGGGAGGGGCTGTCGCCGAAGACCATGCCGTCGATCGCCTGCAGGAAGGCCGCACGGTTCTCGTCGACCGTCTGGCCGCCGGTCAGCTGCAACGCCTCGTCGCGGATGCGCTGCAGCCGCTGCTCGTTGCTCGGGTGCGAGGCCAGCCAGCTGTTGCCGGTCTGCGGCGGCTTCCCCTGCGCCTTCGCCTGGTCGGCGGCGAACTGCTCCTGGTCCTTCAGCACCTGGATCACGTCGACCATGTGCTTGGGGTCGTAATGGTTGCGCGAGAGGTATTCGGCGCCGAGCTGGTCGGCCTGCAGCTCCTGCTCGCGGCTGTAGGAGGCGATGTAGCCCGCCGCCGCGTTCTGCGACACCTGGCCCGCCAGGTCCGTCGCACCGCTGACGCCGCGCGATTCCAGCACCGCGCCCAGCACGGTCGCCGCCAGCACGCCGATGCCGGCGTTCTGCTGCCGCGTCGCGCGCTGCGCACCGTGCCGCGCGGTGACGTGCCCGATCTCGTGCCCCATCACGCCGGCAAGGTCGGCCTCGTTCTCCATGTACGCGAGGATGCCCCGCGTCACGTAGACGTAGCCGCCCGGCAGGGCGAAGGCGTTGACCTCCGGACTGTCGAGCACGGTGAAGTGCCACGCCAGTTCCGCCCGGTGCGACTGCGCCGCCAGCTTGTTGCCCAGCGCGCTCACGTAGGCCTGGAGCTTGGCGTCGTCGACGACCGAGTACTCCTTGAGCACGTCCTGGTGCGCCTGACGTCCCGTCGCGATTTCCTGCTGCGGACTCATCGCGCTGCGTTCGGTGCGGCCGGTGACCGGATTGACGACGTTGGTGCCGCACCCGGCGATCGTCAGCAAGGCGGCGGTGGCCAGCACCGCGAACGGGAAGTTGCGCTTCATCGGATCCGGCGATGGAGAAGGAAAGGATCGCCCGGTCGCTCGCCCGGGCACAGGGTCAGTCGTTCACTCGGCCTGCGAGCGCAGCGTCCACAGCGTCAGCACGCCTTCCGGCACCTCGCGGCTGAGCGCGTCGCGCCAGTGCAGGTCGGTGAGCTTTTCCTGGTCCTCGGCGCTGAGGTGGCTTTCGTCGCCGCCCAGCAGGGCGATCGGCGCGAGCGCGGCGGCGGTCTTGATGTGGTCGAACAGCGGCGTCCAGGCCTCGCCGTCCTGGTCGACGCCGATCATGAAACCGGTGCACCAGTCCTCGGCGTCCACCAGCTGCTGTTCGCCTTCCTCGGCGACGCTGAAGATGGGCTCCCACTCGTCCTGCTTCGAGGTCCACTGCACCGACAGGCTGTGCACGTGACGAAGCAGCAGCAGGGCGATCTTCTTGCGCTGCTTGCCGCTGGTGAAGGGATCGCCGCCGCCCCAGACGGGGCTCATCCATTCGTCGCCGGGCTTGCCGCTCAGCGCAAGCGGGCTCAGCAGCTGCGCACTGAGGTAGCCGTCCAGCGCCTCGATGTTCATCGCGGCGTCGTTGTCCAGCTCGGACAGGAAGTCGTCCAGGTCCGACAGCTCGTCGTCGGTCAGCGGGGTGTATTGCGCCTTGTCGGGCTGGTACTGCGGAAAGTCCATGTCGGATCCTGGAGAGTCGGGCGAGGTTCGGGTGACGTTCGAGAGAGATGCGGTGCGTTCAGCCGTGGCGGCCGTGACGGCTCTTGGGCTTGCGGCCGTCCATGTCGGTCAGTTGCGTCTTGAGCAGCGCCATCAGCACGCGGGCGTTGGCCTCGGTCATGACGAGCAGGGTGCTCGGCTCGATGCCGTCGACCGGCTCGCGTTCCTTGACGATGGCGTCCAGCTTGAAGGTCACCAGGCCGCTGGTGGAGGAGTTCGAGGCGCCCTTGAGCTTCTGGACTTCGATGTGATGCGTCTTCATGGGCGTCATTCTCGGCGATGACGCAGGCGCTGGATACCGGTGACGACGGCCACCAGCACCGCGCCGGCCAGGATGCCCACGATCGCGTCGCCGAGCATCGCGACCACCGAGGCGGCCAGGCCGGTCAGTCCCCAGTCCTCGACCCGATGCTGGATCGCGTGATGCAGGACCGGTGCGCCGTGCGTCAGGATGCCGCCGCCGACCAGGAACATCGCCGCCGTGCCCGCGACCGACAGCGCCTTCATCAGCCACGGCGCCAGCCACAGCAGCCCGCGACCCAGCGCCTGCTGCCAGGCGGCGGCCTTTCGGCTGAGCCAGAGGCCGGCGTCGTCCAGCTTGACGATGCCCGCGACCAGCCCGTAGACGCCGATCGTCATCACGATGGCGATTCCGGAGAGCACCAGCAGCCGCGTGGTGAACGTCGCGTCCGCCACCGTGCCCAGCGTGATCGCGATGATCTCGGCGGAAAGGATGAAGTCGGTGCGGATCGCGCCCTTGACCTTGTCGCGTTCCAGCGTGGCGAGGTCGATGGCGGGGTTCTTGACCGCCTCGGACAGCGCCGCCTCGTGGGCATCGTCCTCGGCGGTGTGCAGCCACTTGTGGGCGAGCTTCTCGACCCCTTCGAAGCAGAGGTAGGCGCCGCCGATCATCAGCAGCGGCGTGACCAGCCAGGGCGCCCAGGCGCTGATGGCCAGCGCCGCCGGGACCAGGATGGCCTTGTTGAGCATCGAGCCCTTGAAGACGCCCCAGACCACCGGCAGTTCGCGGTCGGCGCTGACGCCGGTGACCTGCTGCGCGTTGAGCGCCAGATCGTCGCCCAGGACGCCGGACGTCTTCTTGGCAGCCATCTTGGAGAGCAGGGCCACGTCGTCCAGGACCGTGGTGATGTCGTCGAGCAGTGCGAGCAGGCTGGAGGCCATGGCGGAAGAGTCCCGTTCCCTGAAAGTGATGATTTGTGCGAAGCCCGCCTTTGTACCGCAAGCCGTTGGCCTTCCGGAGCCCGAACAGCGGTTTTCCGGTCCGCGCGGCCCCTTGCCGCCGTCACGGAATTGAAGCCGGTGGCACACTCCGGCGTCATGAAACGCCGCACCGCCTCTTTGCTGTTCGCCGCCGCGCTCGCCGCGGTGTCCGTGACCTCGGTCCACGCCGCCGACGCCGTCTCGGGACCCGGTCCCTACGACGAGCAGGCTGACGCCCGCGCCGACATCAACAATGCCGTCGCCCGCGCCGCCAGGGACGGCAAGCAGGTGCTGGTGGTCTACGGCGCCAACTGGTGCAAGGACTGCCTGGCGCTGAACAAGGGCTTCAACGACGGCCACCTCGGCACTGCCGTGGACAAGCGCTTCGTGACGGTCAAGGTCAACGTCGGGCGCTTCGACAAGAACGTGGACGTCGCCAACCAGATGGGCGTGACGCTGAAGAAAGGCATCCCGACCGTGGCGGTGATCGGCGCGGACGGCCAGGTGCTCGGCACGACCAAGGGCGGGGAACTCGCCGACGCCCGCAACATGGGCGAGGACGCGGTCATGAAGGTGCTGGAGTCGCTCGGGAAGAGCTGATCCGGGACATGGTGTCCGAGGGCGGGCGATCCATGCGTAGGCACGGATATCCAGGTCCCGGCCGGGGCTGTTGAGTCCTGACCCCCGCACGCTCCCCGGTGAGCTGCACGGCGGATCGGCGGAGCCTTCCGCACCGCAGCACGAGCCCAGGCCCCGCGATCAGGGGTCAAGTCTTGCGTCGAGGCCGGAATCCCGGCCCGGGCGCTTGTCTTTTGTGCGGTCATCGCCTATTTGTTGGGCATGGCCAGGCCCCTTCGCATCGAATTCCCCGGCGCCGTCTATCACGTGGCGACACGTGGGGATGCGCATGTGTTCTCCGACGACGAGGACCGTCAGGTGATGCTCGGCCTGATCCAGCAGGCGGCGGAACGCTTCGACGCCCAGGTGCTCGCCTACGGGCTGGGCCGGGAACACTACGAGCTGCTGCTCTTCACGCGGCAGGCGAATCTCTCCCGACTGATGCGCCATCTGAACGGCGTGTACACCCAGGCGCACAACCGGCGGCATGGGCAGATCGGGCATGTCTTCCAGGGCCGCTTCAAGGCGGTGCTGGTGGATCGGGAGCATCTGCTGCTCGATGCCTGCCGTTATGTGGAACTGATCGGAAGGCGCGCCGGGCTGGCGTCTTCGCCGACGGCCTGGCGCTGGAGCAGTCTGCAGGCGCATGCCGGCCTGGTGACCGCGCCGGAGTGGCTGGAGATCGACGGCCTCTGGACCAACGTCCTGGGCCGCGTGCCGCAGAACGCGGCGGATCGCCGCAAGGCGGCGCAGCGTTATCAGGCGATCGTGGAGTCGGAACCCGACCTCGACATCTGGAGCCAGCTGCGGCACCAGATTTTCCTGGGCGATGCCGCCTTCGTGCAACGCACCGTGCGGCTGAGCGAGCATCCACCGCGTTCGCCGCGGCCGCGTCGCTGGGGCGATTGGCTCAAGTCCAGCGGCAGCCGTGAAGAGGCGCTGTATCGCGCGCACACCGAAGGCGGTCAATCGATGACCGAACTCGCGCGTGAATTGGGGCTCTCAGTCTCTCGAGTGAGCCGGCTGATTGCCGGCCATGAGCGCCAGCGCTGAATTGAAAAGTTGCCAATCTAGGCGCAAAGCACAGCCGTAGCAGCGCTACGGCGAGCATTTGCAACGACGAGTGGCGGCTTTTCAGTTCAGTGCAGGGCCCGGGCGGGAGCTGCGGGGCAGGCTGCCACTGACTCGTCCGACTCGGCCGCCTCGTTCCAGGCGGCCTTCGTCATTTCGCGAGCGGCGCTCAGCTGATGGCAGAGTTCGGCGACGCCCAGACCGTCGGCCTGGCCTTCCGGCATCGGCAGGGCCGACACCTCGGCCGGCAGATCCGCCAGCGCGCCCAGCAACTGGAACAGCAGTTCCAGATCCGGCTCGGCGTCCGGCGCCCGTTGCTGGCGAGCCAGCCCCAAGCTGCGGCACAGGTAGAAGCAGGCTTCCGCCGCCTGGTCCGACATCGCGTGCGACATCGCCAGCTGCTCCAGCGACTCCGCCCGGGCCACCTGCGAGGCCGGATCATCCGAGCGGTCCGCCAACGCGTCCAGCGCGGCGGACGCCGGGGGAACGGCGATCGCGTCGTCGTTCTGGGGCAGCAGCTTGGCAGCGGTTTTGGAGTTCGCCATAAGGAGTCAGCTGGGAAACAGCGGTTCAGCCAATCAACGAAACGGATCCTAGGGAGCTACCGGCAAACGCGCCTCCCACGGCTCGGGGGGAACGCGCTCCAGTTCGGCCACCAGGGGCCAATACCCGGGAACTTGTCACACTTCGTGACACGAACAAGCCGAGCTTACGGCCTTTCATCGCTGATTTGGGTGAATCACTTCCCCTTCTTGGGGCGGCTCCAGCCCGAAATCACGGTTTGTCGGCCCCGCGCCACAGCCAGGCCGCCGGGTGCCACGTCCTTGGTGATGGTCGAGCCGCCGCCGATGGTGGCGCCGTCGCCCAGCGTGACCGGGGCGACCAGCACGCAATTCGAGCCCACGTGGACGTCCGCGCCGATGGTCGTGCGATGCTTGTTGGCGCCGTCGTAGTTGGCCGTGATGCTGCCGGCGCCGTAATTGACGCGTTCGCCGACACTGGCGTCGCCCAGGTAGGCCAGATGGTTGGCCTTGGCCCCCTTGGCCAGCGTCGAGTTCTTCACCTCGACGAAGTTGCCGATGTGGACCTCGGCGCCCAGGTGCGCGCCCGGGCGCAGTCGCGCGAACGGGCCGATCAGCGCGCCTTCGCCGACGCTGACGCCGGCGGCCTCGCCGTCGATGTGGGTGAACTCGTGGATGCGGGCGTTGGCCGCGATGGTCGCGTTGCGGATCACGCAGTTCGCGCCGATGCGCACGCCGTCGCCCAAGGTCACCTGGCCGTCGAAGACGCAGTTGACGTCGATCTCGACGTCCTTGCCGCAGGTCAGCGTGCCCCGCAGGTCGAAGCGCGCGGGATCGGCCAGACGCACGCCCGCCGTCATCAGCGCCTCGGCCTGGACGAGCTGGAAGCGACGCTCCAGTTGCGCCAGCTGCGACGGGCTGTTGACGCCCAGCACTTCGGTCTCGTCCTGCGTCTTCACGCCGACGACGGACACGCCTTCCGCCACCGCCATCGCGACGATGTCGGTCAGGTAGTACTCGCCCTGGGCGTTCTTGTTGTCGAGCTGGCCGACCCAGCGCTTCAGCGCCTCGGTGGGCGCGGCCATGATGCCGGTGTAGCACTCGCGCAGCCGGCGTTGCTCGTCGCTGGCGTCCTTGTGCTCGACGATCGCCAGGACCTGTTCGTTCGCATCGCCGCCCCGGACGATGCGGCCGTAGCCGGTCGGATCGGCGTACTCGATGGTCAGCAGCACCAGCTTGTCACCGCCGCAGGCCTCGACCAGCGCACGCGTCGTCTCGGTGCTGATGAGCGGCGTGTCGCCGCTGAGGATCAGCGTGGTGCCGCCGGTGACCAGGGCCGGTACCGTCTGCTGGATCGCGTGGCCGGTGCCGAGCTGCGGCTCCTGGCGCACGAAGCGCAGGCCCTCGCCGCCGACGGCCGCCTCCACCTGCTCGGCGCCGTGGCCGGTGATCACGATGCGGGCCTGGGCATCCAGCGCGGCGGTGTTGTCCAGCACGTGCCGGAGCAGCGCGCGGCCGGCCAGCTTGTGCAGCACCTTGGGCAGGCCGGACTTCATGCGGGTGCCCTTGCCCGCGGCCATGACGACGATGTTCAGCGACATAAGAAAAATCGCGGTTCCCTGTTGGAGAGACCGCGATTATCGGGGTCGCCGCGAAGCGCCGGACGGCGCTCCCGGAGCGGGCCGTCCTACTTCGACGGCGTCAGCTGCACCGTCACGCGGTGCGGCTCGGGCCGCGTCTGCGGGAAGTCCGTCAGCGAGGCCTCGAAGAGCGCGCCGAAGAGTTCCTTGCCGCCTTCGGTCAAACCGTCGTTGGAGGCGCGAGCCTCATACAGCGGCTCGTTGGTCTTGCGGTCGCGCAGGAGCATGGCGACCTCGCGGTCGTAGCGGCGCTCCATCATGGGATCCATCGGGTATGAGTAGCCCCAGCGGCTGTAATACGGACGCCAGGCCGGGCCGTAGCGCCAGCCCCAATAGCTGCCGTTCCAGCGCCACCACAGCGGGTCGTCCCACGGCGCCGGGCCGGAGCGGCTGACGCGCGCGCCCAGCGATACCACGACGTCGGCCGCCTTCGGGTCGGCAGACTCGGTGAAACCGGCCTTCAGCAGCGCGCCGCGGGCGGCGTCTTCGAGCGAGGCCTGGTTGGCCTCGTTGCGCTGCTGCGAGGGCAGGCGCTCGAAGGTGAAGGTGCCGGGCTGCCGGCCCGCCGGCCAGCTGCCGAAAGTCTGCGCATCCGCGGAGACGCTATTCAGGGCGGCGCAGCCGGTGAGGGAGAGCGCCGCCGCGGCGCCCAGGCTCAACAGGGCGACTCGACGATTCAAGGTGAACATGGAGACCTCCAGTCGGATACCGCGATGGACCGTCGACCAGGGCATATGTCGCGCCCGGCGACGCCGATCTTCGGCGTGACAGTCCAACGATTGTGGCCCCGGGCGGTTGACCTGCGCGTGCTGACGGCGTGACGGTGCGGTAAGCGGCGGGTTTCTCTTGGTTGGACGTCGTTCAGTCGTCGGCGGCCGAGTACGCCTCGCCCGCGTCGTCGACGGGGGCCGGGCCTTGCCCCTTGGCGCCCGGACGGATGATGTTGACGACGCCGGTGGCCGGCGTCGGGGTACCGCACTGCTCGTCTTCATCGAAGGCGATGTCGCCGTCGGCCACCGGCGCGCCGGTCGCCTTGATGGTCTCGAAGGGGAACAGCTCGCGGTCCATCATGTGCGAGGTCACGATGTTGCCCATCGCGGTGAACATGTTGTCCACGCGGCCGGGGAAGCGCTTGTCCCAGTCCTGCAGCATGGCCTTGACGGTGGCGCGCTGCAGGTTGGGCTGGCTGCCGCAGAGGTTGCACGGGATGATGGGGAATTCGCGATGCTCGGCCCAGCGCTCGAGGTCGGATTCCTTCACGTAGGCCAGCGGGCGGATGACGACGTTCTTGCCGTCGTCGCTGACCAGCTTGGCCGGCATGCCCTTCATGCGGCTGCCGAAGAACATGTTCAGCATCAGCGTGGTGACGATGTCGTCGCGGTGGTGGCCGAGCGCGATCTTGGTCGCACCCAGTTCGCCCGCCACGCGGTACAGGATGCCGCGGCGCAGGCGCGAGCACAGCGAGCAGGTCGTCTTTCCCTCTGGCACCAGGCGCTTGACGATGGAGTAGGTGTCCTGCTCCTCGATGTGGAAGTCCACGCCCCGCGACTTCAGGTAGGCGGGCAGGATGTCCTCGGGGAAGCCGGGCTGCTTCTGGTCGAGGTTGACGGCCACGATGCTGAACTTGATCGGCGCGCGGTCGCGCAGGTTGATCAGGATGTCCAGCAGCGAGTAGCTGTCCTTGCCGCCGGACACGCAGACCATGACCTTGTCGCCGTCCTCGATCATGTTGAAGTCGCCGATTGCCTGGCCGACCTGGCGGTGCAGGCGCTTCGAGAGCTTGTTCATCTCGTGCGCGTGCTTCTTGGCGTCGGCATCCGCCGCAGCCAGGTCGATGCCGTCAATGGTGGTGCTGGAGTCGGTCATGTTCTGTCCTCGATGTATTCGTCAAGCGGGGCCTGCGGAACCGGCTTTGCCGGGCCGCCAGGCCCGCCCCCTTGAGGGGGCGCGCGTCAGCGCGTAGGGGGTGGGACTACCAGGTGCCGCATTCGGCGCTGATTGCGACTTGGCAGTCGGGGAAGATTTCGAGCTTGGTCACCTTGATGCGCACGCCCACCACGCCGGGCAGCTTCATCAGTCGGACGCAGAGCTTGCCCAGCAGGGCTTCGAGCAGGTCGGTGTGTTCGGCGGTGCACTCGTCGATGATGATGGTGCGCACGCGGCGATAGTCCAGCACGTGGCCGATGTCGGCATCGCGCGAGACGATGGTCTGCGCGCCGAGGTTGATTTCGGCGTCGACCAGGATGGGCTGCGGGCCCTCGCGCTCGAAGTCGAGCAGGCCGAGGTTGGCGCCGAAGCGCAGGCCGTTGATGTGGATGACCTGGCGGTTGTTGCGGCGCAGCGCCGGCGGCGGCTGCGATTCGCGCAGCGGGCGCAGGAAGGCTTCGATCTGCTTGGCGGCGACGACGCCGTCGCCCAGCGCCGTCTGCACGCAGGGATGCTGGCGGCCGCTGGCGTCGCCGGCGACGAACAGGCCCAGCACGCCGAAGCGCGGCTCGTCGCGGAAAGGTTGCGACGGCGCGGTGACGCCGGCGCGCTGCAGCGCATCGGCGACTAGCAGCCAGGCTGACGGCGCGGGTTCGTAGCCGAGCAGCACGGCGACGTGATCGAAGCGTTCCTCGCCGTAGGCCTTGGAGCTCACGGTCACGCCGTCGGGTGAGGCGCTCACCGCGGTCGGCAGCGCCTGCGCGGGCCGGCGGCGCAGGCCGGTCGCCCCGTCGAGCTGCTGGATCAGGTGGCTCTGCGCGCGCCATTCGGAGCGCGACCACAGCGTGACCGCATGACCGCGGCCGGCGAGGTAGAGGGCGTTCTCGATGGCGTTGTCGCCGCCGCCCAGCAGCAGCACCTTGCCGGGCGGCAGGCGGTCGCGGACGGCGGTCAGCTCGATGGCGTCGAGCACGCGATCGTGGCGGTCTCGCTCGGGATAGAGCGGCGACGGATGGCGCGGGGTCAGGCCGGTGGCGAGCAGCAGCGAGCGGGCGCGCACCGGGCGCAGGTTGCCGGTGGCGGCCGGTTCGGCGGTGTCGCCGGCCTGCGCCGCGAAGGCGGGGCCGCCGTCGAGGTAGAGCGTCCAGCCCTGCTCGGCCTGCCAGTCGAGGGAGTCGACCGTCTGGCCCAGCACGGTGTGCACGCCGGGTTGGGCGGCGGCGTGGCGGGCGTAACGCTCGCCCAGGTCGGCGAGCGATTCGGCGGGCGCGCCGAGGAGCCAGTCCTGCTTGTAGTCGAGCGGCCGCAGGCTGTCGCACAGGCGCGGGGCGCGTTCGATCAGCGCGACGCTCAGGCCCAGCTGCGTGAGCCAGCTCGCGGCGCTGCAGCCGGCTGGACCGCCGCCGATGATGGCGGCGTCGACGAGCGCGGGCAGGCTGGCGGGCAGTCGGTCTGGCGTGGGCTGGGACATGGCGGGGAGGGCGAGGCGGGAAGGGCGAGCCGGGAAGAGCGCGCGCTGCGGCGGCCGATCGGCGCCGGAGCAAACCCGTGATTATCCCGGAAGGGCGCCGGAAAGTTCCGCCGGGGGCCTTGCAACATCGGATTCGGCCGCCAATCCCTCTTGCACGCGTTCCACGACCCAGTCAATGAAGACCCGCACGCGCGGCATCATCTGTCGCTGCTTCGGGAACATCACGGAGACCGGCATCGGCATCGGCATCGGCGGCGGCGGCGGCGGGGCCTGCGGCAGCAACTCGACCAGTTCCCCCGAGGTCAGCAGCGAGGCGACACCGAAGCGCGGGCACTGGATCAGCCCCAATCCCTGCAGACAGCAGGCGCGATACGCCGGTGCCGAGGTGACGCAGACGGGCGCGCGAATCGTGAGCGTCTGCAGAGACCTCCTCCAGCACGCGGCGGCAGCGCTCTTGATAGAGGTGGCCCTCCGGCGTCGGGCTGACATGGCGCGTCGAGCACGTCAGCAGCCGCGCGCCGAGGCGTTTCTCCAGGGCCTGGACGGCGTAGGTCACGTTCGATCGCGGCAGATCCAGTTCCTCGGCAGCGGCGTTGAAGCTGCCGAGGTCCACGATGCGCGTGAACAGGTGCATGGCTCGGACGCCGCTGGGCCGCTTCGGTGTCGCCGACGACGTTGCCGGCGCGATCGCCGCGCTGATGGGCGAGGGCAACCGCTTCGTCACCGGGCAGAGGATCGAGGTGTCGGGCGGCGTGCATCTTTGAAGCGGCCGGGGCCGCAGGCGCGTCACCTCAGAAGCATTCGTCGAGCAGCAGGTGGAAATCGAGCTTGCGCCGATCGGGCTCGGCGATGCCGTACGCGCTGAATAGCGTGTCGCGCAGCGTCGGGCCGAATTCATCGAGGCAGTTCGTCAGGATCGCGAGGTCGCGGTAGAGATCCGCGATGCCTGCACGGCCGAGGTCGATCACGCCGACGACGTCACCCTCTTCGTTCATGAGGATGTTATCGAGCGAGAAGTCGCCGTGGCTCACCACGGGGTCTTCGGCGAACGGCAGCATCGCGACGAGCGCTTCCCACACCTGCCGCGGCGTCCAGCCTTGGCGCGCATTGTCGAAGTCGTCAGCATCGATGCGGCCGGCGTCGAGACGCTTCCGGGCGAGGTCGAGTTGCAGCCTGTGATCCGCATTGAACGGGCAGCTGTCGACCGGCAGCTTGTGCAGGTCTCGAAGGAATCGCCCGATGGACATCACGATAGTCGCGGCGCGAGCCGGATCGTCTTCGAGCCATTCGTAGGCGGTGCGGCCGGGGACGGCGCGTGTGAGCAACCAGGCCGTGCCGCCGGACCATTCGAAGTGTTCGACACGAGGCACCGGCCAAGGTCCGGCGAACCACTGCAGGCGGACGAACTCGTCGGTGATGGCGATCGCCGCATCGCCGTCGCCATGCTTGAGGTACAGCATGGCCGCATCGGCTCGATGCAGCCGATGGACGTCCGCTCCGGCCTCTCCGACGAGGTTGCGATGCCAGGCGTAGCCGGCGAGTCTTGCCGCGAGGGCAGGGGTCAACCCGGGCGCGTCCGCGGGGACTTCTCTGGGAGTGTCGGACTCGTCGTGGTCGGTCATGAAGCGAGATGAGGCGATGAAGACCGGGCGAGTATCGACGGCAGACAATCGCGCCCATGACGCCTGAAGCTGCTTCCCTGCGCCGCCGACCGTCGGCTCGGTTGCTGGTCCTCGACCCGGACTTGAGCCTGCTGCTGTTCCGCTTCGTCCACAAGGACGGGCCGACGGCGGGCGCGGACTTCTGGGCGACGCCCGGTGGCGGCGTGGAACCGGGCGAATCGTTGCCGGAAACAGCCACTACGGCGGCCACGGTAGGGCCGGAGAACTTGCCGGGGATGCTGCGCGCGGCAAGGTGCTGGTGAAAGAACCTGGACGGCGTTGATCCGCGGTTCAGCGCCCCGGTGCCCTGCACTCGAAAAACAGCATGTCCTCCCACTCGCCGTCGAGCTGGAAGCTCCGCGTCGAGCGGCCGAACTCCGTGAATCCGTTGCGTTGCAGGACCTTGATCGAGCCGGCGTTCCCCACGCGGGCCTTGGCTTCGACGCGGATCAGACCCAATTCGCCGAACGCCTTCTCAAGCACGAGGCGAACCGCCTCCTTTGCGTAGCCCTTGCCGTTCTCGCTCTCCGCGATGCGGTAGCCGAGTTCGCACGAGTGGTAGTGCTTGCGCTTGATCTGGCTGAGATTGATGCGGCCGACCAGCGCGCCCGCGATGTCGCGGATCAGGAACTGATGCCCCGTGTCCGCCTCAGCCTCCCGACGCGCGGTCGCGATGGCGGACTCGATGCCGCCGTCCTCGTAGTACGACGCCGGGCGCGCGTTGATGTGGGCCTCGAAGAACGCGCGGTTGCCGACTTCGAATCGGCGCAGGTCGGAAAGATCCCGCTCGGAGACAGGGTGGAGGTTCAGCATGGGCGCCGAGCATAGCGGCGCATGGATCCACCAGCCGTCAGGTCACCGCTTGACGCGCTTCCACACCCGCCACCCCAGCAGCACCGCCAGGATGGTTCCATACACGATGGGCTCGGCGAAGTTGTTCTTCCCCGCGCGCATCCAGATGAAGTGCATCAGCCCGACGATCGCGATCGCATAGACGAGCTTGTGCAGCATCTGCCAGCGCGCCGCGCCCAGCGCCTTGATCGCGCGGTTGAACGAGGTCGCGGCCAGCGGCACCAGCAGCAGCCACGCGACGAAGCCCATCAGGATGAACGGCCGCTTGGCGATGTCGCGCAGGATGTCGGGGAAGTCCAGGCTCTTGTCGAGCCAGCCGTAGGCCAGCAGGTGCAGGCTGGCGTAGAAGAAGGTGAACAGGCCCAGCATCCGCCTGAAACGCGCCAGCGTCGGCTGGTTGAACCAGGTGCGCACCGGCGTCACCGCGAGCGTGATCCACAGGAAACGCAGCGTCCAGTCGCCCAGGCCGCGGATCAGCGTCTCCGCGGGATTCGCTCCGAGCAGGTCCGGCTGCGCGACCGCCCCGAACACGTACCAGTCCAGCGGCAGCAGGCACAGCACGAAGAGCACGACCTTCGCTGCCGGATGCAGCAGCGGATGACGCTTCTTCATCAGAAGTTCTTCTTCAGATCCATGCCGGCATACAGCTGCCCCACCTGCGCCTCGTAGCCGTTGAACATCAAGGTCTGGCGGCGCTTGGCGAAGAGCCCGTCCTCGCCGATGCGGCGCTCGGTGGCCTGGCTCCAGCGCGGGTGGTCCACCTGCGGGTTCACGTTGGAGAAGAATCCGTACTCCTGCTGCGCCGCCTTGGTCCAGCTGCTCACCGGCTGCTTCTCGACGAAGCGGATCTTGACGATGGACTTGGCCGACTTGAAGCCGTACTTCCACGGCACCACCAGCCGCAGCGGCGCGCCGTTCTGGTTCGGCAGCACTTCGCCGTACAGGCCGAAGGCCATCAGCGTCAGCGGGTTCATGGCCTCGTCGATGCGCAGACCTTCGACATACGGCCAGTCCAGCACGCCCGAGCGCACGCCCGGCATCTGCGCCTTGTCCGCCAGCGTCGTGAACTCGACGTACTTCGCCTTGCCCGTCGGCTCCGCCTTCTTCAGCAGCTCCGCCAGCGAATACCCCACCCACGGGATCACCATCGACCAGCCCTCGACGCAGCGCAGCCGGTAGACGCGCTCTTCCATCGGGGCGACCTTCAGCAGGTCCTCCAGGCCGAAGCGGCCGGGCTTGGCGCACTCGCCCTCGATGACGACCGACCAGGGCCGCGGCTTGAACGTGTGCGCGTTCTCGGCGGGATCCGACTTGTCGGTGCCGAACTCGTAGAAGTTGTTGTACGAGGTGACGTCCTTGTAGGCCGTCAGCTTCTCCATCACGGTCGCGCCCGGAACGGTGCTCTTCACGCCGGGCAGCTTCGCCAGCTTGCCGGGGCCGGCGGTCTGCGCGCCGGCGGCATCGGACAGGCCGCTCAGGCCCAGGCCGGTCAGCCCGAGCGCGCCGGCCGACTTCAGCCAGTCGCGGCGGCTGTCGTAAAGCTCGCGGGAAGTGATCTCGGAAGACGGGATGCGCTGACCGTCGCGGGGCTTGTGGAAATGCATGGCGGACCTCGGGGGAAGGAAGGTTCGAACCTTACGCTGTTGGCTGAAGGTTTTCATGAGGGCGTGCTTAAGCAGCCCCCGCCGCCCCCCCGGTTCGGGCGCCTCGTGCGCCTTACAGCGTCCCGTACGAGTGC
>SEFA01000056.1 GCA_004210455.1 Rubrivivax sp. | reverse complement strand
GGCTTCACGATGGACGTAGCGGGCGCCTGCGCGGCGCATTTCCTGCCGCTGCTGCCGGGCGTGTCGACGGCCAGCGAAGTGATGATGGCCAGCGACGCCGGTTATCGCTTCCTCAAGCTGTTCCCGGCCACGGCGGTCGGCGGCACCAACCTCCTGAAGGCGCTGGCGGGGCCGTTCCCGGACGTCGTGTTCTGCCCGACTGGCGGCATCACGGTGCAGACGGCGCCGGACTTCCTGTCGCTTCCGAACGTGAAGGTCTGCGGCGGCTCCTGGCTGACGCCGGCGGACGCCGTGAAGGCGGGGGATTGGGCCCGCATCACGCAACTCGCCAAGGAAGCCGGCGCGCTGCGCCGCTGAATGAGCCGCTGAACGATCCCCGGACCGGGGCGTTCAGCGCTTCGGCGGGTCAAACACCAGGCAGGTCGTGCTGGCGTGCGCATACAGCTTGCCGTCATGGCCGACCAGATCGGCCTCGGCGGTCGCCATCTGGCGGCCGACGTGCCGCACCCGGCCGATGGCGCGCACGACCGGCACCTTGTCGTTGAGCGCCCGGACGAGGTTGATCTTCAGTTCGAGCGTCGTGTAGGCGCGGCCGACGTCCATCGTCGTGTGGACGGCGCAACCCAGCGCCGAATCCAGCAGCGTCGCGTACCAGCCGCCGTGCACCGAGCCCATCGGGTTGTAGTGCCGGAACTTGGGCGTGCCCTGGAAGATCACCTCGCCCCTGGCGGCGCGCAGCAGCGTGAAGTCCAGCGTCTGCGCGATCGGCGGCGGCGGGAGCCGGCCGTCCAGCATCGCCACCATCTGTTCGAGTCCGGTCATGCCGGCGATTTCCGCCATCGTGGCCACGCCGGGTTCCGGACGGATCCTTGCGCGGACCGCCCGCTCCTCCGCCTGCCATTGAGCCAGCGCCTCGTCATGCGAAACGGAAGACGAGAGGGTGGGCGAAGGGATCAGTGCTGCGCTCATCAAAATGTCCTGTGCGGGTGAATCCGGCCCGATCGCCGTGAATGCTTGTGGCTGCAATGGTTGCAGCTACAATCATTCGCTGTCAAGCCTCCTGGCGACACCTTGAGAGAACATTCCAGATGAGCGCTTCCGGTTCTGCTTCGAAGACCGCGTCCGCGCAGGGCCAGACCCTGGCGCAGGCGGAGCCGATCTCGCCCAGGGGCTGCACCAATTTCAAGCTGCGTCAGGTGACGCGGCTGGTGTCCAACCACTGCGAGGCGCAGTTCGCCGAATCCGGCCTGACGACGACGCAGTACGCGCTGCTGTCGCACATCGTGGTGCTGGGGCCGATCCAGCCGAGCGAGCTTGCGCGGCGCATGGACATCGATCTCTCGACCTTGTCTCGCAATGTGCAGCCGCTACAGGCGCAGGGTCTGGTGGAGACGCTGCCGGGCGCGGACGCGCGCAGCCGTCAGCTGCAGGCGACGGAGCAGGGCCATGCGCGGCGACAGCTGATGAAGTCGACCTGGAAGCGTGCCCAGCTCTCGCTCAACGAGCGTCTGGGCGACGAGCGCGTGCAGCGTCTGCACGCGTTGCTGGACGAATGTGCCGCGCTGATGCGCGGCGAGGTCGCGCCGGACTGACCGGTCCGGTCGCTCCGTCGATCGTTCAGTCGATGGTGACGATCACCGGCGCGTGGTCGCTGGGCTTGGGCAGCTTGCGCATCGCGCGGTCGATCGTGCAGCCCGTGACCCGGGCCTTCAGCGCCGCGCTCACGAGGATGTGATCGATGCGCAGCCCCTTGTTCTTCTGGAAGCCCAGCATCCGGTAGTCCCACCAGCTGTAGCTCTTGGGCGGCTGCTCGAACATGCGGTAGGCGTCGGTCAGTCCCAGGTCGAGCAGCGCCTGGAAGTGGGCGCGCTCCTGCGGCGAGGTGTGCGTCTGCCCGACGAAGGCGGCCGGGTCGTAGCAGTCGCGGTCCTCGGGGGCGATGTTGAAGTCGCCCATCAGCACCAGGTTCTCGTGCTGCTGCATCTCGGTGGCGAGCCAGGCGCGCAGTCCGTCCAGCCAGGCCATCTTGTAGACGAACTTGTCGCTGTCCAGCGCCTGGCCGTTCGGGAAATAGCCGCCGATCACGCGGACGTCGCCGACCGTCCCGGCGATCAGCCGCGCCTGCTCGTCGGCGTAGCCGGTGATGTTCTTCACCACGTCCTTGGCGGGCGTCTTGCTGAGCAGGGCCACGCCGTTGTAGGTCTTCTGACCGAACCACTGCACCTGATAACCGGCCTCGCCGATCTCCAGCGTCGGGAACTTGTCGTCGGTGAGCTTGGTCTCCTGCAGCACGAGCGCGTCGACCGGATTGGCGGCCAGCCACTCCAGCAGCTGCGGCAGGCGCACGGCCAGGGAGTTGACGTTCCAGGTGGCGAATTTCATGAAGTCGTTAACCTATTGATTTTCTTAATGTTTTTCTAAGTTGTTTTGGTCGTTTTTTCGTAGCTACCTTCGTAGCTACCAAAAAAGTGCCCGGTAGACCGGTAGCTTGCATGGTAGCTAGCACGCACCGGGCAATCCTATCGGGACATGCCGCTCCCCCAAGATTGGGGCGGCGCTCACCAGTTGTGCGACCGCTAAGATGGAGACAGGAGAACGATGCATGAGCACCATGACCGACAGCGAGCGCGAGGTCATCCGCCGCTTCGCGGCCGGCGACAAAGCGCTTCGGACGCGAGCTGTCGAGACATTCCGCGAGCATCAGCAGTCTTGCCCCGACAGCCCGGAGATTCGCTTCATGGCTGAAACAACGTCGCTCGTACCGGACTACCTGCTGCTGGCCCAATACAGGCGCCAGTTCACGCGCCCCAACTCTGGCGCCCAGGCCGAATTGGTCGATCGGAGTACGGCGATCGCCGGCTAAGGTCCCCGGCCGCGGGCCCCGCCTTGCGTGGTCTCCGTCAACTTCGATCGCGGGTTCTGCTCCAACTGTGAGTCCTGCGAAAGAGGCTCGTCATGCGGACGTCGATCAACAGCGAGGGGTGGGGGAGCGGGTAGCGTCAAGACCACCGGCAACGCTTGGCAGGTCACGCTTCAAGGCAGTTGCGGCTGCTTGCAGGCGCGGGGCCGCGCCCCGCAATTAGCCGACCGCTTGCGCCGTTTTGAGACGAATACCTGGATGCGTTGCCCAACATCGACGGCGACCGAGCAAAGCGCTGCGTTGAGATCGCGAAGTGCGCCTTGATCACGCCGGTTCGTCGCAAGGGCCGGCAAGCGCCTGTCAATGCCTGCCACGGCTTAACGTCAGTGACCGGTTCGCTCGCCACGGCGAGGCCGGAGTCCCCGTCGAAATGCAGGTCTTGCTCTCAGAACGCCCTAGTCGCGCCCAGGCCGAGGCAGCGGGTCTTCTGACGCTCCATCGAGGCGCTGTACGTGCCGCCGATCGTGAGCCCTTCGATCGCAGTTCGCCAACGTAGACCGGCGGCCCAGGCGGCGGGCGCCCGATCGTCGCCATAGGTCTCCGCCACGAGCGTCACCGCCGGTCCCGCATCCTGCTCAATGGCTAAGCCCCACGTGGTAGACGCCGATTGTGACCAGCGCTGGCGTGCGTGGCCGACGTTGAAGAGAACCTGGGTGTTTGACCAGAAACGCTGCGCCACGAGGAGCGAGACGCCCGACCCGGCGCGCCGCCAGCGACCGGCGTTCCGCTCCAAAGCGAGGCCATAGCCGAGCGTGAGGCTCAGATCGCCCAAGCCCGCGAAGGTTCCGGAGCCTGCTTCGCGTAGGACCGTCTTGGCGTGCAGAGCAGTGCCGTGCACATTTCCACCTTGCGCTTGCTCGCGGAACGCCGCGAAGTTGAGTTGGCTGGACCACCCGATACCACAGCCACCCTGGACGGACATGCCGTCACTGCGCAGGCCGCCACGGCGACTGCGAGCGGCGTAGGACTCCAACTCGCAGTCTCCGGCCGCGAGAATGCCCGGATCATCCGTGTTCAGCGGTGCCGCGGCTTGCGCGCCGACGTGCAGCATCAAGACGGCGAGCGCACCAGCCAGCGCGGCGGACGTCCTCCAGCAGGTGGCGGCGATGCGAGGGTGCTGGCGCGGATGCGGATGCGCGCATCGCGGCCATCCATCATGCGAAACGTGAACAGAGCGGGGCGGTGTACTGCAATTCATGTCATGCGACTTCGGCAGGGGCGCCGGGATGGCCGCGCTCCTGTTTTTCCTATCGGAAACCCGCGACGCGTCTTGAGTGGCGAGGGCGGGAGAAGTTGGATAAATTGGCAGCCATCTTCGGGGTCGCCATTCGTCGGGTCGCCATTTGTCGGGTCCGCCATTTGTCGGGCAGCGGATTTGCCGCATCTCGTTTGCACGCCGAACACCCTGAGCCGTTCCGTCACGCCGTGGGGTGCGGATGGTTCGCATTAAGGAGATCGCATGTCGACACGCCGCTTCGCCGCTTGGCCCTTGTGGATCAAGCTGACCTTGCTTGCAGGCGCCGGGTTGCTCAGTACCGCACTCATGGCCGTCGTGGGCCTGGCCAGCCTGAGTCGAGTCGAATCCGCGGAAGTCCTGCTGGCCGAGGACGCGCTGCCGAGCCAGGCGTTGGTCGGCGAGGTCAACGACACCGTCGACAACATCCGCGTGGCCGAACTGCGCGTCCCGTTGCTTGGCCCGACCGAAGGGTTGCGGGAGGCCGCAGCGATGCGCGCCTTGGTCGATCGGCTGCCCGCTCTGATGAGGGACTACCAGCAGCGGGTCGATGGCGATGAGGAGCGCCAGCTGTTTGAGCGGATGCAAGCCTCCCTGAACCAATACGCCACCGCCGCGCTGGCGCGGGTGAGCCGCGCGAGCGGCGATGCCTCCAGCGCGCGTGAGGACGCGGCCCGGGCCGTTGCGGTCGAGGGAGCCGTCCAGTTCACCGAGGTCGGCGATCGCATCGATGCGCTGGACAACTTCAACGCGGAGGCGGTGAAGGGCGCCCACGCCGAAGCGGGCGCGACCGGCCGCACGGCGCGGGTGGCCCTGGGTCTCGGACTGGCCGTGGCGGTGGTCGTTGTCGGTGGACTGGCCCTGGCCTTGAGTCGTCATCTGCTGCGGCTGCTCGGCGGGGAACCGGCCAGCGCCGCCGAGTTCGCGCGCCAAGTGGCTGAGGGCAACCTGACTTACGAGGTTCAGCTGAGACCCGGCGACACCGACAGCCTGATGGCCGCCTTGGAAGACATGCAGCATCGACTGGCCGCGATCGTGTCCGGCGTGCGGGAACGGGCGGAGCAGGTGTCGGTGGCCAGCGGCGAGATTGCGCAAGGCAACGCGGATCTCTCGAGCCGCACGGAGCAGCAGGCCAGCGCGCTGCAGCAGACCTCCTCCTCGATGGAGCAACTCGGCGCGACCGTGCGCCAGAACGCGGACAACGCCCAGGCGGCTCATCAACTTGCCAGCCAGGCGCGCACGGCGGCCGAGCAGGGCGGCGACGTGGTCGTGCAGGTGGTGCATACCATGGACCAGATCAGCGGCAGTTCTCGCCGCATCGCCGACATCATCGGAGTGATCGACAGCATTGCCTTCCAGACTAACATCCTGGCGCTCAACGCTGCCGTCGAGGCCGCCCGCGCTGGCGAGCAGGGTCGCGGCTTCGCGGTGGTGGCTGGGGAGGTGCGCGCATTGGCGCAGCGATCCGCATCGGCGGCGCGTGAAATCAAGCAGCTCATCGGCACCAGCGTCGAACAGGTGCAGACCGGGACCACGCTCGTCAATCAGGCAGGGACCAGCATGTCGCACATCGTCTCGGAGATCCAGCGGCTGGCGGCCATCGTCGAGGCCATCAGCACCGCAAGCCGTGAGCAGAGTGCAGGGGTTGGTCAGGTCGGACAGGCCATCACGCAGATGGATCAGGCAACGCAGCAAAACGCTGCCCTTGTCGAGCAGAGTGCCGCCGCAGCGGACAGCCTTCAGCAGCAGTCTCGGGCCCTGGTGGATTCGGTCGCAGTATTTCGACTGAGAAATCTTTGAGACTCACGATGTCGATGCCGATCGTCCGAGGTATCTGAACGCGGCGCGCGCGTCAGCAGCGTCAGTCCCCCATCCCCATCCAGAGGCTTCCGGCGGGGTTACCGAGACCGCGCAGGAGGCCTTCGAAGTCGTTCGACTTGTCGTAGAAGCGGTCCGCGCCCCGTGCCAGTACCATCGGCTCGTAGGCTTCGCGGTCGTTGGAACTCAGCACGATGAGCCTTCCGCGAAAGCGGTGGGCTCGAAGGCGGGACACGAGGGCCAGGCCGCTGCCGCTGGCCAGGTTCAGATCCACCAGCACCGCGTCTGGGGACGTCAGTTTGACGGTGGTGAGCGCGGTCGACTCGCCGTCCGCCTGGCCGACGGTCGTCGCGCCCACTTCGTCCTCGAGGCGTTGCACGACCATTCTGCGCAAGATCGCCGAATCCTCTACCACCACCAGCTTCATATGTTCTCCTGTAGGGTTCCATGATCGCGGCAAACGACGGGCAAGCCTAGTGGACGGCGATGGGGGGCGTGACAGGGCTCGGAGGGACGAGGCGTAGGTGTACGCCTCTCAGCCCGGCGAACTTCGGCCGCGCCACAAGCCAAGTCGCTTGCAATTCACTTGCAATTCGCTTGCACGTGGGTCGGTGTTCTGGACTGCGTGAGCGCCGCGAGCAGCGAGGTGGGTGGGGCATGCGCAGCACGGTCAGGCCTTCGTCGCGCACCCGCTCCGCGACGCCGCTGTGGCCTGTGACCAGCACGGCCGTCACGCCGGGATGCTGCGCCCGGACCTGCCGGACAAACGCGACGCCATCCTGGGGCCCGCGCGTGACAATGTCGGACACAAGATGGTCCGGGGCGAAGCCGCCGCCCAGCAGATCCAGCGCCTCTTGCGCGTCGAAGACGGCGTACACCGCCAGCCCCTTGGCCCACATCAGCTGGACGGAGGATTCGCGCAGGTAGGCATTGCCTGGACGAGCAGGAGGACCCGGCCTTCCACGGGGTCGCTTCGCACGGTACACGCCGATGGAGTTCGGTCGTTGTCCATCTCGGCCGACCCCTCATGCCGGTCTGCGCGTCGATCGACGAAAAGACCATCGTTACGGTCGTGCGACGCCCCAGTTCGCTGGTGATGTGCACCGTGCTCGGCTGCGGGTAACGAATCCGTGCACCCGCGAATGTGTTTTCCCCTGGCTCGTCGCTGAAGAAGTCGGCCTTCCACCTCGGCCCCGCGTTGTGTTCTCGCCTGGGAACGCAGTGGCCCGGAGAGCACCGGTGAGGTGTGGACACCAGAACGCGTGAGCAATGCGCGGGCAAGTGCCGTCACCTTGGCATCTGTCAGCCGAAGGGTTACGTGCTGCGTTGCCTTTCTCGGTTGCGGCCTGGACAGCGCCGGTAGGATGCGCCGACCTTTGATCACCCAGGAAAGCAATGTCGAACGTGGATGTGTCCCGGCTCACCTATGCCGAACTCATGGAACTGAGCCGCGAGCTTGAGGTGCAGATCGCCGCCAAGCGGGGAGAGGAGCTCAAAGTCCTGGTGGACGGTTTTGCCAAGAAGCTGGAGGCGGCAGGCTTCACCGTCACGGAAGGCGTCGAGGCGCTTCGACCGTACCTTTCCGCGCCTGGGCGTCAGCGCGGCGCGTCAGGCCAGGCGGCGCCGGTGCTATACCGCGATCCGGCGAATCCGGAGAACACGTGGTCGGGCCGCGGGCGTGCGGCCGGGTGGCTTGCGACGTACGAAGCCCAGGGGCGCCGCCGCGACGAATTCAAGGTGTAGGAGCCTCGCTAGGCTTTCTCGAGGTTTCGCCGCGGTGCTCCACCGATGCCGCAGGCGAGCCGACTTGTGACGGGACGGCTCGGTTTCTGGGGGAGGGCGTGGCCGCGCACGGCCCCCCCACCGACATGATGCACAAATTCGGTGTATAAATGACGCATCGACCTTTTTGCTAAGGAACACCGCCATGGGCGCACGCTACAACATGGAACTGCCGGACGTCCTGAACAACGAGATCACGGCCGCTGCCGCAGAGGACGAAGTCAGCAAGGCGGAAATCATCCGCAAGGCATTGCAGGTCTACATCGTCGGTCGCAAGGCCGTGCGTGAAGGCAATGTCCTGGGCATCGTGCCGGCGGAGGACAAGGACCTGCTCAAGCGAGAGTTCATCGGCGTATGACCGAGCCCGACGGTGAGCGGCCGTCAAGCGCCAATCAGCTTGGGTTCGACCTCAACCGATTGCCCGCCAACGTCAAGACCACCCTCAAGGTGGAGCCGGACGAGTCGCCGGAGGACGCCCGGCACCGTCGTCGCCGGGAAAACTTGATCCTGTACTTCGGACTCTTGATCGTCACCGGTGCAATCGCCGGCAGCGTGTACGTGGCCTTCGGCTCGACCACCGCCTCGGCGGACGACCGGAAATGGGCGCAGTCTCTCCTGACGTTGATGATCGGCGCAATGATCGGCTACGTCATTCCAAAGAAGTGACGGGCGCGGCAGGTCTCCGCTGCAAGAGTAGTCCGTTCCAAGGGGAGCTCTCGTTGCCTGCCAACGCTCGGGCTCTCGAGCATTCGCCGATACCGCCGCGAAGGCGCCGCTCGGCTTGCGTCACGGCCAGTCGATACATTGAGCCGTTGCGCCCGGCGCGAAATAGCACTTTGGCACTCAGGCGGTCCTGTTCGACAACGAACTCGTCGTTGTGGCGTCGGATGGTGCGCGCTCGCGCTTGTCCATCCCCAGCAGGTCCAGGAGATGCCCGCCGAGCCAGGCGGTGATCAACGAACTCATGGCGCCGCCCCATGAGAGCGCTAAGGCAAGCGATGGGGGCGAAGCGGGGGAGGGCTCGCGGAGCGTCCAGCTCGCGGCAAAGAGCAGCAGTACCAGAAGATTGCCTGCCGCATGAACGGCGCCAAGACGACGGGCGCGCGTGCCTTGTGGGACCGCCATCCAGTCGATCAATCCGAAGGTCGTGGCGATGACGCCGCTGATCAACCCCCCGCTGATCAGATAGAACGCAACCAGCGAAAGCTGCGCATTCGTCAGACCCAGACCCAGCCAGTCGAAGGCGACCGAAGCGCCCAGGAGACCCAACGGGAATGCGACCAGCATCAGATGGACGGCCTGACCCAGGAAGGTCGCTTTGCCTTGCATGATGGTGCTCCTCAGGAGGGACTCATTGATCTCAAGATCGACGGATGGGGAAGCGGGGGCCCTAAGCCTGCTCAGGACCACTGGGGCGCAGCGGTAGTACTGCAAGGCGCTTGCTCCGGATCCTCCCGCATGGCTCGTTCGAACGCGCCTGGACAGGGCAAACAAGCGTCGCTGTCGCCATCGCTGGGCGCCGCGGCGGATGCACGTTCATGATCCGGTGCACGTACAAGTTCCGTGGCACGTACAGGCGCTTGCGGTGATGGATGTGTCATGGTGTGCTCCTGGCGACCGCGTCGGAGGGTGCGGTTCAGCGTGGATGTAGCAAGTGCGTGTGGCAAGTGCGGGTCCTGTGCACGCCGGTCCCGGCAGGCAGATCAGCTCCGGCACGGTCACTGAAATCTGCCTCGCCTCGGACCATTGCATATCGCCGACCGCCTGTCCGCCTGACCGCTAGAACGCCAGACCGCTTGACCTAGCGATCGAAACGGGCGTCCGTTTCAGACGCCCGATGAAAACGACAGTCGAGGTGCCGCGGTGCGATCAGGCGCCGCTAGAGAGACCTGCAACGCCGGCCTTCGACGGGTTGCCTTCAAGCGGCTGACCAGGTGGGAGGCCGAGTGCGGGACGCTCCAACCCCCTCGAAGCGTTTGCCGCCTGCGCGGTGACCGGCGTGGAGGAGGCGCGGTCGCCTGACTGGTCTTGACCTGCGCGCGCAGTGGCTACGGGCTGGGCGTCGCGACGGGGTTGATTGGTGGTCTGACTGGTGGCGTGATTGGTGGCGTGATTGATGGGCCGATCGCGGAGCTGCTCGGTGGACTGACTGTTGGACTGGTTGATGCCCTGACCGGCGTCTTGACCAGAGGTCCGTCTTGCAGCGTCACCGAGCGTTCCGTTCGACTCTCTATCCGTGCTCCCTGCACTCGGCGAAGCCGCTCGATCAACCACGGCGGACGAGGATTGGGGCCGCATGAAGCGGGCAGTCAGGTAGGCAACGCCGCCAGCGATGACGAGGTGATGAATTTTCATGAGTGCTCCAAGGTTTGTCCGTCGGACATGACGGCTCGACGTCCTCTAGGCAACCGAGATTCCAGATCTAGGACGGCAGCGCAGGGTCGAGGCCCGGCCATGCCGCGGATGGCATCGGGGTTGGCGACCGAACCCCATTCGATAGAGCTTGCGGTCAGGAAGTGCTAGGCCGCAATCCAGGCTGAACCGGTTCAATGCCGCTGGCTGCCGCCCTCGCGCTGCTGCTCGTGCAGACGCTGCAGGTCCCGACCTTGGAACTCCTGACGCTGCTGGGCTTGCAGAGCCTGCTGGTCCTGCAACTCCTGCAGGTCCTGTGGGTTTGATAGCCGCAACGGCCGATTGCGAAGACCTTGGTGGTCTCGCTGTGTCTTGATTTGTTGGCTCTGACCTTGGCTGGACTGCTGGGTCATGGTTTGCCTCGTGGCGGACTGCATTGGCACATGCCAACACCTGCTGCCTTGCAAGCGCCGTACCTTGATGAGACGTGGTACCCCGCGCCTATCTGGACCGATCCCTGGGGCCTACAAGGCGCGGGGCACGCGTGGAGAACTTTGACGCCGCTCTGCCGAACCTTTCTCCGGTGGTTCCGAGCGCAATGCAGTACGGGTTGCGCAGGCTGTAGAAATTTCTTCTGGACCTGCCGACCCGCCGATCGCCGACCGCCGACCGCCGACTTGCGGCGCTGCCGCGCTGCCAACCGGTTGGCCCGCCGGCTTGATGGAGTGCGTTCGTATGCGACGCACGACGCCCAGCCGGAGGATTGAACTGATGCTCAGTCGTCCATCAGCCGCCGGACGACACCCGCTGCTTTGTCAATGACCGGCTCGACGTCCGCACCGACTTGTTTCGCCGATTTGCCCAGCAAGGAGTGGGGTGACCTCAACGTGCCGTCGGTGGACGACTCAGCGACGGCGTCGACGCCGACTCGCCGAGCCAGCTCCGCGACATCGGTGCGCACCCTTCCTCCCTCGCGCTTGAAATCCTCGCGCTGCTGCGCAGCGCCGACCGGTGGCGGCGCCGTCTGTCGCTGAGCGATGGAATGCAGGACGGCATCCTTGTGCCGCCCATGCGCGGCGCTGAGATCGGTCTGCAATGGCGGAGCCTTGCGGTTGGCGTCGTACGCCCGGTCCACAGCCTCGGCGCCCGAGGGAAGCGCCGAGACTTCCGCGGCGTTTGAACTGTTCTGGCCACCCTGGCCGCTCGGGCCGCTCGCGCCGCTCTGAACACTTGGTGCCTCTGCGAACACGCGGTTGGGGCGCAACGACTGTCTGGCCAGCTCTGCTTCCATCATCACCTGAGCCGAAGCGCTGCTGCCTCCGTACCGCTGCGCGAACCGGGTGAACATCGCCAGATTGTGCGGATCCTGGGCGATGTCGATGGACAGCGTTTCGCCGCGTTCATAGGCGCTGGTCATGCGCTCCGACACGGCGGTGCTGTGCACGAGGCTCGCGTCGGCGCGCTCCGAGCGCGCGGCGGAGGACGACAGGCGGGCGGAAAGGTCCTGTGCCTCCTTTGCATCGGAGGACACGAGGCTTGCATAGGACCGGTCCCGCGAGATCCGATCGCCGAACTGCTTGAATTCGGACAGCTGATCCTGAGTCATCGCGGCGACGACCTGCTGTTCCGCCTTGGACAGGTTGGAGACGTAGCTCTTGTCCGCTGAGACGTGCCCTTGAAGTCCGGCCACAGGGCTGCTCACGCCCAGGCGCGCCGCTGCGCCGAGGGCGATGCGGGCGGCCTGGGCCTGCGTGAATCCGGTCGCCTCCGAGACGCTTTTGCTGATCTGGTCAAGCCGGTTGAGGTTCTCACCGAACTGCTCGAATTCGCTACTGGTGGTGCCATGGGCGCTGCGGCTTGCGCGCAGCGTGCTCACGCCCTTGGTGAAGGATTCGGCAAGGACGCTCGAACGCTCGCTGTGCGCGGCGACCGATTCGCTTCGCGCGGCCGCCACTTGTCGGTTTGCATCGCGGACATCCTGTTCGGAGACTCGCATGGACACGACGCGCGAGGCGTACCCCTGATTGCGCAGCAGGCTCACGGCCGTACGTCCGCCGAGCACGCCGGCGGTGAAGGAGTCGCCGCTGAGATCGTCCTGCCAGCGGCCCATGAACGCCGAGGACCGGTTGGGTGAGAGCTGCATCTGGTCCATGGCTACGTTGCCCATCGACGTGTTGCCCAGCGCTGCGGAAGCGGTCGACCCGGTCAGCGCGGCCTGCAGGCCGGAGAGTCCACCCACCAGGGCGGTCCCCACGGTCTCCATGCGCTTGAGCGAAGCCCAGGCGATGAACGGGATGCTGAGCGAGAGGTAACCCACCACGGCCTCGCCGGAGATCGCTCGGGCGTAAATGCTGGAGGCGGTCTGCAGCGACAGGGCCTTGGCGCCGGTGCCCAGGTCTGATGCCGCGGCGAGGTCGTAGGCGGCGTAGGTCGAGGCCATGTAGTTCAGGATGGCGTACAGCGGGGGCCACAGCTGGATCCAGATCAGGAGTCCTGCATAACCCTTGAACGCCAGCATCGTCTCTCGACCGCTGGTCATCAGGAGCAGCAGTACGAAGAGCGGGAATATCGCGTAGGCCATCGCTTCGACGACGTTGCGAAACACGGGCAGGGCCTGTTCGGCCACCTTGCCGTAGTTGAGCCAGGACGCGTTCTGCTGAGCCACGGCCTGCGCCCGGCCGACCGCAAGAACCATCGCGGCGGGATCGTTGACCTTCTGCCCCACCATCTTTCCGGCGTCCTGGATGACATTGAGCATCGCGTTCTGGCGAACGATGTCCGCGGCGCCGGCGGAGGCGTCCGCAATGCTGTTCCTGAGGTAGGCCTGCTGGATCTGGCTGGCGATGACGCTGGCGGCGGCGGCGCGGGGAAGCGTCGGATTGAGCTGGAACGCCAGGCGGCCCTGGATGCGCACGAGCTGCGCTGGCAGTCGCGCCTGAAGGTTCTGGTAGACGTCGGGGCAGGTGTCGATGCCCACGGCACTCCCCACTCCGACCGCGGCTCCGATGAGGACGCTGCCGTCTTCGCCGCCATTTTTGCCGCCGTTTCCGCCGCTGTTTCCGCCGCTGTTTCCCCCGGGGTTTTGCGCCGACGTCGTGACCGTGGTGAAGCGCGCGGGATTGGGGCTGGCCATCAGCGGCCAGACATCGCTCGACGCCGAGAAAGTCGCAGGATCCAGCGTGCCGTCAATGAGATCGTAGGTGGTGCAGTTGTGGATGAAGTTGATCAGGTCGACGCGAAAGGCGGGGTCCTGAAACACGACGTCGGCGGTCTCACGCACGAGCCGGTTTCCGAACATCAGTCCGTGCTGCTCGTAGCTGAGCTCGCCTGGCTGTGCGGCGCCGCCCGGCAGGTACTGGAACGCCGTCTCGAACAGGCCGGTCAGCGTGTGTCCGATGGTGCTGGTGATGCTGCCGAGGAGCGCCACGCCGAAGGGCACGTTGTCCACCACCTTCACTGGCGCGCCGCCGGTCTTGTCGAGGATGCCCACGCTCACCTTGGGAACGATCAGGAGGCCAAAGACAAGGGTGACGGACGCCAGCCATCGCCACCCTTGAAGCTTTTCGGGCGCAAACGCGTAGGAGAGTAATGCGGCAACAAAGCCGCAGAAGGCAACGGCTGCGGCGGCGCTGGCGTACTCGCCCGAGGCGTGGATGGCCGCCGAGGCGTTGAAGATGCCGAACAGGCTGTCGGCGTTCTGGTAGGCGTAGATCTCCCACATGAAGTTCTCCCGGAGAGTCCGTACTTGCGGTATCCGGCCCCTCGCAGTTGCCGCGGTGGTCACAGTTCGAGCAGTGGTCGCCCGCCGAACTTGTCTCGCCCGCCGCAGGATGTGGCTCGTGTGTCAGCGAGAGAGGGACGCGGCTTGCTGACCCAGCATGTCCGCCACGCTCTGCGGCATGCTCGAACGCAGCTGGCGTTCGAGCTGCTCCATATGGCTGGACACTGCTCTGAACGACCCCACCTTCTGGTAGAGCAGTCCCTTTTCCTGCGAGAGTTGCTGCAGCATGGCCTGCGCCCGTTGGCGCACGCGCGTGGCCTGCTCGCGCTGGGGCTGCTGCAACGTGTAATCCTTGTCGAGGGCGGCCAGGCCGAGCCGCAGGTTGCGTTCGAGGAACACGTAGGCGTAGTCCACGGCGATGACGTCGCGGTACTGATGGATGAGGCTCTCGGCCAAGCCGGAGCCGGGAATGCTGGCGCCGATCGACAGCATCTTGTAGACAGGTTCCGTCGTCTGGTTCACGAAGCCGACTTCGGGTGAGTTGTTCGGGATGGGCGCGCGCGTGGCGATCTTGTCGGCGATCGAGCGCATCAGGCTCTCCACACGCGCGGTGAAGGGCACGTGGGCATAGGCGGTGTTGACGGAGACCGCGTCGCAGCTCACGTAGTCGTTGCATCGCAGCAGGTGCTGGATCACTTCGCTACCTGACCCAGCGGCCTGACCGTACAGCAGCTGACTGATCGAGGTCAGTGTCGGCGGGATGGGATCAGGATCTCGCCCTGATTCCTCCGGGTAGTAGATGACGGTCCCGACCATGCTCATGATGAGTTCGCGTTCCTGGTCGTCCAGGAATGCGCCGGCGTGCTGCAGCGCCCTCCAGGTCAGGTTGCCGACGAAGGGAGCACGGTTCCTCAGGCCTGCATCAGGGGAGCCGCGGGCCGCGCCGAGAACGCCTGGCCGGTCGGACTTGCATCTGCGCCGGGCCGCGTCCCGGTCGCTTTCCATGCCCAGCTCGATGGCCAGATCAGCGCAGCTCTCCTGTGAGCTGTAGCCGGCGGCCTCCGCCGCCGTGCTGACGATGGCCTTGGCGGTTTCGCAGGAGTTGATGCGCGCGTTGTTGATCCAGGTCTCCAGGCCCTTGGCCCACTTCGTCAGTCCGCCCAGCAGCGGAGAAACTGACTCGAGCGCGAGTTGGAAGGCGATGCCCGGCAGCGCCGCCGTGATGTTGCGCAGCATGTTCTTGAACTCCTCGGCGGAGATGTGGGAGAACGAGCCGCCGAAGATGTCGATCCCCCCACAACCGGCCTTGGCGCTGGGGAACTGGATGGCCGCGAGCTGATACACCTTGTTGGGAGACCGCATCACTAGGCTGCCCCCGGTGTAGGTGTTGTAGGCCTGCCCTCGAAACGCGCCGGGGGCGGTGTAGTTGCCGATGACGCCGAGCTGGTTGAACATGGTGTTGACCTCCGCGTTGAGGTCCCCAGCCCGGCTGGGCATGCCGATGAGCAGGCTTGCGAGACACAGGAGCGAAGGCACGACGAGCCAACGCCGAGCGACGGGGCGCCGGTGCACCGCGCGGAGCGGAACTGGACGGCGCTGAAGTGAGTGGCCCGTCTCGCGACCGCTGCCGTGCACAGGACGCTTGTTTGTCGGCAATCTCACAGGGTTCTCCTAGGGCAGCGCCAGGCGCCGCGTCGCGCCCGGCAACATCGCATGCGACTCGGGTGTCGACACGGTGGCGATGCGCTCGAGCAGTTGCGATTCGGAGAGCACGCCAAAACCGATCGGCGTGATCGTGCCGCTGAAGGGCTGGGCGAGGAACACGGCAGGCACCCGGGTCACGTTCAGGGCGCTGGCAATGCCGTTGTCCTTTCGAACGCTGGGGAACGACGGGAGCGGCCCTCCGTCGAGGCTGACCGGTACGACCTGCAGTCCGTGGCGTTCCTCGAACGCTCGCAATGTCGGCGCGAAGGCGTGGCAATACGGGCAGTCCGATCGGAAGAAGAAGAACAGCACGTGGTCGCGCCCCAGCGCGGCGGCTGTGCTTGAGCGCTCATCGCGCTGACGCTGCTCAAACACCTCCAGCGCCTTGGCGTTCAACGGTCTGCCATGGACTGAGGGGTCGAGCTCCGGTGTGGACCAAGCTACGCGCTGCGCCACGTCCGCGAAGTAGGACGCGCGGGCCACGACACTGGCCTCGAACGCCATGTAGCGGCGCACATTGGCCTCGGTCGGACGCATGATGGCGATGTTGCGGAACTCTTCCAGCGTCTTTTGCAGCTGCTCGAACTCCACCAGTTCGGGCGCGCGGACGTTCTCAGGCGCAGAGGCTGAGGACGCGGGAGGGCGAGGCGCGGCTGCGGAACGCGCCCTGCGCCTTCGGGCGAGGTCCTCAGCCGACAGTTCGGGCTCCGGCTCCTCATAGAAATGCCAGCCCCGCCAGGTGTCATCCCAGTACGCCGTGGCCGGCGGGCCAACGACGCGGGCGGGCCGAGGCGCGGCAACGCTTTCTTCCGCGCGCGATGTTGCGCGTGCCGCGTCGGGCGGCGCAGGCGTCTGCGCGAGTGACGCCGCGATGAACGGCTGAAACGACTGCGAGGAGTGCGAGGAGTGAGAGGAGTGCGGGGACTGCGACGAGTGCCACAACTGCGAGGACAGCAGCGCGACCAGGACCATGCAGGTGAGGGCAGCGCGGCGCATGCGAATTCCTAGCGCAGTGCCTTGGGCGGCAAACCGTCGAGGCAGTAGTTCAAGGCGAACTCGATGGTCTGGCGTCGGGCGGCCGCTTGACCGGGGAGTTTCACGCCGTCCTGCCAGAACACGACGCTCAGCCGTGCGCAACCGGCTTGCTGATAACGGCGCTGGGTCGTCACATCGATGTAGATGGGACTGGTGGCTTCGAAACGTCGCGTGATCGCGTCGGCCACGTCGTTCTTCAACACGCCGTGCGCGTGTCCATCCTCAGCGGCGAGCGCTGCGATCAGGAGCGGTCGGGCATCGTTCACGGGTGTTCGCGCCAAGTCTTCCGCTTGGCAAGTGGCGCTGCAGAGCGCGGCGGCCACGAACAACATGCGCAGTAAGCGCCGCACGCGCAGCGCAGGGCTGCAGGGTCTCGAGTCAGCGAAGTCCGCGGCGGCTGTAGCGTCCGTTGCGATGGAGGCCCCCCGTGCCCACGGACGGCGCGTTATGGCCGGGCTCGGGAGCGCCGAGGAGGTGCTCCGGATGTGCAGCGCTGCAGGGCGGGTCATTCGCATTTGCCTTCGCCAAAATAGCAGCGCGGCGCCTGCGTGGCGTTGCGGGTCTGGATCGCAGCGGCATCGGGCAGGCGCGGCACGATGGACGCGTAGAACTCGGTGAGATCGATCTTCGAGAAGTCCATCCGCTGGAGTTGCGCGACCGAGAACCCCGAACAGTCAGGCTTCTGGGCGGAACCCCAGCCCTTTCGCAGCTGGGCGCGCCCCTGCTCGTTGATGAGTCGCGCGAGCGACGAATTGAAGCAGCACTTCTTCGTCGTGTGGGTGGTGCAGGAAACGCAGTGTCCGAGCACCCGGATGCAGGAGGAGCAGTACGTACCGACGGCGTGGCAGAGCCGGGCGCCTTCCTTCATCGCAAGCTTTCCCTCTTCCTCGTCGCACGACATCATCGACATGACGATGTAGATCACGACCGCGATCGCCAGACTCCAAGGATCGAAGGCGACCACGACACTCTGTCCCGAATACAGCACGGCCGAGCCGGCGGGGAGCGCCGCGCCGTTGACGGCGACGGTGACGCCATAGGTCGTGAACGTGCCGGAGAATCCGCCGCCCATCAGCAGCGCCTGCATGCCCTGGTAAAGGAACTGCCGGTTGTTGGCGTTCATCAGCACGTCGTACACGAGACGAGAGCCGACACCGAACATGCTCTGATTGCTCATGCCCGCACCGGCGGAGTCCTCATGGCAGCAATTCTTGAGCAGCCGGTCGCGGCATCGACTCGCCTCGCCTTGGAACACCTGCAGCGTCGCCGCGTCCAGGTAGACGCCCGCCTCGCGCGCGGCTTCCATGAGCGACATGGCGCGGGCGAAGTCCGCGTCCCCGGCGTGGTTGGTGTCAAAGCAGTTGCCGTCCAGGCAGAACACGTTGGCAGGACAGCTGCCGGCCGCGCAGCCGCTGTAGTAGCTTGCGATGTCTCCGAGCTGCGAGGACGGATCGCCGATGACACGTCGCGCATCGAGCACCGCGGGGTCATTTACCGAGACAGGTTCGCGCGGCGTGTTGGCGGATGCCTGCGCCCCGAGAAGCGCCTGGCAGACCGGATCGCGGGGAAGCGACCGGCATGCGGTGAACTGCGCGTCCGCCGCGCCCGAGAGGCTGGGTTGGCCGTAGTAGCGGCGTTCGGGCGGTGCCGTGGTGTAGCCCGGGACAAGTGCAGAGGCGTTTGGCGTGTTGATCCTGCCGCGCACGAGCGGGTTGGCCGCTTGGCCGGCGGCCGTGCCTTCGCCGTGCGCTTGGGCGACGTCGGCGGCGTCGGCCTTGTGCACGGGCGAACCGGTCGCCACGGCGAGCGCGGTCAGCCAAACCAAGATGCGATGGGGGATGGACATGGCGTGTCTCCGTGCCGTCTCATGGCTGTCTCAGTTGACTCAGTTGACTCAGTTACTCAGTGACTCAGTGACTCGGTGACTCGGTGACTCGGTGAGTCGGTGACTCAGTGCCTGGGTTCGTCACGACGGGGCGCGTGGCCGGCGCCCCCGCTCGGTCCATAGCCGTTCGGGGTGGTGTCGCCCAGGGCATCTCTTGCGTAGAGGCGTTGGAGGAACACCTGCACATCGCGGCGGAACCCGGGCGGTGTCTGACGCATGTGCATCAGCGCGTAGTCGAGCGTGACGTCGCCGGCCACGCGCACGAAATCTGACGCAGGTGCGCACGTTCCACTCGCGCAGGACTGCGGTCGGGCGCCGTCGCGGACGAGCACGAAGCTGGGCACGCGCTGGACGTCGAAGCGGTCAAACGCCTGCGGATCGATCTGAAGGGCACCCTGTCTCGCGCCCAGGAGCGGCTGAACAGTCTCGACGGTGTTGCGCAGCGAGCCGTTCACCAAACCCCGCAGCACGACGGTTGCATGCGCCCGAGCCGCTTGGTCGAGCAGTCTCTCCAGGCTGGGGCGCGGCATGGACAGGCTCACGAATACCAGCAGCCCCGGTCCTGTTGCAGCGCCCAGGGTGACGCGTCCATCGGTCTGCGCCGAATAACCTCGCGCGATCGCCTCCAGATCGAGCGGCGTGCGGTCGTTCGGCACGGGAAGGGCGTCCACGCGCGGCGCCTGCGTGGGCCTCTGAGTGTCTCGCTGCGTTCGCAGGTGGTCCCCGTGACCGATGGGGGGATGCACGCTCGCGCGACTCTCATTCACGGCGAGCCCCGCGGTCGGTGCGCTCAGGGCCAGACCGGCGGTCAGCG
Organism: Rubrivivax sp.; assembly: GCA_004210455.1. Classification (GTDB taxonomy): domain Bacteria; phylum Pseudomonadota; class Gammaproteobacteria; order Burkholderiales; family Burkholderiaceae_C; genus Roseateles. The sequence continues at coordinate 22,973 of SEFA01000056.1, read as the reverse complement.
TCTGCGCGTCGGCTGCGCGAGACTCAGGCAGTCCGACCGCCAACGCGACCGGTAATGCGACCGGTAGCGCGACCGGCAAGGCAATGATGGCGAGCGTGGCCACCCAGGCCGATCGACGGAGAGGCCCGGCAATGAGCTCAGTAGCCGGCACAGCAGTTCCTCTTTCGAAACAGCATGAAGGCGAAGTCCTCGCCGCGCACGGGGTACTCCTTGCCGGCTCCCCACAGCACCGTCGTGCGTCCGAATGGCTGACAGCATCTGCCCGCTTCCTTGCTCGTGTTGGGGATGGGGTAGGTGAGTTGAGTCTTGTAGGCGCGCTTGTCCATGACGGGCTCGAAATACGGACCGCACAGCCCGCGCCGCCCATGCCAACCCCACGCGAGCAGCTCGCGATGCATCTTGGCGGTGAGGCGTTGCGCCATCAGCGCGGCGGTCCGCACACCGCCGAGGTGGTAGGGCACGTGTCCGTTCATCGGGTACAGCCCACCCTGGCACCCCGCGCACCAGAAGAGCTCCGAGATGCCAAACCCCGCCGTCGCGGCGACGCAGTCCGCCGCACAAGCCGCGACGCTGACCGGGTTGGCGAAAAGCACGGCGTCCGGGTTGAGGATGAGGGTGAGCTCGTCGTCGCCCCACAAGGGATCGACTTCCGTGAGGTAGGCCAGATCGAACGAGCCACGCTCGAGACAGGGAAAGTCGGCGACGGCTTCGAGGTAATACAGGACGGGATTCACGTAGAAGTGCGCCTGATAGAACGAGCCCCCGTCCCCGTCTCCTTCCGAGTGCGTGAAGCGCGCCCCTTCGGGTGCCGGCAGTCCCGGATCCAGATCGAGCCCACCGAGAGACACCAGGCAGAAGGGCTTGCGCACCGCCTCGACGTGCCGGGCCGGCTCCCAGAAGCCCGCCGTGAGACCGATGGTCGGATTGGTGCCGCAGCTGCACACCGGCGTCGAGGGGTTGTCGATGTCTTCCTGATCGCCGAGGTTGCCGATCCGCACGCCGCCGATGCTGATGGGCAGGATGCAGCTCCAGCAGATGTCGGTGATCGGATTCGGGAACCGCCCGGTGCAGGTGCCGATGCCTGCGGCGCGCGCCGCAGCCATGGGCAAGAGTGTGGTGAGCACCGAGAGCAACACGCAGATCGCCGCCGCCCGCAGCTGTGTTGATTCGACGATGCTCCGGGTGAAGATTCGACTTGAGATCAGCGCAGGCGATGGCTTGACGCGCTGCAGAAGCAGCATCGCCGCAGTCCGCACGACGCGCGCCGCACGGTCAGGTCGCGTGGGCAAGGGTGTATGACACTGCGCGGACGACTGCGCGGGCGACTGCGCCAGCAACTGCTCGGGCAACTGTTCGGGAATTCGTGCGCTGGATCGCACGCCCGATCGCGCGGCCGATCGCACGCATGATCGAACGGTGGATCGAACCGCGGATCGAACCGTGGATCGAGGGGCCAGTCCTCCAAGCCAACGTGATCCGCCGGGACAGTGGGACGGCCATGTCATGGAAGGACCTCCAGTTCTTCGATACGCAAGCGCTGACCCTCTTGCGTGACGCGAGCCGGCACCTGCCGGATGCCGAGTCGGCGCGAGAGCGAGCCGCCTTGGTCGTAATAGATTGGCGTGCGCCAGCTTTGCATGAGCGCCAGGTAGGACCCCGCCGTCAGGATCGGCTTCACGCGCCCTCCGTGTTGAGCGACGATTGCGCGCGCCTGACGCACCTGGCGGGCGTCCCGCCCGTCGAAGAAGAGCAGCGCGCGGCTCAGCGAGATCACTTCGAGTGGATTCTTTTTCGTCCCAGCGGCGAACAGCAGTTCGCCCCGCGGTCCGAGCACATTGCGGTCCAGAACTAGCGTTGGATCGAAGAAGAAGGTTCGCGGCACGCGAGTGGTCACCACGCCAGGTACGGGAGGGGGATGACGCACCGCCTCCGCGCCGCGCCGTTGTGCCTGAGCCTCGATCCGCGCCAGCTCGCCGGTACGCGCAGCCTCCTTCAAGCGTTGTTCGATCATCTGAAGCAGATGCGGCTCCGTGATCGGGTACGTTGGGCCCAAGGTGCCAAGATCCGCTGCCGAGGCGGAGGTCATGAGCAGGTTTGCGGTGCCGCGAGGTCGCATTGCGTCGATAGCCGCCGCGAATCCAAGGGCGAACGCCAGGCCGCAGAAAAGATCGAAGACGAGTGCGATGACCCGCGCGACGACGGGCTCGAGCAGGGCCATGCCCGCGTTCGTGCTCTTGCCACTTGGCTTCTTCTGCGGCGCGTGAAGCGCTTCGCCAAACGCCGGCGCATGCAACCGCGGATCGGGTTTCATCGGGCCACTCCCGTCGGGCAGCGCAGAAGGCGCGCAAGTTGCTGGCGCATGCCCGGCTCCCGAAGTTGCGCGGCGCGCAGGTGCGCCATCAGGACTGGGTCGCCGGTCGCGCCGGCCAACGAACGATGCAGTTCTGCCGTGGTCATCTCCCGACCGCATCGCAGCAAGAAGGCCGCGAGGTAGTCGCGGGCGCCGGTCTCTGCCGCCGGGGAAATTTGTCGGAGCAGGCCGAGGTAATCGGACAGCGACATGACATCGACGTCCCGCGATGTACCTTCGGTCGACAAGGGCGGCATCGACGCGCTCAAAGAGATGGGGCCGGAAGCCGGGCTGGTCTGCGCGTTGGCGTCACTCATCAGACCGAAGATCCCAAGGAGCACAAGAACGAGCCGCGTCGCCAGCGCGGTGGCAACGGCGATGGCTGCGATTGCCGTTATTGCCGCGCCGGCAACGAGAAGCGGGCGCAAGCGAGGTAAACGACGGCAGGTCGCTCCGGCCATGACGTTGAGAAGGCTGAGCAGCTTGCGCAAGGCACGTCCCCAACGCATCCCGCGAATGCGGCGGACGAAGCGGTTGTCGAGGGGCGAGTGGTGCGTACGCATGCGGCTGCTCCCTAGAACAGCGGTTGGACCAGCGCCACGACCTGCTCCTGCTTCACCAAGCCGCTCTCGCGGTAACGCGAATCGAAGCTGTCGTCACTGGCTCCATGCACAAAGAACTGACCCTGGGGAATGACCTGCGGCGCAATAGGCGTCAGCGGTCGCCGATCGTGCGTGCGCGTCTTGGCAATCCCCATCGGCTCGCCGTTGACAAGCACCAGACGGTCCTGCACCGTAATCAGGTCGCCGGGCACACCAACCACGCGCTTGAAGAAGGGCTGGCCGTGCAGGCCGGGATAGCGATCTCTTGGTTGACCAGGTGTGTCGCTTCGATCGCTCTGATCGCCTTGGTCGCCCAGGTCGCCCACGGCACCAAAGTCGCCCTTAGCGCCTAGGTCACCCTGGCCGCGTTGAGCACCGCGATCGTCCGCCGACCGTCGAGCGTCGCGCGCCGACCATTCACCACCGGCGAACGCGAACACGATGAAGTCGCCACGGATGGGAATACGCGCGCTCCGGCGCACCCACGCGACGTGATAAGGCAGGCTCGGCGTCCAGTTGAACAGCACGGGCAGGCGAGGCGTCGGATCAAGGAACAGGCGCAGGTAGGCCAATGCCCAGATGATCAACACCGGTGCCACCAGATACCAACGCCGTTGTGAGATCCGCAGGAGCTCGCGCGCTGAGTGCGCGTGACGCTGCAAAAAGCGATGCACGTGACCCCGGAGATGACCTTGCAGATGACGCTGCACTTGACGCTGACTCAGCCGATACGGGAGCCGGCGCACGAGTCGCGCCAGCAGCTTCATGTGACGCTGCCGCGGGTGCAGCAGCCGTTGTTTGAGGACGGCCGCGTGACTCGTGGGCCCGACTTGCAGGTCGCGCTCGTAGCGCTCGTTGCCCCCGCTGTTCATGGCAATTGCACCTTCTGCCGCAGCAGCGGGGTCAGGTCGCGCGGATGCGGTGCGCCGGCGACCGCCGATTTCACCAACACCAGACAGCCGCATTCCTTGTGCAGCTCTTCCAGCGCAATGGGCAGGCGACGAGCAAAGGCCCGCGCCATGGCCAATGCCTTCTCGCGATCCTCATCGGCGCTCGCGCGAGTGAGCAGGAGCGCGAACTCGGCTTCCTTGGCCCGGTAGACCTCGGCAATGTCAACGACGCCAACCGTCATCGCCGGTCGCAGTACACGTCGGTCATAGGTTGCCAGCGCGACCACGCACACCACGCACGATGCGAGAGACGCAAGACCGAACTGGCGCGCCGCGCTGACGAGGCCGCCGAGGTCTGGCCGGGTCATAGCGCATGCCCCCGCTGGCGCAGCAGCGAAGTGATCGCCTCGTCGATCGACAGCCCCTGTGCACGTAGCGCGTCCAGTGGCGCGTTGTCATCGAGCTTGTTGGAGAACAGCAGATGAGTGGCCGGATCGAGGATGTTGCGAGCCACACCCTCGCCGACGGGCGAGGACACATACAGCTCCGAGAACGCGCCGGCCTCGGTGCGCAGGGAATGCAGCAGTCGCTTCTTGGGCTCGTCCATCGCCAGTCGCCCCTTGCGGTCGAGCATCTCGATCGACTCGGGTTTCTGGCGGAGCAGGAATACCCAGTCCGAGCAGTTGAACGCCGCCTCCATCTGGGCGGACCCGTAGTAGTCGTCCGCGCTTTGCGTGGCCGTGCCCAGAGCGCCGCCATACTTGCGCGCGCGCCGCGCCGCTTCCTCGACCACGGCGGCCTTGACGGGGTCGTCGGCGCCAATGTCGCCGAGCTGCTGCTTGAGCTCGTCGATGAAGAGGACCTTGCGCCGGTTTCGCGTCAGGTACATCTCTCCGGTGATCTGGTGCAGCAGCAAGATGTTGACCACCGCGTGCAGGTCGGGTCGACGCTTGAGCTCCTCGTTCTCGATCACGATGAAGTCGTTGGAGAAATCGACGTTGGCCCGACCTTCGAAGAACCGCTCGTACTGGCCACCCTTGGCGTACGGGTTGAGCATGATGGCCAGGTCCTTGATGCGCTGGTCGTTGACGACGCCCAGCTCCGCGAGCGTGCCTTCGCGAAACGCATCGCGCAGGCCGGTGATCGTGAGGTCGCGTCCGTACTCACGCCATAGCTTGAGCACCATTGCGGAGATGGCCTTGTACTGGACCTCGTCCAGCGTGCTCTGCATCGACGCCATCTTGGCGATGCCTGGCACCAGCATGTCCAGGTCTTCGTGGATGTCCCGGACCACGGAGAACGGGTTCAGGCAGAGGTCCACGTCCGGCCGGAATTCGATGTACGTTCCGCCGGCCTTGCGGCACAGTTTTTCGAAGCTGCGACCCAGGTCGAGCATCCAGACTTTGGCGCCCACGGCGCGGTAGGACCACGCGAGCTCGTTCATCAGCACGGACTTGCCCGAGCCCGGTGCGCCGATGATGGCGAAGTTGTAGTTGCCCAGGTCGTTGTCGTACAGATCCAGCGTCATCAACTGGCCTCGCCGCCCGCCGAAAACAAGAACGGGTGTCGGGGTGCCGCGCCACTCGGCAATCAAGGGTGCCATGTGGATGGCATTGGCCATCGTCTTGCGCGTCACGCGGCGCATCTTGACCAGGTCCTTGTGGAAGCGCGGCGTCAGCGTCATCGGCAGGCTCGCGAGCAGGGCCTGCCGATGCATGTAGGCATCGGCGTTGAGCTGGAACCCGCGTGCGCGCCAGATGGCATTGGCGGCCTCGTGCGCCGCCGTCGCGCGCTGCGGTGATGTGAAGATCGCCAATTGCATGTACATGCTGACGAGACTGCCGCCCGTGTCGATCGCCTCGGCGGCGGCGGCCCAGTCGTCAAGCTTCTTGCGCACGTCGGGCATGACGTCGGCCATCTTGGACTTGGCGTTCTGGGTGGCGCGCAGGTGGTTGGCGGTAACGGTGGCCTTGGTGGCGTTTGGGTCCAGCACCTGCACGCCCAACGTGATGAGAAACGGGGCCGTGTATTGCAGCGCGGGCTGCATCACGTCGCCGATGAGCGACCCCATCTGCCACAGCGCGAAGTGCTCGGGGAAACTCTTGACGGAGTAGAACCTGGACTCCAGCAGCTGAGGAATGTCTTCCTTCCAGAGCGTCAGCCCGTTGGCGTTGGCGTCCTGGATGGTGTCGAAGTCGACGATCTGGTCGCGGATCTCCCGACCGTCGTCGTAGTGCAACCACCGGTCATCGTCGTAGTTCAGGTCCGGCTCGTCCGAGTGGGCGATGCGGTCGGGGTTGGTGAACAGAGCGCACCAATTGATGAGGTCCGCGGCGTCGCAGACCCTGCTGGGCAGCAGCGCCGACCGCAGCGTCGCTCGCATGGAGTCTCGCAAAGCGAGCAGCGCGTCGCGTCGGCTCAGATCCTGTGCGCTCCCCGACACGGTGACGCTCAGCAGCAGGCGGAAGTCACGCAGCGTGTAATGAAAGCCGCTGGTCAGGGACTGCTGAGTGCCGCGCAACAGGTGACTGACGCGTTGCCGGGCAAGGCGTCGGAACAGGTTCTGGTGGGGCACGGGGTGACCGGTCGCGCGCGAGCGCGCGATCTGGTCCTCGTCCTCGACGCGCAGGTTGGTGTAGTCGCGCAGCCGGTTGCGCACGTGGGGTGAGGCGAACAGGTGGAACTGGATGCCCGTGTCGGTCGGACAGTTGGCATACAGGGACACCAGGACCTCCGTCATGCGCTCGTCCGCCCCCGACTGCGGGGTGATCTCAAGCAGGAAGGCCAGGCCGTCGCGATTGACGAAGAGCTGTTCCTGAGCGATGTAGGCGGAGTAGGGTAGCCAATTGGCGAACTGTTCAGACGGCGACTCCGTTGAGTGGCGGCGAGCCATGCGTGCTCGCAGAGGCGACGCGCCGACGCGGCGGGGCGATCCACTGACGGCTGACTGGGCAGACGCTTCGTTCGATGCTGTGGCCGATGTGTCCGCCAGCGTTTCAGACGACCTTTCCACCGACGCTTCCACCGACGGCTCACAAGTCGTGTCGGAGGTCGTGTCGACGGTCGGTTCGGCATCTGCTTCAGCGGGTGCTACAGACGGCTCTTCGATAAGTTCGTCTTTTGCTGCCCCATCCGAGCCGTCCGGTCGGGTGGTGACTGCACACTGGGCGTGGAGCGGGATCGCGAGCGGCATGGGACGCCTCACTTGGAACGAGGAACTTGGCGTCCCTCGGGCGACTGAAACGGGGATGAAAATGGCGCTGGCGTCGGTCGGGCTGTACGGTGGAAGGGGATCGCCGGGTCCGGCGCGACGCCATCCACACGATCCGCATCGGCCGGGAGTTCGGGTCGTACGGGTTGTACGCGTCGTTCGGGGCGTCCGGGGCGTTCCGTCCGCTGCGACTGTGGCAATCGCTCAAACAGCGCGGCGGGCGGCGCCGGGTCGGCTTCCGTCGTCGGCGACGACGCTGGGCTGGGCGGGCGTAGGCGCGCAAAGCGATCGCGGGTCAGCTGGCGAATGTGATCGATGCGCCACGCGCCATTGGAAACCTGGACGTACACATACCCTTGAGCCCACAGATCGCCATCTGCGTCTTCCCAGGCCTTGGTCCACAACCTGAGCACGCGGGGCTGCGTGCGCCAAGCACCGTTGGTTCGGTCATTGCCTGGCGCGCCGTTGTCCCATGCCTCGCGTGTTTCGATGCCTGTCTTGTCGATGGCTGGCTTGTCGAAGGCTGGCTTTTCGGTGGCTGGCCTGTCCTGGTTCGCGGGCGAGGCCCAGGTGGGTCGGATAAGTGTTGCGCCACTGCGCGAAGCATTGGCGTAAGTGCCAGAGACCGATTGACAGGTCACGCCCTGGGGCGCGGAGCAGGCGTACTTCGCCTCGCCTTCCAGACCGGACATGCTCAAGCAGGCGCCGAGCATGCTCGTGGAGCCTACCGCCAGCAGACGCGACGCGTAGATCGGCAGCACGTGCCATGTCTGTGGCGCGGGCCAGCACGTGGTCAAAGAAACGCATGAAAGCCACCTCATGGCTTGTCCTCCTGCAACCGAGGGCGCTCAGCCCAATGCACAGCCTCGAGCGAGGTCCCTGGTTGGGCTGAAGGAACGCGGGATGAGAGGGGCGCCGAAACCGATGCGGAGATAGGTGCCGAGAGAGATGATGTTTCCCGGCGAGAAGCGGGCGACGTTTCCGACAATGGGACCGGCGCGGGTGGGGGAACGCGCATTGGCGAGGCCACCTTCAACCTCGCTTCGATCTCCTCCCGGGCGACGAAGCCGACCGTCCGTTGCCCGTCGTTCCAGATCAGGGTGGGGGTGGCATTGACCTGCCAGCGGCGCGCCAACGCCAGATTGCGTTCGATGGGGTGAGCGCAATTGGCCACGCTACTCTGCGCTGTGGCATCCCCTTGCAGCATCCATTGGCGCCACGCGCGTTCTCGATCCGCTGCGCACCAGATGGAGACGGGGCGGGCATGGCCCTGGAACGGCACGATGAAGGTATGGATCGTAACGTTGTCTAGTCGGGCGAGTTCTTGCTCCAACTGCTGGCAGTACGCGCAGCCCGGATCGCTGAAGACGGCGAGCTGCCGATCGCCATTGCCGTGCACGGTGCGCAAGGCATCCGTCAGCGGAAGCTGATGGAAGGGAACTGCGAGGAACGGCGCCTTGTCCTGTGTTTCGATCCCGTCGATGTCGTTGTCGCCCGCGGCGTTCCTCGCCACGCTGCGCCCATTGCCATGGACATCGCTGCCAACGTCGCGCCCATCGCGATCGCCGCCTATGTCCTCGCCCGGGCCACGGGCTGACCGGCCAGACCAGCCTTGCGCTTGCAGAGCCAGCCGAGGCGCGGTCACGTCGCGCATCGTGCGGGTGTCGAAGAGGCGCCCGAAAACGAAGAAACGCGGGTTGCGCGACGACACGTACGCGACCGTGTCATTCATCCAGACCTCGTAGAGTTCGGGAACCTCGGTTGGAACGGCATCGCTGAATCGCGTGCCCGGGTGCGCCTTGCGGAGCGCGTTCATCAGAGCGCTCGAAGCGAGACGGGACTTCGTCGATGATGGCTGGACGGCCCCCGAGCTTGGCGTGCCCGCACTGCGGACGGCTGCGCTTGCCTTGGGCGGACTGGCCAGGCACGGCGCGTCGAGTACCGATGCGGCGATCTCAACGACGAGGGCGGCGACCATGGCGGTGACCATGGCGGAGGCGACAGATCGCGACGCAGAGCGTGGCGCGCAGGAACGTCGCGATTCCGATGAAGATCTAGTAGCGCTCATCTTGGATCGCCCCCAGATAACGTGTTTCAGGTGAAGGGAACCGGCGTGAAGGCGAGAGCGGACCTCGTGGCTCGTTGACTGACGTGCGGCCGTTGACATCCGGCGTGGCAGGAACACTTGGAGGAACACTTGGATTGCCCGATATCGGGACGTCGATCCGCACGCCTCTGGTGACGACCACATCGATCTCTCGGCCGGCGTCCACTTCGATAACAGGGAACGTGTTCTCCGCGAGCTTGATGTAGTACTGCGCGAGCCTGTCCAGCGCCTTGCCCACGCCGCTGCCAATGCCGGCGCGGTAGGCGTCCGCGCTGCTGTCGGTGCTGGCGGTGGTTCCCAGCGGGGAGGAGCTGTAGCTGGTGTTGGCGGTGGAGAGTCCTTGACCGATGCCGCTGACCACGCCGGCCAACAATGCGTTGGCAAGCATCTGGCCCTGTTTGGTGACCAGCCGACCGCGCATCCCCACCTTGCCGTCTTCGCCGTAGACGGTGCCCTGGATCCGAACTTCAAGCGTTGCGCCGTCGGCCCGCACGCAGGACAGGTTTTCAGTGCGAAGGTAGGCCCGCTCGGAGCTGATGTCGCCGTAGCCCGCCGCGACAACGAAACAGTCGCGGTACTCACCGCGGAACTGATTGGGCAACACGCTGTTGTCCGAGAGCTGGATCAGCACGGGTTGCGGATTGGACTGCGACTGCCCACCTGTCGGAGCGTCGAGTCCCCCCAGCAACGTGCCGCGCGTGAAGCTGACGGGCAGGAAGGTGGCCACGGTGCGCGCCTCGTGCGAAGCGACGGTGGATGAACCCGTGACGTTGGCCGTGGCGGGGTCCCCGTGATTGGGCTGCGGGGTCCCTTGCTCTAGGGCATCGTCGCGCGCGGTGCTTCGAGCTGGCTCCGCTCCCACGCTCACCCGCGAGATGACCGGAGCGCTGGAGGTCGTCGCAAAGGATGTCGTGTCTGTACGGATGTCGGGTGACACGTCCGAGGGGACGCCGGGCGGCATGTCTGAGGGATAGCCCAGGGCGGCAGCCGATGGCGCGACTGGGCGCGTCGCGCCGACCGATGATGTCGGCGGGAACGGGGACTGCGGTGGATGCGCGGGAGGCCCGTGACGCGGCGGGAGTGGTTGCGGTGACAGGGTTTGCGGCGGCGGAGGGAACTGCTGCGCCCGCGCAGGTTGCGCAGATTCATCGGGCGGCAGGGGATGAAGCGGCTGAAGGGGCTGAAGCGGCTGAACGTGCTGCGCGGGCTGAGATACGGACGGAGACGCCGTCACCGGTGCCGAAGAGACAGCTCCTTGCTGCGCGGAGGTGAGGCGCTGCTCCAGTTCCGCAAACCGCTGCATCGTGCGGGACTCGAAGCTTTGCCGTTCCTTGTTCAGGCGGCCCTGTTCCTCGCGCTCCGACTCGTACTGCGCCAGCTTGCGTCCGGCGGTCCCGACCCACTGGTCGACGGGATTGAGCGGCGCTCCCGGCGGCAGGACGCCGACGTTGGTCACGCTAGTCCCTCCCTGTGCCGTGGCGTCTACGGTCCGCGCTTCCTGTGCCGGGTTGCTCAGGCTGAACACCACCCACAGGAGCGCGATGCCGCCAGCGAGCAGCACAGCGAGCAGTGCGTATTGGCGCTGTCGCGGACTCAGGGCCTCCAGTCGCGCGCGGACGCGTTCACGCCACTCGAGCACGCGCCCCGATGACCAGGCGTATCGGGCGGGAGACTGAGACGTGGGTCGACGGGTCATTGCGTGCCTCCACGTCGAATCACGTACACACGCGTGCTCTGACCCGGTGCAAGTCTGGATCGATCGATGGCCACGCCAACGACCTCACCGGTGAGCGGTCCGTCCGGCCGGTCGAATTGCTGTTCCGCCAGATCGAGCGTCTGAGCGCCGCTGTTTTGCAGCACGTAGAGCTCACCCAGCAGGCCGCGACCTTCATACACGCGCTGCAGCGAGAAGTTCGTGTCGCTCCAAAGCCTCACGGGACGCATCGTCTCTTCCACGCGTATGTCATGCGGGACGCTGTCGGAGGCCATTGCCACGAGCATCGCCTTCAAGACCCGGACGTGATGGGGGGCCGTCCCGGCAGGTGCGGCGCTGGCGGCGGCCGGTCCTTCGCGGTGCGAGCGAGGGCCTCTGGGCGTCTTGTCGCGGATCAGCAGGGTGTCCGCAGGGACGTCCGCACGCCGAAGCAGCAGGGTATAGGTCGCCGCTGCGGAGGACACGAACAGGTTGATGGGCTTGTCGCCGGCGCCGACCGGGCGGATGTAGACCTCGCCCCGGTCCCTGTCGCACTCCAGCACGACCTCTCCGGCAGGGTCCAGGGGCACCGCGAGCCGTGCCATGCCGGGCGGCGACGCCAGTGCGGCGCCTGTGGCGCCTGATGTCGGGTTGCCGCAGTGGCTCGTGTGGATGTTGCCCACGACGTCGGTGATCGCCGCGCCCTCGATGCGAATGCGGGTGGGCTCCTTGATTGAAATCACGCCCTCGACGGAGACGCCGTCGCTGGCATCGAGCACCTGCAGGGCGTGAACCGGCCCGCCGATCGACAGCCCGGCCAACACGCCGGGTATCACGCCGTGTAACAAGCCTGATAACACGCCGGATAACACGCTGGACCACAGCCTGATCCAGGGTCTGGTGCAAGGGCTGGTCAACGGTCTGGTTGAAGGTCTGGTGAATGGTCTGATTGATGGTCCGGTCAACGGCCCGGCAACGCCGACACGGCGATGCCAAGCCGGCGCGTACGACCCAACCGCGACTGGGGCCTGGGTGCTCAGGCACTGCGTTGGCCGGCAAGCCAGGCCGAGCCACGACGTCAAAGCGCGGAGGGATGGCTGGTGCGCTCGACCCATTACCGCGTCACCATCGTGGCCGCGGTGGGTTTCGTCGCCGACTGCCGCCGCGCGCCGGAGGGCGTCACTTGACCGCATAGGGCACCTCCTTGAAGGTCGCCACGTGCATGCGGGCGCCCGCATAGGCGAACTCGATCCGGTAGGCCTTGAGCTCGCTGGCTGTCTCGAACCCGTTGACCAGGGTGCGCAGCCGGCCCCGCACGATCAGCGATTGGCTGGCCTCGCTGGCGACCAGTTGCTGCGGGGAAAAGCTCGTGGCCGCATTGATGCGCTTGAGGCGCTCCGCCTCGACCTCTTGGCGCGTCTTGAGCCCGCCGTATTCAGCCGGGTCCACGTAGCCCAGCAGTATGTCCTTCTTCCAGTCGATCGAACTGGGCGTGACATCCAGGATCAGCCAGGCGATGAAGCTGCCCATCTGTTCGAGCAGCTCTGTGGAGGCTTTGTCGCGTGTCACCCAGAACGACTTGTTGATCGAGGGCGGCACCACGACCGTGCGCACCGTTCCCAGCAGCGTGAAGATGACCAGCAGAGAGACCAGCAGGCTCACGCACAGCGCGGCGACTGTGAACGCCAGACCGCGGTTGCGCTGCTGCAGGTCGTGCAGGCCCAGTTGGAATCGCTCGAAGTCCATGCCGGTGCTCCTGGCTATCCGACCATGCGACGCAGGTGCGACGCGGGCGTCGCGCGCAGCGCCGTGACGGGATTGGTGGGCAGGTGCCAGTAGAGCCAGTGCAGCGCGAAGGCGGGATGCTTGTCGGCCTTGATGCGGGAGATCCACCGCGCCAGGCCCACGCCCGTGACCAGGCAGCAGACAAAGGCGAGCTTGCTGCCCGCGAGGTAGCCCGCGAAGAACATGAAGAGCACCGGGGCGGCGACATCGATGTCCCAGAAGCCGATCTTCCACTGGTCATCGAGTCGCCGCGGGATATACGTGTCCGTGCGCATGGGGCCTCCGAGAGACGCTGGAGAGACGCTGGAGAGGGGGACGATTTGGGCCTGCGAATGAAGCGGTCGACAAAGGGCGCTCAGATCACGGCGCCCATGATTGCGCCGGCGATGACCAGCCCCACCGCGGCGAAGATCGCCAGACCGACGTAAAAGAGCACCGACGAGAAGTTGCGCATCGCCGAGAGCGAGATCAGCGCGACGACGAAACCCACGAAGCCGACCAGCGCCTTGATGCCCGGACCCAAGGCGGAGATCTGCGTGAGCGCGGACGTCAGAGGGCCGGTGATCCCGGTGAAGGCGACCAGGTCGAGTGCCTGGCTGGGGAAGGCGAACGCCAGACCGACCAGCGTGAGGGCGATGAGGGTGAGCAAGCCGTGGGAGCTATGGGCGAGACGGAACGCGAACGTGTTCGTTGGCGCATGCGCGCTCGCCTGGGCGCGGGCGACGCTCGTTTCCCCAAGCTCGTCCGGGCGCGTCGAGCTGATGTGGTGGATGGTGGTCGATGGCGTGGACGTGCTCATGTGAATTTCTCCGGAAGGAAGTTGCGCCGATCAGGCAACCTTGGTTCGACCGACACCCAGGACATCGGCCCGCTAGGTTCTCGAGCGGGGTGGGCTACCGGGCTCTTGCGACTCGTCGTTTCACCAAACGCCTAATGGCTTGAACGCCGCGATGTCTGCGTCGGTGGGCGTGCGCCGATTGCGGCGGGCGTTGGTCAGCGCCATGAAGGCCTGTCTGCGCGCTTTGCGGACGGTCGTCGGACATCGCTCGGTTCGTCGCAGCCGATGCAACAGGTGATGCTTCGGCCAGGGGGCGCTCGAGGGGCGAGGGCGGGGTGCGAGGTGGCCGGCCGGGATGGACCCACGCCGAAGTCGGGTAGGCACCCGCGAAGGCGGCCCTGAGAACGGCCTTGAACGCAGGCCTGAAGGCGGATCCGCAGGCGGGTCTGAGGGCGACCTTGAGGGAGTCAGGGAGCTCGCAACCACCGCGTCGCCTGCCACTTGAGACTTTCCCGCTCGGGCCGTTCCCCGCAAGGTGACCAATTGGCGGTACACCCGCCACGCATACCGGGCCCGGGCTGTCCTGCAGGCACTACCCTGAAGTTGCGTGCAAGAGGCGTTGTAGGCGCCGACGGCGTTCCAGGTCACACCATGGCGAGAAAAAAGCTCGGCGAGCAGCCAGGCGCCGAGGTTCAGGCTGACGCACGGGTCCAGGAGCGATGCTTCGGTGAACCCGTACTGCTCGAGCCTCTTCAAGTTGGAACTGTTGACCTGCATGAGGCCGATGTCGTAAGTGCCCGTACGCGCCAGATGCGATCGGTTGACGGCGCGGGGATCAAGGTTGGACTCCACCTGCGCGATCGCGCGAAGCAACGCGACGGGAATGCGGTAGCGCTGCGCCGCCTCGCTCCAGCACGCCGCCGCGGAGCCGGGGAAAACGAGCGAGGAGAGCAGGAGGGTGGTAAGGAGCAGGCTCATGGTGTCGAGGCTCTGGGTTCAGGTCGGGGCAGATGCATTCGCAGTCGGAACAACGGAAGGTGTCGGGTGGCTGTCCTTGACCAGTCCCGGCCCCGACCCTGTGGCGATCAGCTCGGTTGCGCAGGATCGAGTGAGGTCAGCGTAGAGACCGTCCCGACTCATGTCGCCCCGGAAAGGCGCCCGGCCTCGGGCGATTTCGGTGTCAGCGATGCGACCATGCGTCGTTGCTTGGCGTCGTGGATTGGCGCCGTGGATTGGCGTCGGAGCGATGCGCCCCGATCCAAGCGCTGCAGTGCCCGCGAGCCGTGGGGCATGCGGTTGAATCACGGGCAGGCGCAATGGATGAAGGCGTACGCCAACGCAGGCTAGAAGGACGGCCGCTCGCGCAGCGGTGCACGGCACAGCAGTTGCCGGTGTGACGCATGAAGAACGAGCCTCGATCGGATTGCAGGATCCTGGTGGTGGACGACAACGTCGACGCGGCGGACTCGCTTGTCGCGCTGCTGGGAGCGCTGGGCTTCGACGCCTGTGCCGCCTATGACGGCCGGCGTGCGGTCCAGTTGGCCGAATCGTTGCGACCTCGCCTGATCATCCTGGACATCCAGATGCCCGACATGGACGGCTTCGAGACCGCCGCATGCATCCGCGGAGCGGAAGGGCAACACCGGACGTGCCTGGTCGCCCTCACCGGCGATCTGCATGACCTGGACCCCGTCCTGGCGGACTGCATCGGATTCGACGAGTTCATCCTCAAGCCGGTGACCGGCAGGCGTTTGCGGCAACTGGCCAGCGTCGCCTATCGGTGACGCGACCATCCTCGGTCGCACGCTGGCCGAGCACACGTCCGACCACGGAGGCCGCACATCGCCGCGAGCGTTTGCGCCGCAGCGACCGCGACTCCCTTATCCTCCTGACGTTTCCTGCGCAGCCGCGCAAAATTGGGTAGCCGATGCCAGTCCCGACGTCTTCTGTCAGCAAGCTTCTCGAACACGGGGAAGGCGCCGCGTTCAAGTGGTTGATCGAGTCCGTCAAGGACTACGCGATCTTCCTCATCGCGCCCGACGGGCTCATCTGCTCATGGAACCCGGGTGCTGAGCGCATCAAGGGGTATGCGGCTGACGAGGTGATCGGCAGGCATTTCTCCATTTTTTACACGCGGGAGGCGTTGAGCCGAGGGTGGCCCGCGCACGAGATCGAGGTGGCCGGCGAGCAGGGGCGGTTCGAGGACGAAGGCTGGCGCGTGCGCAAGGACGGCTCGCATTTCTGGGCCAACGTCATCATCACCGCGGTCCGCGATCCCGCCGGCGAACTGCTCGGGTTCTCCAAGGTGACGCGCGACCTGACCGAGCGTCGGGCGCATGAGCTGGCGCTGCAGGCCAGTGAGCGCAGCCTGCGGCTGCTGGTGGAAGGCGTCCAGGACTACGCCATCTTCCAGCTCGACCCCGAAGGCATCATCACGTCCTGGAACCAAGGTGCGGAACGCATCAAGGGCTACTCGGCGGCCGAAGCGATCGGGCAGCACTTCTCCATCTTCTATCCCGAGGCGGCGCGCGCGAGTTTGTGGCCGGAGGAGGAACTGCGCTGGGCCAGCGTGCGAGGACGCTTCGAGGACGAAGGGTGGCGGCTGCGCAAGGACGGGCGCCGCATCTGGGCCAACGTGGTCATCACGGCGATCCGCGACGAGCAGGGCGAGTTGCTCGGCTATTCCAAGGTCACGCGCGACCTGTCCGAGCGCAAGCGGCAGGAGAGCCAGCTGCGCGAGCGCGAGGAGAGCCTGCGCCAACTGGTCGACGGTGCGCACGAGCTTGCGCTGTTCCTTGTCGACAGTGGCGGAATGATCCGCACCTGGAGCGCCGGAGGTGAACGGTTGCTGGGTTACCCGGCGGCGGAGATGGTGGGGCGCCCGGTGTCGTGCCTGACCGACGCGGCGCTCGCCAGCATCGCGTCACTCCAGGAGGGCGGCGCCGTGGGACCGGAGGGCCGCGCCATCTGGGAAGGCTGGCTGCAGCGCGCCAACGGCTCCAGGTTCTGGGCGCAGATCGCCACGACGTCGGCCAGGCGCGCCGACGGGACGGTGCGCGGTTTCGTGCACATCGTCCAGGACATGGCCGAGCGGCGTCGCGCGGAGAGCCTGGAGGCGGAAAGCAGACGTCTGACCGAGTTCATCGCCATGCTGTCGCACGAGCTGCGCAACCCGCTCGCGCCGCTGTCCAACGCCTTGAGCATCCTGAAGGTCGATCCGTTGACCGATCGCGGACGCTGGGCGGCCGATATGGCCACGCGTCAGGTGCAGCATGTGACCCGTCTCATCGAGGACCTGCTCGACGTCAGTCGCGTGACCAGCGGAACGATCCGACTGGAGTCGGGCCCGATTGATCTGAACGAGATCGTCGGCCGGGCGGTGGAGTCGATGCAGTCCACGCTGGATGCCCACGACCACGTGCTCAGCCTGAACCTTCCGGACGGACCCATGCCCGGCAGCGGAGATGCCACCCGCCTCACCCAGGTGGTCGTCAATCTGCTGACCAACGCGTCGAAGTTCACCCCCAACGGTGGCCGCATCGAGGTCACCCTGCAGGCCTCCCACGGTCTGGGTCTTCTGACGGTGTCCGACAACGGGATGGGGATGGGCGCGGAACTGCTCACGCAGGCGTTCGAGCCTTTTGTCCAGGGAGAGCGCCAGATGGCGCGTTCCGAGGGCGGCCTGGGCATCGGGCTGACACTGGTCCGGAGCATCGCGGAGCTCCACGGGGGCAGCGTGGCGGCCACGAGCGCCGGTCCTGGCCTGGGCACCACGGTCACCGTGGCGCTGCCGCTGGAGCGGTCGGCACATGTCGAGGAGGAGCCGCCTGCGACCAGTCCGGGCGCACTGGAGCCGTTGCGGGTTCTCGTTGTTGACGACAACGAGGAGGCCGCCGAAGCCTTGGTGATGCTGCTGCGTCTGGAAGGGCACGAAGTGAAGGTGGCCCACAACGGGACCGAAGCCCTCGCGATCGCCCGTGCGAGCCTGCCCCAGGTCATGCTTCTGGATCTCGGGCTGCCCGACATCACCGGGCTGGAACTCGCGCCGCGGCTGCGGGCGATCGAAGGGCTGTCGGACGCGGTAATCATCGCGGTTACCGGCTACGGCCAACGCCAGGACCGGGAGGCGTCCTCGGCAGCCGGATTCGACCATCACATGGTCAAGCCGGTGGATCCTGCGCTGCTTGTGCCCAAGATGCACTCGCGACGCACGCGCTAGCGGGCGAGCGAACGCCCCGCTGGCACTCGATGCTCAGTGCGCGGTGTGCTGGGCCGCGAGCAACTCTTCCTTGCGCTGCTGGATGCGCTCGCCCAGCTCCGCCAGGTCGAGCCTGGACTTCTTCGCCTTGGGGAACATCTCGTTCTGTTCTTCCTTGACGTGATGCTTGACCCACTCGCTCATGACCTTGACCTTGGCGTCGTAGTCCTCGCCATCGGGCTCCACGCCCTGGACGGCGGCAATCAGGTCCTTGATGCTCTGGTGTTCGACCTTGGCCTCGGGGATCAGCTCCATGTCCTTGAGCGCGGCCTGAACCTCGGGGTAGAAGATTTCTTCCTCCACCTGGGCGTGCACGGTGAGTTCGAGGCAGATCTGTGCCACGAGGCTCTTCTTCTTGGCGGCCGATCGCGACTTCTCGAACTGCACGAAGAGATCGGCGACCTTCTTGTGATCCGCGCGCAAGAGCGTCACGGCGTCGGGCGTGCGCGGTGACGCCTTTTTGGCCGGAGACTTTCGCGCCGCTGTGGCGCGCGAGGTGGAGGTGGACGGCATTTGTCGTGTTCCTGGCTGAGAAGCTGGGTGTAGGGAGACGGTGGGGGAAGGGTGGGCATCCCTCATCCACGCGATGAACGCCATCGGAAGATGACGCCATTCAATGGCAGACGGCGTTCCCGCGACGTTGTCGCAACCGTGAATTCGGTGATGCGCGCTCGCGGGGGCGTGTGCTCGCGTGTCTCCTCGCTGTCTGCCTTCTAGGGGGTACGCCGGGGTTTGGGCCTGCGGGTTGCCAATGCGTTTGACGCCTCCCTTCGATCGCGTGCCGGTCTGCAAGCGCGTCGATGGCCCCTGGCCCTTCTCAAAAACATGAACAGGGCGACTCGTATGGCAACCCTGGATCCAACTCGCACCCGGCTCAGAGGCGTGGACGCCTTCGATGGGCCTGACGCTCCGGACGTCGTCGGCACCGCCTCCGCCGTATCCTGGGCCTCCATCCTGGCAGGCGCCGCGGCCGCTGCGGCCTTGTCGCTCATCCTGCTTTTGCTGGGCGTCGGCCGCGGTCTGTCATCCGTCTCGCCGTGGGCGAGGGACGGGGTGGAGGCAGGGACGTTCGGGATCGCTGCGATCGCGTGGCTCACCTTCACACAGCTGGCGGCCAGCGGCATGGGCGGCTATCTCGCGGGGCGCCTGCGCACACGATGGGTCGCGGTACACACCGACGAGGTGTACTTTCGTGACACCGCGCATGGCTTCCTCGCTTGGGCGGTGGCGACGCTGTTCACGGCGGCGGCACTAGGCAGCGCTGTGGGCGGGGTGGTCAGCGGCGGTGCTTCGCTGGCGGGCGGTGCGGCCAGGCGACTGCGTTGGCCGCGGGTGCAGCCGGCAATACTGCTGGCACTGCAGCGGCAGTTGCGGGAGCCGGCAACGCGGGTGATCTGAACAGCCCGGCTGGCGATCCCCTTGGATACTGGACTGATACGCTCTTCCGTTCACCTCCTCTGGCTGGCGGCGCAACGTCCGCTGGCGGCGGGATCCCGACCGGTGCAACTGCGGCGACCAGTGGGACCGCTGCTTTCCCTGGCTCGTCCGGCACGTCTTCCGCATCGGGCGCACCAGGTACCGCAGTGCCCGCAGGCCAGTTGGCCGAGGCTGGACGCATTTTCGCAATGGGACTGAAAGATGGTGCGTTGTCTGCACCCGATCAGCAGTACCTGGGGCAACTGATCGCGCAGCGCACGGGGCTGAATCAGCAAGACGCGGTGGCCCGCGTGAACCAGACTTTCACTGCGATGCAGACCAAGCTCAAGCAGGCGGAAGTGTCTGCGAGGGAGGCTGCGGACAAGACGAGAAAAGCCTCGTTGTATGCGGCCCTTTGGCTGTTCATCTCGCTGCTGATCGGCGCGTTCGTGGCAAGTTTCGCAGCCACCTTCGGTGGCCGTCAACGCGATCTGTGATCATCGAATCAAGGAGTCAAACATGCGATCTCTGCTGCTCTTCTTTTTGGGTGTGCCTATCCCCGTCATCATCCTGATCGCGTTGTTCTTCCACTGAGGAACTGCAACGAGAGGCCGGCGTGGTGCCGGCCTCATCGCTCGCTCAGTTGACCAGCGGGGCGTCGGTTTATTTGGTGACGGTCCCGCAGGACCTGTGGCGATTCCTCAAGGTGCGCGTCGGGTCTGTTCCGCGTTGGTGGTGGAGCGGCTGCCCTTCAGGTGCTCCTCCACATCACTGGCGTTGCTGCCGACCTCGGCCACCGCGTCGTGGATCTGCTGTTCGGAGACGTTCAACTTGGTCGCCCAGGTCTGAACGAGACGCTCGTCGGTGATATCGATGATGGAGCCCGCGGGCGACCCGCTAGGCGCTGCGAAACTGGCTTCTTCGGACATATGAACTCCTGAGGGATGCGGGCCATCCATGCGTGGCCTGGAGCCCTTGCACGGCAGTCTGCATGCCTTGTGCTTGCAGGCGGATGTCGAGCGGATCTCGGGCGATATCGGGCGGATGTCGAGCGGATGTCAAGCGGATACCGAGCGGGTCCCGAGCGGATCCCGAGCGCGGCGTCTGGCCGCTATGGGTCGAAATGGGTAGCACCGCTGGCATCTGCGGCAGACCGGCTGCGCCAGTCGGCAATCGTGCGCCTGCAGGCTCCCGCGGTCGTGTCTCGAACGCCACGAGCCCCCGCCGCCGAGCTGCGAGACGCTTGCCGCAGCCACGAGCGCCCTCTCAGCGCTGTGAACTGGCATTTTCCGTTTGCGCAACCTCCTCGCGCTGTTTGCCGTCAGGGCGCTGCGTGTCCTCGTCATGCAGATGCCGCGCGAGCCGCTCATCGTCTTTTCCCTGGGTGCGCGGCGAGTCTGACTTGACCAGACGGTCCACGTCACCTGCGTTCCGTTGACCGGGCCGCCCCTCACCATCCAGATGGGTCTTTCCGTCTTCGAGGTCCTTCTGGTCTTGAAGGCCTCGCACATCGTCCTGGTCGGCCGTGCGCGGGGGTTCCCCTTGTCGGCTGGGTTGGGAGTCGCGCTGCTGCTTCAGATCATCCCGTCCTTGCGAGCGCTGGGTTCCGTTGGATTGCTGTGTCATGCCGTTCTCCGCTTGAGCGCGTTGGCACATGCCAACAGATCAGTCAGTGCAATCCCTGTGCCGGACGTCCACAGTACCGGCGGTGCGGGGAGAGCCGCATCGCGCGACCGTGCGACCGTCTTACCAACTGTGTACGTGCTCAAGGGGAATAGCGCCCACGAGCGGACGCCTTGCTTCGTGGCACGGCTTACGGGGCGCAGGGCCCGGGGCTTGCCGGCGATGTGCGGGAACTGCCGCAGAGCTTCCCGATGGCGGCCCTAAGGGAACGACGTTCCGCGGGCCTACAGGTGCGCTGTGCCTTCAAGCGCCGCGTCCCCGCGGCATACGAGACGCGGGACACAGCCGCGCATCACTGACCGCTTGGCGTTGTCGCCTTCTGCGCGGTGGGCACTCCCTTTGCCTTTTCTTCGCAACTCGAAGGAGGCCGGCATGGAACGTTTCAAGGGCAAAACTGTCATCGTCACCGGCGCATCGTCGGGCATCGGACGCGGCGTCGCCGAGCGCTTCTCGCAGGAGGGCGCCAACGTGGTGATCTGCGCGCGGCATGAATACAAGCTGCAGCAGGTCGCCAAGCAGCTGCCGCAGGACCGTACGCTGGCGCAGGTGGCCGATGTCTCGAAGTTCGCGGACGTCGAGTCGCTGATCGCCGCGGCCGTGAAGCGCTTCGGCGGGCTGGACGTGATCGTCAACAACGCGGGGATCGGGACGGAAGGCGATGCCCTCAGCGTGTCGCTGGACGACTGGAACGAAAC
Organism: Rubrivivax sp.; assembly: GCA_004210455.1. GTDB lineage: Bacteria > Pseudomonadota > Gammaproteobacteria > Burkholderiales > Burkholderiaceae_C > Roseateles. The sequence goes on along the minus strand of SEFA01000056.1, from coordinate 1,505 downwards.
CCTGGCGATCAATCTCAGCGGCGTCTTCCACGGCTGTCGCGCGGCGATGCCGGAACTGCTCAAGCGCAAGGGCTGCATCGTCAACACCGCGTCGGTTTCCGGCCTCTCTGGCGACTGGGGGATGTGCGCCTACAACGCAGCCAAGGGCGGCGTCGTGAACCTTACGCGCTCTCTCGCGCTGGACTTCGGCGGCAAGGGCGTGCGGGTCAATGCGGTCGCGCCTTCACTTACTCGCACGGGCATGACCGAGGAGATGCTCGAGGACCAGGACCTCGTGGCCCGCTTCATGGAACGGATGCCACTTGGCCGGCCTGCGGAGCCCGCCGACATCGCCGCGGTCGTGGCCTTCCTGGCCAGCGATGACGCGCGCTTCGTCAACGGCGTGAATCTTCCCGTCGACGGCGGCGTCATGGCCTCCAACGGCCAGCCGAAGATGTGATGGCTGCCGTGCCTGACGTGCCCGCCGTGCCTGAGGCGCTACCGCGCTCCGATGCAGCTTCCTCCCACGGGATGCCGCCCGACAGACCGCCGTCGGGCGAAGCCAGTTCAGACCAGGCCCCCGTCAGGTCGCCTTGGTGGAGCAAGCTCGGCCCCGGCCTGATCACCGGCGCCGCCGACGACGATCCGAGCGGCATCGCGACCTACTCTCAGGCCGGCGCGCAATACGGCTACAGCGTCGGCTGGACGATCCTGGTGACCTTCCCGCTGATGGTCGGCATCCAGCTCGCCAGCGCACGCATCGGGCGCATCACCGGCAAGGGCCTGACCGAGAACTTCTCGAAGCTCTGCCCGCGCTGGCTGGTGGTCGCGCTGGTCTCGCTGCTGGTCGTCGCCAACGTCATCAACCTCGGCGCCGATCTCAGCGCGATGGGCGATGCGATGCATCTGGCCGTCGGCGGTCCGCCGGGCGCGTTCGTCGTGGCCATGGCGCTGCTCTCGCTGATGCTGCAGATCTGGTTGCCCTACGCGCGCTACGTGATGCTGCTGAAGTGGCTGACGCTCACGCTGCTGGCCTATGTGGGCGTCGGCTTCGCGGCGCAGGCGGACTGGATCCTCGCGCTGAAGTCGCTCGTGCTGCCGGCCATGCGCTGGGACCGCGAGTACACGACCACCGTCGTCGCCATCCTCGGCACGACGATCAGCCCCTACCTCTTCTTCTGGCAGGCCAGCCAGGAGGCCGAGGAGATCCGCCGCATCGACGCCGATCGTCCGCTCGCCGTCGCGCCGGAGCAAGCGGCAGAGCAGTTCCGCCGCCTGCGCACGGACACGCTGGTTGGCATGGGTTTCTCGAACACGATCGCGTTCTTCATGATCGTCGCCACCGCCGCGGCGCTGCACGCCCACGGCGTGCGCGACATCGAGACCACCGCTCAGGCCGCGCAAGCGCTCAAGCCGATCGCGGGGAACTTCGCGTTCGTGCTCTTCGCCGCCGGCATCGTGGGCACGGGCTTCCTGGCGCTGCCGGTGCTCGCGGGGTCGGCGGCCTATGCCGTCGCCACGCTCGC
>SEFA01000055.1 GCA_004210455.1 Rubrivivax sp. | reverse complement strand
GAGCTGCCGAAGGACAAGGAAATGGTCATGCCTGGCGACAACGTCAGCATCACCGTGAAGCTGATCGCTCCGATCGCCATGGAGCAGGGTCTGCGCTTCGCCATCCGTGAAGGCGGTCGCACCGTCGGCTCGGGCGTCGTGGCCACCATCATCGAGTAAATCTTTTGCTGGTACCCGTCGGGTACCGGTGAGGCGCGCTGCCCGCTTCGGCGGGTGGTGCGTCCCCCACTCGGCGGCGCCATCGCTGCCTCCGCGATGCCTTGCGCATTGCGTCGCTCTTTGAAGGAAAAGTCATGTCTACCAAGCAAAAGATCCGCATCCGGCTGAAGGCCTTCGATTACAAGCTGATCGACCAATCGGCCCTGGAAATCGTGGAAACCGCCAAGCGCACCGGCGCCATCGTCAAGGGTCCCGTGCCCCTGCCGACCCGCAAGGAACGTTTCGACATCCTGCGTTCGCCGCACGTCAACAAGACGTCGCGTGACCAGTTTGAAATCCGCACCCATCAGCGTCTGATGGACATCGTCGACCCGACCGACAAGACGGTTGACGCGCTGATGAAGCTGGACCTGCCGGCTGGCGTGGACGTCGAGATCAAGCTGCAGTAATGCAGTCGGGCGCCGGCGTGATCCGGCCGTTCTCTGAAAGGCGACCCTCGGGTCGCCTTTTTCTTTGGGTGCCGATGGCGCTCGGCTTGCGGTGTGGTCAGGGTTGACGCTATACTCCGCAGCTTTTCCGCGCCGGGATTCCCTGGCGCGGCTTCGTCGCATCGCCGTCGAAGGGGTTTGGGGCCTTTACCCCTGTCCTCATCGAAGGAGCGATGCTTGTCGGCCCGGCCAATCGATGTCGGGTGTGTGAAATGACTTCAGGCGCGCGGCGGTGTCTCCGTCGAGGCGTTCGGGGTCAGGAGAAAACCATGAGTCTTAGCAATCGTCTCGGATTGCTGGGCCGCAAGGTGGGCATGATGCGTGTGTTCACGGTCGACGGTGATACCGTCCCCGTGACCGTGCTGGACGTGTCCAACAATCGCGTGACCCAGGTCAAGACCGAAGAAACCGACGGCTACAGCGCCATCCAAGTGACGTACGGTGCCCGCAAGGCCTCCCGCGTCACCAAGCCGCAAGCGGGTCACCTCGCCAAGGCTGGTGTTGAAGCCGGTGAAATCATCAAAGAATTCCGCGTTGATGCCGCGGTCGCCGCCGAATACAAGGCCGGCGCTCAAGTCCCCGTGACGCTGCTCGCCGCCGGCCAACTGGTCGACGTGCAAGGCACCTCGATCGGCAAGGGCTTCGCAGGCACCATCAAGCGCCACAACTTCAGTTCGCAGCGCGCTTCGCACGGTAACAGCCGTTCGCACAACGTTCCTGGCTCCATCTCGATGGCCCAGGATCCGGGCCGCGTGTTCCCGGGCAAGAAGATGTCGGGCCACCTCGGCGACGTCACCGTGACCGTCCAGAATCTGGATGTCGTCCGCATTGACGAAGCCCGCCAGCTGGTGCTGGTCCGTGGTGCCGTTCCTGGCGCGAAGGAAGGGTTCGTCGTGATCCGTCCGGCCGTCAAGGTCAAGGTCAAGAAGGGAGCCAACTGATGCAACTCGAGCTCCTGAATGAGCAGGGTCAGGCGACGTCGAAGGTCGACGCTCCCGACACCCTTTTCGCTCGTGATTACAACGAAGCCCTGGTGCACCAGGTGGTCGTGGCTTATCAAGCCAACGCCCGTCAAGGCACCCGCGCCCAACTGACCCGCGCTGAAGTCCGTCACTCGACGAAGAAGCCGTTCCGTCAGAAGGGTACCGGCAACGCGCGTGCTGGTATGACGTCCTCCCCGCTGTGGCGTGGGGGCGGTCGCATCTTCCCGAACAAGCCTGACGAGAACTTCTCGCACAAGCTGAACAAGAAGATGTACCGCGCTGGCATGGCTGCGATCCTGTCGCAGCTGGCCCGTGAAGGTCGTCTGGCCGTCGTGGATTCGATCTCGATCGAGGCCCCGAAGACCAAGCTGCTGGCTGCCAAGCTCAAGGGCATGGGTCTGAATCACGTCATGGTGATCTCCGACCTGGTGGACGACAACCTGCTGCTCGCTTCGCGCAATCTGCCGAACGTGCTGGTCGTCGAGCCGCGTTATGTCGATCCGCTCTCGCTGGTCTTCTACAAGAAGGTCCTGGTGACGAAGGCGGCGATCGAGCAACTGAAGGAGATGCTGGCATGAGCGCGCCCAAATTTGCTGATGGCCGTCTGGCCAAGGTGCTGCTCGCTCCGATCGTGTCCGAAAAGGCCACGATGGCTGGCGAAAAGCACAACCAAGTCCTGTTCAAGGTCTTGCGCGACGCGACGAAGCCGGAGATCAAGGCCGCTGTTGAACTGATGTTCAAGGTCGAAGTCGAAGCGATCAACGTCGTCAACGTCAAGGGCAAGACCAAGCGCTTCGGTGGCCGTCAAGGCCGTCGCGACCACGTCAAGAAGGCGTATGTGTCGTTGAAGGCTGGCCAGGAGCTCAACTTCTCCGGGGAGGCTGCGTAATGGCCGTCGTTAAAGTCAAGCCGACTTCGCCTGGCCGTCGTGGCGTGGTGAAGGTGGTGCACAAGCACCTGCACAAGGGCGCTCCTGAGGCTTCGCTGCTGGAGCCGCAGAAGCAGAATGCTGGCCGTAACAACAACGGTCACATCACGATGCGCCACAAGGGCGGTGGACATAAGCACCACTACCGGGTGGTGGACTTCCGTCGCAACAAGGACGGCATTCCGGCCAAGGTCGAGCGCATCGAGTACGACCCGAACCGCACGGCCCACATCGCTCTGGTGTGCTATGCCGACGGCGAGCGTCGTTACATCATTGCTCCGCGGAATCTGGAAGTCGGATCGACGCTCCTGAGCGGTGCCGAAGCCCCGATCAAGGTCGGCAACACGCTGCCGATCCGCAACATCCCCGTGGGTTCGACGATCCACTGCGTGGAACTGCTGCCGAGCAAGGGTGCCCAGATCGCCCGCTCCGCCGGTACCTCGGTGGTGCTGATGGCGCGTGATGGTTCCTACGCTCAGATCCGTCTGCGCTCCGGCGAAGTCCGCCGCGTGCACATCGACTGCCGCGCGACCATCGGTGAAGTGAGCAACGAAGAGCACAGCCTGCGCCAGTACGGCAAGGCCGGCGCCATCCGCTGGAAGGGTATCCGCCCGACCGTGCGTGGTACCGCCATGAACCCGGTCGACCACCCGCACGGTGGTGGTGAGGGTCGTACGGGTGAAGGTCAGGCCCCTGTGTCGCCGTGGAACACCCTGACGAAGGGCTACCGCACTCGCAACAACAAGCGTACGCAGACTTTCATCGTCTCGCGTCGCAAGAAGTAAGGGGTAGACCCACATGGCTCGTTCCCTCAAGAAGGGTCCCTTTGTGGACCACCACCTGATGGCCAAGGTCGACAAGGCCGTTGCCATCAAGGACAAGAAGCCCATCAAGACCTGGTCGCGCCGCTCGACGATCCTGCCCGAGTTCATCGGTCTGACGATCGCCGTGCACAACGGCAAGCAGCACGTGCCTGTCTATGTGTCGGACCAGATGGTCGGTCACAAGCTGGGTGAGTTCGCTCTGACCCGTACCTTCAAGGGCCATCCGGCCGACAAGAAGGCCGGGAAGAAGTAAGGATGACGACGATGGAAACCAAAGCAATCGTTCGTGGCGTCCGCCTGTCGTTTGATAAGGGTCGCCTGGTGGCGGACCTGATCCGCGGCAAGAAGGTGGATCAAGCGCTGAACATCCTGGAGTTCACCCAGAAGAAGGCCGCGCTGATCATCAAGAAGGCGCTGGAATCGGCTATCGCCAATGCCGAGCACAACGACGGTGCCGACATTGACGAGCTGAAGGTCACCTCGATCTACGTGGAGCAGGGCACCACGCTGAAGCGGTTCTCCGCGCGCGCCAAGGGCCGCGGCAACCGCATCAGCAAGCCGACCTGCCATATCTACGTGACCGTCGGCCACTGAGCCTGAAGGAAGACTATGGGACAGAAAATTCATCCGACTGGCTTCCGCCTGCCCGTCACCCGTAACTGGGCGTCGCGCTGGTACGCGAACAACCAGAACTTCGCCAGCATGCTGGCTGAGGATCTGCAAGTTCGCGAGTTCCTGAAGGCCAAGCTGAAGAACGCCGCCGTTTCGCGCATCCTGATCGAGCGTCCTGCCAAGAACGCCCGCATCACGATCTTCTCGGCCCGTCCGGGCGTGGTGATCGGCAAGAAGGGCGAGGACATCGAGAACCTGAAGGCCGAGCTGGCCAAGCGTCTGGGCGTGCCCGTCGCTGTGAACATCGAGGAAGTGCGCAAGCCCGAAATCGATGCTCAGCTCATCGCCGACTCGATCACCCAGCAGCTCGAGAAGCGCATCATGTTCCGCCGTGCGATGAAGCGCGCGATGCAGAACGCGATGCGTCTGGGCGCACAAGGCATCAAGATCATGTCTGCCGGCCGTCTGAACGGCATCGAAATCGCTCGTACCGAGTGGTATCGCGAAGGCCGTGTGCCGCTGCACACCCTGAAGGCGGACATCGATTACGGCTTCTCCGAAGCCAAGACCACCTACGGCGTGATCGGCGTCAAGGTGTGGGTGTACCGCGGTGACCGCCTGGCCAATGGCGAGGCCCCGGTGATCAACACCCCCCCGGGTGCCGAAGATGACCGCCGTCCCCGTCGCAATGCCCGTCCGGGCGCGCCGGGTGGCCGTGGTCGTGGCGACAAGCCTGCCGAAGGCGGCGACAAGCCTGCTGCGAAGCGTGTGGTGCGCAAGCCCGCCGCTGACGGCGGCCAGGCGTAAGGAGAACTCAACATGCTGCAACCCGCTCGTCGCAAATACCGCAAGGAGCAAAAGGGCCGCAACACTGGTGTTGCGACCCGCGGCGCGACCGTCGCTTTCGGTGACTTCGGCCTGAAGGCCACCGAGCGCGGCCGTATCACGGCTCGTCAGATCGAAGCGGCTCGCCGCGCCATTTCGCGTCACATCAAGCGCGGTGGCCGGATCTTCATCCGCATCTTCCCGGACAAGCCGATCTCGCAAAAGCCTGCTGAAGTCCGTATGGGCAACGGCAAGGGCAACCCGGAGTACTACGTGGCTGAGATCCAGCCCGGCAAGGTGCTCTACGAGGTCAATGGCGTGCCTGAGGCACTGGCGCGCGAGGCGTTCACGCTGGCCGCTGCCAAGCTGCCCCTGCGCTGCACCTTCGTGGCGCGCCAGCTCGGCGCCTGATTGGAGAACACCCCATGAAAGCATCTGAACTGCGCGCGAAAGACGTGGCTGCCCTGAAGAAGGAAGTCACCGATCTGCTGAAGGCCCACTTTGGTCTGCGCATGCAAAAGGCGACGCAACAACTGACCAACACTTCGGTGCTGGGCAATACGCGTCGTGACATTGCCCGCGCCAAGACCATCCTGGCCGAGAAGAAGGGAGCCGCGAAATGACGCAAGCTCAAGAGAAGAACACCCGCACCCTGATCGGTCGCGTCGTCAGCGACAAGCGCGCCAAGACGATCACCGTGCTGGTCGAGCGCCGTGCCAAGCACGAGCTCTACGGCAAGATCGTGGCCCGTTCCCGCAAGTACCACGCCCATGACGAAAATGGCGAGTACAAGATGGGCGATGTGGTCGAGATCGCCGAGGGCCGTCCTCTCTCGAAGACCAAGAGCTGGGTTGTGACCCGCCTGGTCCAGAAGGCTCAGCTGGTCTGATCGCCCTTGTTGCGCGTTGAGCGCGACGCGGTCGGGGAAGGGTGACCATCCCATGACTGTCAATGGCTGGAACATCGGAATTCCCGGTGTCCAGCCATTTTTCATTTTTCGCGGCACACTCTGCCGCTTCATTCATCGACAACAGAATCAGGAGCGTGACATGCTGAAAGTGGGCGATCGACTGCCGGCCGGCAATCTGCAGGAATTCATCGAGGTCGAAGGGGAGGGTTGCTCGCTTGGCCCGAACAGCTTCGACATCGAGAAGTCGACTGCGGGAAAGACGGTGGCCATCTTCGCGCTGCCTGGCGCATTCACGCCAACCTGCTCGGCCCAGCATGTTCCGGGTTACGTCGCGCAGGCGGATGCACTCAAGGCCGCAGGTGTGGATGAAGTCTGGTGTGTGTCCGTCAACGACGCATTCGTGATGGGCGCCTGGGGGCGCGAGCAGAAGACGGCAGGCAAGGTTCGGATGATGGCAGACGGCAGCGCCGCGTTCACCCAGGCCGCGGGTTTGACGTTGGACCTCGTCGCGCGCGGCATGGGCTTGCGCTCGCAACGTTATTCGATGCTGGTCAAGGATGGTGTGGTCAAGAGCCTCAACATCGAGGCGCCGGGCAAGTTCGAGGTCAGCGATGCAGCTACGCTGCTCAAGCAGGCGCAGTCGCTCTGACGCGCAACAACATCAGTTGACAGGCGGATTGTGCTTGCCGCATAATCCGCAGCTTCGCCGAATGGTGGCTCCGTCGCTCGACGGGTTCTGTGACCAGCGCACAGGGCAGCAGCCTTCGGTTCTAGGTTTCTTGCCCATTTAGGCCAGACGCGGGTCGCCGCAAGGTGACAGGTGATTGGCTTACGGGCCCAAGACTGACCGCTCTCTGGATGGCTGCGATGGTCGCAGTTGCCTGAGCGGGAAAAGTTGGGGACAGACATGATCCAAATGCAATCGCGACTCGACGTCGCGGACAACACTGGCGCCAAGTCCGTCATGTGCATCAAGGTGCTTGGTGGTTCCAAGCGTCGTTATGCGCATATTGGCGACATTATCAAGGTCAGCATCAAGGAAGCTGCTCCGCGTGGCCGCGTCAAAAAAGGCGAGGTTTACAACGCGGTGGTCGTGCGCACTGCCAAGGGTGTGCGCCGCCAAGACGGCTCCCTGGTCAAGTTCGACGGCAATGCCGCCGTGCTGCTGAACGCCAAGCTGGAGCCCATCGGCACCCGCATCTTCGGCCCGGTCACGCGTGAACTGCGTACCGAGCGCTTCATGAAGATCGTGTCGCTGGCGCCTGAGGTGCTCTAAGCCCCGCTCAGACAAAGGTATTGCCATGAACAAGATTCGCACAGGCGACGAGATCATCGTCCTGACCGGCCGCGACAAGGGTAAGCGCGGCACCGTGACGCTGCGCGTGGACGCTGACCATGTCGTCATCGACGGCATCAACGTCGTCAAGAAGCACGTCAAGCCGAACCCGCTGAAGGGTACGACTGGCGGCATCGTCGACAAGTCCATGCCCATCCATCAATCCAACGTGGCGATCTTCAACGCCGCCTCCGGCAAGGCCGATCGCGTGGGCATCAAGCTCGGCGCCGACGGCAAGCGGGTGCGCGTGTTCAAGTCGACCGGCGAAGAGATCAAGGCCTAAGGGGTAAGACATGGCTCGTTTGCAAGAGTTCTATCGCGAGAAGGTCGTCCCCGGTCTGACCGAGAAGTTCGGCTACAAGTCCGTGATGGAAGTGCCGCGCATCACCAAGATCACGCTGAACATGGGCGTGAGCGAGGCGGTCGCCGACAAGAAGGTCATGGACCACGCCGTGGGCGACCTGACCAAGATCGCTGGCCAGAAGCCCGTGGTGACGAAGTCGAAGAAGGCGATCGCCGGCTTCAAGATCCGTGACGGCGTGCCTATCGGCTGCATGGTGACCCTGCGTGGCGCCACGATGTACGAATTCCTGGACCGTTTCGTGACCGTGGCCCTGCCGCGCGTCCGTGACTTCCGCGGTATCTCGGGTCGTTCGTTCGACGGTCGCGGCAACTACAACATCGGCGTCAAGGAACAGATCATCTTCCCCGAAATCGAATACGACAAGGTGGATGCTCTGCGTGGTCTGAACATCAGCATCACGACGACGGCCAAGACGGACGACGAAGCCAAGGCACTCCTGGCTGCGTTCAAGTTCCCGTTCAAGAACTGAGGTGACCCGTGGCAAAACTCTCGATCAAGCAACGTGAGCTGAAGCGCGCCCAACTGGTCGCCAAGTACGCGAAGAAGTACGCGGAACTGAAGGCCATCATCGACGACAGCAAGAAGTCGGACGAAGAGCGCTATCTGGCCCGCCTGGAGCTGCAGAAGCTGCCCCGCAACGCCAACCCGACCCGCCAGCGCAACCGCTGCGAGCTGACCGGCCGCCCCCGTGGCACGTTCCGCAAGTTCGGCCTGGCACGTAACAAGATTCGTGAGCTGGCCTTCAAGGGCGACATCCCCGGTGTCGTCAAGGCCAGCTGGTAATCGGCAGGTTTAGGAGATTTCGTATGAGCATGAGTGATCCTATCGCCGATATGCTGACCCGCATTCGCAACGCCCAGAGCGTTGAGAAGGCCAGCGTCGTGATGCCTTCGTCGAAGCTGAAGGTCGCGATCGCCAAGGTCCTGAAGGACGAAGGCTATATCGATGATTTCGCGGTGCGTGGCGATGCCGCCCGTCCCGAGCTCGAGATCGCGCTGAAGTATTACGCCGGCCGTCCGGTGATCGAGCGCATCGAGCGCGTGAGCCGTCCCGGCCTGCGCATCTACAAGGGCCGCCACGATATTCCCCAGGTCATGAATGGCCTGGGTGTGGCGATCGTCACCACCCCGAAGGGCGTGATGACCGACCGCAAAGCACGTCAAGCCGGTGTCGGCGGCGAAGTGCTCTGCTACGTCGCATAAGCCAAGGAGAGACAGACAATGTCCCGCGTTGGAAAAATGCCGGTCGTCCTCCCGCAAGGCGTGGAAGTGACGATCAGCGCTGACAAGATCAGCGTCAAGGGTGCCCAGGGTACCCTGTTCGTGGCCGTGAACCCGCTGGTTACGGTCAAGCTCGAAGGCGGCAAGCTGACGTTCGTTCCCGTCAACGAATCGGCGGAAGCCGATGCGATGAGCGGCACGATGCGCGCGCTGCTGGCCAACATGGTCAACGGTGTCAGCAAGGGCTTCGAAAAGAAGCTGAACCTGGTCGGCGTGGGTTTCCGCGCCCAGGCCCAGGGCCAGAAGCTGAACCTGCAGATCGGGTTCTCGCACCCGGTTGTCAAGGACATGCCGGCTGGCATCAAGGTCGAATGCCCGACCCAGACGGAAATCCTGATCAAGGGTGCCGATCGCCAGGTCGTCGGTCAGATCGCCGCTGAAGTGCGCGCGATCCGTCCGCCGGAGCCCTACAAGGGCAAGGGCATCCGCTACGCCGACGAAAAGGTCTCCCTCAAAGAGACCAAGAAGAAGTAAGGAGCCGCGCCATGCTGAACAAGAAGGAACAACGCCTGCGTCGTTCGCGTCAAACGCGTGCTCGCATCGCCCTGCAGCGCGTGGCCCGTCTGACGGTCTTCCGCTCGAACCTGCATATCTACGCCTCGGTCATCTCCGAAGACGGTCAGCGCGTGCTGGCCTCCGCTTCGACTGCCGAGAAGGAAGTGCGCACGCAGCTGTCCGGCAAGGGTGGCAACGTGGCCGCCGCAAGCCTGATCGGCAAGCGCATCGCCGAGAAGGCGAAGGCTGCTGGCGTCGAGAAGGTGGCATTCGACCGTTCGGGCTTCGCATACCACGGCCGTGTCAAGGCCCTGGCTGAAGCCGCTCGCGAAGCCGGCCTGCAGTTCTGACGCTCAAAGGATTAGGAAATGGCAAAGTTTCAACCCCGCGCTCAGACCGAAGGCAATGACGACGGCCTGAAGGAAAAGATGATTGCGGTCAACCGCGTCACGAAGGTTGTGAAGGGCGGCCGCACGCTGTCCTTCGCTGCGCTGACCGTGGTCGGTGACGGCGATGGCCGCATCGGCATGGGCAAGGGCAAGGCCAAGGAAGTTCCGGTCGCCGTGCAGAAGGCGATGGAATCGGCCCGCCGCAACATGGTCAAGGTCCAGCTGCGCAACGGCACCATCCAGCACAACGTGGTGGGTGAGCACGGTGCTGCGCACGTGATCATGGCTCCGGCTCCGGCTGGTACCGGCGTCATCGCCGGCGGCCCGATGCGCGCTGTCTTCGAAGTGATGGGCGTGACCGACATCGTGACCAAGAGCCACGGTTCGACCAACCCTTACAACATGGTTCGTGCCACGCTGGACGCGCTCAAGCGCTGCTCCACGCCTGCCCAAGTGGCAGCGAAGCGCGGCAAGACGGTTGAAGAAATCTTCAACTGAGCGCCAGGAGATCGAGATGTCTGAAAAGAAAACGCTCACGGTCAAGCTGGTCCGTAGCCCGATCGGCTGCCGTGAAGATCATCGCGCGACGGTCGTCGGCCTGGGTCTTCGCAAGCTGAACAGCACGAAGACGCTGGAAGACACGCCGGCGGTCCGCGGCATGATCAACAAGATCGCCTACCTGGTGCAGGTGCTGTAAGCACGGCATCGACGAGGAACACAAGATGCAACTCAATACCATCAAGCCCGCCGCTGGTGCCAAGCACGCCAAGCGTCGCGTGGGCCGTGGCATCGGCTCCGGTCTGGGTAAGACCGCAGGCCGTGGCCACAAGGGACAGAAGTCGCGTGCCGGTGGCTTCCACAAGGTCGGCTTCGAAGGCGGTCAGATGCCGCTGCAACGTCGCCTGCCCAAGCGTGGTTTCAAGTCGCTGGCTCGTCCGTTCAATGCGGAAGTGACGCTGTCGGAACTGAACCAGCTGACCAGCGAAGAGATTGACCTGCTGACGCTGAAAGCCGTTGGTCTGGTGTCCGAGCTGGCGAAGGCTGTCAAGGTCATCAAGTCCGGCGAGATCACCCGCAAGGTGAGCATCAAGGGTCTGGGCGTGACGGCCGGCGCGAAGGCGGCGATCGAAGCCGCCGGCGGCTCCGTCGCTTGATCATCCAAGCACAGGACTAGGCAGCAGTGGCAAGCAACGCATCACAGTTGGCCAAGAGCGGCAAGTTCGGCGACCTGCGTCGTCGGCTTGTGTTCCTGGTGCTCGCGCTGGTCGTCTACCGTGTCGGGGCTCATATCCCCGTGCCCGGCATCGATCCGACGCAGCTCCAGCAGCTGTTCAAGGGTCAGCAGGGCGGGATCCTGAGCCTGTTCAACATGTTCTCGGGCGGTGCGCTGTCGCGCTTCACCGTCTTCGCGCTGGGCATCATGCCCTACATCTCGGCCTCGATCGTCATGCAGTTGATGACGTACGTGGTGCCGAGCCTGGAAGCGCTGAAGAAGGAAGGCGAAGCGGGGCGTCGCAAGATCACGCAGTACACCCGTTACGGCACGTTGGGCCTGGCGATCTTCCAGAGCTTGAGCATTGCTTTCGCGCTGGAAAGCTCTCCTGGGCTGGTGTTGAGCCCGGGCTTCGGCTTCCGCATCACTGCGGTGACGAGTCTCGTCGCTGGCACGATGTTCCTGATGTGGCTGGGTGAGCAGATCACGGAACGGGGTCTGGGCAACGGCATCTCGATCCTGATCTTTGGCGGTATCGCCGCAGGTCTGCCGGGCGCCATCGGTGGTCTGCTCGAGCTGGTTCGTACGGGCGCGATGAGCGTGATCTCCTGCTTGCTCGTGATCGCGATCGTCATCGGCGTGACCTACCTGGTCGTGTTCGTTGAACGAGGTCAGCGGAAGATCCTGGTCAACTATGCCAAGCGGCAGGTTGGCAACAAGGTCTACGGTGGCCAGAGCTCGCATCTGCCGCTGAAGCTGAACATGTCGGGTGTGATTCCGCCGATCTTCGCGTCGTCGATCATCCTGCTTCCGACCACGCTGGTGAGTTGGTTCGCGACGGGCGACAGCATGCGCTGGTTGAAGGACATCTCTGACGCGCTGCGTCCGGGGCAACCGATCTACGTGCTGCTGTATTCGGCCGCGATCGTGTTCTTCTGCTTCTTCTACACGGCACTGGTGTTCAACAGCCGTGAGACCGCAGACAACCTGAAGAAGAGTGGTGCGTTCATCCCCGGGATCCGTCCCGGAGATCAGACGGCTCGACACATCGACAAGATCCTGTCCCGGCTGACGCTGGCAGGCGCGGTGTACATCACCGGCGTGTGTCTGCTGCCTGAGTTCCTGACGCTGAAGTACAACGTTCCGTTCTACTTCGGTGGCACCTCGCTGTTGATCATCGTGGTCGTCACGATGGACTTCTGGGCCCAGGTCCAGTCCTACGTGATGAGCCAGCAGTACGAGTCGCTGCTGAAGAAGGCCAGTTTCAAGGCCAACTGAAGTCGCTGGGCAAACAGAATTTGTGTAGTGCTCGCATCGTGTTCCGGGCGAAGTGAGCTTTTTAGCAACCCCCGGATCAACGCTGATTGAGCGAACAGAGTAGGTCAAGGAGCAGACCATGAAAGTTTCGGCATCTGTCAAGAAGATGTGCCGCAATTGCAAGATCATCCGTCGTAATGGCGTGGTGCGTGTGATCTGTACCGATCCGCGGCACAAGCAGCGCCAAGGCTGATTGGCCTAACGACTGCAAGCGAATTAGAGGACGCACATGGCACGTATTGCTGGTATCAACATTCCGCCGCACAAGCACACGGAGATCGGTCTGACTTCGATCTACGGCATTGGCCGTACGACCGCGCAGAAGATCTGCAACAACTGCGGCATCCCGCTGGACAAGAAGGTCAAGGACCTGAACGACTCCGATCTGGAAAAGATCCGTGAGGAAGTCGGCCGCCTGACCATCGAAGGCGACCTGCGTCGCGAGATGTCCATCAACATCAAGCGCCTGATGGACCTGGGTTGCTATCGTGGCTTCCGCCATCGCCGTGGCCTGCCGGTGCGCGGCCAGCGTACCCGCACGAATGCCCGTACCCGCAAGGGTCCGCGCAAGTCGGCGGCGACCGGCAAGAAGTAACCCGCGGCATCTGAAGAAAGCTAACCATGGCAAAAGCACCCAATAACCAGGCTGCCCAGCGCGTTCGCAAGAAGGTTCGCAAGAACGTCGCCGACGGTATTGCCCACGTGCACGCTTCTTTCAACAACACCATCATCACGATCACTGATCGTCAAGGCGGTGCGTTGTCTTGGGCGTCGTCGGGCGGCCAAGGCTTCAAGGGCTCGCGCAAGTCGACCCCCTTCGCTGCCCAGGTGGCTGCTGAAGTGGCCGGCCGCGCTGCTCAAGAGCAAGGTATCAAGAACCTGGACGTCAAGATCAAGGGCCCCGGCCCGGGTCGCGAATCGTCGGTGCGGGCTCTGGCTGCGCTCGGCATCCGCATCAACTCGATCTCTGACGTGACGCCGGTGCCGCACAACGGTTGCCGTCCGCAGAAGCGCCGCCGCATCTAAGCGGTGCTGCTGAACGGTCGCGATTAGTGCGATAATCTCCGGTTCGTTCAGAACACGCCGGCTGGTGCGAGAGCGCCAGCCGGCCGTTTTGCTGAGGGGCTGAAACGCCACCTCGGCGGGTACCGGCAGAAACGCCGACCCGTTTGAAGTCTCCGACTTCCTGAAGCCCACCGTCCGAGCCTACAAAAACACTGGCCGGACTCGCGCGTTGCCCGGAATGTCTCCGAGCTCGCGTCAGATTGATGAAGGACACGCACAGTGGCACGTTACCTCGGCCCGAAGGCCAAACTTTCCCGCCGTGAAGGCACCGACCTGTTCCTGAAGAGCGCCCGTCGCGCCATCAGCGACAAGGCCAAGTTCGACACCAAGCCTGGCCAACATGGCCGCACCTCGGGTCAGCGCACGTCCGACTTCGGTCTGCAGCTGCGTGAGAAGCAGAAGGTCAAGCGCATGTATGGCGTGCTGGAGCGTCAGTTCCGCCGCTACTTCGCCGAAGCCGAGCGTCGCAAGGGTTCGACCGGTGTCAACCTGCTGGTGCTGCTGGAATCGCGCCTGGACAACGTCGTCTATCGCATGGGCTTCGGCTCGACCCGCGCGGAAGCCCGCCAGCTGGTCTCGCACAAGAGCATCACCGTGAATGGCGAAGTCGTGAACATCGCTTCCTACCTGGTGAAGGCCGGTGACGTTGTCGCCGTGCGTGAGAAGTCCAAGAAGCAGCTGCGCATCATCGACAGCCTGAAGCTGGCCGAATCGATCGGTCTGCCGGCCTGGGTGGCCGTGGACGCGACGAAGCTGGAAGGCATCTTCAAGAAGACGCCCGACCGCGACGAGTTCGGCGCCGAGATCAACGAGTCGCTGATCGTTGAGTTGTACTCGCGTTAATTCTTTCGTGCCTGCCGAGCGGCCCTGCAAGGGCCTGCTCGGCTTTTCCTCGTCCGGGCATCGCCAGCTGTTATGGGCGTGCCTGGTTGGTCCCTCAGCCTTATCGGTGTAACGAACCGAGGGTATTGAAAGAAAGACCTCATGCAAACGAATTTGCTTAAACCCAAATCCATCACTGTGGAGCCCCTGGGCGGTCATCGCGCCAAGGTGATCCTGGAGCCGTTCGAACGCGGCTATGGCCACACGCTGGGCAACGCCCTGCGTCGCGTGCTGCTGTCCTCGATGGTGGGTTATGCGCCGACGGAAGTGACGATCGCCGGCGTGCTGCACGAGTACTCCGCCATCGACGGCGTTCAGGAAGATGTGGTCCACATCATGCTGAACCTCAAGGGTGTGGTGTTCCGTCTGCACAACCGTGAGGAAGTGACCCTGGTCCTGCGCAAGGAAGGCGAAGGCCCGGTCACGGCCGCCGACATCCAGACCCCGCACGACGTCGAGATCATCAACCCGGATCACGTCATCGCCCACCTGTCGCAAGGCGGCAAGCTGGACATGCAGATCAAGGTCGAGAAGGGCCGCGGCTACGTGCCCGGCAACATGCGCCGCTATGGCGACGAGCCGACGAAGGCCATCGGCCGCATCGTGCTGGACGCCTCGTTCAGCCCGGTGAAGCGTGTCAGCTACGCCGTCGAAAACGCTCGCGTCGAGCAGCGTACCGACCTGGACAAGCTGGTCATGGAGATCGAGACCAACGGCGCGATCTCGCCCGAGGAAGCGATCCGCGCTTCGGCCAAGATCCTGGTCGAGCAGATGGCCGTCTTCGCGCAACTGCAGGGTACCGATCTGGTCGACGTGTTCGACCAGGCCCCGGCCGCCCGTTCGAGCAGCTTCGATCCGATCCTGCTGCGTCCGGTCGACGAGCTCGAACTGACCGTGCGCTCGGCCAACTGCCTGAAGGCCGAGAACATCTATTACATCGGTGACCTGATCCAGCGTACCGAGACCGAGCTGCTGAAGACCCCGAATCTGGGTCGCAAGTCGCTGAACGAAATCAAGGAAGTGCTCGCCTCGCGCGGCCTGACCCTGGGTTCGCGTCTCGAGAACTGGCCGCCCCAAGGTCTCGACAAGCGTTGATTTTTTGAATGTGGACGGGTCTGACGATCCGTCCGGTGCCCCCGGCAGTACCTGATCCGGCTGCTGGCAATAACTGAAGGAAGGAAAGCACCATGCGCCACCGTAACGGCCTCCGTAAACTCAACCGCACCAGCGAACACCGCGCTGCGATGTTCCGCAACATGGCGGTTTCGCTGCTGAAGCACGAAGCGATCAAGACCACGCTGCCCAAGGCGAAGGAACTGCGCCGCATCGTCGAGCCGCTGATCACCTTGGCCAAGGAAGCGACCGTCGCGAACCGCCGCCTGGCGTTCGACCGCCTGCGCGACCGCGACATCGTCGTGAAGCTGTTCAACGAACTGGGCCCGCGTTTCGCCACCCGTCCGGGCGGCTACACCCGCATCCTGAAGATGGGCTTCCGCGTCGGCGACAACGCGCCGATGGCGTATGTCGAACTGGTGGATCGCCCTGATGCCGTTGAAGGCGAAGGCTCTGCTGAATAAGCAGCGACTCGCGTCCCGCTCAAAAGGCCAGCAGCAATGCTGGCCTTTTTTCTTGTGTGTCCGCCATACGCGCAACCCGGGGAGGGCATGGCGCCTGTCCAACGTCATGCAGGCCCGCTTGGCGCTAAGCTTTGCGCCTTTCCGACCTCACGGCGATGCGAGCCCGATCGGCCTGTATTCGTCCCGCGTTCATGACCCCCATTGCCCTGATGCGACGCCTGCTGCCGAAGCTCTTTCTTTTACTGGCGCTGGCCTCGGCCTTGCTCGCCGGACCGGCTCGCGCCGACGATTTCCTTGATCCCGAGCAGGCCTTCAAGATCGATGTGCAACTGACCGGGGATCGTGAGTTCCAGGTGAACTTCACGATCGCGCCCGGTTATTACATGTACCGCGACCAGTTCAAGTTGGACGCCACCGACGCGAGGTTTGGTGATATCGCCTGGCCGACCCCGAAACGCAAGTTCGACGAGACCTTCCAGAAGGAGGTCGAGACTTATCGCGACCGCCTGAGCATCAAGGTGCCGGTGGAGACGTTGACTGGGGGCCCGTTGACGCTCGTGTTGACGGGCCAGGGCTGCGCGGACAAGGGCTTGTGCTATCCGCCGATGAAAAGCCAGCTGACCTTGGGGCTGAAGGGCTTCGGCGGCGATGGCGCGGTGAGGATCGGTGCTGCGCCGGAAGCATTGAGCGGCTTCGGCGTATCAAATGCTGTGTCGACCGCGTCTCCCGCTGCCGTCGCCGTCCAGAAGACAGAGAGCGGGCAAGCGTCTGCCGGGAAGTCATCGGGGACGTCGCCGCTGGATGATGCCCTCGCCTCCGGCCGACTTTGGTTGATCATCGGTGCGTTCTTCGCCGCCGGCGTCCTGCTTTCGCTCACGCCCTGTGTGCTGCCGATGTTGCCGATCCTGTCGTCCATCATCGTTGGCCAAGGCGGGGTGCCATCGCGGACGCGCGGTTTCTTCCTGGCCTTCAGCTATTCGTTGGGCATGGCGCTGCTCTACACAGCACTCGGCGTCGCGGCGGGGCTGGCCGGTGGAGGTTTGGCCGCCTATCTGCAGAAGCCCTGGGTGCTGACCCTCTTCGCATTGCTGCTGGTCGGCTTCTCGCTGTCGATGTTCGGTGTCTACGAGATCCAACTGCCCAGTCGCTTTGCCGGCGGTGTGTCCAACGCGACCCAGCGTCTGCCTGCCGGCAAGTTCGTCAGCGTGTTCGCAATGGGCGGCTTGTCGGCGCTGATCGTCAGCCCCTGCGTGGCTGCGCCTTTGGCCGGCGCGCTGCTCTACATCAGTCAGACCGGCAACGTGGCGCTCGGTGGCCTGGCCTTGTTCGCACTCGCCTGGGGCATGAGCGTTCCGCTGCTGCTCCTCGGGCTCTCGGCCGGCACGCTGCTGCCGCGCGCCGGCGCATGGATGGAAACGGTCAAGCACTTCTTCGGCCTGCTGCTGCTCTCGGTGGCGCTGTGGATCGTGCAGCCAGTGCTCTCGCCGGTGGTCGCGCAACTCCTCTGGGGAGTGTTGCTTATTGCAGTCGCAGCCTTGCTGGGGCTTTTCCAGCGTACCGAAGGCAGCACGCCCCGCGTGTGGCTGCGAAAGAGCGCGGCAGTGGGGGCCATGGTGTTCGGGGTGGCGCAGTTCATCGGCGTTGCTGCCGGCGGAACCGACACGTTGAAGCCACTGGCGGGCGTCGTCGGCGCCGGCAAGGCGACGGGTGGCGCGTCCGACTCAAAAACCTCCGCAGTGAGCTTCCGCAAGATCGCGACCGTCGCGGAACTGGACGACGCGCTGCGCAGCGCCGGCAGGCCCGTGATGCTCGATTTCTACGCCGACTGGTGCGTGTCGTGCAAGGAGATGGAGCGCTTCACCTTCACCGATGCGCGTGTGCTGGCCAAGTTGAACGGCGCATTGCTTTTGAAGGCTGACGTCACCTCGAACAACGCTGGCGACCGTGAGCTGCTGAAGCGCTTCAAGCTCTTCGGTCCGCCGGGAACGATCTTCTTCGACGCCAAAGGCGAGGAACTGACCGGCGTGCGCGTGATCGGATTTCAGGACGCTGACCGCTTCTTGCAATCGCTGCAGGCCGCTGGACTTTGATTCTAGGAAGACTGTCGCCGAAAGTTGAAGCGGCGGTCCTTTCCGTGCTACACTCTCATTCTTCAGTCGCGGGGTGGAGCAGTCTGGTAGCTCGTTGGGCTCATAACCCAAAGGTCGTAGGTTCAAATCCTGCCCCCGCAACCAGCATATTGAACGTTGTCTCAGGACAGCGTGGTTGAACGAAACGAAAGCCGCAAGGCATTTGAGGGTCGTTCGACAAATCGGCAGATCAGCGTTGTCGTTGGTCGTCGCGCGTTACAGCCGCGGGGTGGAGCAGTCTGGTAGCTCGTTGGGCTCATAACCCAAAGGTCGTAGGTTCAAATCCTGCCCCCGCAACCAATCGAACAAGGGCCCTCATGCGAGGGCCCTTTGTTTTTTCCGGGCGTCAACTGATCTTCAGTCGCGCGCCGTCCTCCGGCGGGACCAGGCATCCGATGACGGCGGCCGCGCCGAAGCCGTGTTGCGCAAAAACGTCCAGCACGCGGTCGACACTCGCTGGCGAGCAGGAGACGAGCAGGCCGCCACTGGTCTGGGGATCGCTCAGCAGCGCCTGCGTCTCTGCGGGAAGTGAGTCGGAGAGTGTGACCTCGGCGCCATAGGCAGACCAGTTGCGCCCGGACGCCCCCGTGATCAGCCCTTCGGCGGCCAATGATCCGACCCCCTGGAGCAAAGGTACTGCCGCCCAATCGATCTGGATTCCACAGCGCGATCCACGTGCGATCTCGAGCGCATGTCCCGCCAGGCCGAAGCCGGTCACGTCAGTCAATGCGTGCACGCCGTCGAGTGCTGCGAGTTCTGGCCCTGGCGTGTTCAAGCGGGTCGTCGTCTCCAGCATCCGTTGGTACGAGACATCGTCGAGCCTGCCCTTCTTGAGCGCTGCCGACATCACACCCACGCCGAGTGCCTTGCCCAGCACGAGCACATCGCCGACCTTGGCGTCCGCATTCCGCTTCACCCGGGAGGGATGGACGAGTCCCAGCGCCACCAGACCGTAGATCGGCTCGACCGAATCGATCGTGTGCCCGCCGGCGATGGGGATGCCCGCCTGACGACAGACGGAAGCGCCACCTTCCAGGATGCGCCCGATCGTGGCTGGGCTCAGCACCGCGATCGGCATGCCGACGAGTGCCAACGCCATGATGGGGCGTCCCCCCATGGCGTAGACGTCGCTGATTGCATTGGTGGCGGCAATGCGGCCGAAGTCGTACGGGTCGTCGACGATCGGCATGAAGAAGTCGGTCGTCGCCACCAGGGCCTGCTCTTCGTTGAGCCGATAGACCGCGGCATCGTCCGAGGTCTCGATGCCGACCAGCAGCTCTTTGGGCACCGGCAAGGCGTTCGTGGTCTTGAGGATCTCGGAGAGCACTCCGGGGGCGATCTTGCATCCGCACCCGCCGCCGTGGGAGAGGGAGGTCAAGCGTGGCTCCGAGGCTGGAGCAGGGGAGGAGGAGGCGAGGATCGTCATGGCGTCGCAGCTTACCTCTGGTGCTTCAGACCATCGAGCGTGTGGGGTGGTCAGCCAGAAGATGCCGTTGAAGGCGACAAGGGCCTCCATGGCGTGCCACGACGGCAGATGGCGGGCTTCCTGAGCCGACGAACTGGTCGGCGCTCCCGGACATGTCCGCCGATAGAGCAGGATGAGCCCGTCGAGGGAGGGTGGCGGATCGAAGCGGTGACCGATCCGCAACTCGACGTGCGACAGCATCTCGCCAGCACCGCGGCGGTGCCTTTCGCGTGCC
Organism: Rubrivivax sp.; assembly: GCA_004210455.1. Lineage (GTDB taxonomy): Bacteria > Pseudomonadota > Gammaproteobacteria > Burkholderiales > Burkholderiaceae_C > Roseateles. The sequence goes on along the minus strand of SEFA01000055.1, from coordinate 22,959 downwards.
CGCCCTCGTCAGGGGTCTGCAGGATGAGCAGTGCGGTGCGATTGTCGACAGGACGTACGCAGCCGCACCAGCAAGCCATGAGTGGCCGCGCGCATCCCTCGCAGAGGGGGCGTGGGCCCTGCGGCCACCGTCGGTGGCGGGCATCAGAGGATCAGCGCGGTTGGCGCGGCGGTTTGCGCCCGTCGTTCGCGCGGCCTGCGCCGTCACGTCGGGGGCCGTTGCCGCGATCTCCGCGCGGGCCTTGCCCCGGACCGCCGGGATGGCCTTCACCTCGTGGGCCGCCTCGACGATGCTCACCGCGAGGCGGGCGGTCGTTACGTTCCTGATGCGGAGGCTGCTGTGATTCCTCCTCGCGCGCCAGCTTCAACTGCGCGTCGAGTTGCTCCTGCGTCAGGCCCTTCAACGCGCAGAAGTTCGCAGGCGTCAATGTCGTGCGGGAGAAATCGCGGAGCAGCTGCGCACGCTCCTGTCGGCCGCGATCTTCCTCGGCGCGGCGCGCGTCGGAAATGCCACGGCGACGAGTGAGTTCTTCCTGTGCGGCGACTCTGTGTTCGTCGCTGAGGTCGCCGGCCGGCTGACCGTCGAGATCGAAGCGCGTCTTTGCGCGGGTGAGCGCGATCAGGTAGCCGGTGCCTCCTGTGTAGCGGCGCAGGAATGCCGACAACTGGGCCTTGGTGAACTGACCTGGTGCGCGTTGCTGGATGTCGGACTGCACGCGCAGTTTGAGCGGCTTTGCGCCGCCAGAGAACAGCGCCGGGAACAGCGCCTTCAGCTTGGCGGCAACCGCCTGGACGTCGACGCGGCCGCCGTCGGCCGCCTTGGCTTGGCCGGGGACGGCTTCGCTGGGAGCGGCATCGCCGGCGTCGGCGCTCACGCCGGCCTCGTCGGAGGTCTCGACCGCTACGGTGGCGGGCGACGTCGCTTCCGACGCTGGTGCCGTCATGGCCGCTTCAGTCGTCTCGGTGGCGGGGACCTTCTGATCGGGGAACTCGGGAGAGGTCACTTCGCCTTGCGGCGGGGTGCTGGAGGACATGCATCAAGCGGCGCGGGGCCGGCCTTCGGGGAAAAGGGGGGATTGTGCCCATAGCCGCGCGGGCGTGGCAATTCGCGACTATCGACGGAAGTCGCCCGTCCTGCCTGAGGACGTCTTCCGGAGGGGGAATCAGGTCTTCGGTTCGCAGGCGGGCTTGCAGACGAGTTCGGTCCGACCCAGGATCCGCTTCGACTGGAGGCTGCTTGGCGGCCGGTGTCGGCCGCACTTGAAGCAGGACCGCGTCTGGCCGCTACCCTGGAACGGCGACCCCCCCAACTTGGAGGCATAGCGCAGGCCGTCATCCCGAACGGCGGTGCAGGTGTCTTTGCTCATGGTCTCGCTTCGCTTGGCGCTCTTGTTCGCACCGGCGGGCTTGTGTCCCGTCGGCGCACCGATTCCCTCGTGGTCAAAATAGTAGGTGGGGCGTGTGACGCCCCGCTACATCGCTTGCCCGGGGGTGAGCGCACCGCCCGACGAACGGCGGCTTTTACGCCGACAATCGCCCGCGTGCCCGGCAACCCGGGCGTTCGAGAACCATGGCCAAACTGTTTTTCCGCTACGCGGCGATGAATGCCGGCAAATCCACCGCCCTGTTGCAGGTGGCTCACAACTACGAGGAGCGCGGCCACGCGGTGCGCCTCTTCACTGCGGGCGTCGACGATCGTTACGGCAAGGGGATGGTCACGTCGCGGCTGGGGCCGCAGCGGGTGGCGGAGGTGTTCAACGGCGAGACGGACTTCCGCGCCCTGATCACCCAGTCGCCGGGGATCGCCTGCATCCTTGTGGACGAAGCGCAGTTCCTGACGAAGGACCAGGTCTGGTCGCTGCACGAGATCGCGCACATGCGCCACGTGCCGGTCATCTGCTATGGTCTGCGGACGGATTTCCGCGGCGAGCTGTTCACCGGCTCGGCGGCCCTGCTCGCGCTCGCCGACGAGATGGACGAGATGAAGACCATCTGCGATTGCGGCCGCAAGGCCACGATGAACATGCGTGTCGACGCCACCGGCCGGAAGCAGACCGAAGGCGCGCAGGTCGAGATCGGCGGCAACTCCCGTTACCGCGCGGTCTGTGGACGCTGTTTCCGGGCCTCCTGAGGACATGGCGTCCTGAGGGCGCCCGGCAACCGGGGCTTACTTCTTCGTCAGCTGCTCTTCCAGTTCCTTGCAGGAAGGAGCGCAGACTGGCTGCGACTTGCCCAGCAGCTTGCGGGACTTCAGCAGCGCCCGGGGGCGATGCTTGCCGCAGAGGAAGCACGACATGGTTGCCGCGCCAAACGAGGAGGTCGCCGCGAACGGCGAACCTGGAGCTTTAGAGCGATAGCGCAGACCATCGGCTTCGATGGTCGTCTTGGTCGTATCCTTGGCCACGCTGTTCCTGATCCTGATAAGAGTTTGAAATGCCGCGCCGTCCGTCCCAAGTTCCCCCCAGGGGCAAACGGCGAAACCCGTATTTTCCTATAAGCCGGAGCATCCCCGTACCGGGGCATCGCTAATGACCTCGCGCGAAGGTCGCCCGAATCGGTTCCAAGAGACATTCGTCGCAGCGGGCGGCCGATCCGTTCGCCCTGGCGGCGAACCTCCGTCCGGGGTGGTTGGCGAATTCTAGGGAAAACACCTAGAATGCCGCCGCGCCGTTTCACCGTGGCGTCAACGACAAGGACACACAGGGAGCGAGCACGGCGATGGAAAGGATCGAAGGGCTGTTTGCCGCCATGCGGGCGGCCAGTCAGGACATGGAATGGCCGGCCAGCGAGGCCCGCGAGAGCGGCCTGGAAAGCGGCCCCGAGCATGCGACGGAAAGCGTCGGCGAACTCGCCGAGCGTTATGCACAGGCGGTCAGCGAGGCCTTGTGCGGATACTTTCGGAGTTCGCACGCCAGCCTCTGGCTGCTGGACGGCGAGCCCGGCGAATATCGTCTTCGCTGCCTGGGAGCGCATGCGGTCGACGGCGCGAGCGCTCAGCGCCCCGTCTGTGAACAGCGCGCTTATCCGGGCTACTTCAGCGCTCTGCTGTCGGGCGGAGTCTTCAGTTGCGCCGATGCCCAGGCCGACCCGCAACTGAACGGGCTGGAGCCGCCGCCGACCTGGCGCGCGATGCTGGACGTGTCGGGCCAGATCAACGGCAAGACCTTTGGCGTGATCGCGCTCGGGCAGCGCACCGCCCGTGTCTGGACGAAGCGCGAGGAGCTCGACCTGCGCCGTGCCACGGCGAAGGCCTGCCTCCACCTGCACGCGCTCCGGCACGAACTCGAGACGGTCTGACTCCGGGGGCGCCTCTCACGCGCGCCCCCTCGCCGCCCAACTTCGACCGACCGGTCGGATTAATCTCTTGAGAAATGTCAATGCGGCATCCACTGACGGACGGCTGAAGGCTTCCCGCTAGAGTCGGTCGCCACACGTCCCATGGACGGACCAACCCCCGGGCGACGGCCTTCGGAGCGGTCGCGACGGCGCTGGCATGCATCGGCGACGCGCGGTCAACGGCCTTTGCCTGGCACCACGACAGGAGACAAAGTGGACGGGGCGATTGCAAGCATCCTGGTGCTGGACGGGGTGACCAACGGCGCGATCTACGCGCTGCTGGCGCTGGCCCTGGTCCTGGTCTTTGCGGTCACGCGGGTGATCTTCATCCCTCAGGGGGAGTTCGTCGCATTCGGCGCGCTGACCCTGGCGGGCCTTCAACTCGGCCATACGCCGATGACGATTCACTTCCTGATCGCCATGGCCTTGCTGGCCGCGGTGCTGGATCTGATCGCGGCCGCGCGCGCGGGTCGGATCGCGGCGGAATGGATCGCCATCGCGTTGAGAGCCTTGCCCGGTGTTGCCATCGGGCTCTGCGCGCTGTGGCTGGCTCCGATGAAGCTGCCACTGGTGGCGCAGGCGTTGTTGACGCTGGCGGTCGTGACGCCGATGGGCGGACTGCTCTACCGGCTGGCCTACCAATCGCTGGCGGATGCGTCGGTGCTGGTGTTGCTGATCGTCTCGGTCGGCGTGCACTTCGCGTTGACCGGTCTGGGTCTGGTGTTCTTCGGCGCCGAGGGCTCGCGCAATCCGAGCTTCTGGGAGGCGAGCTACTCGGCGGGACCGCTGATGTTCTCGGGCCAGACGCTGATCATCGTGCTGGCTTCGGCCGCGCTGATCATCGCGTTGTGGCTGTTCTTCGAGAGGAGCCTCCACGGCAAGGCGCTGCGGGCGACCGCGGTGAACCGCCTCGGCGCGCGACTGATGGGCATCTCCAGCGCCTCCGCGGGACGGTTGTCGTTCACGCTCGCGGCCTTCATCGGCGCGTTGTCGGGCATCCTGATCAGCCCCACGACGACGATCTTCTACGACAGCGGCTTCCTCATCGGCTTGAAAGGCTTCGTCGCGGCCGTCTTCGCGGGGCTGTCGAGCTATCCGGGCGCGGCGCTCGGCGCGTTGCTGGTCGGACTGATCGAATCGTTCAGCTCGTTCTGGGCCAGCGCGTTCAAGGAGGTGATCGTCTTCACCTCGATCCTGCCGGTGCTGCTGTGGCGCAGCTGGCGCGACCCGCACCACGAGGAGCATTGACGTGGCTTCTGATCGACCCGCCGCCGTGAAGGCCGTCTCCGCGCCAGCTTCTTCCGACGCTGCTTCCCCGGTCGTCAACGCGTGGACGCGCCGCATCGTGCCGGCGCTGCTGCTGGCCGTGCTCGCGGCGCTGCCGCTGCTGCCGGTCCCCGAGTTCTGGATCACCCAGCTGAACTACATCGGCATGTTCGCGCTCGTCGCGTTGGGGCTGGTCCTGTTGACCGGCGTCGGCGGGCTGACGTCGTTCGGCCAGGCCGCCTTTGTCGGCGTCGGCGCCTACACGACGGCGCTGCTGAGTGCGCGCTACGGGCTGTCGCCCTGGATCGGGCTCGCCGCCGGCCTCGTGATCACGCTGGGCATCGCGTGGGTGCTCGCCTTGATCACGCTGCGGATGTCGGGGCACTACCTCCCGTTGGCGACGATCGCATGGGCGCTGAGCCTGAACTTCACCATCGCCAACATGGACGCCCTGGGCAAGTACGACGGCCTGCTCGGCGTGCCGGCGATCACGCTGTTCGGCGTCAGCCTCGCCGACGGCCGTGCGATCTATTACCTGATCTGGCTGCTCGCGGTCCTGGGCGCGATCGTCGTGCGCAATCTGCTGGACTCACGCCCGGGCCGGGCGATCCGCGCGCTCGGCGGCGCGACGGTGATGGCCGAATCCATGGGCGTCTCGACCTTCCGATACAAGGTGGTGATCTTCCTCATCGCGGCGCTGCTGGCGTCGACCTCAGGCTGGTTGTTCGCGCACGTGCAGCGGACCGTGAACCCGAGTCCCTTCGGCCTGAGGATGGGTATCGAGTACCTGTTCATGGCCGTCGTCGGCGGCGTCTCCAGCGTCTGGGGCGCCTTCGTCGGTGCGGGCGTGTTCAAGATCATCGAGGACCAGCTCAAGGAACTGCTGCCCGCGCTGCTCGGCAGCAACGGCAACTTCGAGATCATCGTGCTGGGCGTCGTGCTCGTGCTGATGCTGAAGTACGCCCCCAAGGGGCTGTGGCCGTCGCTGCAGACGGCGCTGTCGCGCTGGTGGCCCGCGCGGCCCCGCGAGCGGGATTGGGAAGGCGCGGCTCCGCTCGAGTCGCGGCCGAAGCCGGAGGCCGGCTCGGTGCTGCTGAAGGTCGACAAGTTGCGCAAGCAGTTCGGCGGGCTGGTGGCCGTGAACGACGTCAGCTTCGAGCTGCGTGCCGGCGAGATCATGGGCCTGATCGGCCCGAACGGCGCCGGCAAGTCGACGACCTTCAACCTGGTCTCGGGCGTGCTGACCGCCACCAGCGGCGAACTGCGCTTCGCCGGCGCGCCCATCACGGGCCTGCCCGCCCGCCAGATCGCGCGTCGCGGCATGTCTCGAACCTTCCAGCACGTGAAGATGATCGCGGACATGACGGTGCTGGAGAACGTCGCGCTGGGCGGTTACCTGCGCTCGCACAGCGGCACGGCGCGGGCGATGCTGCGGCTCGATCGCGCGGAGGAAAAGCGCCTCTTCGCCGAAGCCGAGGCGCAACTGCGCCGCATCGGCATGCAGGACCACCTGCATGAACTCGCCGGCAATCTGGCGCTCGGCCCTCAGCGGCTGATGGAGATCGCGCGCGCCTTGTGCAGCGACCCATCGCTGCTGCTGCTCGACGAGCCCGCCGCAGGCCTGCGGCACAAGGAGAAGCAGGCGCTGGCGGCGGTGCTGCGCCAGTTGCGCGCCGAAGGCATGAGCATCCTGCTGGTCGAACATGACATGGACTTCGTGATGGGCCTGACGGACCGCATCGTCGTGATGGAGTTCGGCACCAAGCTGATCGAGGGCACGCCCGCCGAGGTGCAGGCCAGCCCCGAGGTGCGCGCGGCCTACCTGGGAACGGAACACTGACATGAGCGACTTGCTGAAGGTCGACGGATTGCAGGCCGGCTATGGCCGCGCCGAAGTGCTGACGGGACTGGATCTGCGGCTGCGCGAAGGCGAGGTCGTCACCGTCATCGGACCCAACGGCGCGGGCAAGAGCACGACGCTGAATGCGCTGATGGGCGTGCTGCCGGCGCGCGGACAGATCCTCTTCGGCGGCGAGGACATCCAGGGCCTGAGCCTGGAGGACCGCGTGATGAAGGGTCTCGCGCTGGTTCCGGAGAAGCGCGAGCTGTTCACCACGATGTCGGTCGAGGACAACCTGGTGCTCGGCGGCTTCCGACCGATGCGCCTCGGTGTGAAGGGGTGGCGCGACGAACTGGAGCGCGTCTACGCGCTGTTCCCTCGTCTGAAGGAACGCCGCGCACAACTGGCCGGGACGCTGTCGGGCGGCGAGCGCCAGATGCTGGCGGTCGGCCGCGCGCTGATGGCGCGTCCCAAGCTGCTGATGCTCGACGAGCCCAGCCTCGGCCTGGCGCCGCTGATCGTGAAGGAGGTGTTCCGCATCGTCGCGCAGCTGCGCGAGGCGGGCGTCTCCATCCTGCTGATCGAGCAGAACGCGCGCGCCGCGCTGGAGGTCGCCGACTACGGCTACGTGCTCGAGACCGGCGAGATCGCGCTCGAAGGCCCGGCGGCCGATCTGGCGAAGGACCCCCGGGTGATCGAGACCTACCTCGGCGCGAGCCGCCAGCCGCAGTGAGATCGCGGTGAACTCCACCGCGGCGTGACGGAAACGGCGTACGCCGGTGCTTCACACCCCGAATCGGGGGGCGAAGCGTGACGCCCGTGAAACACCCGCCCAGGACCGGCCGACCATAATCCGGCGAACTTCCGCGCCATGGCTCTGCTGTCCTCCCTCCGCAAACTGTTCTCCGGTGCCGTCGACACCCCGTCGACGGGCGGAGCTTCCGCCACGGCCGGCTCGCCGAAGGGCGCGGCCGGATCGCCAGCGCCGGCCCAGGCGGCCGGGAGCCCGACTCCTCCGGCGCTGTCGCCGGTGTCCTCGCATTCGCAGGGCCCGGGCATGATGTCGACGCAGACGGCCGTGTATACCGGCGGCGAAATCGTCTTCCCCAGCCTCGATGCCTCGCCGGAATGGCTGCACTTCAGCACCCGGCTCTTCGGCTTGTCGCGTCTCAAGGACGTGCCGCCGTCGTCCGGCGAGCAGGGGCTGACACAACGTCTGCAGTCGCAGCGCGGCTCGCAGTGGGCCGACCTCCTGCCTCGCCTGCCTGCCGTGCTGCCGCAGCTGATGCGCCTGGTCCGTCGCGGCAACGTGTCCTCGTCGGAGCTCGCGCAGCTCATGTCGCGCGACCCCAGCCTCGTGGGCGAGCTGATGCGGCTCGCCAACTCGCCGCGCTATCGCACCGAGCGTGAGATCACCGATCTCGCCGGCGCGGTGATGGTGCTCGGTCAGCAGGGCCTGGACCAACTGGTGATGAGCGTCGCGATGCGGCCGCTCTTCCATCACGGCAAGGGCCGTTACGGCAGCCGCTCCGGCACGCTGCTGTGGGACCTCAGCGAGCGCACCGCCTTTGCGACGGCGCGCCTGGCCAATGCGGGCGACGACGAGTTCTCCGCGTACCTCGCCGGCCTCAGTTCCCAACTCGGCCTGATGGCCTTGCTGCGCGCGCTGGACGGGATGTCCGCGCCGTCCGTGCCGCCGCTGGACCGCGAAGGCCTGCATCGCCAGCTGCTGCTGCTGACGGCGACGTGGTCGGCGCAGATCGTCGAGCACTGGGGCTTCCCGCCCCAGGTGGCCGAAGCGTTGGCGCCGCGTCCGGGGCAGGGGGCGGAGTCCGTCGTGCTGGCGCATCTGGTGCGGCAGGCGCAGGCGGTCGCGTTGCGCCAGCTGATGCAGCCTGGACTGCAGGCCGCGCAACTGGGTGACTGGTCCGCCGCGCAGCAGCGTTGCTACGCGGACCTGGAGCGCGAGTTCAACGCTGGCGCGGCCTGAGCCCCCTCAGGCACCGCGGCGTCGCGCCAATCCCCAGGCCATCAATCCGAACGCGCCCTCGAACAGCAAGGCCAGCGCCGCGGCCGGCAGGGCGCCGGCGAGCAGCAGCGTCTGATCGTTCAATGCCAGGCCGGTGACGATGCGCTCCCCATACCCACCGGCGCCGATGAAGGCCGCCATCGTGGCGGTCCCGACGGACAGGCTGGTCGCCGTGCGCAGGCCCGCGAGCATGACCGGTAGCGCCAGCGGCAACTGCACCGAGCGCAGCACCTGACCCCGCGTGAGTCCGAGCGCCCGCGCCGCGGTGGTCAAGCCTTCCGATACCTCGCTGAGTCCGACGGTGCAGTTGCGCAGGACCGGCAGCAACGCGTAAAGCGTGAGCGCGACCAGCGCCGGCACCGGACCGATCCGGTTCATCGCCCAGATGAGCAGCGCCAGCATCGCCAGAGATGGCACGGTCTGCAGGAGCGCGCAGACGGCCAGCAGCGCTTCCCGCCAGCGCGGCCAGGGGTGCAGCGCGACCGCGAGCGGCACGCCGACCAGCGTGGCCAGCGCGACGGCGCCCAGGACCAGCGCCAGATGCTGCAACGTGAGTCGTCCGAGATCGGGTCCGGTGAGTCTCGACCACAGTCCGGACCTGGCCGTCCCCGCGCTGGCCGAGGCGTGTCCGGCGGCCGAGGAGGATGAGGCGAGCGACGCGCCGGACTGACCGCGAGCTGCCAGGAACTCGCGCGCGATCGCATCGAACGGCTGCCGCTTGACTTCGGCCTGTGCGTTCATCGCGATCATCGCGGTCTCGTCGATGCGTCCGCGAAGCGTCTGCAGCGCCGCCCAGGCCTGCGGATGCCGCTGCGGGAGATCGATGCGATACAGCAGCACCGCGTCGTAGCGGGGGAAGAAGTGCCCATCGTCGGCCAGCACGGTGAGGTCGAGCGCCGCGATCTGCGCGTCGGTCGTGTAGACGTCGGTGATGTCGATCTGGTCGTCGGCCAGGGCGCGGTAGGCCAGGCCGTGATCGAGCCCTGTCGGCGTCTGCGGCAGCGCGTAGCGCTTCGACAGGCCGGGCCAGCCGTCGGCGCGCCCCAGGAATTCATTGCTGAGGCCGAGCTTCAATGCCGCGTGCGCCTTCAACTGCGACAGCGTGGTGAGTCCGAGCTCACGCGCCTGAGCCGAGCGCATCGCCAGCGCGTAGCCGTTGTTGAAACCCAGCGGAACGCCGATGGCCAGACCTAGCGGCCGCAGTTCGGTCTGCAACTGTTCGAGCGGCGCGCCGGTGGACGCATGGCCGAGGATCTCCCGTTCGATCGTGCCGAGGTATTCGGGATAGACGTCGATGCTTCCCGCCTTCAGCGCCGCGTGGACGATGGCGGTGTTGCCCAGGCCCTGGCGGACCTCGACCTCGGCGGAAGGCTCGTCGGCCCGTACCGTCTGGGCGAGCACCTCGGCCAGGATGTAGCTCTCGGTGAACCGTTTGGAGCCGATGCGCAGCGGTTCCGCGGCCCACGCTCCCGGCGCGCCCATCAGCATTGCGCAGACCAGCAGGAGAAGGAGGGGCCGCAGCCGGCGGAGCAGCATCATCGGCGCAGCATAGTCGAGCCCGTCCGGCTTCGCGCCAACATGCGCAAGACCTGGCCCGCGAAGGCGTCGGCCGCCGCCGAGCCGGCCGAGGCCTTGCTGCGCATCAGCACGACCGGCATGGCCGGCAGCGAAGTCGCCGGCGGCATCCCGTGCCGCTCGTCGAGCAGCTCCATGCCCTCGGGCACGCTGCAGCGCGTGAACAGCGCGATCGCCAGGCCGCTCTCGACGGCAGCCAGCATGCCGGCCGGGCTGGCGCTGTCGCAGACGATGCGGTGAGGGCGCTTCAACGCCGCCAGTGCGGACAGCGCCGCCTTGCGCGCGAGGCTGCCCGATTCGTAGACCGCGACGGGCAGGGGCGTCTGCCGCCAGGCCTCGAAACGCGGCGCGCCGAACCAGGCCAGCGGCTCTTCGAACAACGCTTGCCCGCGCCCGGCGCGATCACGCGTCACGACGGCCACATCGACCTCGCCGCGCGCCACCCGCGGAATGAGCACCGTCGACTGCTGGCAGACCAGGGTCAGTTCCACCGCCGTGTGCCGGCCCGCGAAGTCCCTCAGCACCGGGGTGAGGTAGGGCAGGGCGTAGTCTTCCGGCACGCCGATGGTGAGCCGGCCGTGCAGCGTCTCGCGCCGGAGCGCCTGGACCGCCTCGTCGTGCTGGGCGATCAGGCGCCACGCGTGCCCGAGCAGCTCGCGGCCCGCCGGCGTCAGGTCCAGCCGCCGCGGCGTGCGGACCAGCACCGGCTGGCCGACGGCCTGTTCCAGCTTGGCGATCTGCATGCTCAACGCGGATTGCGATCGGTGCACCAGCGCGCCCGCCGCCGTCAGCGAGCCGGCGTCCACCGTCGCCACGAATGCGCGCAGCCAATCCAGTTGCAGGTCGGTCGAGGGCATCGGGTTCTCCGCCCAGCGGGCATCCATTCGATTCCGTGATGCTAAGCGTGAAAAGGATTCGCTTTGCCGGATACGTGCGGCGGCACAGACTCGTCGCATGTCGTCATCGCTTGTCTCATCCCCCGGTTCTTCAACCAGCGCCCACGATCGTCGTCTGCGGGAGGGCCTGGCATTCATGGTCGGCGGCGGGCTGCTGCTCGGCACGATCGGCGTTTTCGTCGAAGAGGCCGCCCAGGATCCCGCCACGACGGTCTGGTTCCGCTGCGTGTTCGGGCTCGCGGCGCTGCTGCTGTGGGGCACGGCGCGCGGCCAGCTCCGCCAACTCGTGCGCTTGCGCGGCCGCACGCTGGGCGCGGTGCTCGTCGTGGGACTGCTCACGGTGGTGAACTGGGGGCTGTTCTTCGCGGCGATCCCGCGATGTTCGATCGCCGTGTCGACGGTGGTCTTCCACGTGCAGCCTTTCTGGCTGATGGCGATGAGCGCGTTCTGGCTGCGCGAACGCGTGACACGGGCGCAGTGGTCGGCGGCCGCCATCGCATTGGGCGGACTCGCGCTGGCCACCGGCATCGCGGACGAACTGTCCGCGCCCGGCGGCGCCGCGCCCGGCGGCGCCGCGAGCGGCGCCTTCGGGCCGCCCGGTTATGCGCTGGGCGTCGGGATGTGCCTGCTCGGCTCGGTGAGCTATGCCGCGGCCAGCCTCATCGCCAAACTGGAAGCCGAACGCGCCGGCTCGTTCGCGTTGTCGGCGGGGCAGTGCGTCGTCGGCGCGGTCCTGCTCTTGCCCTGGCCGCTGATGCACGGTCTGCCTGCATTCGGGGCCTCCTGGGGATGGCTGGCGGGACTCGGCGTGCTGCACACGGGCCTGGCCTACGTCGTGCTGTACGCCGGCATGGCGCGTCTCGGCACCGGGCGCATCGCGGTGTTGCAGTTCGTCTATCCCGGGACGGCGGTGCTTGTCGATTGGGCCGTCTATGGTCGGGCGTTGAGCCTCTCCCAGATGATGGGCGTCGGCCTGATCGCTGTCGCGCTCTGGACCTTGCGGCGTCGCGCTTGAAGAAACGATCGCACCGCGATCGGTGCGGTCTGTCCGTCCCGGGATGCAGTTGGTCGCCGCGGACGCGCTGCTGGCCTTGCCCGTTCGTAGAGTGCGTCGCACACCACGAATCAGGGAGCGCCCCGTGACCGAGCCGTCGATGTCTTCTCCATCTTCCGTGTCCCCGCCGTCCTCCGTGCGCGTGTCTCGCGCGTCTCGCGCGCCGCGCGCGGCGCTGCTGGTCGTCGCGATCACGCTGGCACTCGGTGCCTGCGCGCAGCCGGCGCCGCCACCGCCGGCCTCGGACGGCTTCAGCGCCGGAATCACGGTCGACACCAAGCCCGACGGCAGCAACCTCGACACACCGCTCTACCCCGGCGCCGTGCCCTACAAGGCCGGTGACGAGGACAAGTCCAGCGTGCAAATGAGTCTGTGGGGCGGCCTGTTCGGCATGCAACTGGCGGCGGGGAAGTTCCAGAGCCGCGACGACGTCGACCGCATCGGCAGGTTCTATCGACGCGCGCTGTCGCGTTATGGGACGCCGCTCGACTGCGGCGCCGCCGATGCGCCTCGCGGCAAGCCAAAGGATGGCGCTCCGCTGACCTGTGACGACGACAAGCCCGACGCGGGTGGTCAGCTTTACAAGGTCGGCCTGCCGAAGGACTTCCGCGTGGTCTCCGTGAAGCCGTTGCCGGACGGCACGACGCAGATCAGCGTCGCCCGCGTGCGCTTCCGATGAGCGCCCCCGCAAGAACCGCCGTGCGCCGCGGGCCGGGCCTGATCGGCAGGCGCGCCAAGCCGTCGAGGGGCCAGCAGGCGCCATCGCCATCGACTGCCGCCGTCACGGGCGAGGCGGACGCCGCGTCGTCTCCACCCGGCGGAGCGCCCGGTCCGCCGATCAAGGCACCGCCTGAAAAGATGTGACCGCTTGGGACACTCAGGCGATCACGCGCTGCGTGAAGGCCCGCAGATGGTCCATCAGGACGTCCGAGGCTTGCGCGGCGGCCTCGCCGTCCCCGCCCGCGATCGCCTCTGCCAGGCGCTGATGCGCACGCGCGCCGATGGCGACGTCGCCCAGGTGCCGGTACGCGTACCAGAAGCGCCGGCACTGGATGATCATGGGCAGCACCGCCGCCACCGCGTAGCGGTTGCGGCAGGCCGCGTGATTGACCCGGTCCAGCGCTTGGTCCACCCGCATGTAGGCCTCCAGGTCGTGCCGCTCGGCCGCCTCGGCCATCAGGGCCGCGCAGGCCAGCAGTTCCGAGCGCTGCGCCGGCGACGCCCGTCGCGCCGAACAGCAGGCGATCAACCGCTCCAGCGGCCGGCGCGCCTCCAGCAGGTCCAGGTGTTCCGCCAGCGGCATGTCGCTGACCAGCAGGCCGCGCCGCGGCTGCTGCGCGATCAACCCGCTCGCGACCAGCCGCATCAGCGCCTCGCGCGTCGGCGTCCGTCCCAGGCCGATCCGCGCGATCAGCTCCGACTCCACCACCGGCGCGCCCGGGCGCAGCTGCAGGGTCGCGATCAGTGTCTCGATCGCGTCGTACGCCTGGTCCGCCTGGCGGCGTTTGTCGACGTCCTGCAGTTCTAGGGTGTCTGAAGTCATGGGCGCGGATCATCGCAGGTCTGCCATGCGGGCAATCCCTGGGTCGTGACCGGATTGAGTTTGCGCAGGTCAACCCCAGTTAATTCCGCGTCCGGCAGGTGCCGGGCCGGCCGGACGGGCCGCATACAATCACCGGTTCTTCCGTACGCCAGGACCTCGTGTCCGGCGGCGCTCCGGCCCGCGGGCCGACGCCAACGCAATTCCTGAGGGATATCGACGTGTTTATTTCCAACGCTTTTGCCCAGACCGCGGGTGCCGCCTCCTCCGACCCGACCGGCGGCTTCCTGCAGATGCTGCCCCTGGTGGCCGTGTTCGTCGTCATGTACTTCGTGATGATCCGCCCCCAGATGAAGCGCCAGAAGGAGCACAAGACGATGGTCGAGGCCCTGGCCAAGGGCGACGAGGTCATCACCGGCGGCGGCATGCTCGGCAAGGTCATCAAGATCGGCGAGCAGTACCTGACCGTCGAGATCGCCTCCGGCGTCGAGATCCAGATCCAGCGCACGTCCGTCGTGCAGGTCCTGCCCAAGGGCACCGTCTCGAAATAATCCGAAACCCCGACCCGGGGCGGCCGCGTCCGTCGTGACCGCTCCCTGACGACCCGGCCCGTGCGACGCACGCGCCGGGTCGGTTTTCAGAGGCTCCCGGCGGTCCGATGCCTGTCATCGGCCGGCGCGGCGCCTGGTTGCCAGAGGATCTCCTCATGAACCGTTATCCGTTGTGGAAGTACGCGCTGCTCGTCGTGGCGCTGCTGGTGGGCCTGATCTACACCCTGCCCAACCTGTTCGGCGAAGCGCCGGCGGTGCAGGTGTCCAGCGCCAAGGTCGTCGTCAAGATCGACGACGCGGTCCGTCAGCGCGTCGAGCAGGCGATCACGCAGGCCGGCGTCACGCCGGACTTCGTCCACCTGGAAGGCGGCTCGATCCGCGCGCGCTTCCATGACACCGACGCCCAGATCAAGGCCAAGGATGCGATCGCCAAGGCCCTGAACGGCAACGAGACCAGCGATCCGACCTACATCGTCGCGTTGAACCTGCTGTCGCGCTCGCCGGCCTGGCTGACGGCGCTGCATGCGTTCCCGATGTACCTGGGCCTGGACCTGCGCGGCGGCGTGCACTTCCTGATGCAGGTGGACATGAAGTCGGCGCTGACGAAGAAGGCCGAGTCCATGGCTTCCGACGTCCGCACGATGCTGCGCGACAAGACGATCCGCCATGCCGGCGTCAGCCGCGAAGGCAACGACGTCGTCATCAATTTCAGGGATGAGGCGATCCGCACGCAGGCCCAGAACCTGCTGCGCGACCAGGTGACCGACTTCGCCTGGACGCCGTCCGGCGCCGGCACCGAGCTGCGCCTGACGGGGTCGCTGACGCCCCAGGCGGTGATCGCCGTCCAGGACGCCGCGGTCAAGCAGAACATCACCACGCTGCACAACCGGGTCAACGAGCTGGGCGTGGCCGAGCCGGTGATCCTGCAGCAGGGCCGCGACCGCGTGGTCGTCCAGCTGCCGGGCGTGCAGGACACGGCCAAGGCCAAGGACATCATCGGCCGCACCGCGACGCTGGAGATGCGCATGGTGGACGACAGCGCCGAGGCCAATGCCGCGCTGGCGGGCACCGGCCCCGTGCCCTTCGGCACCGAGCGCTTCACGGAGAAGGACGGCGTCACGCCGATCATCGTCAAGCGCCAGGTCGTCGTCACCGGCGACAACCTGAACGACGCTCAGCCGAGCTTCGACGAGAACCACCAGCCCTCCGTGACGCTGAAGCTGGACGCCAAGGGTGCCCGCGTCATCAAGGACGTCTCGCGCGAGAACATCGGCAAGCGCCTGGCCATCCTGCTGTTCGAGAAGGGCAAGGGTCAGGTCGTGACCGCGCCGGTCATCCGCGGCGAACTGGGCAACAGCTTCTCGATCACCGGCGGCGCCATGTCCACGCAGGAAGCCAGCGACACCGCGCTGCTGCTGCGCGCCGGCTCGCTGGCCGCGCCGATGGAGATCATCGAGGAGCGCACCATCGGCCCGTCGCTGGGCAAGGACAACATCGACAAGGGCATCGCGTCGGTGACCTGGGGCTTCGTCGCGGTGGCGATCTTCATGTGCCTGTACTACATGATGTTCGGCGTCTTCTCCGCGGTCGCGCTGGGCTTCAACCTGCTGCTGCTGCTGGCGGTGCTGTCCATGCTGCAGGCCACGCTGAGCCTGCCGGGCATTGCGGCGATCGCGCTGGTGCTGGGCATGGCCATCGACGCCAACGTGCTGATCAACGAGCGGGTGCGCGAGGAACTGCGCGCCGGACTCGCGCCGCAGCAGGCGATCCACGCCGGCTACGAGCGAGCCTGGGCGACCATCCTGGACTCGAACGTGACGACGCTGATCGCCGGCCTGGCGCTGCTGGCCTTCGGCTCGGGTCCGATCAAGGGCTTCGCCGTGGTGCACTGCCTGGGCATCATCACCTCGATGATCTCGTCGGTGATGTTCTCGCGCGCGCTGGTCAACCTCTGGTACGGCGGCCGCAAGCGGCTGAAGTCGGTGGCCATCGGCACCGTGTGGAAGCCCGGCACGACCGCGCTCCCGACCGATCCGGCGGCGGAAGCCGTCGAGGCCAAGTAACAACGGCTGCGGCCCCCTTAGCGAGCGCACCCCGCCATGGAATTCTTCCGAATCAAACGGGACGTCCCGTTCATGAAACACGCGTTGATCCTCAACGCCGTGTCCTTCCTCACCTTCGTCGCCGCGGTCTTCTTCCTGGTCACGAAGGGCCTGCACTTCTCGATCGAGTTCACCGGAGGCACGGTGGTCGAGGTCCAGTACGCCCAGGCCGCCGACATCAACAAGACGCGTCACACCGTCGAGCAGATGGGCTTCGGCGAGATCCAGGTGACCAACTTCGGCACCTCGCGCGACGTCATGATCCGCCTGCCGATCAAGCCCGGCGCGAAGCAGGACCAGGTCGCCGACCAGGTCTTCGCGGAGCTATGCAAGGCGGAGAAGGGCAACGTGGTCTCCCACAAGGAGGTCACGCCGCAGGGGGAATCGGTCGACCGCCGCGCCTGCGCGGTCGGCGACGCCGAGCCCTTGAAGATGACCCGCAGCGAGGTCGTCGGCCCGTCGGTCGGCGCCGAGCTGGCGCACGACGCCGCGATGGCGCTGGGCTTCACCGTGATCGGCATCATGCTGTACCTGGCCTTCCGCTTCGAGTGGAAGTTCGCCGTGGCCGGCATCATCGCCAACCTGCACGACGTGGTGATCATCCTGGGCTTCTTCGCCTACTTCCAGTGGGAGTTCTCGCTGGCGGTGCTGGCGGCGATCCTGGCGGTGCTGGGCTACTCGGTGAACGAGTCGGTGGTCATCTTCGACCGGATCCGCGAGGCCTTCCGGAAGTACCGCAAGCTCAACACCCACGAGATCATCGACCACGCGATCACGTCCACGATCAGCCGCACGATCATCACGCACGGCTCGACGCAGATGATGGTGCTGTCGATGCTGCTGTTCGGCGGCCCGACGCTGCACTACTTCGCGGTGGCGCTGACGATCGGCATCCTGTTCGGCATCTATTCGTCGGTCTTCGTGGCCGCGGCGATCGCGATGTGGCTGGGGGTCAAGCGCGAGGACCTGGTCAAGGCGGGGCCCGCCAAGGCCGGCGACCCGGATGACCCCAACGCCGGCGCGGTGGTGTAGTAGAGTCATCCGCACTCCTCAACCTCACGCTCGATGACCGCCGCCGACGCAAGATCCCAGGCCCTGGCTTCACAAGCACGGCGCGTCCACACGGAGGTGCTGTTGCGAGGGCTGCCCGCCATGGTGGCCATCCTCACCACCGCGGTGCAGGATCAACTCGCACAGCCGGCCGAGCACTCGCTGCAAATGGCCCGGCGCGACGCCTTCGAGGCGTGGCAGCGGTCCTCGACGCCCTGGCATGCGCGCCTGGGCAAGTCGCTGCGGCATGCCTATCACCACGGCGCGGGCGACTCGCGGTCGGCGTCGCTGTCGTCGCGTCCGCAGAACCTGACCCTGGTCAGCGACGACACGATCGAGCGCGAGATCATCGCCTCGCGTCTGGCGCTGGCGATGATGGACAAGGCCAGCTGGGAATTCAGCGACCTCCGCAACCGCATGCAGTCGCTGGAGCGCATCGACGACCTCCCGCAGCAGGACCTGTTGCGCGCGCAGGTGCTGGCGCGGCTGGTCCTCGACGCCTGGTTCGAGGCCGGCCTGAGCAGCTCGGTCTGGCAGATGCTGCAGCGCTGGCTGCACCATGAGTGCTCCCAACTGCTGAACGAGGCCTATCACGAGGCCAACCACTGGCTGATCCAGCAGGGCGTGATGCCCGAGGTGGACCTGCGGCCCTTCATCCGGCGCAATGCGCCGGCGGGGGGCATGACGCAGGCCGCGCCGCTGGGTCCCGCGCCAGGCCCCGCCCATGTGCATGGCGGCATCGCCCCGCAGGCCGGACAGATCGCGGCCGCGGGCGCGGGGGTCCAAGGTGGCGGTCCGGTCGGAACGCCGGCCAGCCAGTCGGCCCAGCAGGTGATGGCGCAGTTGCAACGCGTCCTCGCGCGGCACGTGCCTGAACTCGCGCAGCAGCCTGTCGCGCCTACCCGTTCCGGCGGCATGCCGGCGGCGGGCCCGGCGACGCGCAGCGGTTTGCCCGCCGCCCCCGCCGGTCCGGGCACGTTGTCCGGACAGGCGAGCCATGCCGGCGGCGGTGTGGGACAACTGGGCGGCCCGTCCACGCGGGCCGGCTCGCCGCGGCTGAATGCCGCGATCAATCACGCCCAGGAGGCGGTGCAGCGACGCGCGGACAAGGTCGCGACCGTGGATCAGCAGCTGACCGCGCCGCAGGCGCTCGACGAGATCCGCCAGCGCAACCAGGCGTTGAAGCAGGTCCTGAAGAACGCCGCGGACACGCCGGCCGAACGCGCCACGATCGAACTGGTCGCACTGCTGTTCCAGGCCATCCTGCAGGAAGAGCGCATCCCGCCGGCGATCCGTGTGTGGTTCGCCCGGCTGCAGATGCCGGTGCTGCGCGTGGCCGTCAGCGAGCCCGATTTCTTCGCCGCCGACGATCACCCGGCGCGCCGCCTGATCGACCGGATGGGTTCCTGCGTGATGGGATTCAGCACGTCGACGGCCGAGATCGGCGACGCCCTGGAGCGCGAGATCAAGCGCGTGGTGCAGGTCGTCGAGGCCTACCCCGACACCGGCAGACGCGTCTTCCAGACCGTGCTGACCGAGTTCGAGAAATTCCTCGACCACTACTTCGAGCAGGAGAACGAGGTCTCGAAGAAGGGCGTGTCCCTTGCGCAGCAGGTCGAGCAGCGCGAGACCCTCGCGATCCAGTACACGATCGAGTTGCGCAAGATGCTGTCCGAGGTGCCGGTGCAGGACGGCGTGCGCGACTTCCTGTTCCAGGTCTGGGCCGACGTGCTGGCCGTCACGGGCGTGCGCTACGGTCCCCAGGCCGAGCAAACCAAGGCGATGAAGCGCGCGGCGGCCGACCTGATCTGGTCGGCGAGCGCGAAGGTCTCGCGCGAGGACCGGGCCGAGGTGATCCGTCGCCTGCCCCCGCTGCTGAAGACCTTGCGCGACGGCATGGGCCACGCCGGCCTGACGCATGAACGTCAGGACGAGCACATCCGGTCGCTGAACAATGCGCTGGCGGCGGCGTTCACCGCCAAGACCGCGGCGATCCCGCGCGAGCGCCTGGACGACCTGATGAGCCAGCTCGAGACGCTCGAGGCGATGCTCCCTTCGCCCGATTCCGGCGAGATCAACGAGACGCTGGTCCGGGACCTCTCCAGCCACGAGTGCGAGGGCTTGGAAGTGGTGGCCGAAGGCGGCGCCGCGCCGACCACGGCGATGCTGGCGTGGGCACGCGAGCTGCAGGTCGGGAGCTGGTACATGCTGGACTATCGCGGCCGGGTCGAACCCGTCCAGCTGGTCTGGCGCGGTCTGCGCCACCACCTGATCCTTTTCGTCTCGCCACAAGGGCGGGGTGTGCTGTTCCAGCTGAGCCGGCTGGCCGCTTTCCTGCAGGCCGGGTTGATGCTGCCGGCGCAGGACGAGTCGCTCACGGTGAAGGCGACGCGCAACGCGCTCGCCAAGCTCGAAGTCGATCCCACACGCCTGCTCGCCTGAACCCGGCGACGCCGGGCGCCAGCTGGCCAGGTGCGCCGGCGGCGATCAGTGGATCAGGCGTTCTTCCGGCGCGACGAACAGCTCGTCGAGGATCAGCGCATCGGGCTCCTCGCCCAGGCTCCAGAACACCATCAGCACGATGATCTTCAGGTCTTCCAGGTCGAGGGGGCCGCCCGGAATGGCCATGGCGCGATCGATCACCATCTCGCGCATGGCCGTCGGCAGCACGCCGGCCGAAGCCAGGAAGCTGATGAAGCCGACGGAACTCTCGCCCAGATGCTCCTGCTCGTCGCGCGTATAGACGCGCATGCTGCGGTCGCCGGGCTCGGCGTGATGGGATTCGGCTGCGCCGGCCAGTCCGTCCAGCCACGACAGGGCGTCGCGGATCTCGTCGTCCTCGAACCCGACCGCCGACAGTTTCCGGGTCAGTTGGGCGTGATCCGGGCAGGCGTCGGGGCGCCAGTAGGTTTCGTACAGGTAGACGAGGACGTCAAACATGGCGGGGACTATAACCGACGCCCCGAAAGCCCTTCCGCCCGAAATGAGCGGTCAGGCGCACGGATTTCCCCCGGCCGCGAGCGTCGGAACGACGCCTTGATAATGCCGACGTTCAGGTGGCGCGCCGGCGCTGGAAGAGCGCGCCGGGCAGCCTCGCCACGCGGCCATCCAACTCCAGATCCAACAGGGTGGCATTGAGTTCGTCCTGCGCCCAGCCGCAGCGTTGGGACAGCTGCTCGAGGGACACCGTGTCGCCACCGATGGCGCGGAGCAGGGGGTGGTCGTTGCCGATGTCCTCGTTCTCCTCCTTGCCGGCGGCGGCATCCTCGCCGAGCCCGTTGTCGAGCGTCTCACCGAGATCCAGGGCGGCGGTGCGAGGCAGGCCGCCGGCAGGCAGTTCCTGCAGCAGATCGTCGAGTTCCTGGACCAGGCAGGCGCCCTGCTTGAGCAGATGGTGGCAGCCCTTGGACTGCGGCGCGTGGATCGGTCCCGGCACGGCGAAGACTTCGCGGCCCGCTTCGGACGCCTGGCGGGCGGTGATGAGCGACCCGGACTTCATGGCGGCCTCGACCACCAGGCAGCCCTCCGACAGCCCCGCGATGATGCGGTTGCGCTGCGGGAAGTTCGGCGCCATCGGCGGTGTGCCGACGAAGTATTCACTGACCAGCAGCCCGCGCCGGGCGACGTGGCGGGCGAGGTCGGCGTGGTCGAGCGGATACACCTGGTCCGGCCCCGTGCCCAGGACCGCGATCGTGCTGCCGCGCGTGTTCAAGGCGGCTTCATGCGCAGCGCCGTCGATGCCTTGAGCCAGGCCGGAGACGACGCAGAACCCTGCCTCACCCAGTCCGGCGGCGAAGTAACGCGCGTTCTCGTCGCCCTGCGGACTGGGTCGACGACTGCCGACGACGGCCACGCAGCGCTCGGCCAGCAGTTCGCGTCGGCCATCCAGATAAAGCATCAGCGGCGGATCCGCCGTATGCAGGAGGGGGAGGGGATAGTCGGAGGCGCCGAGCAGCAGGATGGAGCGACGTTCTCCGCCGCCCAGCCAGTCTTCGGTCCTGCGGACCAGCCGGTCGAGGTGGTCCGGCCCATGGGCCAGTCGCGTCGCGTCGTCGGGCGACAGCAGGCTCCCCCAGCCGGCGCGGCCGGCCAGCAGGACCGCGCCCGGAGAACCGTGACGCGCGAGCAGTCGTCGAGCCGCCCCGCGAGAGACGCAGGACAGCAGATGCAGCCAGTCGCGAAGCTCGTCCGGGCCCATCCGTGCGGTCATGGGGACGACCTGATCCAGAGAGCCGCCGCGCTGCCTGTCGCGCTGACCGCTGCCTTTAGGGCTGCGTGAAGCGGTCGCCGCTGACGACCGGATCCTTGGCCGCCAGGATCAGCGCATACGACACGCGGTCGAACACCTGGAAGACGAAGAGCTGGCCGTGACGCTCGTCAGGCAGCTTGATCTCTTCGCGACGTTCGGTCGTCGAGTCGCGCACCACGCGTCCCTTGTGCCACAGCGCCAGCACGTGCCCGCGCTCCATGCCGTCCTGTTTGCCCTTGTTCAGCGCCACGATCTGGTTCTGCCCGGCGATGAGCGCATCGCCGTAAACCGAGATGATGGTGCCGTTGACGGGGCCTTGCGGCGCGTGCGGTACGTAATTCGTGTAGCCGCGTTCCGGCAGCGGGGCCAGACGGTCGCCCGACTGCGCTTCCACGCGGTTCAGCGTCATCGTCAGCGTCGTCGGGACCTCGGCCTTCGTGCCCTGGCCGCTGCCGGGGCGGGTCAGGTCGGCGGTGCCCACGTAGACGGCTTCGTAGCCCAGCACCTCCTTGGTTTCGGGGTCGCGCAGCGGGCGCGGTTCCCGGAACACGCGGAACGCGGTGGAGCCCTCCGGCATGTTGCCGCGGGCGTAGGCCAGATCGCCCTTGGTCATCCAGACGCGGGCTTCCTGCGCCGAGACGATGCGCGGCGAGCTGGCCAGCTCATTGCCGTTCAGGACCACTGCCTCATTCAGGAAGGGCTCGATCAGGTGCTGCGGGATCGCGGCGATGGAGCCGTCGTACAGCGACTCGGCGCGCACGCGCGGCGACAGCTTGACGGTGCCGCCCGGTCCGCCGGCGCCCACGTCGCGGCCCAGCTGGAGTCGGGCGCGGCCGTCGGACTTGATCAGCATCAGCACCTGACCGGGGTAGATCAGGTGGGGGTTGCGGATCTGGTCGGTGTTCATGCCCCAGAGCTCGGGCCAGCGCCACGGGCTCTTCAGGAAGATGCCCGAGATGGCCCACAGCGTGTCGCCCGCCTTGACGGTGTACGTGTCGGGGGCGTTGGGCGCCAGCTCCGACAGGGGCACGCCGGCCTGTGCGACCTGCTGCGCCGTCTGGCGCTGTCCTTGGGTGATGGGAAAGTCCCCCGCCGCGAACGACGGCGCGGCGGCAAAGGTGCCCGCCAGCAGGGCTGCAGAAATCATCGTCAAGCCCAGCGGCCGCCTTTGCGTCATTACTTGTTCTCCGCGCGCCGAGATCGAAGGCCCCTCGTGGCCAATGGCGCTTTTGTGACGAGGGCCAGACTGACCGCCACAGGAGTCTGCGCATCCTTCGTGTCCGTGCCGTCCCGCCTCTTTTTGTGACGACGATCATTACTGGCCCGTCTGCTTGGATGCATGTCTGGGTAAGGTTGAAAGTGCATGTGATTACAGTGTCACGTCACGCCCAAAACGTGGGGAGATTTACAACGCGTGGAATTGTCTGGGGTCTCCGCGAATTAGGTGGGCCGAGTGACGGGTCTGTCGTGGC
>SEFA01000168.1 GCA_004210455.1 Rubrivivax sp. | reverse complement strand
GCGGCGCCCCCGGCGCCGGTGGCGAGACAGCCCGACACCACCACCGCCACCTCCCCCGCGGACCTGTAGGCGGCGCCCGCCTCGGACCGCTCGACGCGGCCCACGGCCAAGACCCACCGCCGGGTGATCCCGGTGTCGCGCATGGCGCCCGCCACCGCCGCGGTCCCGTTCAGATTGATGTCCCAGAACCGGTCCGGCGCGACGACCGAGCGCCCGACCTCGATCAGACCCGGTTCGCCCGACGACGCCCTAACGAGCGTCAGGCGCGCCGGTTTCTAAGTCGGACATCGGACACGCGCGGCGCTGATCCCCGCCTGCGGGCGCTTGAAAGGATCGCAAGAACGTTCCGGGAGGGAGACCATGTCCCAGGCTTGCAGCGAGGGCCGCCCTGCGCGCGGCGACGCCCGATGAGTGCGCCCGATTCGATCGGGATGGTCGCCGCGGCGGTGACCATCGCGATTTTGTCTCTCGCTCACCTGGCCCGGCGACCGGGCCGGGGCCGACCGCCGCGTGACTCCGGCAAGCGATCCGGAGAGTGGTCTTGATCACGCAGGACGCCTTGCCCGATCCGGCCCGCGAAGCCGGGACGCCGGCGCCCCCGGACAGGGCGGCGCAGGCGCATTCGGTCATCGTTGAGCCGGTCGAAGCGGGCTGGTCGGTGACCATCGGGACCGTGGAGAATCCGATGGTCTTCAGCAGCGGCCGCGCCGCCGAGCGCGCCGGGCGGGATCTGGCGATGCGGCTCGCGGAGAGCGGTCGGGAAGTCCATCTCGAAATGCGGCTGCGAGGCGGCGCCGTGTCAGCGCGCTTCATCTGTTTCCCGCCGCCCGAGCACGAGGATCGGCGTTCGCTCCTCCGTCCGCCTTCGGCGCAGTTCCGGGCCGCCCAGCGAGCGGTCTGACATCACGGTCAGACGGACCGACGCCAGAACGCGACAGGCCCGGGGGCGCGGCTCAGCGAGTCCGTCGCGCAACTGCGCTGTCACGACGGTCGTGACCCGCAGACCTGAGAGGCCGGGCCCGGAAGCGCCGTGGATTCCGCGCGCGCACAGGCTTCGCCGCCAGCCGCTGGCCCGGGGTCGAGGCCGGCGACGACTCGCCGTCCTCGACGGCCGCCGGCGCCGCGGTCCTGCGCCTTGGCTCTCACAGGCGTCGCCCCAGGACTGCAAGGCGCCGCCGGGCCGCAACGCGCGGTCAAGGCCAGTGGGCGAGGACGTCGGCGCTCTCCGCCGTTTCGACCTGCTGGGCATAGCGGTTGCGGTACAGCCCCAGCAGGGCGTCATGGCTCTCGTCGGAGGAGCTGCAGAGTCCATCCGTGACGACGATCACCCGATAGCCGAGATCGACCGCTCCCAGAACGGCGGCCAGGACGCAGACGTCGGTCTCGGCGCCGGTGACCACAATGGTATCGACGCCGCCGGCGCGCAGGGCGTCGTCGAGCCCGGTGCCCGGCCATGGCGAGTAGATGTGCTTGTCCAATACCCGGGCGGGCGGCGTGAAGGCCGCGAGCGCCGGAATCAGGTCGACCCGCTCTTGCCCCAGCCGCTCGATCGTCATCTCCGGCCAGCGTTCCCAATAGCCGCGCCAGGTCCCCCATCCCTCGCCCACTTCGGCGGCGGGAATGAAGCGGGTGAACCACGTCCGGTCGGACTTGTGTTCGCACAGTCCGACCACCACCGGCAGCACCCGCTCCACCCACGGCGTTCGCCAGGGGGTGTCCTCGGCGAACATCCGCTGCATGTCGATGCAGAGGTGGACCGCGGTCTCGGGGATCGCGCCGCGGATCAGGCCGTCCGCCATCCCGGATCAGACCGCCGCGGCGCCTTGGGCCTTGGCGTTGGCCGCGGCGTCGGCCAAGGCGGTCAGGCTGTCGTCGGTCGCCGACTCCTGCTGCAGGGTCTCATCGAGCAGCGCAGCCGCGTCCTCAAAGCCCAACAGGGTCGCCCAGCGCTTGAGCGTGCCGTAGCGGGTGATTTCATAGTGTTCGACCGCCTGGGCCGCCGCGATCAGACCCGCGTCAAGGGCGTCCGTCCCGGCATACGCCTCGAGGATCTCGTCGCCTTCGGCGAGGATGCCTTCGATGGCGTCGCAGGTCTTGCCCATGGCGCGCTTGCCGATGATGTCGAAAACCTGCTGGAGGCGCTCGATCTGGCCTTCCGTCTCTTCGCGGTGTTTCTCGAACGCCGCCTTGAGCTCGGGCGCATTGGCGCCTCGCGCCATCTTCGGCAGCGACTTCACGATCTTCCGCTCGGCGTAATAGATGTCCTTGAGCGTGTCGTAGAACAGGTTGTCGAGGGTCTTCTCAGCCATCCGGGCTCTCCACGTTGAAGG
>SEFA01000128.1 GCA_004210455.1 Rubrivivax sp. | reverse complement strand
TTCATCCTCCGCGAGAAGATCACCCACTTCGACCACGAGCGCATCCCCGAGCGCATCGTGCATGCGCGCGGTTCCGCCGCCCACGGCTTCTTCGAGTGCTACGACGCGATCACCGACCTCACCAAGGCGGCGCCGTTCAAGGAAGCCGGCAAGCAGACGCCGGTGTTCGTCCGTTTCTCCACCGTGCAGGGCGGCGGCGGCAGCAAGGACACGGCGCGCGACGTGCGCGGCTTCGCGGTCAAGTTCTACACCGACGAAGGCAACTGGGACCTGGTCGGCAACAACATCCCGGTGTTCTTCATCCAGGACGCGATGAAGTTCCCCGACCTCGTCCACGCGGTGAAACCCGAGCCGCACCACCACATGCCCGAGGCCGCCAGCGCGCACGACACCTTCTGGGACTTCGTGTCGCTGATGCCCGAGTCCACGCACATGCTGATGTGGGTGATGAGCGACCGCGGGATCCCGCGTTCCTACGCGACGATGCAGGGCTTCGGCGTCCACACCTACCGCTTCGTCAACGAGGCCGGCGACAGCGTGTTCGTGAAGTTCCACTGGACGCCCAAGGCCGGCACGCACTCGCTGGTCTGGGACGAGGCGGTGAAGATCTCCGGCGCCGACCCGGACTATCACCGCCGCGATCTCTGGGAGCGCATCGAGTCGGGCGCGTTCCCCGAGTACGAGCTCGGCGTCCAGGTCTTCACCGAGGAGCAGGCGGACGCCTTCAGCTTCGACATCCTCGACGCCACCAAGATCGTCCCGGAGGAACTGGTGCCGGTGCGTCCCATCGGGCGCATGGTGCTGAACCGCAATCCGGACAACTTCTTCGCCGAGACGGAGCAGGTCGCCTACTGCACTGCGCACGTGATCCCAGGGATCGACTTCAGCAACGACCCGCTGCTGGCGGGGCGCATCCACTCCTACGTCGATACGCAGATCACGCGCCTGGGCGGCCCCAACTTCCACGAGATTCCCATCAACGCGCCGGTCGCGCAGGTGCACAACAACCAGCGCGACGGCGCGCATCGGCAGGCGATCCCGCGCGGGCGCGTGTCCTACGAGCCCAACTCGCTGGCCGGCGGCTGCCCGTTCCAGGCGGGCGCGGCTCAGGGCTTCACCTCCGTGGCGGCGCGGCAGCGCGGCTCGGATGAGCAGGCCAAGGTTCGCGCCAAGCCTGAACTCTTCGCCGAGCACTACAACCAGGCGCGCCTGTTCTTCGAGAGCCAATCGCCGGCCGAGCAGGCCCACATCGCCGCGGCCTTCCGTTTCGAGCTGAGCAAGGTGACGGTGCCCGCGATCCGCGAGCGCATGCTGTCCTCGCTGCGCAACGCGTCGGAAGAACTGGCGGCAAAGGTGGCCGATGGCTTGAACATGCCCCTGCCGCCGGCGATGCCCCTGGCCATCGAGAACCCGCCGGAACCGGAGGTGCGCAAGTCGCCGTCGCTGTCGCTGCTGGCGCGTCCGGGCGACGGCTCCATCGCCGGCCGCAAGGTGGTGATCCTGGTGGCCGACGGCGTCATCGGACAAGGCGCCAAGGACGTCCACGCCGCCCTGTTCGCTCAGGGCGCGGTGCCGCGCTTCGCGGCGCCGCGCATCGGACCGGTCAAGACGGCCGACGGCGTGGTGATCGAGGCGGACGTGTCGCTGGAGAACGAACCCGGTTTCCTGTTCGACGCGCTCGTCGTGCCGGACGGGGAGGAGGCGATCCGCGCCCTCGGCCGCGACGCCCATGTCTACGAGTTCATCCGCGACCAGTTCCGGCATTGCAAGCCGATCCTGGCCCTGGGGGCCGGTGTCTCGCTGCTGCGCGCCGCAGGCCTCGGACCGGCGCTTGAACCCGACGTCATGACCCCGGGGCTCATCACCGGCGATTCGGCGGCCGAAGGCGCCAAGGCGCTGATCGAAGGCCTCGCGACCCATCGCCACTTCGAACGCGAATCCGACCCGCCGAAGGTCTGACGCGTTCAGCTCCCTCACTCGCACCGTCTTCCGCCCGCGGGAGAGGGCACGGGTGAGGGGCCCGTCCTCACGGCGGCGCCGCCACCGGATGGGGCGACGCGTCGAACGTCGTCGGCTTGGCCAGCGGCATCCGCACAAGGAACTCGCTGCCCTGGCCGACGCCTTCACTCTTTGCCTCCACCGTGCCGTGGTGCAGCGAGACGATCTCCTTGACCAGCGCCAGTCCGATACCCAGGCCATCCCCGCGATGCGTGGTCGCGCCGTCGGCCTGCGTGAACATGTCGAAGATGCGCGGCTGCAGCTCCGGTCCGATGCCGCGTCCCGTGTCCTCCACCTTCAGCACGAAGTGGGACTCGTCCACATTCAGCAACACCGACACCTGACCATCGTGCGGGGTGAACTTGATGGCGTTGTTCAGCAGGTTCATCACCACCTGCAGGAGACGTCCCGGATCGACCTCCACCAGCACCGGCATCGGCGGCAGCAGGCCGATGAGGACCACTCCGCCGGCCTCGGCGGCTTCGCGGCTGGCGTCGAGCGCCTCCTGCAGCAGCCGCTGAAGATCTACCCGCTCGTAGCTCAGCGTCATCTTGCCGCGTCCGGCCCGCGTCATGTCGATCAGGTCCTCCACCAGACGGTCCATCAGGGCGAGTTGCCGGGTCAGGATCTTGACCGCCTGCTCCTGCCGGGTCGGTTCGGCGGGCGGCGACAGCAGCCGCGTCGCCAGCCGCATCGGATGCAGTGGATTGCGCAGTTCATGCGCGATGGTGGCGAGGAACAGGTCGTGCTCCTGCCGCTCGCCCTGGAGGCGCTGCGCCTCGTTCTCGAGCCGCAGCGTCCGCAGTTGCAGATGCGTGGCGTCGCGGAACACCTTCGCATAACCGTGGAAGCGGTCGCCGTCGTGCATCGGCAGCGTGAGGCCGCTGGCCCAGAACCGCGAGCCGTCCTTGCGCATGTGCCAGCGCTCGTCTTCGGCGGCCCCGAGCGTGCGCGAGGCGTTGAGCTCGTGGACCGGCTGCCCGCGCGCGACGTCGTCGGGAATGAACAGGAGCGAGAACGGCTGACCGAGGACCTCGTCCGCCGTGAAACCGGCGACGGCATGTGCGCCCTCGGTCCAGCCCGTGATCGTGCCCGCCGGATCGAGGAACGCGATGCCGTACTGGGACTCGCGCACCGTCAGCAGCGCGAGGATGAGATCGACGTCAAGGGGCGCCCACGCCCCGTGTTCGGTTCGATGCAGCGTCATGGTGTCTCTTTGTCCAGGATGAACGAGCCGATCGCCAGCGCATCGATCGGCGTGCTGAAAAAGGCTTCGATGGCCGCCTTCGGCGTCCCGACGATGGGTTCACCGCGCACGTTGAACGAGGTGTTGACCAGCACCGGCACGCCGGTCCGCTCACCTACGGCCTTCAGGAGGCGGTGGAACAAGGGGTTCGTGTCCGCGTGCACCGTCTGCACGCGGGCGGTGCGATCGGTGTGCAGCGCGGACGGGATGCGCGCGGCCTGGCCCGGTCGCACGCCGTAGACGAAGAGCATGAACGGCGAGGTGCCGCCGTTGGCGTCCGGCGGCTCGAACCAGTCCGCGAGATCCTCGTGATTCACCGACGGTGCGACCGGGCGGAAATCTTCCCTGTCCTTCAGGTCGTTGAGCCGGGCCTGCATCGCGGGATCGACCGGCGAGGCCAGCAGCGATCGCGCGCCGAGCGCCCTCGGTCCGAATTCCATCCGGCCCTGGAACCACGCGACGATCTTGTTCTGCGCCAGCAGCGCGGCGGTTGCCGCCGCCACGTCGTCGACGCGGCGGTAGCGCAGCTGCGCCCATCGGAGCAGGGATTCGACGGCGACGTCGTCGTATGCGGGGCCGAGGTACGCATGGTCCATCTGCCAGCGCCGCGCACCCAGCGTGACGATGTCGCCGCTGTCACTATCGCTGTCGCTGTCGCTGCCGCTGTCGCTGTCGCTGCCGCTGCCGCTTCCGGCCTCCGTCGTCGAGGGCCGCGTACGCCCCGGGGGGGTTGCCGACGGCGGATCGGCATCGTCGACCGCGGTGGCGCCACGTGCCCGCGCGTCGACCCAGAGCGCGGCACCCAGCGCGGTGCCGGCATCGCCCGCCGCCGGCTGCACCCAGACGCGCCGGAAGATACCGGCGTCGCGCAGCGTCGAGTTCATGACGCAGTTGAGCGCCACGCCGCCGGCCATCGCCAGCCGATCCTCGCCGGTGCGTTCCCGCAGCCAGGTGGCCAGGCGCAGCACGGTCTCCTCCAGCACCCCTTGCAGGGAGGCGGCGAGGTCCAGGAAGCGTTGCTCCATCGTCGCGCCCGGCACGCGCGCCGGACCGAATCGTTCCGCCAGGTCCAGAGGCAGGTTGCGGTACTGGCCGTCGGCTTCGACAAGCAGGTGCTCGCGCAGCACGCCGATGTGGCGCGGCTGGCCCATCGCCGCCATCGCCATCACCTTGTACTCGTCGCTCGAATGCAGGAAGCCGAGGTAGGTCGTCACCCGTTCATACATCAACCCCAGCGAATGGGGCATCTGCACCTCCCCCAGCGCCTCGTAGCGGCCGTCGCGATATCGTCCGTACGCGGTGGTGGCGCGCTCGCCGCGGCCATCCAGCGTCATGACGGCGCAGTGCGAAAACGGCGCCGCGAGGAAGGCGCTGGCCTGATGGCACAGGTGATGCGGCACGAAATGCCAACGATAAGGCGCATCCGCATGATGAACGCCGGCGAATCGCCGCTGCAGGTGATGGGGCACGCCGTCCGTCAGCAGTCGCGGCGCGCTCAGCACGTAGGCCGCGAAGAGCGGGTCCCAGGGGTTGTCCCAGGTGCCGGTTCCTGCGTCCGACGGTCGCAGCGGCAGCGTGAACCCGCCGGTCGGCGCGCGGTCGCCGATGAAACGCCGTGGATCGAAGCTGTAGGCCACGTCCGTGAGCGCCGCCAGCGTGATGCCGGCCTGCTTCAGGCAGTCGTCGATCGCATGCCAGGGCAGCTCCCAGGCGGTGAAGGGCAGGGGACGCTTGCCGTGTTTGATCCGGGTGAACCGCTCCTCCTCCACGGCCGCCACGACCTCGCCGTCGCACATCAGCGCGGCGGCCGAATCATGGAAGGTGGCGTTGATGCCGAGCGTCCAGAGGCGCGATGCAGGGACGCTCCGGGGGCTGAGGTTGCCCGGCGCATCGTGGACATCGGGGAGCGCGGGGAGAGCGGGGAGCGGCTGGGAGTGCATGACGGTTCCTCACGGGGGATGGTCCGGCGCCGGGCTGGTGGCGGCGATCAGGGCGGCGCCATGGCCATGTCGTGCAGCGCGCGTATCAGTTCCTGCGGCATGACCGGCTTGGCCATGTGGCGCTGGAAACCTGCCACCAGCGCGCGCAGGCGGTCCTCCGGCCGAGCCATGCCGGTCAGCGCGATCGCGGGCAGGCGCTGTCCGAGCGGCACCTCCCGCCGCGCCTCCAGTACGCGGATGCCGCGCACGACCGCGTGGCCGTCCTCGGGACCCAGGGCGATGTCGCACACCAGCGCCTGCGGCCAGGCGTGGGCCTCGCGTTCGTTGAGGCGGCGCAGCGCCTCGTGGCCGCTGCCAATGCGTTCCGTGCGCGCGCCTTCGAGTTCCAGCAGCTGGCTCAGCGAGTCCAGCGCGTCCTCGTCGTCGTCCACGCACATCACCTGCAGCCCGGCGAGCGGGTGCGGCGACAGGCCGAAACCCGTCTCCATCGCCGTGGTCTCGGCGATCAGCGCGGCCTCCACGACCGCCGGGGGGGAGGCGCGCAGCGCCTCGCGCGACAGGGGCGCGTCGGCCAGGGCCGGCAAGGGCAGCTCGAGTTCGTAGCGCTGCACCCCGCCGGCCGGATCCCGCTCGATGGCCAGGTGCCCGCCGGCCTCGTTGATCAGCGTGCGCAACTCCAGCGTGTCGGGCGGCGCCGCGTCCGCATCCAGCCGGCCCTGCACGCCGACGGTCAGCCGGCTCGCCCGGTCCTCGCGCTCCAACCGGCCTTCCATGCGACCGCGGCTGGCGCCGTGCAGCGCCAGCTGGCACACCAGTTGCACGATGCGCGCCAGGCGGCTGGCATCGCCGTGCACGCTGGCGACGTCCAGGTCGATGTCCGTGTAGAGATCGATGTCGGCCTCGGCGAGGGTCCCGCGCAACCCGTCCAGGCTCAGCACCAGCAGTCCTGCCAGGTTGACGGGGTGGTGGGCGATGCGGCGTTCCAGCGTCTCGGTCTGCTGCTGCTGACGCTGCAGCTCCCACAACTGCGCGTAGAGCCCGCGATGCGCGAGCAGTTCCTCGTGGCGTCCACGCTCGGCGATCTCGCCGCGGTCCATCACGATGATCTGGTCGGCGTCGACCACCGTGGACAGCCGGTGCGCGATGATCAGCGAAGTCCGGTCCCGCGCCACGCGCGCCAGCGCGCCCTGGATGGCGCGCTCCGCCTTGGAATCCAGCGCCGACGTGGCCTCGTCCAGCACCACGATGGGCGGATTCTTCAGGAAGGCCCGCGCGATCGCGATGCGCTGCTTCTCGCCGCCGGACAATCGCGCGCCGCGCTCGCCGACGCGGGTCGCGTAGCCGTCGGGCAGCAGGGCGATGAACTCGTCGGCCTGGGCGGCCTGCGCGGCGGCGACGATCTCCTCCGCGGGCGCCCCGGGCCGGCCGTAGCCGATGTTGTAGGCGATCGTGTCGTTGAACAGCACGGGATCCTGCGGCACGACGCCGATCGTCTCGCGCAGGCTGTGCTGCGTCAGGCCGGTCAGCGGCTGGCCGCCGATGCTGACTTCGCCGTCGTCCGGGTCGTAGAGCCTCATCAGCAGCCGGGCCAGCGTCGACTTGCCGGAACCGCTGCTGCCCACGACGGCGTAGGTCTGTCCATGCGGGATCTCCAGCGTCAGGCCGCTCAGGATGCGCCGCTGCCGGTCGTAGCCGAACGTGACGTCGTCGAAGCGGACCGTCGTGTCGACCCCCGCGAGCGGACGGGCGTCGCGCGCGTCGCGGATCTCGGGCTCGCGGTCGAGCAACGCGAACAGCGTCTCCGTGTTGATCAGCGCATCGCGCGTTTCCCGGAAGACGAAACCCAGCGTGTTCAAGGGCAGGAAGACCTGGATCAGGTAGGCGTTGACCATGACCAGGTCGCCGATGCTCATGCGACCGGCCACCGTGTCCCGACCCGCCATCAGCATCACCGCCCCCACGCCCACCGCGATGATCGCCGCCTGGCCTAGATGCAGCAGGGACAGCGTCCTCTGACTGCGAACGCTGCCGTCGATCCAGCGCGAGAGCACGCCGGCGTAGCGATCGCGCTCGCCGGCCTCGCGCCCGTGCGTTTTCACCGCCTCGTAGTTCAGCAGGGTGTCGACGAGCAGTCCGTGCGCTTGGGAGTCATGTTCGTTCATCAGGCGTTGCCGGACCACGCGGGTGCGTGTCATCACGGTGGTCCAGGCGCCATAGGCCACCATGCTGGCGACGACGACCAGGACGTACGGCATGCCGAAGCTGGTCAGGATGATCAGCAGCACCGCGCCGAATTCCACCGCCGTCGGTACCACGGTGAAGACGCCGGCGCCGAGCAGATAGCCCAATCCATCGGTGCCGCGCTCGACATCGCGGATCAGCGAGCCGGTGTTGCGTTCGGCATGGAAACGCGGACTCATCGCGAGCAGGTGCGCGAAGGCCCGTTCGGAGAAGCTGCCCACGACCTGTCTGCCGACCCGCGCGAACGCGAGGTCGCGCAGCTCCGTGAACAACGTGCTCGCGTAACGCAGCAGTGCGTAGCCGATCAGCAGCGCGACCGGGAGGGTCAGGCCTGTGGACCGAGGCGTGAGGTGATCGACGATGGTCTTGAGCAACGCCGGCACGCCCACCGCCGCCAGCTTGGACAGCACCAGCAGCAGCACGGCCAGCAGCGTGCGCGTGCGCCAGCGCCACAGCGCGCGGCCCAGACCGACCAGCACGCGGCGGTCGGAAGAACGGTCGGGGTCGACGCCTCCGGAAGAACCGGAGGAACCTGAAGGGGGGGTGTCCATCCTCGCGGTCCTTCGCAAGACGGATACCCGGAGAATTCGGTCGCGATGACCGAGAACCACGATGGAATCGGTAATCCAGGCCGATCGGCGGTGGTCGTGTCGGTCGTCCGGCGACGCCGCGCTGTCGCTCTTTTCTACGCGTCCGGCGATGCGTCGCATCGAGCAGCGCTGCTCTGAGAACCGGTTCCCGCGGCGGCTCCGCCGGGCGCGACGGGAAGGCCGCATCGCGCGTCACGACCGGGCATGGGACCCGCTCTTGCCGAACCGGTATTCACGAGCCCTCCGTGGCGCCACCCCCTCCTCGCGACGGGGCCGTCGGACAACGAGGAGGGGCCTTGCCTTCGTGGCCTGCCGTACCCGCCCCGTACGCGCCACGCTCCTTACCCAGGCGCCGCGCGGCGCGCGCCAACGGGACTCCCCATGTCACCCCTGATCGTGTTCTCTCATCTGCGATGGAACTTCGTCTTCCAGCGCCCGCAGCACCTCATGTCCCGCCTCGCGGCGGATCACCGCGTGATCTTCATCGAGGAGCCGATCCTCGATGCGAACGGACCCGCCCGCGTCGAGGCGAGAGTCGAAACCGCGGTCGACGGCACCGAGGTGGAGGTGCTGGTGCCCTTCACCCCGGTGGCCGCGCCCGGGTTCGACGACGCCCAGTTGACCGTGCTGTTGCCGCTGCTGGAGCGCGAACTCGCACGGCGGGAAATCGTCGAGCCGCTGGTGTGGCTGTACACGCCGATGGCCTTGCCGCTGATCGCCAGCCTGGGTCCCAGTGCGCTGATCTACGACTGCATGGACGAACTCTCGGCCTTCCGCTACGCCCCCGCGCAGCTGCGTCAGCGCGAACGCGCGCTGATGGCGTCGGCGGACCTGGTGCTGTGCGGCGGGCCATCGCTCTATGCGGCGCGGGAGGGCCAGCACCCGAATCTGCACTGCCTGCCCAGCGCGGTGGACCCGACCCACTTCGCCCCGCCGACGGCGACGCCGGTGGGCGGTGGCGCGGCCGACGGCGGGCATGAACGCGAGCACGGGAGCGCGGGTGAAGCCGCCGGTGAAGTCGATCCCCTGGCCGCGCGCGCGGCCGAACTGCAGGGCGACCTGGCGCACCCGCGACTCGGTTACTTCGGCGTCATCGACGAACGCATGGACCTCGAGCTGGTCGCGGCGCTCGCGGACGCGCGGCCTGACTGGCAGATCATCATGGTCGGACCGGTCGTGAAGATCGATGCGGCCTCGCTGCCGCGAGCGCCCAACATCCGCTGGCTGGGGTTGCAGAGCTACGCGCAGCTGCCGCGGCTGTTGGCGGGGTGGGACCTGTGCCTGATGCCGTTCGCGCTCAACGAATCGACGCGCTTCATCAGTCCGACGAAGACGCTGGAATACCTGGCCGGCGGAAAGCCGGTGGTCAGCACCGCGATCTGCGACGTGATCAGCCTGTACGGCGGCGCGGTGCGCATCGGGCGCGACGCCGCGGGTTTCATCGCCGCCTGCGATGCGGTGCTGTACGAGTCACCGCAGATGCGCGCGAACTGGCAGAAGGCCGCGGCCGCGGTGGTGGCGGCCGGCACCTGGGAGGTCGCCACCGACCGGGTGCGGGGATGGCTCGCCGGCCTTCCCGCCGCCGCGCGTCCGGGCGTGCCGGCCGCGATCGTGCCGGAGCCGATCCCTGACCCGATTCCGCACCCGACCGCGGACTTGCCTGCGGACTCGGGCGTGCCGGCGGCGGCGCCTGCGCTGCGGGCCGCCTGATCATGATCATCGACGCCCATCTGCATTGCACCGGCCGCGAAACGACCGACGACGTGCTGCGCACGCTGGACGAGGCCGGCGTCGAGGTCGGCGTGCTGCTGGCGCCGTTCCTCGGCCACGGGTACACGCTCGACGACGCCGCCTCGCTGCGCCGCGGCAACGCGCACCTGTCGCGACTGGTGCGCGACCACCCGGACCGGCTGATCGGCCTGGCCGTCGTCGATCCGCGCAGTCCGGAAGCGCCGGCGGACCTGCGCCATGCGATCGAGGACCTCGGGCTTCGCGGCGCGAAGATGGTGCCGACCGGCTGGTATCCCCATGAAGCGCGCGTGCAGCCGGTATTCGCCGTCGCCGACACCCTGGCGCTGCCGCTGCTGTTCCACAGTGGCATCTTCATCGACGGCCGCTCCGGCCGTTTCTGCCGGCCGACCTATTTCGAGGCGCTGCGGGACCATCCCCGCACGCGGGTCACGCTCGCCCACATGGGCTGGCCGTGGACCGACGAGGCCCTGGCCGTCGCGCTGATCGACCGCATCCACGGCGTGCCGCATGCGCAGGCGCAGTTCCGGCTGGACATCTCGTTCGGTCCGCCGCCGCCGTACCGGCTCGAGGTGCTGTCGAGGATGCTGGCGGTGCTCGGGGCGGGGTCGCTGCAGTTCGGCAGCGATTGCTTCCTCCCGTGTTCCGGCGCCGAGGTGCGGGAGCGCCTGCAGTGGGTCGCGGACCTCATGGACCAGCTGGCGCTGGGCGAGGCCGATCGCCGGCAGATCTGGAGCGGCACTGCCGCCGCGTGGCTGGGATTGGCCGAATCCGCCCACCCCGCCACATCGCTCCAACCGCTCCAGCCGCTCCAGCCGCTCCAGCCGCTCCAGCCGCCCCTGCCGCCGCACCATCCGCTCCGTTCGTCGGTTCCCCTTGAAGCGGGAGACGGGCGCTGGCGGCCGGTGTGTTGC
>SEFA01000054.1 GCA_004210455.1 Rubrivivax sp. | reverse complement strand
CACCAGCGCGCCGGCACGCAAGTCCAAGAAGGCGGCGCCGCCCGTCGCCCCGCCGACGCCCCCCAGTCCGCTGCGCACGCCGCTGTGGCTGCTGCTCGGCGCGCTGGTGTGGTGCCTGGTCTTGCTCGCGATGATCAGCCATGACCGCGCGGACGCGGCCTTCAGCACCGCCGGCACCGCGGCCCCGGCGCACAACCGCGTCGGTGCGCTCGGCGCCTGGATCTCCGACCTGATGCTGTTCGGCTTCGGCTACTCGTGCTGGTGGCTGATGCTGATCTCGTTGCGGGCGTGGCTGAGCGGCCTGGCGGGCATGCTGCGCGCCGACGGTTCGCCCGTGCCCACGATCAAGGATCGCCTGCCTGCCTTGGCCGGCGCCGTGCTCCTGATCGCCGCCAGTTGCTCGCTCGAGTGGACGCGACTGTGGCGATGGGACGAGTACCTGCCCGGCGGGCATGCCGGCGGCGTGCTTGGCTATTGGCTGGGGCCCTTGAGCATGAAGCTGCTGGGCTTCGCCGGTTCCGGCGTCGTGTGGATCGCCGCGCTGGTGGCTGGCGTGTCGCTCGCGCTGAAGTTCTCCTGGTTGCGCCTGGCCGAACAGATCGGCACCCGGATCGAAGCCCTGATCGAGAAACGCACCGCGCGCCGCGAGATCGCGGAGGACAAGCGCGTCGGCAAGGAGGCCAAGCGGGAGCGCGAAGCCGTCGTCGAGGTCGAGCGCCTGGTCGAGGAAGAGCACCACATCCCCATCGTCATCGAGCCGCCGGTGGCGGAGGTGCCGAAGTCCACACGCGTCATCAAGGAGCGTCAGCAGACGCTGTTCACCGATCCGACCGACGCCAAGCTGCCGCAGGTCGACCTGCTGGACGCGCCGCCGCCGCGCGTCGAGACGGTGACGCCGGAATCGCTGGAGATGACCAGCCGCATGATCGAGAAGAAGTTGAAGGACTTCGGCGTCGATGTGCGGGTGGTGGCGGCGTCGCCGGGACCGGTGATCACGCGTTATGAGATCGAGCCGGCGACCGGCGTGAAGGGGTCGCAGATCCTGGGCCTGGCCAAGGACCTGGCACGCTCGCTGAGCCTGACTTCCATCCGCGTGGTCGAGACGATCCCGGGCAAGAACTACATGGCGCTGGAGCTGCCGAACGCGCGCCGCCAGACCATCCGGCTGTCCGAGATCCTCGGCTCGCAGGTCTACGCCGACGCCGCGTCGCCGCTGACCATGGGCCTGGGCAAGGACATCGTGGGCCTGCCGGTGGTGGCCGACCTGGCCAAGATGCCGCACTGCCTGGTGGCCGGCACGACCGGTTCGGGCAAGTCGGTGGGCATCAACGCGATGATCCTGTCGGTGCTCTACAAGGCCGAGGCCCGCGACGTCCGCCTGATCCTGATCGACCCGAAGATGCTGGAAATGAGCGTCTACGAGGGCATCCCGCATCTGCTGGCGCCGGTCGTGACCGACATGAAGCAGGCCAGCAACGCGTTGAACTGGTGCGTCAACGAGATGGAGCGCCGCTACAAGCTCATGTCGAAGATGGGCGTGCGCAACCTCGCGGGCTTCAACAAGAAGATCGCCGACGCGGCCGAGCGCGAGGAGAAGATCCCCAATCCGTTCAGCCTGACGCCGGAAGAGCCGGAACCGCTGGAGCGTCTGCCGCACATCGTCGTCGTCATCGACGAACTGGCCGACCTGATGATGGTGGTCGGCAAGAAGATCGAAGAGCTGATCGCCCGCCTGGCGCAGAAGGCGCGCGCGGCCGGCATCCACCTCATCCTGGCCACGCAGCGCCCGTCGGTCGACGTGATCACCGGCCTGATCAAGGCCAACATCCCGACGCGGCTGTCCTTCCAGGTGTCGAGCAAGATCGACTCGCGGACCATCCTCGACCAGATGGGCGCCGAGGCGCTGCTGGGCATGGGCGACATGCTCTACATGGCCTCGGGCACCGGCCTGCCGGTGCGCGTGCACGGCGCGTTCGTCAGCGACGACGAGGTGCACCGCGTCGTCGAATACCTGAAGGAGCAGGGTGAGCCCAACTACATCGAAGGCATCCTGGAGGGTGGCGTGCTCGACGGCGATGGCGGCGGCGACGGATTGCCCGGCTTGACGGCCGGCGGCGACGGCGAATCCGATCCGATGTACGACCAGGCCGTGGCCATCGTGTTGCAGCACAAGCGCGCGTCGATCTCGCTGGTGCAGAGACATCTGCGCATCGGCTACAACCGGGCCGCCCGTTTGCTGGAGCAGATGGAGAAATCCGGTGTGGTCTCGTCGATGGCCACCAACGGCAACCGCGACATCATCGTGCCCAAGCGGGACGATTGATGGCGACGCAGATGAAGGCTCCTTCCATGTTCCGACCCTTGACCCGAGGCATTGCGGCGATCGCCGTCTGCTTCACGACCCTGGCCCACGCTGACGGCGTGAGCGCGCTGCAGCAGTTCGTCAGCGAAGTGAAGAGCGGCCGCGCGAGCTTCACGCAGACCGTGACCGCGCCCGACGGCAAGCGCAAGAAGACGACGACCGGCACCTTCGAGTTCCAGCGTCCCAACCAGTTCCGCTTCAGTTATGCCAAGCCGGCGGAGCAACTGATCGTGGCCGACGGCAAGGAGGTGTGGATCTACGATCCCGACCTGCAGCAGGCCAGCGTCCGCAACATGGACCAGGCGCTGGGCGCGACACCGGTGTCGCTGCTGGCGGGCGGCGACCTGGCGAAGGACTTCACTCTGAAGGCGTTGCCGGCGGCCAACGGCCTGGACTGGGTGCAGGCCACGCCCAAGCGCAACGACAGCGGTCTGCAGAGCCTGAAGCTCGGCTTCAAGGGACGCGAGCTGGGCGCGCTGGAGATCGTGGACGGCTTCGGCCAGCAATCGATGATGCAGTTCAGCGCGATCGAGCCCAATGCCAAGCTGTCGGCGGACCGCTTCCGCTTCACGCCGCCGCCGGGCACCGACATCGCCCGCCAGCCTTGACGCTTGAACGCTGAACGCTGAACGCTGGTGAGCCTGCATCGATGAGCAACGCGTCGCTCTTCCCGGACGAATTCCAACCCGTTCCCACCACGCGGTCTCAGGCGGCCACGCCGAGTGCGCACGCACCGCTGCCCGAGCGGCTGCGGCCGCGCAAGCTCGACGAGGTCGTCGGTCAGCGGCATCTGCTGGGCGAGGGCATGCCGCTGCGCGTGGCGCTCGAAAGCGGCCGGCCGCACTCGATGATCCTGTGGGGCCCGCCGGGCGTCGGCAAGACGACGCTGGCGCGCTTGATGACGCAGCATTTCGACGCGCAGTTCATCGCGATCTCCGCGGTGCTGGGCGGCGTCAAGGACATCCGCGAAGCGGTGGATCGCGCGCAGGTCGCGGCGGCACAGGGCCGGCGCACCATCGTGTTCGTGGACGAGGTGCACCGCTTCAACAAGGCGCAGCAGGACGCCTTCCTCCCGCATGTCGAGTCGGGCCTGTTCAGTTTCATCGGGGCGACGACGGAGAATCCGTCGTTCGAGGTGAACTCGGCGCTGCTGTCGCGGGCCACCGTGCATGTGCTGAAGTCGCTCGACGAGCAGGACATGCGCGAGTTGCTGGCCCGCGGGCGCGAGGTGCTCGCCGCGCCGCCGGTGAGCGAGGCCGCCACGCTGCGGTTGATCGGTTATGCCGACGGCGACGCGCGGCGTCTGCTGAACACGCTGGAGACCGTGGCGCAACTGACGCCGCCGGGAACGACGGAGATCGACGAGGCGCTGCTGGAGCGCACGCTCGGCGAGCAGTTGCGGCGCTACGACAAGGGCGGCGACCAGTTCTACGACGTCATCTCCGCGCTGCACAAGTCTGTGCGCGGCTCCAACCCGGACGGCGCGCTGTACTGGCTGGTGCGGATGCTCGACGGCGGCGTCGACGCGCGCTACATCACGCGACGGCTGATCCGCATGGCGAGCGAGGACATCGGCAACGCCGATCCTCGCGCGCTGCGCATCTGCCTGGATGCGGCCGAGACCTACGAGCGCCTCGGTTCGCCGGAGGGCGAGCTCACGCTGGCGCAGGCGGTGGTCTACCTGGCGATCGCGCCGAAGTCGAACGCGGTCTACAACGCGTACAACCAGGTGCGCGCGCTGATCAAGCAGGACAGCTCACGACCGGTGCCGGTGCACCTGCGCAATGCGCCGACGCGGCTCATGAAGGAGCTCGGCTACGGCAAGGCCTACCGCTACGCGCATGACTTCCCGGGCGCGTACGTGGCCGGCGAACAGTACCTGCCGGACGGCCTCGAGGACCAGCGTTTCTACGAGCCCGTGCCGCGCGGCCTG
Source organism: Rubrivivax sp. (assembly GCA_004210455.1). Classification (GTDB taxonomy): domain Bacteria; phylum Pseudomonadota; class Gammaproteobacteria; order Burkholderiales; family Burkholderiaceae_C; genus Roseateles. The sequence goes on along the minus strand of SEFA01000054.1, from coordinate 38,544 downwards.
GAGATCAAGATTGGCGCACGCCTCGAGGAATTGCGCCGGCTGGATGCCGGGGCGCTCGGACAGGATGACGCCGGCGGCGGTGCCGGCATCGGCGACGACGGTGAGGCCTGATCGATGAAGACGCGGATCGTCGGCATCGTGACCGCGTGGCTCCTGGCGCTGGCATCGACAACCGGCGCGTCGTTGGCGCACGCCGCAACCGCCAAGCCCAGGCTCGCCGTGTCATCGGCCTCCGCCTCTCGCCCCGCGCAGCCGCCCGAAGGCCCAACGCTCACGCGCATCCGCGAGACCGGCGTCGTCGTCATCGGCTACCGGCCGGCGTCGGCGCCGTTCAGCTACCTCGATGCGCAGCTGCGGCCGACGGGTTACTCGGTCGACCTCTGCGAGCGCGTGATCGCCTCGCTGCGCGTGAAGCTCAAGCTGCCCGACCTGGAAGTGCGCCGCGTCGCGGTCGGTTCCGCGACCCGCATGCCGATGGTCAGCAACGGCACGCTGGACATGGAGTGCGGCATCACGACGAACACCGCCGAGCGAGCGCGCAGCCAGACGTTTTCGGTGACCATCTTCGTGGCCGAGACCAAGCTGATGACGCGTCACGGCGAGCGGGTGCAGAGCCTGCTCGACCTGCGCGGCCGGCCGGTGGTGAGCACCATCGGCACGACCAGCATCCAGCACCTGGCCAAGGTCAACGAGCAGCAGGGATTGAACATCCGCATCGTCGCCGGGCTGGACGATCCCGACGCGTTCCAGCTGCTGCGCAGCGGACGCGCCGACGCGTTCATGATGGACGACGTCATCATCCGCGCGCTCCTGGCGCAGCAGGGCGCGGCGGTCTCGGCGGATGACTATGTGATCTCGGAGCGCGCGCTGACCGTGGAGCCCTATGCGATCGGGCTCAACCGCGACGATCCCATGTTCAAGACGATGGTCGACGACGTGCTGATCGGTCTGTACCGCAGCGGCGAGATCCACGCGATCTACAAGCGCTGGTTCGAGTCGCCGCTGCCGCCGTCGGGCATCAATCTGAAGCTGCCGATGAACGCCGCTTTCCGGCGCGTCGTCGAGCAGCCGACGGACTCGCCGGATCCGGAGCGTTACCGCTGAGCAGCAGGTCCACGAAACGTCGTGCGGCCAGCCCCAGCGGACGCGTCTGCGTCCACACCACGTCGACGTAGAGCTGCAGCGCCGTCGTGAAGTTGCCCGCGGGGATCTGCACGAGTTCGCCCGAGGCCAGCGCGGCCCGCACGAAGCCCGAGGGCAGCCACGCCCAACCGAGCCCCGCGGACACCATCCGCAGCGCTGCCACCGGACTGTCGGTGCGCCACTGCACGCGGGAGACGGCGATGCGCTTGTCGACATCGCAGGCGTCCCGGCCGGCGACGAGGATCTGGCGCTCGGCGATGAGGTGCTCGTCACGAAGCGCCGACGGCTCGCGCGCGAGCATCGGGTGCGAGGGGGCGGCGACGGCGATCAGCGTTTCCCGGGCCACTTCCTGGAACTGCTCCGACGGGTCGAGCCCGTGGCGTTCGAAGACCAGGGCCAGCTGAGCGCGGCCCGACTTCAGCATCGCGAGGGCATCCGCCTGCGGTGCGGTCAGCACTTCGACGTTCAGCAGCGGGAACTCGGCGGACAGCGTCGTCAGCGCGTCGCTCCAGGGCGTCGCGGCGACGAGTTCAGGCACCACGGTGATCGTCAACGAGGGCTCCAGGCCCTGCGTCATCGACAGCGCGTGGCGATTGAGCTGGCTGAGCTGCTCGGCCAGCCGGCGCGCCTGTGGCACCAGGGCAAGCGCCTGCACGGTAGGCACGGGCTCCCGGCCCGCCCGATCGAAGAGGACGAGGTCGAGTTGGGCCTCGAGGTTGGCGATCGTCATGCTGACGGCCGAGGGCACGCGCCCCAGCGCGCGAGCGGCTGCGGAAAACGAACCGTGATCGATCGCGGCCAGGAAGACGCGGAGGTTGTCGAGGTCGAACGCCATGGCGCGGTCCGAGATCTGTCAGTGATGCTGATGGATTCTGACTTTAACTGTCGGCCTGTCGAACATAAAGTCCCACCAGTCCGCTGTTCGTGGACGTATCCAAGGAGATGGTGATGGTGTGGGGCGTGTTGTTTCTGGCCGGGTTGTTCGAGATCGGCTGGGCGGTCGGGCTGAAGTACGCGGACGGCTTCACCCGGCTGTGGCCGACGGTGGGCACCGTGGCGGCGATGGTCACGAGCGTCGTGCTGCTGGGCTGGGCGCTGAAGCACCTGCCGGTGGGCACGGCCTATGCGGTCTGGACGGGCATCGGCGCGGTCGGCACCGCGATCGCGGGCATCGTGCTGCTGGGCGAGTCGGCGTCACTGGCGCGGCTGGCCTGCATCGGCCTGATCGCCGCAGGCATTGTCGGCTTGAAGATGTTCTCCTCGCAGTGAACAAGCCGCCCATGGAGACCCTGCGCTTGCGCGGACGCGAGACCAGTACTCAGCGGAAGGTCTTGAGCGCCAGCTGGCCCGCCGGCGTCAGATGGGGCCAGACGGCGTCGATCGGCAGCGCCACATCCTCGGCGCACGGCGTCATCGCGTACGAGGCCTGCGTGTGGAAGACGAGCTGCTTCGGTTCCGGGTGGATCGAACTGCCCATCCACCGCACTTCGTCGCGGCATTCGGCTTCCTCGCCGTTGCCTCCGTTGTCGGCATAAGCCTTCATCAGCAATTTTCCCAGACGGGAGTCCTTCGGGATCTCCTGGCGCCAGTCCGATCGCAGCCATGCGGCAACGTCGGCTTCGGTCCCGGTGTCCAGGCGATATGTGGTGACGCTGTTGCCGTGCCACGGGTGCGCACCGCCGCAGTAGCCCTCGTTCCAGGTGTCGATGACGACGAAGGCGGCGTTCCACGCGACGACCTTCTGGGTCTGCGAGGATTCGTAGCCGGCCTCCGGACCGCGCTCGCGCCGGCCCTGGGCCATGCAGTCGATGTGGTCAAGCACCGCGTCGACGGCGTTGTGCCAAAGGGTGGCGTTCAACAACACGACGGCGGGTGACGTGCCGACCAGGCGGACGCCGCTTTGCATTGCGTCGGATTTCGTGCTGGCGGCGCCGGTGACGCCAGGCACGGGCAAGTCCATCACCTCGAATCGGCGGCCTCCAATCTGCGCGGTCTTGGCGGAGGTGGGCTTGATGGCAGCTTTGCGCGGGTTGTTGTAGTCGCGTTCCTTGATCGCCACGGCCGCAATCGGCAGGGTCCTCGCGCCGTCGACGGAGCGCCATTCGCCGCTCAGCGTGCCGGTATCGCAACTGAGCTTCAGGCGACCTGTCAGCCTTTCCTCGGCATCGAGTTCCTGCCATTCGCCGGTCTTGGCATCGCGGATCAGCGTGAGGTCGCCGAGCGAGCTGCGGTAGTAGTAGCGGCCCATCGCAGGGCGCTCGTTCTCCGCAGGATTGAGTGCCATCGACACCGGCGTGGTGCCCAGCGTGCCGCGCCAGGTGCCCTTGTCACAGGGCTCGGCGGCGTGTGCCGCTATCGGAAGGAGCACGGCCGCCGACATGGGCGTTATCAGCATGTGAAGGCGGGTGGCCAGGAGGGGGCGGAGGAGGGCGGAAGGGCGTGCGCGCATGGCAACGACTGTAGCGAGCGCAGGGCATGGCGCTTGCCGACGAAGGTCATCGAGACTTTCTGGAGACTGGCATGCCCGACTTCGACAAGACCCGCGACAAGGCCTACGACCACGCGCAGGAGGCCACTTACTGGCGCGACAACTACGCCAAGCGACCGTATATCCAGCAAGGCGACACGCACGACGACTTCGGGCCCGCGTACGCCTATGGCGTCGATGCGTTCGCCCGTTACCCCGATCGTGAGTTCGAGGACTTCGAGGCCGAGCTGCACCGCGACTGGGGCAACCAGCGCCAGGGTTCGTCTCTGGAGTGGGCGCGGGCGAAGCCTGCGGTGAAGGACGCCTGGGATCGCATCAAGGAGGCGTCGAACATGCCGCCGTCGACGCGCTAAGGCGCTCCCTCGGAGACCGCGGAGGCCGGCGCCGATGCCGCCTCCGCCGGCAGCCCGAACAGCGCGTTCGTGTCCGCATTCGGATCGGTCCGCTCTGACTGGCCGGCGTCGATGCCCTGGAGCATCTCGGTCGCCTTGTCCAAGTCCACCGCTTCCGCCTTGTCGAGGAATGCCGTCACCGTGACGGGGAAGAAGATGACGATGGCCACGAGGATCAGCTGCATCACCACCCAGGGGATGGAGCCCAGATAGATGTCGCTCGACAGCACCCGCCGGGGCAGCGCGCCGTTCTTGAAGAGCGTGTCCGAGATCCCCCGCAGGTAGAACAGCGCGAACCCGAACGGCGGGTGCATGAAGCTCGTCTGCATGTTCACGCAGAGCATCACGCCGAACCACACGAGGTCGATGCCCATCTTGTCGGCCACCGGGCCGAGCAGCGGCAGGATGATGAAGGCGATCTCGAAGAAGTCGAGGAAGAACGCCAGGAAGAAGATGAAGAGGTTGACGACGATCAGGAAGCCGATCTGACCGCCGGGCAGGTTCGAGAGCAGATGCTCGATCCACTTGCCGCCTTCGACGCCCTGGAACACCAGCGAGAAGGTCCGCGACCCGATCAGGATGAACACGACCATCGCGGTGATGCGCATGGTGCCGACCATGGCGTCCTTGACCACCGGCCAGTTCAGCCGCCGGTGGGATGCCGCCAGGATGAACGCGCCGACCGCGCCCATCGCGCCGGCCTCGGTCGGCGTGCAGATGGCCGTGTCGATGCCGGGCAGGCCACCCATCGACCCCAGCACCGCAAAGATCAGGATTGCGGACGGGATGATCCCGCGCAGGCACTTCGCCCACAGCGCCCAACCGTCGAGGGTGCGCGCCTCCTTGGGCACGCCGGGGACGTGATCGGGTCTGATGCGCGACACCATGAAGGTGTAGAGCGCGAAGATCAGCACCTGCAGGATGGAAGGTCCCCACGCCCCCTTGTACATGTCGCCGACAGGCTTGCCGAGCTGGTCCGCCAGCACCACCAGCACCAGCGACGGCGGCACCAGCTGCGTGATCGTTCCCGAGGCTGCCAGCACGCCGGTGGCGTAGCGCATGTTGTAGCCGTAGCGCATCATGACCGGCAGCGAGATCATCGCCATGGCGATCACCTGGCCCGCCACCGTGCCGGTGATCGCGCCCAGGATGAAGCCCACGATGATCACCGAGTAGCCCAGCCCGCCGCGCACCGGCCCGAAGAGCTGGCCCATCGAATCGAGCATGTCCTCGGCAAGGCCGCATTTCTCCAGCAACGCGCCCATCAGCGTGAAGAAGGGGATCGCCAGCAGCAGGTCGTTCGACAGGATGCCGAAGACGTTCTGCGGCAGCGCCGCCATGAACGAGGGCGGGAACCAGCCCTGGCTCACCGCGAAGAAGCCGCAAGCCAGGCCCAGCGCGGCCAGCGAGAACGCCACGGGGAAGCCGATCAGCATGATGATGATCAGCCCCGCGAACATCAGCGGGGGAAACTGCTCCATCGTGATCATTGCAGCGGCCTCTCGTAGTGGGTGTCCATCTCGACGAGATGGGCGAGGTAGCCGATGCGTTTGATCACCTCGGAAATCCCTTGCAGGAACACCAGCGCGAAGCCCACGGGCAGCGTCAGCGCGGCCGGCCAGCGGATCAATCCGCCAGCGTTGCCCGACACCTCGCCGCTGGTGAACAGCTTCCATGCATAACCGCCGTAGCCGAGCGCGGCGACGGTGTCATCCGCACGCATGCCGGTGGTGAGCTTTACCAGGAAGAAGTCCCACGACAGCCAGCCCGCATATCCCATCACAGGAATCAGGAACACGATCAGTCCGAAGAGGTCGACGTAGACCTTGCCGTGGCCGCGCAGCCGCGTGTAGAGGATGTCGACGCGCACGTGCTCGTTGAGCCGCAAGACCTGCGCCGCGCCGCCCATCACACAGGCGGCGAAGAGGTACCACTGGATCTCAAGGAAGGCGTTGGAACTAATGTCCAGCCCGTAGCGGATCACCGCGTTGGCGGCGCTGATAAAGCACGACAGCAGAACAGCCCAGGCGGCAAGCGTGCCGAACCGGTCCGTCAGCCAGTCGATGCCCTTGGCAAGTGCAAGCAGGGCTTTCATCGACAAGTCCAGGTCTCCATCTCGAACCCCGACGGGAGGGCTCTCGGTTCTTGTGGGTAGGCCCGGACTTTAGCCAGCAGGGGCTGTCGGAACGCTGAATTCGGGAGAAGCTGCGGGAAAGCCCCGACGTGCAGCGGACGGAGCGTCGATCGAGGCGACCGGGGGCCCTTTCCTCCATCTCCCTCCTTTGCTTGCCTCCCGGCAAGCAAATTCCCTCCTTGAGTTCCGGAAAGGGCCCCCGGTCGCCTCGATCCGAGGCACCGAGTACCCTCTCGTCGGATCAGAGTTGGGTGGCGGCGGCGAAGAGGCGCGTGGAACGCGCGCCAGAGCGGCAGAACGCCAGCACCGGCGTCGGCACTTCGTCGAGCAGCGCGCGCATCGCAGCAATCTCTTCCGGCGACTGGTAGCCGCCTTGCACCGGCAAATGGTGATAGACCAGTCCCGCCGCTTCAGCAGCGGCACGAATCTGCTCGCTGGTGGGCTGGTCGGGACCATGCTCGAAATCAGGCCGGTTGTTGATCACCGACTTGAAGCCGGCCTCCGCCAGCGCCGCCATGGCTTCCGGCGTCAGCTGCGGGGCGACGCAGAAATCGGGCGTCAATTGTTGGACGGTCAGTTCCATCGCGGACTCCTGTCGTTGAATCGAGGGAAGGCTTCAGCCCGCCAGCGCGGCCTTCACCGCCGCCGAGACCAGGCCCATGTCTGCCTTGCCCGCCAACTTGCCTTTCACGGCGCCCATCACCTTGCCCATGTCGGCCGGACCCTTGGCGCCCAGCTCGGTCACGATGGCGGCGACTTCAGCCTTGATCTCGGCCTCGCTCAGGCGCTGCGGCAGGTAGACCTCCAGCACCTTCAGCTCGGCCGTTTCCTTGTCGGCCAGATCCATGCGGCCGGCGGCCGTGAACTGGCTGATCGAGTCCTTGCGCTGCTTGATCAGCTTGTCGACGATGCCCACCAGCATCACATCGTCCACTTCGACGCGCTCGTCCACTTCCTTCTGCTTCACCGCAGCCAGCAGCAGGCGGATCGTGCCCAGACGTTCGCTGTCCTTGGCGCGCATCGCCGTCTTCATGTCTTCGGTGATTTGTTCCTTCAGGCTCATGAGGGCTCCTTGATTCCTGGTCTCGGGGAGATGTGGGAGATGTCGTAATGTCGCGCAGAAACAGAAAAGCCCGCGGCAGCGTCCTGCGCGGGCTCTCTGTGCTGTTCCGGCGGTGGGGATCGTCAGTGGACGGGTCTCCGGTGCCGAAGCGGTCCGATCAGACGATCAGTACAGCTTCTTGGGCAGCTGCATGCTGCGCACGCGCTTGTAGTGACGCTTGACGGCCGCAGCCTTCTTGCGCTTGCGCTCGGCAGTCGGCTTCTCGTAGAACTCGCGGGCGCGCAGCTCGGTGAGCAGGCCCAGCTTTTCAATCGTGCGCTTGAAGCGGCGCAGGGCCACGTCGAACGGCTCGTTTTCTTTGACGCGAATGGTGGTCATGAAATTCCTTCAAATAGCGCTCGGTGTTCGCGAGGAAGGACTTGCCTTCGAAGCGGAGTATCCGGATTCCACTTCCGAATCGACGCGCAGGGTTTGCCAGCAAAACGCGGATTCTAGCCTTATTTTTGACCGTTCGCCATCCACCGCGATGCAAGCGCGTCGCGCGTGACACGACGCCTGATGCCGATCCCCTTGTCCCCTGTGAAGGCCCCACGCCCACCTTGAAAGGGGATGTGACATTTTCACGCCTTGTCCCCGTGGGAGCGCAAGCCCGCCTCTCTGGGCGAAGCGCATCGCTCTGCGTCCGAGCCGGGGCAAGCTAGGATGCCGCACCCCAAGTTTAGGGGGAGTGGCACCTCTGTACTGCCGACGGCACTTGCCCCGGCGACGGACGCCCATCTACATTCGATCCACCACCATTCGACCGCGAGGGGCCGACCCCCTGGCCCGGCCCGACCCATGGAATTACAAGCCGCCGCGACCCCCGCGCCTGCCAGTTTCGATGCTTGGCTGGATTCGTCGGGAACGCCCCAGACGCCCGTTGCGGCCGGCTTGCTCAGCCTGCTGGAGCCCACCGGCGCCTGTCTGACCGTGAAGTCGATGGCCACCGGACGTTATGTGTTCGCCAGCCCCGGCATGAGCGAACTCTTCGGCCGCGCGGAAGCCGGCATCGTCGGTGCCGCAGACGCGGAGCTGATGCGGGGCGACGAGGTGCAGGCGATGCGCCGCTCCGAGCAGGCCACGCTGGCGCAGCGCGGCGTCGTGAGTTCCGAGCACCGCCTGGAGATCGGCGGGCGTCGCCGCGAGTTCATGGTCATGCGCGTGCCGCTCGGCGCGGAACACGTGATGGCGCTGTGGAGCGACAAGACCGAGGAGCGTCATCGCGAGACGCATCTGCAGCGCGCGTTGCAACAGCTCGAACAGCAGCAGAAGTCGCTGGAACAGATGCGTCGGGAGCTGCAGCAGGGCAGCGGCCGCGACGAGGTCTCCGGCCTCTACATGCGGGCGCAGTTCGACGATCAATTGCTGCGGGAGATCGATCTCTCGACCCGCGAGCACCGCGAGTTCACGCTGGTGCTGATCTCGCTGGATCCGGTGTCGCCGGAGGCCGGTCTGGGCGAAGAGGCCCGTCAGCGCCTGCTGGAAGCCTTGGGGCGCATGCTGCGCGCCAACACCCGGGCGATGGATGCGGCCTGTCGCATCGGCGACGACCTGTTCGCCGTGCTGCTGTCGGGCGTCGGCCTCGCGACCGCGCATGCGCGCATGGAGCAACTGCGCCGCCAGTGCCATGCCCAGATCGTCGTGCTGCATGGGCAGGACATCGGCCTGTCGCTGTCGATGGGCGTGGCGAGCTTCCCGCACACCGCGTCCCGCCAGGAAGAGCTGCTGGGCGCCGCCGAGATGGCAGTCAAGGAAGCGCAACGGCGCGGCGGCAACCAGGTGGTGCTGGCGTCGATCCCGTTCGGGATGGGCGGCTGAGGCCGTCGCGGGAGGTCTCGTCGCGCTCGCCGGTCAGGCGAGCAGCTTCTGGAGGTGTCGCCACTCCGCCGGCGTCACCGGTGTGATCGACAGCCGGTTGCCCGGCTGCAGCGTGCGCATCTCGGCCAGCGCCGGATCGCTTTTCATCTCTGCCAGCCTCAGCAGGCGCGTCTTGCGCACGAAGCGCACATCGACATGCTGCCAACGCGGTTCTTCGCGCTGGGACTTCGGATCGAAGTAATGGCTCGCGGGATCGAATTGGGTCTCGTCCGGATAAGCGGTGCTGCTGACCTCAGCGAAACCGGCGATGCCCGGTTCCGGGCACGACGAGTGATAGAACAGGACGCCGTCGCCGATGCGCATCTGGTCGCGCATGAAGTTGCGCGCCTGGTAGTTGCGCACGCCGGTCCAGGGGAGTTGGCCGGCCGCCTGCAGGTGATCGATCGACGCCTCGTCCGGCTCGGACTTCATCAGCCAATACTGCGGGGGAGTGTTCGCTGCGGTGTTCAAGGCGGGATCCTCGCGACGGTGACGGACGACGGGGTGAATGGCGATCGACCATGAAAAAACCGCGCGTGACGAGCAATCAGGCGCGGTTTCGGGAAGAGGTGTCCACGGCGAACCGTGAGCCGCATTCCTGAACCCTAGGGGTACAGGTGGGCGAGGTCAGCAGGGCTTCGGGTTCATCTGACGCGAGACGCTCACACCAGCTCTGCAATGTTCCAAGCCCTTGCTCGCGAAAGCATCGGTTCAAGGAAATATAAAACTCACGCGAACGCAGTGGACAGGGTGGATTCTACGCGCCGGGATCCAGCCTTCACAGCAGTTGCCCGTCTTGGACAAGGGCTTCATCCAGCCGCTTCATCAGCGTTTCAAGATCGGGTATGGCACCGTCGCGCTGCACACCGCGCGCGTCACCGGTCGTTGCATCGGTTGCATCGCCCGAGGCGGCGGTGTTGGGCGTCGATTCGGTGAGCGAATAAGCGAGGTTCAGCGCCGCCAGCACGGCGATGCGCTCACGCGCCTTGACACGGCCGGCATCGCGGATGGCGCACATTTCCTTGTCGACGCGGCCCACCGCCTTCTGCAGCGCGGCTTCGCCGCCTTCGGGGCAGCCGAGCAAGTAGCTCTGGCCCATGATCGTGACTTCCATTTGCTTCATGCGCCGGTCTTTCGAGAGTCGGAGGTGTCAGTGCCGTCGCCGCTCTCCAGGAGATCGGCCGCTTCCAGCGGCAGGCGGTCCAGCAGGGCATCGACGCGCGCGCGGGCCGCGGCCAATCTGGAGCGCAGGCTGTCGCGTTCCAGCGAAAGCGCCTGGACCTGTTGCTCGAGCAGGTCGTTCGTGCGTTTGAGTTCCTCGTGACGCACCAGCAGGCGCTCGACGCGGTCGACTAGGTCGTTGATGCTGGACATGGCTTCCCTGACGGATGAACGCGCAGATTGTAGGGGTCGGGGTTCGCTCAAAGCGCCGCGGCCATCGGGGCGCTGTCACATTGCGCGACGACGGCGCAGCGCTCGCACAGCGGCCGGCGTGCCTGGCACACGTAGCGGCCATGGAGGATCAGCCAATGGTGCGCGTCGACGATGAATTCCTCCGGCACGCGCTGGAGCAGTTGCTGCTCGACCTCCAGGACGTTCTTGCCCGGCGCCAGCCCGGTGCGGTTGCCGACGCGGAAGATGTGCGTGTCCACGGCCATCGTCGCTTCGCCGAATGCGACGTTGAGTACCACGTTCGCCGTCTTGCGTCCGACGCCGGGCAGGGATTCGAGCGCCTCGCGGCTCTGCGGCACCGCGCCGCCGTACTGTTCGACGAGGATGCGGCAGGTCGCGTGCAGGTTCTTCGCCTTGGTCTTGTAGAGCCCGATCGTCTTGATGTAGTCGGCGAGCCGCTCCTCGCCGAGGTCGAGGATCTTCTGCGGCGTGTTGGCCACGACGAACAGCCGTCTTGTCGCCTTGTTGACGCCCACGTCGGTGGCCTGCGCGGACAGCAGCACCGCGGCGAGCAGTTCGAAGACGCTGGCGTATTCCAGCTCGGTCTGCGGCGATGGATTGGCGCGGCGGAGGATCTCGAAGAATTCGCGGACTTGGGTCTGGTTCATGGCGAGCGGCAGGGGCTGGCAATGGCTGGCGATCGGAAGACGATCGGGAGGCGATCGGAGGTGACAGGGGCCCGGCGCTCAGGCGCCCCGCTTGGCGCGGGCCCGCGCGAGCGCGGCCTCGATGACGGCGCGCTTGCGGTCGATCTGCGCGGCGTCGGTGAGCCGCGTTTCCTCTTCGAGGTGGTCGAGCTTGTGCTGCGCCTTGGCTTCGAGCCGCGCGTCATGTTCGCGCAGGTCGCGGGCGACGCGGATTTCATGCCAGCGGTAGCGCTCCCGGGCGCGTTCGGCCTGCGGTGCGCTCCACGCGGCCCAGCCGCTGCGTTCCGGCGTGACGTCGGTCAAAGAGATGCAGTCGACCGGGCACACCGGGATGCAGAGTTCGCAACCGGTGCAGTCGGCGTCGATGACGACGTGCATCTGCTTGTTGGTGCCGATGATCGCGTCGACGGGGCAGGCCTTGATGCACAGCGTGCAGCCGATGCACCAGCCTTCGTCGATGACGGCAAGCCGGCGGGGACCCTCGATGCCGTGCTCCGGATTGAGCGGCAGGGCTTCGCGGGCGGTCAGCGCGGCCAGGCGGGCGATGCCCTCCGCGCCGCCGGGCGGGCACTGGTTGATCGCCGCTTCCCCGCGCGCGATCGCGTGGGCGTACGAGTGGCAGTCCGGATAGCCGCAGCGCGTGCATTGCGTCTGCGGCAAGGCCAGGTTCAGGCGTTCGACGAGATCGTCGAACGGGGCGGAGGTCGGTTCAGCGGCGGCGGAAGCGGCGGGGTTCACTCGGTCGGCTTGCGCGACCGGCGGGCCGCAGCCGGTCGGGCGGCGGCACGTTTGGCCGCGGCGGGCTTGTGCAACGGGGCCGCATCGTACTTCGCAATGAAGTCGCGGATCACCGGATAGACCTTCTCGCGCCAGCGGCGGCCCGAGAAGATGCCGTAGTGACCGGCGCCGACCGCGTCGTAGTGAGCCTGGTCCTTCGGGGCGATGCCGCTGCACAGCTCGTGCGCGGCCTTGGTCTGGCCGGCGCCGGAGATGTCGTCCAGCTCGCCCTCGACCGTCAGCAGCGCCGTCTGGCTGATGTCCTGGGGGCGCACCAGGTCGCCGCCAACTTCCCAGGTCCCGTTCACCAGCGCGAAGTCCTGGAACACCGTCTTGATGGTGTCCAGGTAGTACTCCGCCGGCATGTCCAGCACGGCGTTGTACTCGTCATAGAAGCGGCGGTGCGATTCGGCGCTGTCGTCGTCGCCGCGGACCAGATCGAGGAAGTAGTCGTAGTGCGAGCTCAGGTGGCGGTCCGGATTCATCGCCACAAAGCCGGTGTGCTGCAGGAACCCCGGATAGACCGCCCGGCCCGCGCCCGGGAAGTGGGTGGGCACGCGGTGGATCACGTTGTTCTCGAACCAGGCGTAGCTCTTGTTCATCGCCAGGTTGTTGACCGCCGTGGGACTGCGACGCGCGTCGATGGGCCCGCCCATCATCGTCATCGAGCGCGGTGTGGTCTCGCCCTTGCCGGCCATCAGCGAGATCGCGGCCAGCACCGGCACCGTGGGCTGGCAGACCGAGATCACATGGCAGTCCTCGCCGACATGGCGGATGAAATCCTGGACGTAGTAGATGTAGTCGTCGAGATGGAACGCGCCGGCCTCCATGGGCACCATGCGGGCGTCGGTCCAGTCGGTGATGAAGACCTTGTGGTCCTTCAGCAGTTGCTTGACGGTGTCGCGCAGCAGGGTGCTGTGGTGGCCCGACAGCGGCGCCACGACCAGCACGGTCGGTTGCGCCTTCATCTTGGCGAGCACCGCGGGGTCGTCGGTGTAGCGCTTGAAGCGAAGCAGGCGGCAGAACGGTTGTTCCAGCGCCACCAGTTCCTGCACGGCGACATCGACGCCGTCGACCTCGACGCTGTTGATCTCGAACTGCGGCTTCTCGTATTCCTTGGCCAGCCGGTGCATCAGGTCCATGCCGGCGGACAGCCGGTGCGACAGCGGCGTATGGGCGAAGGGCGACAGCGGGTGGCTGTACAGCTTGGCCGTGGCGCTGGCGAATTCGGAGAACGGGCTCAGCAGCGCGCGTTGGGTTTCATAAAGCTGGTAGAGCATCTGGCGAACCTCTCGAGGGGGAGTGAGGCGAAGGCTGGCACCCGTTGTGCAATGCAGCAATTCTAGTGCCGGGCCATTTGCAGTGTGTGTCGCCAGCGTTCCTTGCAAGGCGGGAAGAGGGGCTTGGAACGAAGGCATTTCGCCATAAATGCGCAGGGCCGGCCCGCTTTCGGCGGGTCCGGCCCTGTGTTCGATGGCCGATCGTGCGATCAGCGCATCGACATGTGGCGTTGGAAGCGCGGATCCTCAGGGATCAGGCCTTCTTCACCGCGGCGATGGCGGCGGCGACCGGCTTCAGGTTCTTGCTGTTCAACGCGGCGACGCAGATCCGGCCCGAATCGACACCGTAAACGCCGAACTCCGAGCGCAGGCGCTGCATCTGCTCGGCGGACAGCCCGCTGTAGCTGAACATGCCCTTCTGGCGGGTGACGTAGCTCAGATCGTCGGTGATGCCGGCGGCCTTGAGCTCGGTGACCAGCGCCTCGCGCATCTGCTTGATGCGCACGCGCATGCCGGCCAGTTCCTCTTCCCACTGGGCGCGCAGCGCGGGGGTCGACAGCACCGTGGCCACGACCTGCGCGCCGTGCGTCGGCGGGTTGGAGTAGTTGGTCCGGATGACGATCTTGAGCTGGCTCAGGACCTTGGCCGTTTCCTCGGCGGAGGCGCAGACCACGCTCAGCGCGCCGACCCGCTCGCCGTAGAGCGAGAAGCTCTTGGAGAAGCTGGTCGACACGAAGAAGTCCAGGCCGGCGGCCAGGAACTGCTGGATGACGGCGCCGTCCTCGGCGATGCCTTCGCCGAAGCCTTGATAGGCCATGTCGAGGAAGGCGACGAGGTTCCTGGCCTTGACGGTCTCGACGACCTGCGCCCACTGCGTGGGCGTCAGGTCGTAGCCGGTCGGGTTGTGGCAGCAGGCGTGCAGCACCACGACCGTGCCGGCCGGGGCGGCATCGAGCGCCGACAGCATGCCGTCGACATTGATGCCGCGGTTGGCGGCGTCATAGTAGGGGTAGGTCTCGACCGGGAAGCCGGCGTTGGTGAACAGCGCGCGGTGGTTTTCCCAGGACGGGTCGGAAATCAGTACCGTGGCGCCCGGGTTCAGGCGCTTGAGGAAGTCGGCGCCGATCTTCAGGCCGCCGGTGCCGCCGATGGCCTGCACCGTCGCGACGCGCTTGCTCTTGAGCACGTCGCTGTCCGCGCCGAAGACCAGACCCTGGACTGCCAGGTCATAGGCGGCGATGCCGTCGATGGGCAGGTAACCGCGCGGCTTGGGGGCGGCCTGCATCTGTGCTTCCGCGGCGGCCACGCAGGCCAGCAGCGGCAGCTTGCCGTTGTCGTCGTAATAGACGCCGACGCCCAGGTTGACCTTATTGGGATTCGGGTCGGCGTTGAATTGCTCGTTCAGACCCAGGATGGGGTCGCGAGGGGCCATGGCGACGGCGGCGAACAAGGACATGGAGGCTTTCCTGACAAACGGTGGTGAGGACTGCGCTACGCTGTCGCGTCCTGACGCCCGAGGCGCCTCCTGAGCGTCCAGCGAAGCCCGCCGATTGTAGGCAGGGAACATGCGTTGCCCCTGGGAAACCCTGATGAGCCGATCCACCGCCGCCAAGCCTGAAACCTCCGTCGCCAAGGGGGAGAAACCTGCCCCGCCAGAGGTGGACAACGCCGGCGCGGGCGAACCGCCGAAGGGCGAATTCGTCTCTTTCGAAGGCTCTCCCTTCCAGCTCTTCCAGCCGTACCCGCCCGCGGGCGACCAGCCGACCGCGATCCAGGGGCTGGTGGACGGCGTCAACGACGGCGAGAGCTTCCAGACGCTGCTGGGCGTGACGGGCTCGGGCAAGACCTTCACGATGGCCAACACGATCGCCCGTCTGGGACGCCCGGCGATCGTCTTCGCGCCCAACAAGACGCTGGCGGCGCAGCTGTACAGCGAGTTCCGCGAGTTCTTCCCGAAGAACGCCGTCGAGTACTTCGTCAGCTACTACGACTACTACCAGCCCGAGGCCTACGTGCCGCAGCGCGACCTGTTCATCGAGAAGGACAGCGCGATCAACGAGCAGATCGAGCAGCTGAGATTGTCCTGCACGAAGAGCCTGCTGGAGCGGCGCGACGTGGTGATCGTGGCGTCGGTGTCGGCGATCTACGGCATCGGCAACCCGAGCGACTACCACCAGATGGTGATGACGCTGCGGGTGGGCGACAAGGTCGGCCAGCGCGACGTGATCCAGCAGCTGGCGCGCATGCAGTACACGCGCAACGAGATGGAATTCACCCGCGGCCACTTCCGCGTGCGCGGCGACACCATCGACGTGTTCCCGGCCGAGCACTCGGAGCTCGCGCTGCGGATCGAGCTCTTCGACGACGAGGTCGAGGGACTGGTGCTCTTCGATCCGCTGACCGGCCAGATCCGGCAGAAGATCCCGCGTTTCACGGTCTATCCGTCGAGCCACTACGTGACCCCGCGCGACCGCGTGGTCGCGGCGATCGAGACGATCAAGGAGGAGCTGCGAGAGCGCGTCGCCTTCTTCATCAAAGAGGGCAAGCTCGTCGAGGCCCAGCGGCTGGAACAGCGCACGCGCTTCGACCTGGAGATGCTCCAGGAAGTCGGCCACTGCAAGGGCATCGAGAACTACACGCGTCACCTCTCGCAGGCGGCGCCCGGCGATCCGCCACCCACGCTGGTGGACTACCTGCCGCCCGACGCGCTGATGTTCCTGGACGAAAGCCACGTGTTGATCGGCCAGTTCGGCGGCATGTACAACGGCGACCGGGCGCGCAAGAGCACGCTGGTCGAGTACGGCTTCAGATTGCCGTCGGCGATGGACAACCGGCCGCTGAAGTTCGAGGAGTACGAGCGCAAGATGCGCCAGGCCATCTTCGTCAGCGCGACGCCGGGCGACTATGAGAAGCGCCAGGCCGGCAACGTGGTCGAGCAGTTGGTGAGACCGACGGGGCTGGTGGATCCGATCGTCGAGGTGAGACCGGCGGTGCATCAGGTCGACGACGTGCTGCAGGAGATCCGCGATCGCGTCGAGATCCACGAGCGCGTGCTGATCACCACGCTGACGAAGCGCATGGCCGAACAGCTGACCGAGTACCTCAGCGACAACGGCGTGAAGGTGCGTTACCTGCACTCGGACATCGACACCGTCGAGCGTGTGGAAATCCTGCGCGACCTGCGGCTGGGGACCTTCGACGTGCTGGTGGGCATCAACCTGCTGCGTGAGGGCCTGGACATTCCCGAGGTGTCGCTGGTGGCGATCCTGGATGCGGACAAGGAAGGGTTCCTCCGCGCGGAACGCAGCCTGATCCAGACCATCGGACGGGCCGCGCGGAACGTGAACGGCAAGGCGATCCTGTATGCGGACCGCATGACCGAGTCCATGAAGAAGGCCATCGGCGAAACCGAGCGGCGGCGCGCCAAGCAGATCGAGTTCAACGAGGCCAACGGCATCACGCCGCGCGGCGTGGTCAAGCGCATCCGCGACCTGATCGACGGCGTCTACAGCGACAAGCCGGGGCGCGACGACGCCAAGGTGATCCACGACGCGGCCGAGGTCGAGGCGCTCAGCGAGAAGGACCTGAGCAAGCGCATCACCCAGCTGGAGAAGCAGATGCTGGAACACGCGCGCAACCTGGAGTTCGAGAAGGCTGCGCGGCTGCGCGACCAGCTGTCCCAGCTCAAGGAGCAGGCCTTCGGCGCGGCCGTGCACGACAACGTCGTGCCGATCACGGCCGGCAAGGGGAAATAAGGCTAGTCCTCGACCACTCGGAAGAAGTGCGTCCCGTCTCGGTCGAGCTGGGCCACCAGTCCGAACTCCCAGTCGAGGTAGGCCTGCATGGCGTCACGCCCATGGTTCGTGCCCTCGTAAGGGCGGCGATAACGGTCGTCGCGCGGGAAAGCCAGGCGCGGATTGGCGGATTCGATCGGCAGGCCCGCGTCGTACCAGGCCGTCGTGCCGCCTTCGAGTACCAGCAGCTCACGTCCTTCTGAAGCCAGTTCGGCCGCCAGGTCCGCCGCGACGAAACGGGGCAGCACGCCCAGGTTGCCGGTGAGCACGACGCGACGCGCGTGGGGGATCACGGTCCTCAACGCGTCGGCGAGTCGGGCCCGCGGGCTCCACCAGGCGCCGGGGATGTGCCGGACGACGTAGGTGATGCTCGGCGCCACGTCGACGATGACGGTGTCGGGCTGCTCGCGATCTGCCTCTTCGGTACGCCAGCGGGCAAGCTCGGCGGGCGTGACGGTCGCGACTGCCGGCGAAAGCGGTTGTGGCGGCAGATCGGGACCGGTTTCGGTGTGGGTGGCGGCGTCGGGGGGCAGCACGGCGACTTCCCAGCCCATCTGCGCGAGCCAGGCCGCCGCCATCGGCGCGCGAATGCCGTCGTCGTCGGCCAGCACGACGCGCGCGCCGCGCACCGGCACGTGGTGGTCGGTTTCCTGGACGAGCTGTCCGCCCGGCGCATTGCGGAATCCGGGTCGATGGCCGCGACCGTATTCAGCGGCGCTGCGGACGTCGAAACGATAGGTCGACCGCCGCGTATCGGCCAGCCATTCCGCGAGGACCGAAGCGTCGATGGCCTGGACGTGCGCACGGCGGGCGAGGGCGGCCGCGCCCTCCCGCGCAGCGGTCAGGTCGCCGACCGCGACGTCCTCATGGGAGCGGCCCTGACCCTGGGCCAGCGTGAGTCCGGCGAGCGTCCATCCGATCGTGCCGTTGCGCAGCGCCGCGACGGGATTCGGGAGGCCGGCGTCGATCAGCGATTGCGCGCCGATCAGGCTGCGGGTGCGGCCGGCGCAGTGGACGATGATGGTCGTCGACGGATCCGGCGCGAGGTCGCGCGCGCGGCGGACGAGCTCGCCGCTCGGCGTGCTGATCGAACCGGGCAGGCTCATCGTGCGGTACTCGTCGAAGCGTCGCGCGTCGAGCAGGACGAGATCGCCCCGGCGCGCGAGACGCTCGTGGACTTCTTCCGCCGGCAATGAGGGCGTGTGGCGGCGCGCCTCGACGAGCTCGCCGAAGGCCTTGCTCGGAACATTGACATCGCGGAAGAGCTCCAGGCCATCGTCGCGCCAGGCGCCCAGACCGCCGGCGAGCAGGGCGACATCGGTGTAGCCGAGCGACTGCAGCTTCCGCGCCGACGGCGCCGCGACGCCTTCACCGTCGTCATAGACCACGATGGGCACGTTGCGCCGGGGCAGTCGCCCCCAGGCGTCGAGTTCCAGCCGGGAGGCCGCTAGATTGGCAGCCCACAGCGGATGGGCTTCGGCATAGGCGGCTTCCTCGCGGACATCGAGCAGCGCGATCTCCACGCGCGCCAGCAGCGCGGCGCGGACGTCGGCGGGCGTGCGGGTCGGCAGCGGCGCGGGATGCTTCGGGGTCGGCGGGCGGGACAGCCCTGGGGCGGCTCCAGTGTCGGAGTTCAGGACGGACATGGGGTGGCTCCTGGCGATCGGAACGGGATGGTGCGGGCCGGGCATCGGTTCGGGCGTGGGTTCGGGGATGAGGCGCTGTTCAAGCAGGACGCCAGACGGGCGATTCCTGGATGGCGATGCGGCGCGGCAGGATCTGCGCGCCGCTGAAGGCGTCGGCGATGCGCTGCTGCTCGGCGAGCGATTCCGCATCGACAGGGCGGACCGCATACGTGCGCCGCTCGTTCGCGGCGGCGACGATGGAGGCGTCCAGACCCAGCACCGGGGCATGCCACTCGGCCGCGGCGCCGGGATTCTTCTTCACCCACTCGCCGGCGCGCTGGAGTTCGTCGTAGACGCGCTGGAGCACCTCGGGATGCTGCTGCGCGAACGAGGTGGCCGCGAGATAGAAGCGCCGATAGGCCGCGATGCGGGTGCCGTCGACCAGGATGCGGGCGCCGGACTGACGCTGCACCGCGGCCAGGAACGGATCCCAGACCACCCAGGCGGCGATGGCGCCGTTCTCGAAGGCAGAGCGGCCGTCGGCGGGATTGAGGTAGGCGGGCTCGATGTCCTTGATGGACAGGCCGGCCTGGCTCAGCGCTTCCAGCAGCAGGTAGTGCGCGCCGGCGCCCTTGGCGAAGCCGATCTTCCTGCCCTTCAACTGCGCGACGCTGGTGATCGTCGACTCCTTGCGGACCACGATGGCCTGCGCGGTGGGCGAGGGCGTCTCGATCGCGTAGTAGGTGACCTTCGCGCCGGCGGCGAGCGCGAACGGCGGGACGGCGTCGGCCACGTCCGCGCTGAGGTCGAGCGCGCCGATGTTGAGCGCTTCCAGCAACGGCAGGCCTGACGTGAATTCATGCCAGCTGACGGAGACCTGCTGCGGCGCGAGCGCCTTCTCCAGGATGCCGCGCGACTTCAGGAACAGCGTGAGCGTGCTGGACTTCTGGTAGCCGATGCGCAGGGTCCTGGCGTCGGCGGCGAGCACCGGAAGCGCGGGCAGGACGGTGGCGCCCGCGAGAGCGGCTGCTTGGGCCAGCCATTGGCGGCGGGAGGTCGGAACGGCGGAGGAGGACATGGCGCGGGGAACTCGCAATCACGAGGAAAGGGGAGATCACCGCAGCCTAGGGATCCTCGTCACGACCTGGAACGAAGCAAAGCGAGGATCGATAAACGTCGCCCGCACGCCGTCGGTGTCAGGCAAGCGCCGCCTGCACCTTCAACCAGGCCATGCCCGTCGCGGTGGAGCGCTCATCCGACCCGCGGAGGATCGCGCGGGGGCGGGGTTCCGGAGGCAAGAGAGGAGGCGGCCTTGTCCTCCAACGCCCACGCCAGCAGCGCGGCGGTCTTTTCATCCCCGAGGTCGATCAGTTGCAGGCGAGCGATTCGGATGGTTTCGAGTTGCGTGAGGCTCATGGCAGCTTTCCAAAAGTTAGGAACCGTGGAACGGCAAATCCCGGGCCAAGCCACAATACAGGCTCATGGCTGCCGAGCTCTCCATCCTCTTTGTGTGCACTGGAAACATCTGTCGCTCGCCGACCGCGGAAGGCGTGCTTCGCCAGCAACTGGCGGCAATGGGCTTGGGGGATCGTGTCCTCGTCGATTCCGCGGGTGTCCAGGGCTGGCACGCCGGCGAGGCCCCCGACGAACGCTCCCAAGACCACGCCCTGAAAAGGGGCTATGAGCTCGGCGACCAGCGGGCGCGCGCGCTTCGCACCGATGATTTCGAGTGCTTCGATCTGCTGATCGCCATGGACGCCGGTCACTTGCGCGAGCTCCGGCGACGCTGTCCTGCTGCGCTGCAGCACCGGCTTTCCCTGCTTCCGGGGGAGATCGAGGTACCAGATCCGTATTACGGCGGTGCGGTCGGCTTCGAGCAGGTGCTCGATCTGCTGGAGTCCGGATGCGGTCGCCTGGCCCAGATCGCGGCCAGTCGCCTGGCTTGAACAAGCCCCCTCGGCCCCTGTCCGGGGTAACCCGAGCAAGCTTCTTCTTAATTGAGTAAAATGGTCGGACTTAGCGGGGGTTAACCCTGCTCCGTGAGTCGACCCGGCGTCAGCCGAGCCGCCGCCTCCATGTCCTGTAGCCCGACACGGGCGCCAAGGAGAAGTTCGATGCGTCTCACCACCAAAGGTCGTTTTGCCGTCACCGCGATGATCGATCTGGCCCTGCGCGAAAACGGCGGGCCCGTCGCGCTGGCGGCGATCAGCCAGCGCCAGCAGATCTCGCTGTCCTATCTGGAGCAGCTGTTCGGCAAGCTGCGCCGCCATCAACTGGTGGAGTCCACCCGCGGTCCCGGCGGCGGTTATTCCCTGGGCCGCCGCTCCGATGAGATCACCGTGGCCGACATCATCGTCGCCGTCGACGAACCCATCGACGCCACCGGCTGCGGCGGCAAGGAAAACTGCATGGGCGACGACACCGGCCGCTGCATCACGCACGACCTGTGGACGGCGCTCAACAACAAGATGATCGAGTACCTCGATTCGGTCACGCTGCGCAAGCTGGTCGACGACCAGCTCGCCAAGGGCGTCACCGTCGAGGAAGCGCCGATCAAGCGCGCCATCTCGAGCACCCCCGTCGTCAAACCCATCCGCATCACCGCGCCGAATTCCGTGTTCGCGCTCGGCAATGCGATGAGCAAGTGATCCCGGCCTTCCGGTCCGCTTCACCCTGATTCAGTAGTCGACAAGAAAAAACGTTCCCATGGACATGACCCCGCACTTCCCCATCTACATGGACTACGGCGCCACCACGCCGGTGGACCCGCGCGTCGTCGACGCGATGATTCCGTGGCTGCGCGAGCACTTCGGCAATCCGGCGTCGCGCAGTCACGCGTGGGGTTGGGAGGCGGAAGAGGCCGTGGAGAAGGCGCGCGTCGAAGTCGCCAGGCTGATCGGCGCGGATCCCCGCGAGATCGTCTGGACTTCGGGCGCGACCGAGTCGAACAACCTCGCCATCAAGGGCGCGGCCAACTTCTACCAGTCACGCGGCAAGCACCTGATCACGATCAAGACCGAGCACAAGGCGGTGCTCGACACGACGCGTGAACTGGAGCGACAGGGCTTCGAGGTGACCTACCTCGACGTCAAGGAGGACGGCCTGATCGACCTGGACGTGCTGAAGGCGGCCGTCCGCCCCGACACGATCCTGATCTCGGTGATGTTCGTGAACAACGAGATCGGCGTGATCCAGGACATCCCGACCATCGGCGCCCTGTGCCGCGAGAAGGGCATCGTCTTCCATGTCGACGCCGCGCAGGCCACCGGCAAGGTCGAGATCGACCTGACCACGCTGCCGGTCGACCTGATGAGCCTGGCCTCGCACAAGTCCTACGGCCCGAAGGGCATCGGCGCGCTGTACGTGCGTCGCAAGCCGCGCGTGCGCCTGGAAGCGCAGATGCACGGCGGCGGTCACGAGCGCGGCCTGCGCTCGGGCACGCTGCCCACGCATCAGATCGTCGGCATGGGCGAGGCCTTCCGCATCGCCCGCGAGGAGATGGCCACCGAGCTGCCCCGCATCAAGGCGCTGCAGCAGCGCCTGCTGGACGGCCTGAAGGACATCGAGCAGGTGTTCATCAACGGCGACCTGACCCGCCGCGTGCCCCACAACGTCAACGCCTCGTTCAACTACGTCGAGGGCGAGTCGCTGATCATGGGCATCAAGGGCATCGCCGTGTCGTCGGGCTCGGCCTGCACGTCCGCGAGCCTGGAACCGAGCTACGTGCTGCGCGCCCTGGGCCGCAGCGACGAGCTGGCGCATTCCTCGCTGCGCATGACGATCGGCCGTTTCACGACCGAAGAGGAAATCGACTACGCCGTCTCGCTGCTGAAGGACCGCGTCGCCAAGCTGCGCGAACTGTCCCCGCTGTGGGACATGTACAAGGAAGGCGTCGACATCAGCACCATCCAATGGGCGGCGCATTGAGCGTCCGCTGACGGCAGAGCGAACGACGCAGTTCATCAAGACAAAGTTGTTGGAGAACACGACATGGCATACAGCGACAAGGTCATCGACCACTACGAGAATCCCCGCAACGTGGGCGGCTTCGACAAGGGCGACGAGTCCGTCGGCACCGGCATGGTCGGCGCGCCGGCCTGCGGCGACGTGATGAAGCTCCAGATCAAGGTCAATCCCGCGACCGGCCTGATCGAGGACGCCAAGTTCAAGACCTACGGCTGCGGCTCGGCGATCGCGTCGAGCTCGCTGGTCACCGAGTGGGTCAAGGGCAAGACGCTGGACCAGGCGCTGTCCATCAAGAACAACCAGATCGCGGAAGAACTGGCCCTGCCGCCGGTGAAGATCCACTGCTCGATCCTGGCGGAAGACGCGATCAAGGCCGCGGTGGACGACTACCGCGCCAAGCACGGTCAGAACGCCGACGCGACCGCCGCCGCCTGAGGTCCGCGATGTCCGTCACCCTGACCGAAGCCGCCGCGCGGCACGTCACGCGCTACATCGCCAAGCGCGGTCGTGGCGTGGGCGTGCGCCTGGGCGTGAAGACCACCGGCTGCTCGGGTCTGGCCTACAAGCTGGAGTACGCCGACGAGGTGGCCCCCGAGGATGTGATCTTCGAGGGCCACGGCGTGAAGGTGCTGATCGACCCGAAGAGCCTGCCGTATCTGGACGGCACCGAGCTGGACTTCGTCCGCGAGGGCCTGAACGAGGGCTTCAAGTTCCGCAATCCGCGTGAGAAGGACCGCTGCGGCTGCGGCGAGTCTTTCCGGATCTGAGTTCCGCACGCGAAAAAGGGCGCGGCCGCGGTGCCGCGCTTTTTTGTTCATGAAACTCGACGACGACGACTTCACCCTGTTCGGCCTGCCGCAGCGTTTCGCGCAGGACGGCACCGAGATCGCCGAGCGCTGGAAGGCGCTCGCGGCGAAGGTGCATCCCGACCGCTTCGCCGCCGACGGCGCGGCCTCGCAGCGCCTGGCGATGCAGTGGGCGCTGCGCGTCAACGAGGCGCACCAGCGCCTGCGCGATCCGCTCAAGCGCGCCTCCTACCTCTGCGAGCTGCGCGGCGCACCCATCCAGGCCAACGAGAACACCCGCATGCCTGCGGCGTTCCTGATGGAGCAGATGGAATGGCGGGAGTCGCTCGACGAGGCGAAGACGCCCGACGCGATCCTGGCCATCGACAAGCAGGTCGCCGACCGCGAACGCGCGCTGCTGGCGCAGGCCGGCCGTCAGCTCGACGACGAGGGCAACGCGGCCGGCGCCGCCGAGTCGGTGCGCGCGCTCATGTTCCTGACGCGTTTCCGCTCGGACATCGATCATCGGCTCGACACGCTGGCGCTCTCCTGAGGCCGGATCGTCCAGGACCTCCCGGATCGCCTCACCGACATTCGAAGAACAAGACAACACACCATGGCCCTGCTGCAAATCTCCGAACCCGGCGCGTCGCCCGATCCCCACCAGCGCCGCATCGCGGTGGGCATCGACCTCGGCACGACGCATTCGCTGGTGGCGTCGGTGCGCCACGGCGTGGCCGAGTGCCTGCCGGACGACCAGGGCCGCGTGATCCTGCCGTCGGCCGTCCGCGTGATGCCGGAAGGCCGCCGCCAGTTCGGCTACGACGCGCTCGCCGCGCAGGCAGAGGACCCGGAGAACACCATCGTCTCGGTGAAGCGCTTCATGGGCCGCCGCCTCGACGACATCGCCAACCGCGACAAGCTCCCGTACCGCTTCGAGGACACGCCCGGCATGCTGAGCGTGGTCACCCGCGAGGGCCTGAAGTCGCCGGTCGAGATCAGCGCGGAGATCCTCGCCACGCTGCGCCAGCGCGCCGAGGACACGTTCAACGACGACCTGTTCGGCGCCGTCATCACGGTGCCCGCGTACTTCGACGACGCGCAGCGCCAGGCGACCAAGGACGCGGCGCAGCTTGCGGGCTTGAACGTGCTGCGCCTGATCAACGAACCGACGGCCGCCGCGATCGCCTACGGGCTCGACACCGGCAACGAAGGCCTCTACGCCGTCTACGACCTCGGCGGCGGCACCTTCGACATTTCGCTGCTGCGCCTGACGAAGGGCGTCTTCGAGGTGGTCGCCACCGGCGGCGACGCGCAGCTCGGCGGCGACGACTTCGATCGCCTGCTGGCCGACTGGGCGCTGGCCCAGGCGGGCTTGGGCGTGAGCAGCGCGGCCGACAAGCGCCGCGTGCTGGTCGCCGCGCGCGAAGCCAAGGAATCGCTGACCGACCACGAGCGCGTGACGCTGAGCGCCGCCCTCGACGCCGGCACGCTGAGCGTCGAAGTCTCGCGCGGCCAGTTCGACGAACTGGCCCAGCCGCTGGTCAACAAGACGCTGCTGGCCGTGCGCCGCGTGCTGCGCGATGCCAAGGTCGCCGCGGACGAGGTGCAGGGCACGGTGATGGTCGGCGGCTCCACGCGCATGCCGATCGTGCGTCGCGTCGTCGGCGAGCTGTTCGGCCGCGAAGTCCTGACCGATCTGAATCCCGATGAGGTCGTCGCGCTGGGCGCATCGGTGCAAGCCAATCAGCTGGCCGGCAACAGTTCGGACGGCGAGATCCTGCTGCTGGACGTGATCCCGCTGTCGCTGGGGCTGGAGACCATGGGCGGCCTGGTCGAGCGCATCATCGAACGCAACGCCACCATCCCCGTCGCGAAGGCGCAGGACTTCACCACCTTCAAGGACGGCCAGACCGCGCTGGCGGTGCACGTGCTGCAGGGTGAGCGCGAGCTGGTGGGTGAATGCCGCTCGCTGGCGCGCTTCGAGCTGCGCGGTATCCCGCCGATGGTCGCCGGTGCCGCCCGCATCCGCGTGACCTTCCAGGTCGACGCCGACGGTCTGCTGAGCGTCTCCGCGCGCGAGCTGGGCTCGGGCGTCGAGGCGGCGGTGCAGGTGAAGCCGAGCTACGGCCTGTCCGACGACCAGATCGCGACGATGCTGCGCGAGGGCTTCGCGAGCGCCGAGGGCGACATGGTCGCGCGCAAGCTGCGTGAAGCGCGCGTCGAGGCCGAGCGGATGATCCTCGCCACCCAGTCCGCGCTGCGCGCCGACGGGGACCTGCTTAGCGACGCCGAACGCGCCGGGATCGCCGCGCTGCAGACGGATCTGCTTGCGAAGGCGCAGGCCGACGATGCGGTCGCGAGCGCCGATGCGATCGACGCCGCCGTCGAAGCGCTGGCCAAGGGCACCGAGGCCTTCGCCGCCGCGCGCATGAACCGTGGCATCCAGCAGGCCTTGACCGGCCGCAGCATCGATCAAGTCTGACCGCAAGCCGACGCCCAGCCGGATACGCGCCGCCCGCCAGCCTCAAGGACACCTTCCCATGCCCGTCATCAAGATCCTTCCCCATCCCGAATACGCGCCCGAGGGCAAGTCCATCGAGGCCCCCTCCGGCACGACGATCTGCGAGGCGATGCTCGACAACCACATCGACATCGAGCATGCCTGCGACCAGGTCTGCGCCTGCACGACCTGCCACGTGATCGTGCGCGAAGGTTTCGCGTCGCTGTCCGAGATGGAAGAGAACGAGGAAGACATGCTGGACCGCGCCTGGGGGTTGGAACCCAACTCACGCCTGTCCTGCCAGGCCATCCTGTCCAACAAGGACGTGACGGTCGAGATCCCCAAGTACTCGATCAACCACGCCAAAGAGAATCATTGAGTCTCCGCTCGGCGAACCGGAACGGCTGATCCCATGCGCGTCCTCGGCATCGAATCCTCCTGCGACGAAACTGGCGTGGCGCTGGTCGACGCGTCCGGCGACGGCGTGCCGACACTGCTCGCCCATGCGCTGCACAGCCAGATCACGATGCACCAGGCTTACGGTGGCGTCGTGCCCGAACTGGCCTCGCGCGACCACATCCGCCGCGTGCTGCCGCTGACCCGCGAGGTGCTCGCGGGCGCCGGACTGTCGCTGGCGGACGTGGACGTCGTCGCCTACACGCAGGGGCCCGGTCTGGCGGGGGCGTTGCTCGTGGGCGCGGGCGTTGCCGCGTCCCTGGGCGCGGCGCTCGATCGGCCGGTGATGGGCATCCATCACCTCGAAGGCCACCTGCTGTCGCCGTTCCTCTCGGCGGACCCGCCGGAGTTTCCGTTCGTCGCGCTGCTCGTGTCCGGCGGTCATACGCAGCTGATGCGTGTCGACGACGTCGGCAGCTACGAGCTGCTCGGCGAGACCATCGACGACGCCGCCGGCGAAGCCTTCGACAAATCGGCCAAGCTGCTCGGCCTGCCGTATCCCGGCGGTCCGCATCTGTCGAAGCTGGCGGAGCAGGGGAATCCGCAAGCCTTCGCGCTGCCTCGCCCGCTCATGCACAGCGGCAAGCCGGATTTCAGCTTTGCCGGTCTGAAGACAGCGGTGCTGACGCAGGTCCGCAAGCTCGAAGCGCAGCCCGGTGGTATCACCGAAGTGCAACGCGCCGATCTCGCCGCCTCGACGCAGGCGGCGATCGTCGAGGTGCTGGTCAAGAAGTCGCTGCTGGCGCTGAAGGAGACCGGACTGAAGCGCCTGGTCGTGGCGGGCGGCGTCGGCGCCAACAAGCGCCTGCGCGAGCAGCTGGATGCGGCCTGCGAGAAGCGCCGCGTGCGCGTCCACTATCCCGAGCTGCACCTGTGTACCGACAACGGCGCCATGATCGCGCTCGCGGCCGGCCTGCGCCTTCAGCGCGACATGGCGAACCTGACGCGCGGCGGCGGCTTCGAGGTCAAGCCGCGCTGGGATCTGTCGCAACTCGCCAGCCCGGCCCAGCTGTGACGCGTTGGACGAGGAGGGCGGTAGTCGCATTGGCCGCCGCGGCGCTTGCGCTAGTCGGTCTGGCTGGCGCGATGGCAGCCGCTCCTGCCGACCCGATTCGACTCGGCTTGATCGAGGGCCTCTCCGGCCCGCTCGGCAATGGCGGCGAGGTTGTGTTCCGCAACCTCATCTGGGCGACCGAACGCGTCAACGCGCGTGGCGGCGTGAAGCTGCCGGGCGGTGCTCGCCGGCTGGAGATCGTCCGCTTCGACAGCAAGGGCTCCGTCGAAGAGTCGCTGTCCATGCTGCGCTCGGCGACGGACCAGCGTATCCCGGTGATCCTCCAGGGCAACAGTTCCGCCGTCGCGGGCGCGTTGATCGGCGCGCTCGAGCGCCACAACGCCCGCGAGCCCGACCGTCGCGCGCTGTTCCTCAATTACGCGGCCGTCGATCCCGCGCTGACCGGCGCGCAGTGCAGCTTCTGGCACTTCCGTTTCGATGCCCACACCGACATGCGCCTGGCGGCGCTGGTCGAGGTGATTGCCCAGGACAAGAGTCTCAAACGTCTCTACCTGATCGGCCAGGACTACAGCTTCGGGCAGCATCTGCGCGAGCAGGCGAGGGCGATGCTCGCCCGGCGACGCCCCGACCTGCAGATCGTCGGCGACGAGCTCCACCCGCTCGGCCGCGTGAAGGACTTTCTGCCTTACGCGACCAAGATCCGCACCAGCGGCGCCCAGGCGGTGCTCACCGGGAACTGGGGCAACGACCTGACGCTGCTCATCAAGGCAGCCAAGGACATCGGACTCGACGCGCGCTTCTACACCTTCTACGGCAATGCGCTGGGCGTTCCCGGCGTCCTGGGCGAGGCGGGCGTCGACCGCGTGCTGGCGGTGGCCGAATGGCATCCGAACGTCGGAACCGCGGACTCGGAGCGCTTCTATGCGGCCTTCCGGCGGCGTTTTGCCAAACCGGAGCACGACTACCTTCATGCGCGGATGCAGCTGATGATCGAGATGCTGGTCACCGCGATGGAAAAGGCCGGCAGTACGGATCCGAAGGCGGTCGCGCTCGCGCTGGAGGGGTTGCGGCTCGATGGCCGACCGCTCGGCGTGGCGCACCAGGGCTGGATGAGGCCGTCCGACCATCAACTCCAGCAACCGCTGTACGTCAGTGTCATGCGCCGCGCCGGCGATGCCGGGACTCCGCACGACAACGAAGGATCCGGGTACGGCTTCCGCACCCAGCGTTTCCTGGAGGCCGCGCAGGCGGAGCAGCCGTCCGTCTGCCGGATGTTGCGTCCCGGCTGAATCCGGGTCGTGTGGGTCGGCCCCGGGGCGCGGTTCGCCGGTTGATGGTGAATCAGCTATACTCCGTGGGTTTTTCGCCAGCTCAATGGATCGAACACCCTGTCGATCTCCAGGCGCGGCGGGATGCAATCAGCACGACACGGGTCGGTTTCACCTGTGATCGCAAGTCAAACCTCGGAAACCGTCTGCGCATCTGACGCCTTCACTGGCATGCGGGCGGACCTTCCGAATCATTCCGGAACAAGGAACGCATCATGTCCAGCTTCGACCAAAACAAGGCCGAAATCGTCAAGGCCAACGCGCGCAGCGCCAACGACACCGGCTCGCCGGAAGTCCAGGTGGCCCTGCTGACCGCCCGCATCAACGAACTGACCCCCCACTTCAAGCTGCACGCCAAGGACCACCACGGCCGTCGCGGTCTGCTGAAGATGGTCAATGCGCGCAAGAGCCTGCTGTCCTACCTGAAGAAGAAGGACGCCGACCGTTACACCGCCCTGATCCAGAAGCTGGGCCTGCGCAAGTAATCGGCGCATGAAAGCAAAGAGCCTGATTGGTCTGACTCCAACAGGCTCTTTGTCGTTTCTGCGTGCTTCTGCATGCATGCTTTTGCCGTTGGCCGGAGTGTTCCGGCAGGCGGCCCGACCGGTCCCGGGACCGGTCAGACAACGGAGTTGAACTGACGTGGCGCCGATGTGTCATTCCAGAGCGCTTGCCCGAGGGAAGTCCCCGCAGGCGCTCTGGAATGGCATCCCGCCAAACCCAGTCCCACTCCCGGTCCTGCGCCGCACCGCGAGCGGCGCATCCCTGAACTGAGGAGAACTCGAATGAGCATGTTCAACAAGGTCGTGAAGACCTTCCAATGGGGTCAGCATCAAGTCGTGATGGAGACCGGCGAGATCGCCCGCCAGTCCTCCGGCGCCGTGCTGGTGAACATCGAGGACACCGTGGTGCTGGCGACCGTCGTCGCCAAGTCCTCGCCCAAGGCCGGCCAGGACTTCTTCCCGCTGACCGTCGACTACATCGAGAAGACCTACGCCGCCGGCAAGATCCCCGGCAGCTTCTTCAAGCGTGAAGGCCGTCCGAGCGAGCTCGAAACCCTGACCTCGCGCCTGATCGACCGCCCGATCCGCCCGCTGTTCCCGGAAGGCTTCTTCAACGAAGTCCAGGTCGTGGTCCACACGGTGTCGCTGAACCCTGAGGTCCAGGCCGACATCGCCGCCCTGATCGCCACCAGCGCCGCGCTGGCCATCTCCGGCATCCCGTTCAACGGTCCCATCGGCGCCGCCCGCGTGGGCTACGTCAACGGCGAGTACGTGCTGAACCCGGGCAAGACCCAGCTGATCGACTCCAAGCTGGACCTGGTCGTCGCCGGCACCGAAGCCGCCGTGCTGATGGTCGAGTCCGAAGCCGACCAGCTGAGCGAAGACATCATGCTGGGCGCCGTGACCTACGGTCATGATCAGGGCAAGGTCGCGATCGCCGCGATCAACGACCTGGTCCGCGACGCCGGCAAGCCGTCCTGGAACTGGGTCGCCCCGGCCAAGGACGAGGCCTTCATCGCCAAGATCAACGCCCTGGCCGAAGAAGAACTGCGCGCCGCCTACCAGATCCGCTCGAAGCAGGCCCGCACCGAAGCCTGCCGCTCGGCCTACTCGAAGGTCAAGGCCGCCCTGACGGCGGAAGGCACCGAGTTCGACGGCGTCGAAGTCGACGGCCTGCTGTTCGAGATCGAAGCCCGCATCGTCCGCAGCCAGATCCTGGCCGGCGAGCCGCGCATCGACGGTCGCGACACGCGCACCGTCCGCGCCATCGAGATCCGCAACGGCGTGCTGCCGCGCGCCCACGGCTCGTCGCTGTTCACCCGCGGTGAAACGCAGGCGCTGGTCGCCGCGACGCTGGGCACCGACCGCGACGCGCAGACCATCGACGCGCTGGCCGGCGAGTACTCCGAACGCTTCATGCTGCACTACAACATGCCTCCGTTCGCCACCGGCGAAACCGGTCGCGTGGGCAGCCCCAAGCGCCGCGAAATCGGCCACGGCCGTCTGGCCAAGCGCGCGCTCGTCGCCGTGCTGCCGACCAAGGAAGACTTCCCGTACTCGATCCGCGTGGTCTCGGAAATCACCGAGTCCAACGGCTCCTCGTCGATGGCGTCGGTCTGCGGCGGCTGCCTGTCGCTGCTGGACGCCGGCGTGCCGCTGAAGGCGCACGTCGCGGGCATCGCCATGGGCCTGATCAAGGACGCCAACCGCTTCGCTGTGCTGACCGACATCCTGGGCGATGAAGATCACCTGGGCGACATGGACTTCAAGGTGGCCGGCACGACCTCGGGTATCACCGCGCTGCAGATGGACATCAAGATCCAGGGCATCACCAAGGAAATCATGCAGGTGGCGCTGGCGCAGGCCAAGGAAGCCCGCCTGCACATCCTGGAAGCCATGGTCGGCGCGCAAGGCGCGGCCAACACCGAGATCTCGCAGTTCGCGCCGCGTCTGTACACGATGAAGATCAATCCGGAGAAGATCCGTGACGTGATCGGCAAGGGCGGCGCGACCATCCGCGCGCTGACCGAAGAGACCGGCACGCAGATCGACATCGGTGAAGACGGCACGATCACGATCGCGTCGACCGACGGCGCCAAGGCCGAGATCGCCAAGAAGCGCATCGCCGAGATCACCGCCGAAGCCGAGATCGGCAAGGTCTACGAAGGCGCGATCACCAAGATCCTGGACTTCGGTGCCCTGGTCAACATCCTGCCCGGCAAGGACGGCCTGCTGCACATCAGCCAGATCGCGCACCAGCGCGTCGAGAAGGTCACCGACTTCCTGAGCGAAGGTCAGATCGTCAAGGTCAAGGTGCTCGAGACCGACGAGAAGGGCCGCATCAAGCTGTCGATGAAGGCGCTGCTGGACCGCGACGCTCCGGCGCCGCACCACGGCGAAGGCTCGGCCGAGTAATCGGCCCCGTCCTCCGTCACGCACCTCGCTGCACGTCATGAAGGCGATTGCCATCACCCAGCCCGGCGGACCGGAGGTCCTGCAGCTGGTCGAGCGCGCCGACCCCGTCGCCGGGGTCGGGGAGTGCTTGATCCGCGTGCAGGCCTACGGCATCAACCGTCCGGACGTGCTGCAGCGCAAGGGCGCGTATCCGGCGCCGGCCGGTGCCAGCGATCTTCCAGGCCTGGAAGTCGCGGGCACGGTCGAGTCGGGTGATGCCCAGGCGTTGGCCGCCGCCGGCCTCCGGATCGGCGACGCGGTCTGCGCGCTGGTCGCTGGCGGCGGTTACGCCGAGCTGTGCGTCGCGCCGGTGGCCCAGTGCCTGCCGGTGCCCGCGGGCTGGAGCATGGTCGAGGCGGCGAGCCTGCCGGAGACCTTCTTCACCGTCTGGAGCAACGTCTTCGAACGCGCGCGCCTGCAGCCTGGCGAAAGCCTCCTGGTCCATGGCGGCAGCAGCGGCATCGGCGTGACGGCGATCCAGCTGGCGAAGGCGCTGGGCTCGACGGTGCTGGTCACGGTCGGCAACGCGGACAAGGCGAAGGCCTGCCTGGCGCTCGGCGCCGACGTCGCGATCAACTATCGCGACCAGGACTTCGTCGAGGAAGTGAAGACAGCCACGGACGGTCGTGGCGTCGACGTGATCCTGGACATGGTCGCCGGCAGTTATGTCGCGCGCAACGTGCAGTGCCTGGCCGACGACGGCCGCGCCGTGATCATCGCGGTGCAGGGCGGCGTGAAGGCGGAGTTCGATGCGGGTCAGGTCTTGCGCCGCCGGCTGACGATCACCGGCTCCACGCTGCGTCCGCGGCCGATCGCCTTCAAGGCCGGCATTGCCCGCGCGCTGCGTGAGCGCGTGTGGCCGTTGCTCGAATCGCGGGCGATCTCGCCGGTGATCTTCAGGCAGATGCCTGCGTCGGAAGCCGCCGCGGCGCATGCACTGATGGAATCGGGCGAGCACGTCGGCAAGATCGTGCTGGGCTGGTGAGCGGTCCGCTCACCCGCAGGATTTTTTCGGATTCAAGGGAGTTGATCTGATGCGCAAGAAACTGGTGGTCGGCAACTGGAAGATGCACGGCACCCGTGCGTCGAACGCCGTGCTGCTGGCGGGCCTCAAGGAAGCGGGCCCGTGGAACGCCCAGGTCGCCGTGTGCGTGCCGTTCCCGTACATCACGGACACGGCGCTCGCGCTGACCGGCACGCAGGTCGTGTATGGCGCGCAGGACGTGTCCACGCACGAGCAGGGCGCCTATACCGGCGAGGTCTCGTCGGCCATGCTGGCGGACGTGGGTTGCCGCTACGCGATCGTCGGTCACTCGGAACGCCGCGCCTACCACGCCGAAAGCGACCAGCTGGTCGCCGACAAGGCCAAGGCGGCGCTGGCGCACGGTGTCACGCCGATCGTCTGCGTCGGCGAAACGCTGGCCGAACGCGAAGCAGGCCGCACCGAGGAAGTCGTGAAGCGCCAGCTCGCGGCCGTCATCCACACGCTGACGCACTGCATCGGTGAGATCGTGGTGGCTTACGAGCCGGTCTGGGCGATCGGCACGGGTCTGACAGCGACGCCGGAGCAGGCCCAGCAAGTCCATGCGCTGCTGCGCCAGCAGCTGCGCGCGGCCACGCAGAAGGCCGATCAGATGCAGATCCTGTACGGCGGCAGCGTCAAGCCCGACAACGCCCCCCAACTGTTTGCGCAGCCGGACATCGACGGCGGCCTCATCGGAGGCGCCGCGCTGAAGGCGGTTGATTTCGCGGCGATCTGCCGCGCCGCCGGCTGATGCCCGGCGTTCAAGGTTCCTGGAGAAAATAGCAATGCAAGTGATGATGAATCTGGTCCTGGTGCTGCAACTGATTGCGGCGCTGGCGATGATCGGCCTGGTGCTGGTCCAGCACGGCAAGGGTGCCGACATGGGGGCCTCGTTCGGCAGCGGGGCTTCGGGCTCGCTGTTCGGTGCGACCGGCAGCGCGAACTTCCTGTCGCGTTCGACGGCGGTCGCGGCGACGATCTTCTTCGTGTCGACGCTGGCGCTGGCCTACATGGGCAGCCATCGCGAAGGCGGCATCGGTTCGGGTCCGTCGGCAGGCGAGCAGCTGCTCGAACGCGCCGCCAGCCCCGCCGCACCGGCCTCGGCCACGGTGCTGCCGGGTGCTTCGATCGCTCCTCAAGCCGCGCCTTCGGCGGCTGCTTCCGGCGCGTCGAACTGACAAAGCTGGGCGGCAAGCGCAAGCACCTCGACAAAATTGCTTTGGTTTCCTTTTGGAGCTCTGAAAGCACTATAGAATTCGAGGCTGTCTGAAGCGCAAACCGTCAAGACAAGATCACTGAAAGGTGATCACAAGCCGACGTGGTGAAATTGGTAGACACGCTATCTTGAGGGGGTAGTGGCGAAAGCTGTGCGAGTTCGAGTCTCGCCGTCGGCACCAGAATAAATCGGCCTGCCATGGTCTTCGCGATCTAGCCGGAAAGCCGGATCGAAAGCGATCAAGCAGGTTGAGGACTCGGGAAATTCCAGCGCACAACAGGTGTGCGAATTTCCAGAGGACAAGGCGGGCGCGGTCCGTGAGCGATTGGATAATCGCTGGCGGCGCGCCCGTTGCTTTTGCCGAATCGTTGGTCGGCCCCGGCCCGCCAATCTTCGGTGACACGTCGGGAATTGGTTTTCCCGGCCATAAAACGAGAGCAAGTCGTGAGCCTGGAACAATACCTGCCCGTCATCCTTTTCATCCTGGTCGGTTGCGGAGTGGGTATCGCTCCGCAGGTGCTGGGCTTCCTGGCGGGTCCGCGTCGCCCTGACGCGGCAAAGAACAGCCCCTACGAATGCGGCTTCGAGGCCTTCGAGGACGCGCGCATGAAGTTCGACGTGCGCTACTACCTCGTCGCCATCCTCTTCATCCTCTTCGATCTGGAAATCGCCTTCCTGTTCCCGTGGGCGGTCTCGCTGCGCGAGATCGGTGCCACGGGCTTCTGGGCGATGATGATCTTCCTGGGCATCCTGGTCGTGGGCTTCGCCTACGAATGGAAGAAGGGCGCGCTCGACTGGGAGTGACGACCGACGGCGGATCCGCGATGACGCGCCGGATCCGTGAATGCATCAGGACACGGCGCCCGTTTCGGGCGCGTGTCCGTTAGGGAAGGGCAACGCGTCAACGTGGCGTTAGGGTGGCTTTCACGCAGCGACCGCAGTCCGACGTGCCTTCTCCGCTGATCTCGAAAGATGGGAATTCGATATGGGTAACGAAGGCGTATTGAAGGAAGGCTTCATGACCACCCAGCTGGACAAGCTGGTGAACTGGTCGAAGACCGGTTCGTTGTGGCCGATGACCTTCGGTCTCGCCTGCTGCGCGGTCGAGATGATGCACGCGGGCGCCGCCCGCTACGACATCGACCGTTTCGGCATGCTGTTCCGCCCCAGCCCGCGCCAGTCCGACCTGATGATCGTGGCCGGCACGCTGTGCAACAAGATGGCGCCGGCGCTGCGCAAGGTCTACGACCAGATGGCCGAGCCGCGCTGGGTGCTCTCGATGGGCAGCTGCGCGAACGGCGGCGGCTACTACCACTACAGCTATTCGGTGGTCCGCGGCTGCGACCGCATCGTCCCGGTCGACGTCTATGTCCCGGGCTGTCCGCCGACCGCCGAGGCGCTGCTCTACGGCATCCTGCAGCTGCAGGCCAAGATCCGTCGCGAGAACACCATCGCTCGCTGAGCAGAAGCAGGCAGACCCCATGACCCTCAAACTCGATACCCTGCAGGCGGCGCTGCACAGCGTGCTGGGCGACCAGATCGTCGCGTTCAAGCGCGAGCTGGGTGAAATCACGATCACCGTCGCGGCCAAGGATTACTTCAACGTCGCCAAGCTGCTGCGCGACCATTCGGAGCTGCGCTTCGAGCAGCTGATCGACCTGTGCGGCGTGGACTACTCCGCCTACAAGGACGGCGCCTACGACGGCGCGCGTTTCGCGGTCGTGTCCCACCTGCTGTCGATCAACAAGAACTGGCGTCTGCGCCTGAAGGTCTTCGCGCCGGAGGACGACTTCCCGTCGGTCGCCGCCGTGACGCCGATCTGGAACGCCGCCAACTGGTTCGAGCGCGAGGCGTTCGACCTGTACGGGATCATCTTCGAAGGCCATGAAGACCTTCGTCGCATCCTGACCGACTACGGTTTCATCGGCCACCCGATGCGCAAGGACTTCCCGGTGACGGGCCATGTCGAGATGCGCTACGACCCCGAGCAGAAGCGCGTGATCTACCAGCCGGTGACCATCGAGCCGCGCGAGATCACGCCGCGCGTGATCCGCGAAGACAACTACGGGGGCCTGTGAGCATGCCAGCCGAAATCAAGAACTACACCCTGAACTTCGGCCCGCAGCATCCGGCCGCGCACGGCGTGCTGCGCCTGGTGCTGGAGCTGGACGGGGAAGTCATCCAGCGCGCCGATCCGCACATCGGCCTGCTGCACCGCGCCACCGAGAAGCTGGCCGAGACCAAGACCTTCATCCAGTCGCTGCCCTACATGGACCGTCTCGACTACGTGTCGATGATGTCCAACGAGCACGCGTACTGCCTGGCCATCGAGAAGATGCTCGGCCTGGAAGTGCCGGAGCGCGCGCAGTACATCCGCGTGATGTTCGGCGAGCTGACCCGCATCCTGAACCACCTGCTCTGGCTGGGCGCGCACGGCATCGACTGCGGCGCGATGAACATCCTCATCTACTGCTTCCGCGAGCGTGAGGACATCTTCGACATGTACGAGGCGGTGTCGGGCGCGCGCATGCACGCGGCCTACTTCCGTCCGGGCGGCGTCTACCGCGACCTGCCGGATTCGATGCCGCAGTACAAGGTCAGCAAGATCAAGAACCAGAAGGCCATCGACAAGCTCAACGAGAACCGCCAGGGCTCGCTGCTGGACTTCATCGAGGACTTCTGCAACCGCTTCCCGGCCAACGTCGACGACTACGAGACGCTGCTGACCGACAACCGCATCTGGAAGCAGCGGACCGTCGGCATCGGCGTCGTCACGCCCGAGCGCGCGCTGAACCTGGGCCTGACCGGTCCGATGCTGCGCGGCTCCGGCATCGCGTGGGACACGCGCAAGACCCAGCCCTACGACGTGTACGGCAAGATGGACTTCGACATCCCGGTCGGCACCAACGGCGATACCTACGACCGGTACTGCGTGCGCGTCGAGGAGATGCGCCAGTCCAACCGCATCGTGCAGCAGTGCGTGAAGTGGCTCAAGGCCAACCCGGGTCCGGTCATCACCGACAACCACAAGGTCGCTCCCCCGAGCCGCGTGGCGATGAAGACCAGCATGGAAGAGCTGATCCACCACTTCAAGCTGTTCACCGAAGGTTTCCGCGTCCCCGAGGGCGAGGCCTACGCGTCGGTCGAGCATCCGAAGGGCGAGTTCGGCATCTACATGATCAGCGACGGCGCCAACAAGCCGTACCGGCTGAAGATCCGTGCGCCGGGCTATTCGCACCTGGCCGCGCTGGACGAGATGGCCCGCGGACACATGATCGCCGACGCGGTGGCCGTGATCGGCACGATGGACATCGTGTTCGGTGAAATTGACCGTTGAGTGGTGACCGCATGAGCAGCACTGAAATTGCAAGCACCGGGTTCGTGTTGAGCGAGGCCACCGCGGCCCGCTTCGCGCGCGAAGTCGCCAAGTACCCGGCCGAGCAGGCGCAGTCGGCCGTGATGGCCTGCCTGTCCATCGTCCAGCAGGAGCAGGGCTTCGTGTCCCGCGAGGCCGAGGACGCCATCGCGTCCTACCTCGGCATGCCGGCGATCGCCGTCTACGAGGTCACGACCTTCTACAACATGTACAACCAGCGCAAGCTGGGCCTGTTCAAGCTCAACGTCTGCACCAACCTGCCGTGCCAGCTGCGCGACGGCCAGAAGGCGCTGGACCACCTGTGCTCGAAGCTGGGCGTCGAGGCCGGCGGCACGACCGCCGACGGCGTCTTCACCGTGCAGCAGAGCGAGTGCCTGGGCGCCTGCGCCGACTCGCCGGTGATGCTGGTCAACGACCGCCAGATGCTGAGCTTCATGAGCACCGAACGTCTCGATGAGCTGGTGGATGCGCTGAGAGCGCACCACGCGGCCAACAAGAACTGAGGGACCTGGACGATGACTGACATCGCGAACATCGACCTCTCGAAGTGGCAGGCCACCGGCAAGGAAACCTGCTTCCACGACCGCAACATCACCCCGCAGATCTACGCGGGCCTCGATGGCAAGAACTGGTCGCTGAAGGACTACGAAGCGCGCGGCGGCTACCAGGCCCTGCGCAAGATCCTCGCCCAGGGCGAGGGTCAGGGCATGACCTCCGACCAGGTCATCGCCGAAGTGAAGGCCTCCGGCCTGCGCGGCCGCGGCGGCGCCGGCTTCCCGACCGGCCTGAAGTGGAGCTTCATGCCGCGCCAGTTCCCGGGTGCGAAGTACCTGGTGTGCAACAGCGACGAGGGTGAGCCCGGGACCTGCAAGGACCGCGACATCCTGATGTTCAACCCGCACATCGTCATCGAAGGCATGGCGATCGCGGCGTTCGCGATGGGCATCAAGGTCGGCTACAACTACATCCACGGCGAGATCTTCGAGGTGTACGAGCGCTTCGAAGCCGCGCTGGAAGAGGCCCGCGCGGCCGGCTACCTCGGCGACAACATCCTGGGCAGCAACTTCAGCTTCCAGCTGCACGGCCACCACGGCTTCGGCGCCTACATCTGCGGCGAGGAAACCGCGCTGCTGGAATCGCTCGAAGGCAAGAAGGGCCAGCCGCGCTTCAAGCCGCCGTTCCCGGCCTCGTTCGGCCTGTACGGCAAGCCGACCACCATCAACAAC
The DNA here is from genome assembly GCA_004210455.1 of Rubrivivax sp. Taxonomy (GTDB): domain Bacteria; phylum Pseudomonadota; class Gammaproteobacteria; order Burkholderiales; family Burkholderiaceae_C; genus Roseateles. The sequence goes on along the minus strand of SEFA01000054.1, from coordinate 1 downwards.
A
>SEFA01000053.1 GCA_004210455.1 Rubrivivax sp. | reverse complement strand
ATGTACAAGATCCCCTTCCTGGACCTGCCGCCGCTGCGCGGCGCCGCCGGCACGGTCCCGCTGCCCGGCTCCAAGAGCATCTCCAACCGCGTGCTGCTGCTGGCCGGGCTGTCCGACGGCGTGACCCGCGTCCACGACCTGCTGGACTCGGACGACACCAAGGTCATGCTCGCCGCGCTGCGCGAGCTCGGCTGCCGGCTCGAGACCGGCGCCGACGGCGTGCTGTCGGTGACCGGCATCGGCGGGACGCTGCGCACGCAGGAGGCCAAGCTCTTCCTCGGCAACGCCGGCACGGCCATGCGTCCGTTGACGGCCGCGCTCGCGCTGCTGGCGGCGACCCAAGGCGGCCGCTTCGAACTCTCCGGCGTGCCCCGCATGCATGAGCGGCCGATCGGCGACCTCGTCGACGCACTGCGCGCGCTGGGCTGTCCGATCGACTGCCTGGGTCAGGAAGGTTATCCGCCGCTGCGTCTGAACGGCCCCGCCGCGCTGACCCTCGACGCCCCCGTGCGCGTGCGCGGCGACGTCTCCAGCCAGTTCCTCACCGCACTGCTGCTGGCGCTGCCGCTCGTGGCCACGAACGACGTCGTCATCGAGGTCACCGGCGAGCTGATCTCCAAGCCCTACGTCCACATCACGCTGGAACTGCTGGCGCGCTTCGGCGTGAACGTCCGCCGCGACGACGACTGGCAGCGCTTCGTGATCCCCGCCGGCAGCCGTTACCGCTCGCCGGGCGAGGTGCACGTCGAGGGCGACGCGTCGTCGGCGTCCTACTTCGTCGCGCTCGGCGCAATCGCCGCCACGCAGGAGCCCGTGCGCATCGAAGGCGTCGGCTCGACCTCGGTGCAGGGCGACGTCCGCTTCGTCGAGGCGGCCCAGGCGATGGGCGCCCGCGTCGAGATCGGCCCGAACTGGCTCGAGGTCCGCCGCGGCGCCTGGCCGCTCAAGGCGCTGGACCTGGACTGCAACCACATTCCCGACGCCGCGATGACGCTGGCCGTGATGGCGCTCTACGCCGACGGCCCGACGACGCTGCGCAACATCGCCTCGTGGCGCGTGAAGGAAACCGACCGCATCGCCGCGATGGTCGCGGAGCTGGGCAAGCTCGGCGCGCAGGTCGAGGAAGGCCCCGACTGGCTGCGCGTCCACCCGCTGAAGGCCTGGAAACCGGCGGCCATCCACACCTACGACGACCACCGTGTGGCGATGTGCTTCTCGCTGGCCGCCTTCAACGGGCTGCAGGACGACCGGCAGGGTCCGGCGGTGCCGGTGCGCATCCTCGATCCGCAATGCGTCGCCAAGACCTTCCCGGACTATTTCGAGACGCTGTTCGGCGTCGTGCGCGCGGACGCGGCCGACATCCCCGTCATCACCATCGACGGTCCGACCGCCTCCGGCAAGGGCACGCTGACGGACGAGGTCGCGCAAGCGCTGGGCTACGACGTGCTGGACTCCGGGGCGCTCTACCGGGTGACCGGCCTGGCCGCCTCGCGCAAGGGCATCCCGCTGGACGACGGCGACGCGGTGGCCGCCGTGGTCCCGACGCTGGACCTGAAGTTCGAAGCCGGCCGCGTGCTGCTCGACGACGAGGACGTCTCCGGCGACCTGCGTCAGGAGGCCACCGGTCTGATGGCCTCCCAGGTGGGCGCCCATCCGGCCGTGCGGCGCGCGCTGCACCAGCTGCAGCTGGACTTCCGCCGCCTGCCCGGCCTGGTGGCCGACGGTCGGGACATGGGCACCGCGATATTCCCGGACGCGCCCTTGAAAGTCTTCCTCACCGCGAGCGCCGCCACGCGGGCCGAGCGGCGCTACAAGCAATTGATTTCCAAGGGCATTTCGGCTAATATCGAGAGCTTGCGCGCTGATCTGGAAGCGCGGGACGCTCGCGACAAAGGTCGCAGCGCCTCGCCGCTCCAGGCCGCCGCGGACGCGATCGAGCTGGACAACTCGCAGCAGACCATCGGGGAATCCCGTGACCTGGTGTTGAGCTGGTGGAGCGAACGGCGTCCGTTCAAGGCCTGAGGCCTGAGGCCTGCCCCTCGCGGGTCCCGAATCACCGGTTCGGCACGCAACACAGGAGCGTCACCCCTCCCTCCGGACGTCAGTCCACTGGGGGTGGCGCGTTCTACAACCTAACCCGCAAGTCCGCTTGCAACACATGCCCTCGCACCTCTCGGATCAGGCTGCCTGAGTCACGCTCCCGTGCTCAAGCCGCCGGACGCTCTGTGCCTGGCAAGGAAATCTCACATGTCCCAAATGGAATCTTTCGCCGCCCTGTTCGAGGAATCGCTGCAGAAGTCGAACATGCGCGCCGGCGAGGTCATCTCGGCTGAAGTCGTCCGCATCGAGCACAACTTCGTGGTCGTCAACGCCGGCCTGAAGTCCGAAGCCTACGTGCCCGTCGACGAGTTCAAGAACGACCAGGGCGAAGTCGAAGTCCAAGTCGGTGATTTCATCTCGGTCGCCATCGACGCGATCGAAAACGGCTACGGCGACACCATCCTGTCGCGCGACAAGGCCAAGCGCCTGGCCTCGTGGCTGTCGCTGGAAACCGCCCTGGAGTCGGGCGATTTCGTGACCGGCACCGTCTCCGGCAAGGTCAAGGGCGGCCTGACCGTCCTGGTCAACGGCATCCGCGCCTTCCTGCCCGGTTCGCTGCTCGACACCCGCCCGGTGAAGGACATGAGCCCGTTCGAGGGCAAGACCATGGAGTTCAAGGTCATCAAGCTGGACCGCAAGCGCAACAACGTTGTGCTGTCGCGTCGCGCGGTGGTCGAGGCTTCGATGGGTGAAGAGCGCGCCAAGCTGCTGGAAACGCTGACCGAAGGCGCCATCGTCAACGGCGTGGTCAAGAACATCACCGAATACGGTGCGTTCGTGGACCTGGGCGGCATCGACGGCCTGCTGCACATCACCGACATGGCGTGGCGCCGTGTCCGTCACCCGAGCGAAGTGGTGACTGTCGGTCAGGAACTGACCGCCAAGGTCCTGAAGTTCGACGCCGAGAAGAACCGCGTCTCGCTGGGCCTGAAGCAGCTGGGCGACGACCCGTGGTTCGGCGTGTCGCGCCGCTACCCGGCCAACACCCGCCTGTTCGGCAAGGTCACGAACATCGCCGACTACGGCGCGTTCGTCGAGATCGAACCCGGCATCGAAGGCCTGGTGCACGTCTCCGAAATGGACTGGACCAACAAGAACGTCGCGCCTTCCAAGGTCGTCTCGCTGGGCGACGAAGTGGAAGTCATGGTCCTGGAGATCGACGAAGACAAGCGTCGCATCTCGCTGGGCATGAAGCAGTGCCGCGCCAACCCGTGGGAAGAGTTCGCCGAGAACGTCAAGCGCGGCGACCGCGTCAAGGGCCCGATCAAGTCGATCACCGACTTCGGCGTGTTCGTGGGCCTGGCCCAGGGCATCGACGGCCTGGTGCACCTGTCCGACCTGTCGTGGAACGAGCCGGGTGAAACCGCCGTCCGCAACTACAAGAAGGGCCAGGAAGTCGACGCCATCGTTCTGGCCGTGGACGTCGAGCGCGAGCGCATCTCGCTGGGCATCAAGCAGCTGGACGGCGATCCGTTCACGACCTTCGTCTCGGTCAACGACCGCGGCATGATCGTGACCGGCAAGGTCAAGACCGTCGACGCCCGTGGCGCCGAGATCGACCTGGGCGAGGAAGTCACCGGCTATCTGCGTGCTTCGGAAATCGGCCGCGACCGCGTGGAAGACGCCCGCAACGTGCTGAAGGAAGGCGACGAAGTCTCCGCCGTGATCGTCAACGTCGACCGCAAGTCGCGCAGCATCCAGCTGTCGATCAAGGCCAAGGACAGCGCCGACGAACAGCAAGCCATGCAGCGTCTGTCGCAGACCAACGAGCGTGAAAACGCCGGCACGACCAGCCTGGGCGCCCTGCTGCGCGCCAAGCTGGACAACCAGAACAACGGCTGATTGTCCTGACCGCCGGGCGTGGCGCGCGAGCGTCACCTCCGGCCTCAAGAGAATCCCTTGTTCTGGCGGGAGGCAGGCTGAGTTAGCCTGCTTTCCCAGACGCCAATTCGACGCACAAGCGCTTCGACAGGCTCGCTCCAAGGCGAGCCTGTTTTTCTTCAGATGCCGACGACCATGACCCGATCCGACCTGGTGGCCCACTTGTCCGAGCGCTTCGGCCAGCTCACGCAACGAGACACCGAGTTCGCGGTCAAGACCATCCTGGACGCGATGTCCGACGCCCTGGCCCGCGGCCACCGCATCGAGATCCGCGGCTTCGGGAGCTTCTCGATCAACCGCCGTCCGCCCCGCATGGGCCGCAACCCGCGCAGCGGCGAGCAGGTGCTGATCCCCGAGAAGCTGGTGCCCCACTTCAAGCCGGGCAAGGCCCTGCGCGAGGCCGTGGACGCGCAGCTGCCCGTCACGGACGACAACCAGCAGGCCGCCTGAACCACACCGTTGCGGGCACTGCACTCCCCAGACAGAAGGCGTCGCGATCCGCGGCGCTTTTTTTCGTCCGTCGCCGCCGCGCCGTCAAGACACCGGGACAGTCGGCGGCTGAATGTATTCAGGGGTTAACACGCCCTGCCATCCGTCATGGCGTACCCCGCACGCGCCTAGAATCGCCCCCCATGCGAATCCTGGTCTGGCTCTTCAGAGCATTCCTGTTCTTCTGTCTCTTCGCCTTCGCGCTGAACAACAGCCAGGAGGTCGTCGTGCACTGGTTCTTCGGCCAGTCCTGGCGCTCTCCGCTGGTGATCGTGGTGCTGCTGACCTTCGGGTTGGGCTGCGCCTTCGGCGTGCTGGCGATGGTCCCGGCCTGGTGGCGCCACAAGCGCGCTGCCGCGCGATCGCTCCCTCCGGCGGACGACCTGCCGCCCCCTTCGGCGACCGCGACCGCCAACGACCCCAAGATCCCCGATGGAATTTGATCTCAGCTGGCTGCTGATCGGCGTGCCCCTGGTCTTCGGACTGGGCTGGCTGGCGTCCATGCTGGACGCGCGCCAATGGAAACGCGAGCAGCGCGACGCGCCGCGCGCCTACTTCAAGGGCTTGAACCTGCTGCTCAACGAGCAGCAGGACAAGGCGATCGACGCCTTCATCGAAGCGGTGCAGGCCGACCCCGACACCTCCGAGCTGCACTTCGCGCTGGGCAACCTGTTCCGCCGCCGCGGCGAGTACGAACGCGCCGTGCGCGTGCACCAGCACCTGCTCTCGCGCGGCGACTTGCCGAAGTCCGAGCGCGACCGCGCGCAGTACGCGCTGGCGCAGGACTTCTTCAAGGCCGGTCTGTTCGACCGCGCCGAGTCCGCCTACGAGGCGCTCAAGGGCACGGCCTTCGACCACGAGGCCGCGCTGGCGCTGCTGTCGCTGTACGAGCGCTCGCGCGAATGGGCGAAGGCGGCCGAGGTGTCCGAGCAGCTCGAGGCGGCCGGCACCGGCAGCTTCGCGAGTCGCATCGCCAACTACTGGTGCGAGCTGGCGCTCGAAGCCCAGGCCCGTCAGGACGAGCCGCAGGCACGTCGCTGGCTGGACCAGGCCCGTGAGCGTGCGCCGCAGTCCGCGCGAGCCTACGTGCTGCTCGGCCAGATGCTCGCGCGCCAGGGCGACCAGGCAGGCGCGATGGGCCTCTACGGCGATCTGCTGCGGGCCAATCCCGACGCCTTCAACCTCGTCGCGCGCGACTACGCGCTGGCGGCCCAGGCCACCGGCACGGCGCCGCAGGCGCTGGCGCTCATCGAGGCCCAGTACCGCCGCCATCCGAGCATGGCGCTGCTGCAGGCCATCGCGCAGCTGGAGCCCGCGCCCGAGGCGCAGCGCCGCCGCCTGACCGAGCACCTGCGCGTCGAGCCGGCGCTGTCGGCCGCGACGCAGCTGCTGCAGCAGAGCCAGGCCCGCCAGCAGCCGCTCGACGACGACGAGGCCCAACTGGTCGGCACCGCGCTGCAACGCGCCGTGCGGCCGCTGCAGCGCTACCGCTGCGCCGCCTGCGGCTTCGAGTCGCAGCACTACTTCTGGCAATGCCCGGGCTGCCTCAGTTGGGACAGCTACCCTCCCCGCCACGTCGAAGAGCTCTGAGCGCCCGATGACCACCCCGATGAGCTCCGCCCCGGCCGCACCGGTCCCTGCCTCCGGCGACCGTGTCATCCTCTGCATGAAGTGGGGCACCAAGTACGGCCCCGAGTACGTCAACCGCCTCTACGCGATGGTGCGACGGCATCTGCGCGGCGACTTCCGCTTCGTCTGCCTCACCGATCGCGGCGAGGGCGTGCGGCCCGAGGTCGAATGCCTGCCGATTCCGCCGCTGGACCTGCCGCCAGGCAGCCCGGAGCGCGGCTGGACCAAGCTGACGACCTTCAGCGACGACCTGGTGCAGAAGTACGGCCTGCGCGGCACGGCGCTGTTCCTGGACCTCGACGTCGTGATCGTCGACGACATCACGCCCTTCTTCGAGGAGCCCGGCGAGTTCCTCATCATCCACGACTGGAAGCGCCCCTGGCGCATCACCGGCAATTCCTCGGTCTACCGCTTCACGCTGGGCGCCCACCCCGAGGTGCTGGTCAAGTTCCGACGCGAGTTCGACGCGATCCGCCAGCAGTTCCGCAACGAGCAGGCCTACCTGTCCGACGAAATGCACCGCAAGGGCCTGCTGGCGTACTGGGACGACCGCTGGTGCGCGAGCTTCAAGTACCACAGCATCCCGCGCTGGCCGATGAACTACTTCCAGGCGCCCTTCATCCCCGACGGTGCAAGGATCCTGATCTTCCACGGCGTCATGAACCCGCCCGACGCGCTGGCCGGCCGCAGCAACGGCAACTGGCGCCGGCCCAAGCCCGCGCCCTGGATCGCCGACCACTGGCACGAGTGAGCCCCGCACCATGAGCGGCCCTCTTCCATCCCCGTCCCCGGCGCCATCCGTCCGGCCCGGCTCGGCCACGAAAGCGCCCGCCAACGCGGCGACGCCCTGGCTGTCCGTGCTCATCCCCGTCCACAACGTCAAGGACTACCTGCGCGAATGCCTGGACTCGGTACTCGCGCAGGCGGATGCCGGCGTCGAGGTGCTGATGGTCGACGACTGCTCCACCGACGGCTCCAACGAACTCGTGCGCACGCTGGTCGCCGCGCACGCCGGGGGACCGGTCAAGGTGCAGGGACTGTTCCATGCGCAGAACCAGGGGCTCTCCGGCGCGCGCAACACGATGCTGCAGGCCGCGCGCGGCGAGTACGTCTGGTTCCTGGATTCCGACGACTACCTGATGCCCGGCGCGATCCCGCGCCTGCGCCAGGTGGTCCAGGGCCACGCCCCCGCGCTGGTGCTGTGCGACTTCTTCATGCTGCGCGCGCCCATGAAGCTCAAGCACCGGCTGCGCGGCGAACTCCACCGCCACACCTTCGCCGGTCCGGAACGCCAGCTGATGCGCGATCCGTCGCGGCTGATGCAGGGCCTGTTCGAAGCGGGCCAGATGCACAGCTGGTCCAAGATCGCCAGACGCAGTGTCTGGGGCGAACAGGTGCGCTTCCCGGTCGGACGCTACTTCGAGGACATGGCGACCACGCCGCTGCTCGCGCTGCTGGCCGAGAGCGCCTGGTACGAGCCGGAGGTCTGGGTGGCCTACCGACAGCGGGCCGGCTCCATCCTGAGCACGCCCAACATGACCAAGGCGGAGCATCTGGCCCATGCGCTGGCGAACCTGCGCGACGCGGCTGCGAGCGCTCCGCTCGACGAGGCCGCGCGGTTCGCCTGGGCGCACTTCGCGGCGCGCAATTTCATCGGCGCTTCGCGCATGGCCGACAAGGCCCTGCCCGACGGCTGCGCGGGCCAGGTGGCGATGTTCCGGCAGGCCTTCGAGGAAGCGTCCCCGATCCCGCTGCGCGCGCTCGACCGCGCTTACAAGCGCCGCGGCTGGTTCGTCCGCGCGATGCGACTGCGCTACTGGCTGCGCCGGGCCGAGGACCAGCAGCGCGCAGCCGCAGCCTGAGGGTCGACGGGCAAGTCGCGCCTCAGGCCTCAGGGGTCACAACGCCATCAGCATGTCCTCATAGCGCCGCATCATGAGGTCGACGCCATGCTCCTCGATCGCGCGCACCCGCGCCGCCGCGCCGAGCCGAGCGGCCAAAGCCGGATCGCGCAGCAGGCGTTCCAGCGCGCCCGCCAACGCTTGCGGATCGGCCTCTGGCACCATCAGTCCGGTGCGACCGTTTTCGATCACGCCCTCGACGCCCGGGACCAGCGAGGCCACGCAGGCGCAGCCCGCCGCCATCGCCTCCAGCAGCGCCAGCGGCATGCCTTCCCAGTGCGTCGACAGCACGAAGATCTGCTGACTCATCAACAGTCCAGGGATGTCGCCGTGATGCCCGAGGAAACGCACCTGGTCGTCCAGCCCCAGCTGGCGGGTCAGACGCTCGGTGGCGCGCCGGTAGGCCTCCTTGCCGCCGCCGGCCAGATGCAGCACCGGACGCAGGCCGCGATCGCGCAGCAGCGCCAGCGCGCGAATCAGCGTCTGCGGATCCTTCTGGCGGGCGAAGCGCGCCGACATCACGATGCCGGGTTCGCGCCGCTCGACCGGATGGTCGTCGGCGGTGGCGAATCGATCGAGCCGGATCCCGTTCGGAATGGCGGTCGTCTTGGCTTCGGGCATGCCCAGGTCGACGAGCCGTCTGCGGACGCCCTCGGACACGCCGACCAGCCGCGCGCTGACCTCGCTCAGCCGACGTGCCTGAGCGCGCTTGCAGCGGGTGTACCGCTCGCGCGAGTTGTGCTCGACCTGCACCAGCACCGGCACGCCGGCCAGGCGCCCGGCGCGGCGGCCGAGCAGATGTTCGGGAAAGCCGTGCGCCATCATCACGTCGGGGCGCAACTGCTCGCAGAGCCGGCGCAGCGCCCAGATCGTCGCCAGGTGCGCCCAGCCGGGCACGACGTACACCGGCAGGCCCTGGTCGTGCAGCGCCTGGATGCGCGCCAGCTTGGTGGCGTTCTCGGTGCGCCTCTTGCGGCGCAGGACCAGGATGGGCGCGATGCGCTCGCTCTTGAGCTGCGCCAGGCACAGATCGACGGCCACCTGCGTGGCGCCGGAGAAGCCGCCGGTCACGAAGTGCAGCACACGGCGGCGCTCGGGCGCCGCCGGGCCGCTCGGGGAAATCTCAGACATCGCGGCAGTGTATGCGGGGCACGTTCGGTTACCGGCGGCGGTTCCCCGACCACCGAAGATGCCCGGTCAATGCGCGCCAGATCCCGAAGTACTTCGATGAAACTGGCGTCAAAATGCGCACAAACGGAGAACGGCCCCGGGCCGCAGAGTGATGAAGACTGATTACCTGATCGTCGGCGCCGGCTTCGCCGGCTCGGTGTGCGCGCGGGTGCTGGCCGAGGCCGGCAAGACCGTCCACCTGATCGACAAGCGTCCCCACATCGGCGGCAATGCCTACGATGCCCGCGACGCGCACGGCGTGCTCATCCACCCGTACGGGCCGCACATCTTCCACACGAACGCTAAGAAGGTCTTCGAGTACCTCTCCCGCTTCACCACCTGGCGCTTCTACGAGCATCGCGTGCTGGCGAAGGTCGGCGAGCAGCTGGTCCCCATCCCCATCAACCGCACGACGATCAACACGCTCTACGGCCTGTCGCTGACCGAGGACGAGGTCCAGGGCTATCTGGAGACGGTGCGCGAGCCGCGCGACCCCATCCAGACCAGCGAGGACGTGGTGCTCAACAGCGTCGGCCGCGACCTGTGCGACAAGTTCTTCCGCGGCTATACGCAGAAGCAGTGGGGGCTGGACCTGTCGCAGCTCTCGGCGGGCGTGGCCGCGCGCATCCCGACGCGCAGCAACGACGACGACCGCTACTTCGCCGACAGCTTCCAGTTCATGCCGGCGGACGGCTACACCGCGATGTTCGAGCGCATGCTGGACCATCCCGGCATCACGGTCCGCACCGGCGTGGACTTCCAGGACGTGCGGGGCGACTTCCCCGGCGCGCACATCGTCTACACCGGCCCGATCGACGCCTACTTCGACCATTGCCACGGCGCCCTGCCCTACCGCAGCCTGCGCTTCGACCACGAACACCTGCCGACCACGGCACAGGTGCAGACGGTCGGCACGGTCAACTACCCCAACGATCACGACTACACCCGCATCACGGAGTTCAAGCACCTGACCGGCGAAACGCACGCGGGCACGTCCATCGTGCGCGAGTACCCGCAGGCCGAAGGCGATCCGTACTACCCGGTGCCGCGGCCCGAGAACGAGGCGCTCTTCAAGAAGTACGCGGAGATGGGCGAGCAGGCGCAAGGCGTGACCTTCGTCGGCCGCCTGGCGCAGTACCGCTACTACAACATGGACCAGATCGTCGCCGCGGCGCTGAAGACGGCCCAGGACCTGCTGGACGGCACCGGAGCGGCATGATCGGACTGGAGACCCCCGCCGCGACGCCCCCGCGTCGCGGCACGCGCAACCTTGTCATCCTGCGCGCGGGAGACGCCTCGCTGCATGCGGGCTGGATCGCGCAGCGCGACCGCGACTTCGACCTGTTCGTGAGCTACTTCGGCAAACAGTCGGGCATGCATCAGGCCGATGCCGACTATTACGAGCACCGGCCGGGACCGAAATGGTCCTGCATCGCGGAGCTGCTGGCCGAGCATCCGGCGCTGATCGACCGCTACGACGCGTTCTGGTTCCCGGACGACGACCTCGCGGCGACGACCGACACCGTGAACCGCATGTTCGCGCTGTTCCGCGGCTTCAGCCTGTCGATGGCCCAGCCGGCGCTGACGCGCGACTCGTACTACACCTGGCCGATCGTGCTGGAACGTCCGGAGTACCTGATGCGCCACGTCGACTTCGTCGAGGTGATGGCGCCGCTGTTCGACCGCGCCACGCTGCGCGCGTGCCTGAAGACTTTCTCCATGAGCCGCAGCGGCTGGGGACTGGACTGGATCTGGCCGACCATGGCCGGCAAGGGGCGCACGGATTCGATCGCGATCATCGATGCCACGCCGGTGCGCCACACGCGGCCGCTGGGCGGGGACCTCTACCGCAACCATCCCGAGCTTGATCCGCGTCAGGACGAAGCGCGCCTGCTGGCCGAGTTCGGCCTGGTCAAGCACCGCTGGTCGGGCAAGTTCCGCGTGTACAGTGTGATCGCCCGCCAGCCGCCGTCGCTGGGCGACCGCTGGCGCATGGCGATCAACCGCCTGAAGGCGGCGCATCGCTACAAGCGGGCACTCCGCAAGGGTCGCGTGACGCAGCCCATCGCCCCGACCTGATCCCGATCAATGACGACCCCTTCGACGCCCTCGGACGACCCCCCCCTGCGAGAGACCGCCAGCCGCCTGTGGCGCTTCATGAAGCCGCACCGCTGGGGGCTGATGCTGTCGGTGCTGGCCTTCGTGCTGGTCGCGGCGACCGAGCCGCTGATCCCGAAACTGCTGGGCTACGCGCTGGGCGAGGGTTTCAACGCCAAGCCCGCCACGACCTCGGTGATCGGTCTGCCCGGGACCGCGGCGTCGGCCGTGTCGCCGGCATCGGCCGCGGCGCCGTCGATGGCCTCGATCAACCTTGACTACAGCTTCCCGATCTGGATGGTGCCTATCGTGCTGATCGGCCTGTTCGCCATCCGCGGCCTGTTCACCTTCTGCGGCCAGTACATGCTGAACTGGACGATCTCGCGCACGGTGATGGACATCCGCACCGCGCTGCTGCAGGTCCTGCTGCGCGCCGACGCGCGGGTCTACACGAGCCTGCAGCCGGCCACGGCGGTGACCAAGGTGGTCAACGACCCGCAACATGTGGTGACGCTGATCGCCGGTTCCCTGGTGACCATCCTGCGCGACGGCCTGCCGGCGCTGGCGCTGATGGGCTACCTGTTCGTGCTGAACTGGAAACTGACGCTGCTGTCGCTGATCACCGTGCCGGGACTGGCCTTCGTCGTGCGCAAGGTCAACAAGCGCGTCCGTCGCATGGGCACCTGGGCCTACGACGCGCAGCTGCGCCTGGTCTCGGTGGTCGAGGACGTCACGCGCGCCTGGCGCGTGGTGCGCAGCTTCGACGCGGCCGGCTACGAGACGCGACGTTTCGGCGATCGCGCCCGGGAAGTGCAACGCAGCATGCTGAAGACGGCGGCTTCCAATGCGATGGCGCAGCCGCTGTCGCAACTGATGGCCAGCGTCGGCATCTCGATCATCGTCAGCCTGGCGCTGTACCAGTCGCGCGTGAACGGGACGGGCGTGGGCGAGTTTGCCTCCTTTGTCGCCGCGCTGCTGTTCATGAGCTCGCGGCTGCGGCACCTGAGCGACGTGATGCAGCCCATCACGAACGCGCTCGTGGTGGCACGCGGCTGCATCGGGCTGCTGGACACGCCGGCCGAGCCCGACACCGGCACGCGCGAGCTGAGCAACGTGCGCGGGGACATCGCCCTGAAGCAGGTCACGCTGCGATACCCGGGCGCGAACCGCGACGCGCTCGCCGCCCTGAACCTGCACATTCCGGCCGGAAAGACGACCGCGCTGGTCGGCAGCTCGGGCGCGGGCAAGAGCTCGGTGGTCAACCTGCTGCTGGGCTTCGAACGTCCGGACAGCGGCACCATCCTGCTGGACGGCGTCGCCATCGACGAGCTGACCAAGGCCAACCTCAGACGCCAGTTCGCGGTCGTGTCGCAGGACATCGTGCTGTTCGACACCTCGGTGGCGGACAACATCGCCTACGGGCAGGAACGCGACGACGTGAAGCTGGAGCAGGCGCTGCGCGCCGCGGCGCTGTGGGACTTCGCCCAGTCGCTGCCGGAAGGGCTGGACACGATGGTGGGGGCCAACGGCAGCAAGCTGTCCGGCGGTCAGCGCCAGCGGCTGGCGATCGCGCGCGCGCTGTACAAGGACGCGCCGGTGTGGATCTTCGACGAGGCCACCTCGGCGCTGGACACCGAGAGCGAGCGTGCCGTGCAGCAGGCGCTGGAGCAATGGCAGGGTCGCAAGACGCTGATCGTCATCGCGCACCGCCTGTCGACGATCCGGCGCGCCGACTGCATCCAGGTGATGGCCGACGGCCAGGTCGTCGAATCCGGCGATCACGACGAACTCCTGGCCAGGGACGGCGTGTACGCCGGCATGGTGAAGGTGCAGCACTGACCAGCACCGCTCTGCCCGGCTCGGCTCGGCTCGGTCCGAGTCATCGGAAGCCGGCCCGGGGGATGCGACCTGCGGTGAAGCCCCGCCAGCGTGGGAGCAGACCCCGGGCCGGCTTCCGATGGCGAGCGAACCGCTTGTCAGGCCTGACACAAAGACGATAAGCCGCCGACAAGGCGCATCGGTCCAATGCGGAGCATCCCTTTCAGGAGCTCCGCCATGCAGCCTCACCGCCACGACGCACAAGAATCCGGCCATGACCATGATCAGGGCCTCGCGCACGACCTCGCCGTGCTGCAGCGGCGCCGCCGCGCGCTGGGCCTGCTGGCGGGCGTCGCCGGACTGGGCGGCCTGACGCTGCTGGGCTGCGGCGGTGGCGGTAGCGACGCCGGCACCAGCACCACGGGCACGGGCACGGGCACGGGCACAGGCACGGGAACCGGAACGGGATCGACCGGATCGACGGGATCGACAGGCACCACCGGCAGCTGCTCGGTGATTCCGGAAGAGACCGCCGGCCCCTACCCCGGCGACGGGTCCAACAGCAACGGCAGCGGCGTCGCCAATGCGCTGGCGCTCAGCGGCATCGTGCGCAGCGACATCCGCACCAGCATCGGGACGGCGAGCGGCACCGCCGGCGGCGTGCCGCTGACCCTCACGCTCAAGCTGGTGAATGCGAGCAGCAGCTGCGCCGACCTGTCCGGCTACGCGATCTACCTGTGGCACTGCGACCGCGAGGGTCGGTATTCCCTCTACAGCGCCAGCGTCGTCAACGAGAACTACCTGCGCGGCGTGCAGAGCACCGGCAGCGACGGCACGGTCACCTTCACGACCATCTTCCCCGGCTGCTACGACGGTCGCATGCCCCACATGCACTTCGAGGTCTACCGCAACGCCGGCGCCGCAACCTCGTATGCCAACAAGATCAAGACCTCGCAGATCGCCTTCCCCACGGCCGCCTGCACGACGGTCTACAGCACCGCGTCGGGCTACAGCAGCAGCCTGACGAATTTCAACCGCATCAGCTTCGCCTCCGACAACGTCTTCAGCGACGGCTACACCACGCAACTGGCCACGCTCACCGGCGACGTCGCGAGCGGCTACGCCGCGACGCTGACGGTCGGCATTGCCGCCTGATCAGGATGCCATGCCGCGCTACATCCCCTCCTCGCGCGCCGACGGCTCCAACGGCCCGGACCCCGGTGTATCGTCCGTGACGGGGTCGGGCATGCCGCCGGGCCCGTCGGTGGAGAGTTGCATGACGCGGTGTCTGGTGGTCGACGACGATGCGGAGATCCGCCGCTCGCTCGAGGAGTACCTGCAGAAGTTCAGCGTGGCGGTGAGCACCGCCGGCGACGGCCGCGAGATGCGCCGCCAGATGGCGACGCAGGTGTTTGATGTCGTCGTGCTGGACCTGATGCTGCCCGACGAGAACGGCCTGACGCTGTGCCAGTGGATCCAGCAGCACCACCCGTCGGTGCCGGTGATCATGCTGACGGCGCACGGCGATCCGATCAGCCGCGTGCTGGGGCTGGAGATGGGCGCGGACGACTACCTCGCCAAGCCCTTCGAGCCGCGCGAGCTGGTGGCCCGCATCCACGCGATCCGGCGCCGCGCGCGCCGCGGCGAGAACGAGGCGCAGACCCGCCGCGAGTTCCGCTTCGAAGGCTGGGCCTTCGACCGGCTGCTGCGTCAGTTGGTGTCGCCGCAGCAGGTGGTGGTGCCGCTGTCCAGCGCCGAATTCCGCATGCTGAGCGCGCTGGTCGAGCGTCCGGGACGCGTGCTGAGCCGCGAGCAGTTGATCGAGCTGACGCGCGCGCCCGGCGTCGAGGTCAATGACCGCAGCGTGGACCTGACGATCTCGCGGCTGCGGCAGAAGCTGGGCGACTCGCCCAAGGAGCCGCGCCTGATCCGCACGATGCGCGGCGAGGGCTACCTCTTCGACGCCCAGGTGCAGGCTTGAGCGCTCCCTCCCGCTTGAAGCGCCTGACCGCCACGATCCGCGGCGGATTCGCACGCGCCTTCGGCGACACGCTGGCGCGGCGGATCTTCCTGCTCCTGTGGGTGACGCTGGTGATCGCCCAGGCCCTGGCGATCGGCGTCGTGACCTGGACCCGCGGCGATCTCTCTGCGATGCGCATGCACGGCGCGCCGTTCCTGCCGCCGATGCCGGGGCTGATGCGCGGTCCTCAGGGCCCCGGTCCGGGTCCGGGTCCGGGTCCTCAAGGCACGGGCGCCGATCCTGAACTCCGCGACGAGCCGCTCCCGGGCGACGTCCCGATGCCGCCGCGCGAGAACTTCCGCGGGTTCCCGCCGCCGCCCTCCTCGGCACAGGGATCCCAGACGCCGGGCCAGCCGGCTCAATGGCGCGGCCCGTTCCGCGCGCTGACCGCATGGGAACTGACGCTCGACTACGGCATCCGGCTGCTCGTCACCGGCCTGGCGGCCTGGATCGCGTCACGCTGGTTGTCGCGTCCGATGCGCGACCTGGTGCGGGCCTCGCAGGAGCTGGGGCAATCGCTGCACAAGCAGGACCGGTTGCCGCTGCTCGACGAACAGCGCGGCACGCTGGAAGTGCGCGAGAGCGCCCAGGTCTTCAACGCGATGGCGCGCCAGTTGCGGCGGCAGTTCAACGAACGCGGGCTGATGGTGGCCGCGATCTCCCACGACCTGCGCACGCCGCTGACGCGCCTGCGCATGCGGCTGGAGACCCTGGACATCGAGGAGATCCAGCGTCAGCGCTCCGTCGAGGACATCCGCGAGATGAATGCGCTGGTGGACGCGGTGATGGAGCTGTTCCGCGACGGTCCCGGCGCGGCAGAGCCGCTGGTGGATGTCGACCTCGGCGCGCTGGCGCAGGCGCTGACGGACGACCTGATCGAGCAGGCGTTGCCGGTGCGCTTCGAGGACGGCGATGACTCGGGGGACGGCGAGCCGGTGCTCGCCAAGGGCCAGCCGATGGCGCTGCGGCGCGTGCTGGGCAACCTGATCGGCAACGCGGTGCGTTATGGCGGCAGCGCGGAGGTCCGCGTGGGTCGGGACTCACAAGGCGCCTGGCTGCGCGTGACCGATCCAGGCCCCGGCATTCCGGCGGACAAGTTGGAAGCGGTGTTCGAGCCGTTCTACCGCCTGGAGGATTCGCGCAACCGCCACACGGGCGGCGCGGGCCTGGGCCTCTACATCGCGCGGGAATTGACGTTGCGGCAGCGGGGATCGCTGACGCTCTCGAATCGTCCGGAAGGCGGGCTCGTGGCGGAGTTGCGTCTGACAACGAGCTGAATCAGGCCACCAGCCGAGGCGGTCCCGGCGGATTCGGCGGCACCTGCAGCGCGAAGCCGCCGGCGCGCTTGCGCATGGCGGCGGGGTCCATCTGCGGCGCCTGCGCGGGCCACTCGAAGAACTTCTGGATCTCGACGCGGCGGGCGAGCGTGTCCGACATGCCCAGCGTGATCAGCTCGTTGGTGTATTCGGGCTCGAAGAGCAGGTAGCTGACCAGCGCCGAGCCACTGGCGGTGGCGCCCTCGCCCGACACGCCGACGCTGCGCAACAGCGCGCGGATCGGCGGCGGCAGCGCGCCCTGGTGCTCGGCGGCCAGGCTGTCGAGCGGCCGGCTCGGTGCGATGACCAGCGCCTCGATCGGTTTGAGCGGCGTGTTGCGCAGGGCCTCTTCCGGCAGCAGCGCGAGCGTGCTGTTGATGCGCTTGAGGCGCTCGATGTCCACGGCCAGCGCGTCCAGGAAGATGTTGGACAGCGCGTGCCCGGCGATCTGCGCGAGGCTGGGATGGCCGGTGGGCGCCGGGCCGTGCTGCCCCTCGCCGCCGGCCTCGTGCATGCGGCCCGCGCCGATCACGAGGACCTTTTCCGCGCCCAGGTGCACGGCCGGCGAGATCGGCGCGGTCTGGCGCATCGACCCGTCGCCGAACCATTCAACCTCGCCGCCGAGTTCCAGCGGTTCGGCGGGGAAGATGAAGGGGATCGCGGACGAGGCGACCAGGTGCTCGATCGAGAGCTTGGGGATGCGGGTCGCGATGCGCTGCGTGCGGACCCAGGGCTCGCGCTGCTGGTGGGTCTGATAGAAAGTGACGTGGTGGCCTGAGGTGTAGCTGGAGCCGGTCACCGCGAGCGCGTCGATGTAGCCCTTGGCTAGCATCTGGTCGAGGCGGTCGAAGTCGATCCACTGGTTCAGCAGGCCGCGCAGCGGGGTGTTGTTGAGCAGGCTGCGCGGGCGGGTGCGCCGCCAGCGGTTGAGCGCCCAGCCGAGCGAAAGCATGCTGAGCCACTTCGCGCCGGAGCGGATCACGCCGAAGGAATCGGCGGCGTAGACCTGGCTGACGTGGATGTTCTGCCAGATGTACATCAGGCCATCGACGGCGGAGCAGAAGTCGTCGGCCTGGCAGGCGAGCGTGGCGGCGTTGATGGCGCCGGCGGAGGTGCCGGAGATCACCTGGAAGGGGTTGTCGCCGGTGGTGCAGGCGTCGCGGCGCAGTTGCGCGATCGCGGCCAGCACGCCGACCTGATAGGCCGCTCTCGCGCCTCCTCCGGTAAGGATCAGGCCGGTCCGGGGCTTGGCATCCTGCATGAGGACAGCTTACGCCTGACACCTTCGTTGTGGTGTGGGAGAAGCACCCGTCAAATGGGGGATGGTCGACTGACCCGAGTCGCAGTTGCCGATCGGCAATGGGGACTCAACGCCCCCGAGAACTCCGACGCGCCGTGGCTCCAGCCGGTCCCTCGACGTCCAGCCAGATCGGCACCTGGAACGGCAAGTCGTCTTCCTGGAAACCGGCTGCGATCACCTGCTCGACCCAAAGGACTGGCGCCTGTCGACGCGCGGACGCGATGTACTCGCGCGCCTCTTCCTCGACATAGCCGTAATCCGAGCAAGCGTCGATCAGGTTGAAGACGGCGCTGGACGCCGCGTGCGTCCGGGACCGGGAAATGTCCATGGATTGCGTGCCGGAAAAGACCATGCCATACGGCGCGATGTCGAACGCCGGGGACAGCGTCCACCCCGTTCCATCGAACAGGAAACCCGTGTTGCGCGGGTGATCATCGCCGTTGCCCAACACGGCGTTCATGACGATGCGACGGAAGAGTTCGCGCTTTCCCTCCAACACCGCCTCGTTGTCCGCGCGCCCTCGCCAGCGCTGCAGCTCGTGCGCCAAAGCCAGATAGGAGCGTTCACGACTCCCCCTCACCTGCTTGTCCAGGCCCAGCACCGTGTGCGCGCTGGCGAATAGTCGCCGGGTCACCCGCCGCTGTTCATCCACTTCGCGGTCAAAGCGACGGACCAGGATCACTTCGCGTTGTTCGACCCGCTTGAACTGCACTTCCGCCGCATTCACGCCGAGCGCCGTCGCCACCTTCATGGCCACGAATTCGCGAAGTGGCGAATGGGGTCGGTCTCCGCGGTCCTGGAGCTTTGCTAGCCACTGCTGCCCCTCATGCATCACGGTGAGTTTGGGACGCTCGCCGCCGGCGCTCGTTCCAACGATGCCCTTCACTTCGCGCACGGCATCACTGGCCGGACGTGAGTCAGGCACGTCCGCAAGGATCTGAAGCAGGTCGTGGGACGGCGGACAGTGAAACGCCTGCTTCCGCGCAACGTCGTCGCAGACGGCGATGGCGCCGACCGAATCGCCTTCCGACTCTTCCAGCACGGCCATGTGGTCTTCCACGCGGACCTGACGCAGGTGTGCCAGCAGATCGAGTCCGTAACCTTCCGGCTTGGCATCCCGAATCACACCGAAAAGTCCATCCTGCCTGGTTTCCCTGATCGGCCGCGCGCGCGAACTCAAGGCCAGGTGCGCGAGGTCCAGCGCGACGCCATGAGCGTCCAGGTAGGCTTGCCGGTACTCGAAAATGCCGACACCATCCTTCAGCGAGAACACGCCGCATTCGACCGGCACCGGGCTGCCCGGGAGCCAGACCCAGACCGGCTTGGCATCGGCGCTCATGGGGTCCTCCGTTTGGGCGTACGAACGCGCAGCGGCACTGCATCGGCCATCAATGCGGAAAGCTCTTTGTCGGATCCCAGGTTCGACAGAGTGTCGAAGGTCCCCTCCAATCCCAGCCCCCACAGCACCATCAACACGGAGCCGATCTGGACGGTCGGGGCGCCGGTCTCGATCGCCACCAGCGTGCTCAAGCCGATGCCTGCCCGGGCGGCCAGGTCCGGGCGCGTCAGTCGTCGAGCTCGCCGGGCGAGCGAAATGCGCTCGCCAAGGGCTGCGAGCGAATCCTCGACGATGAACGGAAGGGTTTTAAGACTCATGGAACAATTGTTATAGCGTAAAAAGATTGCCATAACAACTGTTACGAGGAACAAAAAAGGGAAGGTTTTCAACCACCCTCGGAATACACGATCTCCGCCGGCTTGAGCTGTTCCAGCGCCTCGTCGCTGGGCCAGAACTTGCCTGCGCCGCCCAGGCCCAGTTCCGCGATCGCGCCGTTGCGCTTGATCGGGATGCGCAGCTCCAGCCCCTGGCTGAGCACGCCCTGCTCCGTCTCCACGCGCTTGGCGGGCCAGCTCTTGACCAGCTCCAGTACCGCGGCCGCCGGCAGGTTGGGCGCCGTGCGCAGGTAGCGCCCGAAACGCGCCCGCGCCGCCGCCAGGCCGAAGACCTGCTGCACGTTCATCCGCAGCCCGCCGGAGAAACGGTCGTTCTGCACCTTGCCCACCGCGATGATCAGCTCGTCTTCCGCCAGCAGCTCCTTGTTGGCGTTGAGCATCTCCTCGTTGGCCACCGCCTCGATCGCATGGGTCTTGTCGTCGATCTTGAAGATCGCCACCCGGCCGCGCGAGCCGTTGATCACCCGCATGTCGGACACGATGCCCGCCACCGTCGTCGGCTCGCGGCTGTCCTGCAGGTCCACGATCCGGCGCTTCACCATCCGGCGCAGCTCCGTTTCCGCCTGGTCGAACAGGTGTCCCGACAGGTAGAAGCCGATCGCCGTCTTCTCCAGGCTCAGCCGCTCCTTGATGCCCCACTCGGGCACGTCGACGAAGTCCGGCTCCGCCGTCGACGAGCCGTGCCCGCCGTCGAAGTCGAACAGCCCGCCCTGGTTGACGTTCTGCGCCAGGTTGTCCGCATAGGTGTAGCCCAGCGCCACGCTGGCCAGCAGCCGCGCGCGGTTCGCGTGCAGCGCGTCGAAGGCGCCGGCCTTGATCAGCGCCTCCACCACCCGCTTGTTGACCGCCTTGCGGTCCACGCGCGCGCAGAAGTCGAAGAAGCTGGTGAACGGACCGCCCTCGGTGCGCGCGCGCACGATCGCCTCGATCGCGCCGGCGCCGGTGCCCTTGATCGCGCCGAGGCTGTAGTTGATCTTGCGCGCTCGCGGCGTCGTGCCGGCCTTGCCTTCCCTGGCGACCGACTTCGACGTTCCTTCGTCCGCGCTCATCGGCTCGAAGCGGCCGACGCCGAGGTTGATGTTGGGCGGTTCGAACTCGATGCCGAACAGCTTGGCATCGTTCATCAGCACCTTGAGCTTGTCGGTGTCGTCCGATTCGATGGTCATGTTCGCGGCGAAGAACTCCGCCGTGAAATGCACCTTCAGCCAGCCCGTGTGATACGCCAGGAGCGAGTACGCGGCCGCGTGCGACTTGTTGAAGCCGTAGCCCGCGAACTTCTCCATCAGGTCGAAGACCTCGTCGGCCTTGTCCTGGTCGATGCCCTTCTCCGCCGCGCCTTTCCGGAACAGGTCGCGGTGCATGGCCATCTCTTCGGCCTTCTTCTTGCCCATCGCGCGGCGCAGCATGTCCGCGCCGCCCAGCGAGTAGCCGCCCAGCACCTGGGCGGTCTGCATCACCTGCTCCTGGTAGACCATGATCCCGTAGGTCTCGGACAGCACGGGCTCGACCAGCGGGTGCGGGTACACCACCGTCTCCTTGCCGTGCTTGCGTGCGACGAAGCTGGGGATCAGGTCCATCGGGCCCGGGCGGTACAGCGCGTTCAGCGCGATCAGGTCTTCCAGGCGCGAAGGCTTCGCGTCCTTCAGCATGCGCTGCATGCCGCTCGATTCGAACTGGAACACCGACTCCGTCAGACCGTCGGAGAACAGCTTGTAGGTCCGCTTGTCGTCCAGCGGGATGGTCTCGAAGGCGAAGTCCGCGGCCTCGGGATAACGGCCGACGATGAAGTCCTTGGCCAGCTCGAGGATGGTCAGCGTTGCCAGGCCCAGGAAGTCGAACTTCACCAGGCCGATGGCCTCGACGTCGTCCTTGTCGTACTGGCTGACCGCCGAGGTCGAGCCCGGCTGCTGGTACTGCGGGCAGAAGTCGGTGATCTTGCCCGGCGCGATCAGCACGCCGCCGGCGTGCATGCCGATCGAGCGCACCGTGCCCTCCACGCGCGCCGCCATCTCCAGCAGGCCGGCGACTTCCTCGTCCTGCGCCTCACGTTCCTCGATCTCGGGCGACTCGTGGCGCGCGTAGACCATCTTGGCCTTGTCCGGATCGAAGCCCGGCGGCAGCTTGGCCAGCGTCACCGTCTTGCCCGGGGGCGCCGGCACCAGCTTCGCGATCGAGTCCACGTGGCCGAAGCCCATGCCCAGCACGCGGCCGATGTCGCGCAGCGCGCCCTTGGCCGCCATCGTGCCGAAGGTCGCGATCTGGCTCACCGCCGGGCGGCCGTACTTGTCCTTGACGTACTCGATGACGCGGTCGCGGTTGCCCTGGCAGAAGTCGATGTCGAAGTCGGGCATCGAGACCCGTTCCGGGTTCAGGAAGCGCTCGAACAGCAGGTTGTACTGCAGCGGATCCAGGTCGGTGATCAGCAGCACGTAGGCGACCAGCGAGCCCGCGCCCGAGCCCCGGCCCGGGCCCACCGGACAGCCGTTGTTCTTCGCCCAGCGGATGAAGTCGCCCACGATGAGGAAGTAGCCGGGGAAGCCCATCTTGATGATGGTGTTCAGCTCGAACTCCAGCCGCTCCACGTAACGCGGCCGCGCCGCGTCGCGCTTGGCCTCGTCCGGGAACAGCAGCTTGAGCCGGTCCTCCAGCCCCTCGTGCGACAGCATGCGGAAGTACTGCTCCATCGGCATCGGCGTGCCATCGGCCTGGATGGGGGTCGGGAAGTTCGGCAGCTGCGGCTTGCCCAGCACCAGCGTCAGGCTGCAGCGCTTCGCGATCTCCACCGTGTTGGCGATCGCGCTCGGGATGTCGGCGAACAGCGCCTCCATCTCGGCCTGGCTCTTGAAATGCTGGCTGGGCAGGAAACGCTTCACCCGTTTCGGATTGGCCAGCGTCTCGCCGTCGGCCACGCACACGCGCGCCTCGTGGGCCTCGAAATCGTCCTCCTCCAGGAACTGGATCGGATGCGTCGCCACGACCGGCAGACCCGCCTTCGCGGCCAGCGGCACCAGCTGGCGCAGCAGCGCTTCCTGGCCCGGCAGGCCGGCGCGCTGCAGCTCGATGTAGAAGCGGTTCGGATAGATCGCGGCGAGGCGCTGCGCCACGTCCAGCGCGCGCGCCTCGTCGCCGGCGATCAGCGCCTGGCCGACCGGGCCGAACTGCATCCCGCCGAGGCAGATCAGGCCGGCGTTAAGCTCCTGCATCCACGCCAGCTTCAGCAGCGCCTGGTTGCGCTGCACGTTCTGGATCCAGGCGCGCGACAGCAGCTCGCTCAGGTTCAGATAACCCTGGATGTCCTGCACCAGCAGCAGCACCCGCGACGGCGGACGGTCCGCCGCTTCGGGCTCCAGCCAGGCCTCCACCCCCAGGATCGGCTTCACGCCCTTCTTGCGGCAGGCGTTGTAGAACTTCACCCCGCCGAACATGTTCGCGAGGTCGGTCAGGCCCAGGGCGACCTGGCCGTCCTTGGCGGCCGCCGCGGCGGCGTCGTCGATGCGCAGCGTGCCGTCGACGACGGAGAACTCGGTGTGGGAGCGGAGATGAACGAAAGCCATCGGGCGATTGTAAGAAGGCTATGCTCGCCCTCCATCGAACACTCTCGCGGAGCGCCCGGATGACGATGAGGAAACACCTGCCCCTGCTGGCGGCCCTGGCGCTGTGCGCGCCGATGATCGCGAACGCGGCCGAGCCCGCGGAGAAGGCCACCAAGCCTGCGGCAGCGGTCAAGAAGCCCGCCCAGCCGCCGCGGAGCAGCGCCGACATCCTCGCCACCGCGCCCGCCGCCGTCTGGCGCGACGTCGATCCGGACAACCTGCTGGTGATGACGCTGCCGCAGGGTCAGGTCTTCATCGAACTCGCGCCACGCTTCGCGCCTGCGCACGTCGACAACATCCGCGCGCTGGCCCGCGGCGGCTACTACGACGGGCTGGCGATCGTCCGCGTCCAGGACAACTTCGTCACCCAATGGGGCGACCCCAATGCGGACGACGAGGACACCGGCCTCAAGGGCAAGGGCAAGCCCTTCCCCGCCGGTGCCAGGTCCCAGCTGCCGGCGGAGTTCTCCATCCCTCTCAAGGGCGTGCCGATGACGGTGATGCCAGACATCGAGGGCTGGGCGCCGCGCGCGGGCCAGGTGGACGGCTTCCCCGCTGCCGCGGATCCGAAGACGGGCCAGGCCTGGCTCGCGCACTGCTACGGCACCGTCGGCGCCGGTCGCGGCAACGCCAAGGATTCCAGCACCGGGGCGGAGCTGTATGCCGTGATCGGCCATGCGCCGCGCGGGCTGGACCTCAACATCACGGTGGTCGGACGCGTGCTCAAGGGCATGGAGTTCCTGTCCGCGCTGCCGCGCGGTGGTGCCGCGATGGGCTTCTACGACAAACCCGAGCAGCGGCTCGGCATCGAGCGCGTGTCGCTCGCCTCGGCGCTGCCGGCCGATCAGCGTCCCGCGCTGCAGGTGCTGCGCACCGACACGCCGACCTGGAGCGAGCTGCTGAACGCGCGCCGCCATCGTGGCGGCTGGTTCGTCCACAGCCCCGGCTACACCGATCTGTGCAGCGCCGCCGTCCCGGTGCGCATCAAGCCGGTGCCTGCGCCCGACGTGAAGCTCAACGAACCCAAGTCCCCCGAAGCCAGACGCTGAAAAACCGGCGCGAGGCGCCGGCAAGGTCAGCGAGTGCCACTGGGGCCGGAATGATGCTGGAGGTTCGCGGACGCGAGGCCTCCTGCATCGTGGAGAGCCCGCGCTTGGCCACCCGCAGTGCCTCCCCGCACCCCGCCTACAATCTTCCGCTTCCCTGATCCTGCCAGGCTACCAGCCTCTGCACCGGCATGAACACTGCCATCTCCACCGATCGCGCCACCGAGATCATCCTCAACATTTCCTGCTACCAGTTCGTCGCCATCGACGCGCCGGAGGGGCTGAGGGACCGGTTGCACGCCCATGCGCAGGCGTTGGGCCTGAAGGGCACGGTGCTGATTGCGGAGGAAGGGATCAACCTGTTCCTTGCCGGTGCGCCGGAAGCGGTGAACGCGTGGGTGGACGCCTTGCGCGAGGATGATCGCTTCGCTGCGCTGGCGCCCAAGGAGAGCTGGAGCGACGAGGTCCCGTTCCGCAAGCTGCTGGTGAAGGTGAAGCCGGAGATCATCCGCATGAACCACCCGACGATCCGCCCGGACCAGGCGCCGCGCGCGCCCGCGCTGCCGGCGGAGACCTTGAAGCGCTGGCTCGACCGGGGTCACGACGACGAGGGGCGCCCGGTCGTCACGCTGGACACGCGCAACGGCTTCGAGGTCGACGTCGGCGCCTTCGACGACGCGATCGACTGGCGCATCACGAAGTTCAGCGAGTTTCCCGACGCCTTCCAGGCGCACCGCGCCGAGCTCGCCGGCAAGACCGTGGTCAGCTACTGTACCGGCGGCATCCGCTGCGAGAAGGCGGCGCTCTACCTCGATCAGGAGGCGGCGCGCCACGGCCTCGACGCGAAGGTCTACCAGCTCGAGGGTGGCATCCTCAAGTATTTCGAGGAAGTCGGCAACGCGCATTACCACGGCGACTGCTTCGTCTTCGACGAGCGCCGCGCCGTTGATCCTGGACTGGCCCCGTCGCCCGATTCCGTCATCGAATGATCGAGCGAATGAGCGCCCGCCCCACCCTCGGCGCCCGGCTGATGAAGCTGCTGGGCCTGGCCGTGCTGGCGACGGCCCTGCTCGCGATGGCCTTCCGCGCGCCGGACCGGCCGCTGGAAAGCCTGGTTGCGCGCTGGGGCCCGCCGCCGTCGGAGTTCATGGAACTGACGCTGTCCGGCGGCCAGACCCAGTTCGTCCACTTCCGCGACGAGGGCCCGAGGACCGAGCTCCCGCCCATCGTGCTGCTGCACGGCGCCGGCGCCAGCCTGCACACCTGGGAGGGCTGGGTGAAGTCGCTCAGCGCGACGCGCCGCGTGATCACGCTCGACCTGCCGGGATTCGGACTCACCGGACCCTCGCCTCTAGGCGATTACGGCAACGATGCCTATGACTCGTTCCTGTTGTCGTTCTTCCAACAGTTGCAGATTGACCGCATGGTCCTCGGCGGCAGCTCCATGGGTGGCGAACTGGCCTGGCAGTACGCCGCCAGACATCCTGCGCAGATCGCGGCGCTCGTGCTCGTCGACGCCGACGGCCTCGCCGTCCCCAGCGAGCTGATGCCCGATCCGGCCCACATTCCGAATTCGCGCGCGCTGCAGTGGCTGGCCGGCATCTTCCTGCCGCGGCCCATCGTGGACCGCAACCTGCGCGATCTGTACGGTGATCCGGCCAAGGTCACGGCCGCCGTGGTGGACCGCCACTTCGAACTGGCGCTGCGCGAAGGCAACCGCGCGGCCATGGTGCAGCGCCTGGCCCAGCGCAAGCCCGGACGGCACGACGATCTCCTGGCCCGCATCCAGGCCCCGACGCTGATCCTGTGGGGCGGCAAGGACCGCCTGATCCCGCCCGTCGCGGCCGAACGCCTGCATCAGGGCATCGCGCACAGCACCGTGCAGGTCTTCCCCGAATTAGGGCATGTCCCCCAGGAGGAGGACCCCGCGTCCACCGTCCAGGCGGTTCACACGTTTTTGCACTCTCCTTAACCCTGATGGCCGCCGCACGTGCGGCATTGCAACAATGCCCCCCAGTCCGGACGACCTCTCCGATCTCTGAATCAAGGCGGGCTCGAACCGCCCGAGGTCGTCACCGGATGTCCATTCGACGCGTCTGCCACACACGCGCTTCCACGTTTCCTGCTCAATCTCACAAGGAGCCTTCATGCAACGACGACAACTGATCGCCCGCGCCGCCCTGGCGGCCTGCGCCCTGCTGGCCACCGCCGGCGCCGCGCACGCCCAGGCCCCTGAATGGAAGAAGATCCGCATCGGCGTCGAGGGCGCCTACCCTCCGTTCTCCGAAGTCGGCGCCGACGGCAAGCTCAAGGGCTTCGAGATCGACCTGGCCCTGGCGCTGTGCGCCGAGATCAAGGCCGAGTGCACGCTGGTGCAGCAGGACTTCGACGGCCTGATCCCCGCGCTGCAGTCGCGCAAGGTGGACGCGATCATCGCGTCGGTGTCGATCACCGACGAGCGCAAGAAGGTCATCGCCTTCTCCAACCCGTACTACAACACGCCGGCCCGCTTCACCGCCAAGGCCGACGCGAAGTTCGACTTCTCGCCCGCCGGCCTGAAGGGCAAGAAGATCGGCGTGCAGCGCGCGACCATCCATGAGAAGTTCGCCGCCGACACCTTCAAGCAGAGCGAGATCGTCCGCTACGCGACGCAGGACCAGGCCTTCCTGGACCTGAAGTCGGGCCGCGTGGACCTGACGCTGGCCGACCTCGTCGCCGCCGACATGGGCTTCCTGAAGACGCCGGCCGGCAAGGGCTACGCGTTCGTGGGCCCGAGCTACGACGACGTGAAGTACTTCGGCACCGGCAGCGGCGTGGGCCTGCGCAAGGCGGACGAGAAGACGCTGGGCAAGAAGTTCAACGACGCCATCGCGGCGGTGAAGGCCAACGGCACCTTCAAGAAGCTCAACGACAAGTACTTCGAGTACGACATCTCGGGCAAGACGGCCAAGTGATCCGCGGCCGGAAGGCGCCTGGACGGCGTCCTCCGGCGCGTCGGGGCCCGGCAGGACCGGGCCCCTTTCTTTCAGAACGAACAAGGTCCGTCGAATGTTCCTGCACGGTTATCTGCCCAGCCTGCTCGAGGGCGCTGTCCTGACCCTGGGCGTGGCCCTCAGCTCGATGGCGCTGGCCATGGCGCTGGGGCTGATCGGCGCGATGGCCAAGCTGTCGAAGTTCCGCGTCGCCAAGGGCATCGCCACGCTCTACACCACGCTGATCCGCGGCGTGCCCGACCTGGTGCTGATGCTGCTGATCTTCTTCGGCGGCCAGGTCGCCGTGAACGCGATCGCGGCGGCGCTGGGGCACGACGAGTACATCGACATCAATCCTTTCATCGCCGGCGTGGTGACCATCGCGTTCATCTTCGGCGCCTACCTGACCGAAGCCTTCCGCGGCGCCTTCCTCGCCGTGCCGCCCGGGCAGCGCGAAGCCGGACTCGCCTTCGGCATGAGCCCCGCGCAGGTCGCCTGGCGCATCACCTTCCCGCAGATGTTCCGGCATGCACTGCCGGGTCTGTCCAACAACTGGCTGGTGCTGATCAAGAGCACGGCCATCGTGTCGGTCATCGGACTGCACGACCTGATGATGCGCGGCTCGCAGGCCGCCGCCGGCACCCGCGAGCCCTTCGTCTTCTACCTGGCCGTGGCGATCATCTACCTGCTCTTCACGTCCGTGTCCGAGCTGGTCTTCGACCAGCTGCAGAAGCGCCTGTCCATCGGTGTGCGTCGCCACTCGCTGTAATCACGATCCCCATGAACCTGGACGCCATCGTCGAGAACCTGCCGCGCTACTTCGAGGGCGCGCTCATCACCCTGGAGCTGCTGATCGCCTCGCTGCTGATCGGCCTGGCCCTGGCCATCCCGCTGGCCGTGCTGCGCACGCTGCCGATCAAATGGCTGTCGCGCACGGTCTGGGCCTACACCTACGTGTTCCGCGGCACGCCGATGCTGGTGCAGCTCTTCCTCATCTACTACGGGCTGGGCCAGTTCGAATGGATGCAGCAGAGCGCGCTGTGGCCGCTGTTCAGCTCGGCCTGGTTCTGCGCCTGCCTGACCTTCGTGCTGAATACCGCCGCCTACACGACGGAGATCATCGCCGGCTCGATCCGCTCGCTGCCGCACGGCGAGGTCGAGGCCGCGAAGTCGCTGGGCATGACCCGTTGGGTCATGCTGCGCCGCATCGTGCTGCCGCACGCGCTGCGCCGCGCGCTGCCGGCCTACAGCAACGAGGTCATTTTCATGCTGCACGGCACGGCCCTGGCCAGCGTCGTGACCATCATGGACATCACCGGCATCGCCCGCGACATCAACGCCACCTACTACATTCCGTTCGAGGCCTTCATCACCGCCGCGATCTTCTACTTCGCGATGACGCTGGTGCTGGTCGGCCTCTTCCATCAGGCGGAGAAGCGCTGGCTCAAGCCGCTGATGCCTCGCTGATGCCCCGCTGAACCTCCCTTGCCGCCGCGCCCCTGCCGCGCGCCGAACCGGACACTCCCATGCAACTACGACAACACCCGCTCCCGAGCCCCACGCCGGGCACGCAGCGCGAGCTCGTCTCGCTGCACTACGGCCAGCCCGGCCAGGGCCAGAAGGTCTACATCCAGGCCTCGCTGCACGCCGACGAACTGCCGGGCATGCTCACCGCCTGGCACCTGCGCCGTCACTTCGACGCGCTGGAGGCCGCCGGCCGCCTGCGCGGCGAGGTGATCCTCGTGCCCATGGCCAATCCGATCGGCCTCTCGCAATGGTGGCTGCAATCGCACCTGGGCCGCTTCGAGGGTCTGTCGGGCGAGAACTTCAACCGCCACTATCCCGAGCACATCGAGGCCGCCGCGCGCCACGCCGAACCGCGTCTGAGCGACGATCCGGCACGCAACGTCGCGGTGCTGCGCGCCGCGTTGAGGACGGAGGTGCAGGCCTCCCCCGCGGACACCGAGCTCAAGGCGCTGCGCAAGACGCTGATGCTGATGGCCTGCGACGCGGACGTGGTGCTGGACCTGCACTGCGACGCGCAGGCCGTGATGCACCTCTACACCGAGACGCCGTGCTGGCCGCAATGCGAGCCGCTGGCGGCCTACCTCGGCGCCGGCGTGACGCTGCTGGCCACGGATTCGGGCGACAACCCGTTCGACGAGGCCTGCTCGCAGGTCTGGTGGAAATGGGCGAAACACTTCGGCGACCGCTTCCCGATCCCGCAGGCCTGCCTGTCGGTGACGGTCGAGCTGCGCGGCCAGCAGGACGTGCACCACGACCTGGCGGCCAAGGACGCGCAAGCGATCGTGGACTTCCTGATCCACCGCGGCGTGATCGCCTCGGACTCGCCGGACGGCGCGACGCCGCCGGTGCCGGCGCCGGTCGGCGATGCCCGCCCGCTGGCGGGGTCCATCCCGGTGCCCTCCCCGGTCGGCGGCGTGCTGACCTTCCTGCGCGAGGTCGGCGAGACGGTCCGCGAAGGCGACGTGATCGCCCAGGTGATCGATCCGGTCTCGGGGTCGGTGACCGACCTGAAGAGCCCCACCGACGGGCTGCTGTTTGCACGCGACACGCTGCGCCTGGTCACGGCCGGCGCGCGGGTCGCGAAAGTCGCGGGGCGCGAGGCGACCCGCACCGGAAAACTCCTGGGAGCCCGTTGATGTCCGCGGCCAGTCTTGTTGTCGACAACCTCCACAAACGCTACGGCGACCGCGAAGTGCTCAAGGGGGTGTCCCTGGCCGCGAAGCCGGGCGACGTGATCACCCTGATCGGATCGAGCGGCTCGGGCAAGAGCACCTTCCTGCGCTGCCTGAACCTGCTGGAGCAGCCTTTCGAGGGCACTCTCAAGCTGGGCGCCGAGGAGCTCAAGCTCGTGCGTGACCGCGACGGCAGCCTGAAGTCCGCCGACGCGGCACAGCTGCAGCGCTGGCGCGCGCGGCTGGCGATGGTGTTCCAGAACTTCAACCTGTGGGGCCATCGCACGGTGCTGGAGAACGTCATCGAGGCGCCCATCCACGTGCTGAAGCAGCCCCGCGCGCAGGCCGTCGAGAAGGCAGAAGCGCTGCTGGCGCGCGTCGGCGTGTCCCACCGCAAGGACGTCTATCCGGCACAGCTGTCGGGCGGGGAGCAGCAGCGCGTCGCAATCGCGCGCGCGCTGGCGGTGGAGCCGGAGGTGATGCTCTTCGACGAACCGACCTCGGCGCTGGATCCGGAGCTGGTCGGCGAGGTGCTCAAGGTGATGCGCGACCTGGCGGCGGAAGGCCGCACGATGATCGTCGTGACGCACGAGATGGGCTTCGCGCGCGAGGTCTCCTCGCACACGATGTTCCTGCACCAGGGCCGTGTCGAGGAACAAGGCGATCCGCGCGAGGTGCTGGCCAAGCCGCAGAGCGAGCGCCTGAAGGCGTTTCTGAGCGGCGGGCTGAAGTAGGCTTCACGCACCTTCCGCATCTTCACGAAGAAAGCCCGGGCATGCCCGGGCTTTCGTTCATGTCGATCGACTCATTGCAGTTCCGTCGGCAGGAAGATGGCGTGCAGACCACGGTCGCGGACGAGATGCAGCAGCCGCAGTGCCGGCCCATGGGGTCGGCTCAAGCCCTGCTCCCAGCGCCTCAATTGCCGGGGCGTCGTCGCGATCAGTCGCGCGAATCGGGGAAGCGCCAGGCTGTCCCGTTCCCGGATGGCCCGTACCTCGTGAGGGAGCAATGGATCGGGCATCTGCATGCCGTCGATCTCATAGCCGCGACGGTCTTCATCGCTGATCCAGCCTGCCCGATGCCACTGGCGGCCCTCGTTGAGCAGCCGCTCCACCAATGCCGACTTCCTTTTACGCATCACACGTCACCTCTTTCAAAGTTCCCCGCTTCACCGCAGTGCCTCGTTCACCGCTCGACATCGCCGTCAGCGTCTTGGCGTGACGTCGGATCAGATCGAGAGAATCGATCTCGACGTTCTCCCGCTCGTTCTTGGCGTAGCCCTCGATGAAGAACCACGGACCGTCGCCTCGTCGCGCGACCATCACGCGATAGCCCTCGCGTTTGCCTGCACCGGATCGTCCGATCCGCTTCTTCACGAGTCCACTACCGAGATTTGCATCGATGAGCCCGCGTTCCATTTCGGCCACAGCGCGACACAGGTCGCTGTCTTTCCAACGCCTGCTTGCGCATCCAGCGTTGAAAGCCTTCGATCAGATAAACGGCATTCGTCATGCGTCGGTCCTCGCATCGCGATCACACGCCTCTGAGTGCCAGTCCTTGCCTGATCGCGTCTCGCCCTGAAGGCGGCCCTCCGATGGGGGAGCGCCTCGGCCACGTTCCGCAAAGAGAAAAGCCGCGCAGGAGCGCGGCTTTCGGGGAGATGGCGGGGCCTGAAAGGCCGTCGAGGATCAATCGTAGACCGACTTCTCCGGCCGCCGCGCCAGCACCGCGATCGGCGGCGCCCAGCGCTCGCCGCGCGGCTTCTTGCTCGTGACCAGCGTGATCTCCGACGGCTCGAAGACCTCGACGTTGTGCGTGATCGGCGTCGTCAGCAGGTACTGCGCCCGCGTGCTCTTGAGGAAGTGGCCGACCAGCTGGATGTTGCGCACGTCCAGGTGGGCGAAAGGCTCGTCGATGAAGACGAAGCCGCCGGGCGCGTCGTCGTCCTTCATCAGCCCCACCAGCAGGATCAGGCTCTTGAGCACCTGCTGCCCGCCCGAGGCCTCGCCGTCGTTCATGCCGACTTCGCCCTTGCCGTCGAAGTTGAACTTCACGTGCAGGCCCGCCTGTGCCAGCACCGTGTCGTCGTTGTCCAGGTGCGGCAGCTCGGCCTGCGCATGCACGCCGGCCAGTTCGCCCAGTTCCTGCACGTTCTTCTTGTAGCGCCGCACCGTTGCGCGCAGCACGTCGATGTAGCGCTCGCGCGCGTTGAACGCGGCGATGCGCGCCATCTCGTTGCTCGCGCGGCGGTCGTCCAGCTGCGTGGTCTGCTCCAGCACCGCCATCTGCATGCGCGCGTGGCGCTCCTGCACGCCGACGTCGGTTTCCCACACGCCGGTGTCCAGCTCCTGCTGCACGTGGCGCGACGCGATCTCCGCCTGCTTGGCGTTCTCGAATTCATCGCGCAGCGCATTCAATCGCATCGGGTGCAGCCAGATCGCGGGGAACTTCGCCTTGGCCTCGCGCGAGAGCTTCGCCGTCGCGATCAGGTCGTCACGCCGGGTCGCCCAGTCGCGCTCGGCGCGCGAGACGTTGTCCTCGCTCGCCTTCAGGCTGGCCTGCGCGCCTTCGTAATCGCGCTCGGTGCGCGTCGCCGCGGCCACCGTGCGGTCATGCTCCTGGTCGAGCGCGCCCATGCGCGTCGCCGCCTCGATCCGCGACTGACGCAGACCCGGCAGGCGCGCCCGCGCCTCGGCGAATTCCTCGGCACGCTCGACGAGCTCCTGCGCCGCCTTGTGCCCCTGCGCCGCGCGCTGCGCGTCCTTCAGCTGGCGCTCGATCTCGAGCTGCTCCTTCGCGAGCTTGGACAGC
Organism: Rubrivivax sp.; assembly: GCA_004210455.1. GTDB lineage: Bacteria > Pseudomonadota > Gammaproteobacteria > Burkholderiales > Burkholderiaceae_C > Roseateles. The sequence continues at coordinate 10,774 of SEFA01000053.1, read as the reverse complement.
TCCAGGTCGTAGCGCGTCAGCTCCTTGTCCAGCGAGGCCCGGCGCGTGTCCAGCGCGGAGTCGCCGAACTGGTACTCGCGCGGCTCGACCCACAGGCTGCGACCGCCGCGGCCGTCACGGTAGTACGCCTCCGGCGTGATCCATTCGCCGCCGGTCTGCGCGCCCTTGTCGGTGTCGGCGACGCAGCGGATCGAGGCCAGTTGCCGCAGCAGCCAGGCCGGCGCCTTCGCGTTGAACTTGAGCACGGACATCAGGCTGTCCTTCGGGCTCGCCGAAGGCGCGAACTCGCCGTCGGCGACGACGTAGTGCCGGTAGCGCTCGCGCGAGGCGAGACGGTAGGCCTGGCCCTCGTCGCTCGCATGCGCGAGCACCACCACCCAGCGCGACGGCCGCAGGAAACCTTCGGCGGCCGCGCGCCACTGGTCGTCGGCGATGTCGATCGCATCGGCCAGCACGTGGTGCGCGATGCCGGCCTCGTCCAGCGCCTTGCGGAAGCGCGTGACCTCGACCGGCGGCGGCGGCAGCCGCTGTCCGGTCAGTTCGTCCATCGCCGCCTGCGCCTTGCGCTGCTGGTCGTTCTGGCGCGTGAAGCTCTCGCGCAGCTGATGCTGGCGCGTGCCGAGCTCCTCCAGCTTCGCCGTCAGCGCCGCGCCGTCGGTCTCGACGGCGGCCAGCGCCTTCAGGTCTTCCTCGCGCTTGGCGAGCTGCTCCATCGGACGCTCACCGTCGCGCGCGGCCTCGAAGGCCTGACGCGCTTCCTTGCGTTGCGTCTCCAGGTCGGACAGCTTGTCCTTGGCCGCTTCCTGCGCCTTGAACAGCGCCAGCAGATGCGCGCGCTTGTCGCTGATGCCGCGCTCGTCGGAACGGGCGAAGAGGCGCTGGCGATGCAGTTCGCGCAGCTGCTGCGCGGTGCGCTGGCGCTGCTCGCTCCACTGCAGCACGGGCACGACCTCGGTGGCGAGCCGCTCGCGCTCCTTCAGCCGCAGCTGGTACTGCTGGTAGCTGTTGACGCGGTTGGCCAGGTCCGACAACTGCGCCTGCGCATGCGACAGCTCATGCGTCGACTGCTCGACTTCCTTGAGCAGCTGCTGCTGGTGGTTGCGGGCGAGCTCATAGCGGTCCAGCACTTCCTGGTCGCCGAAGACCTCGAACACCAGACGCAGCAGCTCCTTGGACGACAGCTCGCAGAGGCGGTCGGTCTGTCCCTGCTCCAGCGCGAGCACGCGACCGATCGCGCGCGTCAGGCCGGCGGCCTCCAGGCGCTTCTTCCAGGCCTCGATGCCCAGCCAGTCCTTGTCGGTCTTGGTGTCGAGCTCCTCGATCTCCTGCACGCCGTCGACCAGCGTGTAGCGGCGCACCCAGTCGCCGCCCTGGCGCGAGATGCGGCAGGCCAGCGTCACCTGGTCCGAATACAGCAGCGAGCTCGCGAACGGCCGGCTGCTGTTCTGGCGGTTGCGCGGGCGGTTGTCCACCAGCGCGCGCAGCCAGGCGTGCTCGGCGTTGGCGTGACGGGCGTAGGTCTTGTAGGTCCGGCCGCCGGAGCACTCCAGGCCCAGCAGCGTGCGCATCGCGTCGAGCAGCGTCGTCTTGCCCGAGCCGTTGGGCCCGGCGATGGTGATGATGTTGCCGTCCAGCGGCATCGAGACGCGGCGGCAGTAGTCCCAGTGCAGCAGTTCCAGGGATTGCAGATGAAACATCAGGCGTCGCTCAGATCGGATTCTTCGTTGTGGCGGGCGGCCAGGATGGCGGTGAGCATCGGACCGGCTTCGCCGTCGGTGCTGCGCGCGAGCACGTCGGCCAGCGCCCCGTCCAGGATGCGCGGGGCCAGCGTGTCGTAGTCGAGCAGCAGGTCCAGCAGCGGGCCTTCGCAGATGTCCTCGCCCTTGCGGGTGATGAAGCCCTGGCGCTCGAGCAGCTTGAGGTTGGAGTCCAGCCGCATCTTCTTGCCCAGCTGGTTGCCGAAGTCGGCCAGCAGGCTGCGGTAGGACAGCGTCGGCGCGCTGCTGGCGGCGCTGGGCAGCGGCTTGTCCTTGGAGAACATCTCGCCCTGCCCCTCGGCGGCTTCCTCGGCGCGCGCGAGCTGGCGCTGGCGCTTGGGCAGCACGATCAGCGACCACACGACCACCAGCAGCGCGACGCCGTCGCGCGGCAGGTCGAGGTTGTTGTTGGCGGCCAGGCCGGTCTCGCCGAACACGGCGACCTCGGCCGGACGCAGCATCGCCAGCGTGATGTGGTCGGCGTAGACGTTGTCCACGACGCGCAGGCCGACGGCGGCCACGCGCTCGTTGACGGCGCGCCAGAGCTCCTGGTCGATCAGGGCGCGGCGCACCAGCGGCTGGTTGCGCGGCAGCCAGCGGCGCGCCAGCAGTTGAGCCGCCAGTTGGGCGGCGTCGTCGAGTTGAGTGCTCATGCCTGGGGAGTCTCGGAAGAAGGGTCGGCTTTGCGGCGGCCGCGCCTGGGCGCGGGCGGCTCGGGCGGGCGCCACTTGGGTTCGGGGTCGGGCTCGACGGGCGGCTCGACCTCGGTCGAGTGCAGGACACCCTGGCTCATCCAGCGGACGAATTCATCGTCGATCTCGCCCTGCTGCGCGGACCAGCGCACGCGCCACGGTTGACGCGCCATGTCGCCGGTCGCGCCGGCCAGATGCTGCGCCTGCACGTCGCCGAGCAGCGGCAGCAGCTGCGCGCGGTAGGCGGCGCGCGCGTAGCTGCCGCCCAGCACCGCCGGACGCAGGTCGTTGGTCTGCACCTTGTCGCCGGTCCACAGGCCCAGCAGGGCCTGCAGCTGGTTCATCTCGGGCGGCAGGCTCATCACGGCCAGTTCGCCTTCCGGCGCGGCCAGGCCGCTGGGCAGCGGCTCGGGCGTCGGCGGCACGGGCCGGTCGCGTTCGAACTCGGCCTCGCAGCCGTCGAGCAGTTCGTGCTGGGCGACGAAGACCGGATGCACCGGCCGCGACAGCGCGCCCAGCGCCAGGTTCTCCAGGAACGGCACCTCCTGCAGCCAGCGCCGCACGTCGGTGGTCGTGATGCCGGTGGAGCCCAGCGTGACGCGCTGGCGGTCGGCCTGCTGCAGCGCGCGGTTGAACTGGCTCGCCATCGCGAGCAGCCGCGCCTGCGCCAGGCCGAGCTCGCGCGCGAGCCGCTCCAGGCGCGCGTTCCCGTCGTCCTCCGCCTGGCGGATGATCGCGGACAGCGCCTCGCTGGCGCGTTCGACCAACTTGAGCGCACGCTCGAAACGCATGCGCGCGCGGCGCAGGTGGAATTCGGAGCCGGACGCGATCGCGTCGGCAAATTCGTTGTAGAGCCGCGAGAGCTGCGCCAGCAGATGTTGCAGCTGCGCCGGCTCCAGCGTGCCGAGCTGCTGCGCGCCGGCCACGTTGGCGAGCAGGCCGGCCAGGTCGCCGTCCTCATCCGCGACCTGCCCTTGCGTCAGCGGCGAGACCATGGCCATCAGCTGCTGCGCCAGCGGCGTGACGCCGTACTGCTGGTTGGACGCATCCCAGGCCAGCAGCTGCGCGTCGCGCAGACGCTTGAGCACGAGTTCCAGCGCCTCGTCGCGCAGCACGTGGAAGTGGCGGTTCAGATCGTCGCGCGAGAGCCGCGAATGCGGCAGGCTCATCAACTCGATGAACACCCACACGCGCAGCCGCACCAGCGTGGCCGGGCCGTGGAACAGCGCGCGCTGCGCGCCCAGCAGGGCCTCGTTGCGTTCCAGCTGCCACCACAGGAGCGAATCCTGCGGGAGCTGACCTTCGCGGAAATGGTCTTCGAAAGAGGGTTCGGGGAGATCGTCGCGCAGCACGTCGTCCACGCCTCCCGGGATCACTGTCATGCGCCGGATTATCGCCCCTCGGAGCGACCTCTCCGGCCCGCCGTCACACGGGTGTCAGGGACCTGCGCATCAGGGTTGCCCCGGAGCCGAAGGTGGCGAGCTTCTCGATCAGCGCGTCGCTCAACGGCGCGTCGGCGTCGGAGAAACCGTGGCGCTCCCAGTACGCCCGCGAGCCTTGCACGGCCACCAGCGCGACCTGCGTCAGGCCCATGTCCTGGGCGCGATGCACCACCTGCTGCACCAGCTTGTGGCCCAGGCGCTTCGCGCGGCCCGCCGGTGACACCGCGAGGTCGTGCAGGTAGAGCGTGCGCGGCGCGCGCGCCGGCGTGATCGACGGCGCGTCCAGCGCCGGCAGCTGTCCGTCGTCGACCGGCAGGCTGACGACATAGGCCAGCGGCTCGCCGGCCTCGACGGCCAGGTAGGAACAGTGGAGATGGCGCGCCGCCTCCAGCTTGGCCACGAAGGCCTCGGCGCTTTCCAGGAACTCGGGCCCGTAGCACTGGGCCTGCAACGCGAGCACGTGCGGGACGTCCTCGGTGCCAATCACTTTCAACTGCAGCATCAGACGGATGAGCCGGCCGTTCGCGCGTTCCAGTGGTCGGAGACTCCCGAGAAGAACGGCGTCAGCAGCGGCGTAAAAAGACAGACGAAGGCCAGGATGTTGAGCGCGACGCTCAACCAGAACACCCGCCGGAAGGTCGGCTTGGCGCTCTTGTGCCGCAGCAAGTGCTGTGCCAGCAACGCGCCCGGCCAGCCGCACAGCAGCGCGAGCACATGCAGCGTCGATTCCTTGACGCGCCACTGGCCCAGTCGCGCCGCGCGCTTGTCGAGCGCATAGACGATGAAGGTCGCGAAGCTCATCGCGACGTAGACGCCCCACAAGCCGCGCGGCAAGGGCCACGCCAAGTGCGTCAACAGCACCAGCGAGGCAAAGCCTGGCACCAGCCACAACGAGGCACCGGTGTCGGCGGAGGTCTTGGGGGAGGAAGAGGAGGACGTCGAAGCGCCGCGAGCGGACTTCGCAGCGGGCGCGGGCTTGGCACGCGCACCGTCGCGGGCCGTGCCGGCAGCACCGGGCGGACCGCGTCGGGGCGCGGGGCCGGCGGGCGCCGGCTTGGGTTCGAGGCTGCGGACCTTCAGCGCGCGGGCCTTGCCCTGCGCATCGGTGCCGGCCTCGTAGTCGACGCGTTCGCCGACGAAGGGCCGGCGGGCGCGCGGGCCGAAGGCGCTGATGTGCGCGAAGCGTTTCGGCCCGCCGTCGGACGGCGCGATGAAGCCGTAGCCCTTCGCGTCGTCCCACTGGACGATCCGACCCTCGACGCGCATCCCTCAGCGCCCCTCAGTGTCCCTCAAGCACCGAGCCGGGGCTCAGAACTTGCGCGGACCCTTGCGCGGCACGAAACCGCCGCGCTCGCCACGGTCGTCGCCGCCTTGCGGACGCGGCCCCTTGTTGAACGCCGGCTTGGACGGACGGCCTTCGAAGCGGTTGTCGTCGCCCCGGTTGAAGGCGGGACGCTCGGCGCGCGGTGCGTAACGGTCGTTGTTCTCGGCCGAACGATCGAAACGCGGATCCGGACGACGCTGGTCGAAGCCGCCGCCGTTGCCGCCTTCACGCGGGCCGCCGACATCACGCTGCGGACGATCGCCGTAGCTGCGCGGCGCACCGCCGAAGCCGCCTTGCGGACGGTCACCGAAACGCGGACGGTCGCCGAACGGACGGTCGCCTTGCGGGCGCTCGCTGCGATGCTCGAAGCGCTGGCCGCCCTGGCCGCCAGCGAAACCGCCCTGGCCGCCTTCACGACGCTCGCCGAACGGCGGACGGCCTTGACCTTCCGGACGCTCGAAACGGGCGTTGTTGTCGAAGCGGCTGTCGCCGCCGCGGTTGTAACCGCCTTGAGGACGGTTGCCGCCGAAGCCGCCACGGTTGCCGTAGCCGCCGCGATTGCCGCCGTAGCCGCCACGGTCACCCCCGCGATCGCCGCGGTCGAAGCCGGGACGCGACGGGTAGATCTTCGGCTCTTCGTTGCGCGGCTCCAGGCCTTCGATGCGCGACACGGGAATCGCCTGCGTCGTGAACTGCTGGATGCGCTTGATCATCGAGATGTCGCCGCGCTCGGCCAGCGTCACCGCCAGGCCGGAGCGGCCGGCGCGGCCGGTGCGGCCGATGCGGTGGACGTAGTCCTCGGCCTTCATCGGCAGGCCGAAGTTGATGACGTGCGAGATGGTCGGCACGTCGATGCCGCGGGCGGCCACGTCGGTGGCGACCAGCACGCGCAGGTCGCGACGGCGCAGCGCCATCAGCGTGCGGGTGCGCTTGCCCTGCGGCATGCCGCCGTGCAGCGCGGCGACGCGGTGGCCGATGGCCTCCAGCTGCTCGGCCAGCCACTCGGTATCCTGCTGGGTGCTCGTGAAGACGACCGCCTGGTCGACGTCCTTCAGGCCCAGGATGTGTTCCAGCAGCTTGCGCTTGTGCTGGCCGTTGTCGGCCCAGTGCAGGCGCTGCTCGATGTTCTCGTGCGACTCGGTATGGCCCGACACGTCGATGCGCTGCGGGTCCTTCATCAGCTGCGAGGCCAGGCGACCGGTGTTGCCGGCGAAGGTCGCGCTGTACATCAGCGTCTGGCGCTCGGCCGGGATCTGCTCGGCAACGAAGTTGATGTCGTCGATGAAGCCCATGTCCAGCATGCGGTCGGCTTCGTCGAGGACGAACATCGTCACGTTGTCGAGCTTGCAGCGGCCGCTGTTGATGTGGTCCAGCAGGCGGCCGGGGGTCGCGATCAGGACGTCCAGCGGGCCGCTCAGCGCGCGCAGCTGCTGCGCGTAGGGCATGCCGCCCAGCACGGTGGCGACGCGCAGGCCCTGGATGTGGCGGCCGTAGGTCATCGCGGACTTGGCGACCTGCATCGCCAGTTCACGCGTCGGGGCCAGCACCAGCACGCGCGGGCCGACGGTGCGGGTCTTGTTGTTGGTGGCGGCGCGTTCGGCGCGGGCGTTCAGCACCTGCTGCAGCGCGGGCAGGATGAACGAGGCCGTCTTGCCCGAACCGGTGCGCGACGAGACCATCAGGTCCTTGCCTTCGAGCGCCGGCGGGATCGCCTGCGCCTGCACTTCGGTGGTGTTCTCGTAACCGGAATCCTTGACGGCGCGCAGCAGCGCGTCGTGCAGGCCCAGGGCCGAGAACGGCGTGCCGGTCGTCGGCGCATCGGCGCCGAGTTCGCCGGCCTCGATCGCCTGGTCGAGGCCGCTGTCCAGCGCCTCGTTCGTCGTGTCGTTCTGGTCCAGGGTCTTGGCGTCGGCGTTCATGTCGTGGTCGAAACTCATGTGTCTTTGCAATCCAATGGGACGCAACCGGGCCGACGCCGTCGAAACGGCGTCCGCGCCGGAGCGCCTGGTCGCCGCGCAAGATCGGTGTGATCGCGGCAGAACCGTGATGTCGCTGGGAGAAAGCTCGCGTCGATCACCAGGAAGGAAAGACACATGCGCGGCGCGATTGCTGAGCAACCGCGGTGGTCGGCATGAAGGGCCTGGTGAGGCGCCGGGGAACAGTCAAAGCGACGGCATCGCCGCCGACCGAACCCGAGGGCATGCAGTGCGCGCTCCCCGTGGCGGGAAACAGCTGCGGCGGAGAGCCGGAGCCTGCGTGGGAGTCCATTCGGATGCCCGACGCAGCGGTCTGCAAGAGGTCAGAGGAGACGTACGAAGCACCGCCAGAAGCGGTGAAGACCACGACTATAACAGCATTCGGGGTTTTTACCTAGCACATCATTGCAGGCAACCCGCCCGATCCCGGGGGACGGGCCGGGGTCGGGAACACCGGGGCGGTCCGTCAGAGCGCGTCCAACAGCTTCGGCAGCACGACCATCAACGCGTCGAGTTGATCGCCGTCCAGCCACGCCGGTGTGGCATCCAGCCAGTCGGGGAACACGAGATCGTCCCGCTGCGCGCGCAGCACGGCCGCGTCGAGGGAGTCCTCGATCAGCAGCAGCGCCGACGGGACGCCGCAGGCGTCGCCCCCGCAGGCCGCCTCGACGCGGCGGGCCAGCACGTCGGGCTGCCACGGCAGATCCGCATGGACGATCGCGACGCGATCACCGGCGAGCGCGCCCTCGTCCAGGCTGCCGAGCGCGTCGTCGCTGGCCAGCAGCACGCCGGCCTCGGTACCGCGCCAGGCCGCCAGCGCCGCCTCGCGCAGCGCCGGCGTGTCGCCCGCGCGCAAGCGCTGCGGCGGCAGGCGGCGCAACTGCGGCGACATCGACAGGCTGTCCAGCAGCGTCTCCGACCGCGCGCAGATCAGCAACCGCGCGGCGGCCGGCACGGCCGAGGCCTGGATCCACTCGCGGCGCAGTCCGAGCACGGCTTCCGCCTTCGCGGCCAGCGCCTGGCGCGAAGCCGGCGGCAGCAGCGCGAGCGCCTCCAGGAGCTGTTGCTGTTCGGCGCTGGACAGGAAGCGCAGCGCGTGCCAGCGTTCGACCAGTTGACGCAGCTGCTTCAGCGGCGCGGCCGGCAGGCTGGCGCCGGTCGAGCCCGCGCCGTCCAGCCACAGCGGCGTCAGCAGCGCGGCGGGCATCCGCTCGTCCAGCTCGCGCTTGCGGCGCGACAACAGCACGGGTTCCAGCGCGTCGCGCCTGACCCGCTTGCCGGCGTCGTCCGGCAGCACTCTCAGATCGGACAGCGGCCCGCGACGCATGTCGTCGAGCCACTCGACCCACTCGCCCAGGCGCGCGTCGACCAGCGGCTCCTCGTGCGCGATCAGCAGCAACTGAGCGGCGGGCAACGCGCGTAGCGCGGCCAGACGATCGGCGCCCATCAATTCGATGCCGTCGACCACCAGCAGCGCGGGCTGCGGTTTGGGCGGGGGCTCGGCGGCCACTGTCACCGACTTCGCGTCGTCGCCGAGCCAGCGCTTCAGGTCGCGCTGCCAGGCGGCGTGCGCGGCTTCCGGCGCGATGACCACGGCGGGCTTCACGCCGAAGAGCGTCGCCCACAGCTGGATCGCGGCGATGGCGGCGCCACGTTGGCCCAGCCCCAGGTCGTCGGAGATCAGCGCCCGGCCAGCGCAGACGGCGAACAGCGCGGCCTCCCAGGCGTGGGTCGGCAGCTCGTCGCGCAGCAGCGCGCGCATCGCGGCGCCGTCGGCCATCAGCGTTTCGAGGCGCTGCACGCGCGCCTGCGCGTCCCGTCCGCACGCCAGCTGCGGCCAGACCGGCGCATCGACGCGCAGCACGACGCCCAGCGCACGCGCGTCGCTCAGCACCTGCTGCAGCCAGGCGTGGCCGCCTTCGGCGCGGCGGCGCTGTTGATCGTCCAGGCCCGATTGATCGCGCAGGCGCTGCGGCACCTCGCGGCCGCAGACCCATTGCAGTTCGCGCTCGTCGCCGGGCACCAGCCAGACTTCGGCCTCGCGCGCCGGCCAGCCGGCGTCCAGCGCCTCATGCTGCGCGTCGTCGAACAGCGACAGCAGCTGCGCGCCGTGCTCGCAATGGCCGTGATCGCGATAACCGCCGCAGTCGCAGCGCCAGGTCTTGCGCCCCAGCAGACGCAGGCGGAAGGTGCCGCCGGTCTCGCCGTCGCGCAACTCGTAGTCGCCGAACACGCCGTCGTCCTCGCGCGCGCCGAGCGTGAAGCGCGGCGGCTCGGCCGGCACTTCCTCCACCACCGGTTCGGGCTTGGGCTTGCGGCGGCTCTTGCGGGCGGGCGCCGCCCCGGCGGCGTCCTCGTCGATGACAACGGCCTCCTCGTCCGACGCCACGGCGACCTCAGCAGTCGCCGTCGTCTCAGGCCGTTCGGTCACCGCGACAGCCGCTTCGACGGCCGCAGCCTTGGGCGCGCTGCCTCGCTTGCGTGCCGGACGCTTCGGTGCCGGGGGGTCGACGTCGGCGGAAGCCGCAGCAGCCGTTTCGACAGAGGCCGCAGCCGCGATCGGCTCGGGCTCGGGCTCGGGCTCGGGCACTGAAGCGGGCGCAGGCGCAGACGCCGCATCGAGCGCCTTCGCGCGGGCGGCCCGCTTGCGCGCGGGCTTGGGAGCGTCGCTCGCCGGGGCGGGCACGGGCTCGGCGACCGGGTCGATCGGGGGCTCGATCACCGCGTCCACGGCGGCAGCGGCCGCGGCCGGCGCGGCCGATTCATCGACCGGTCGGGTCTTGCGCGCCGCCGGGCGGCGTCGTTGGGAAGTCGTCGTCATGGGAGTCCTCGTGCCGCAGCTGCACTTCACGCCAGCCGCGGACACCGTTGAAGATGGCGAGCGCATGCGCCCGCCGCAGATCGTCCAGGGTCAGCCGCGCCTCGCGCAACCGGCCCTGTTCCAGCAGTTCCTCGCGCAGCGTGCCGGGCAGCAGGCCGGCCTCGGCGCGCGGCGTCAGCCACGGCCCGTCCGGCGCCCGTTGCAGCGCGAGGTTGGTCAGGCAGCCCTCGGTGAGCTCGCCGTCCCGGTTGAACAGCAGCATGTCGAAACAGTCGGCCGGCCTGGCGTCCAGGAAGGCCTGGTACACCTCGCGGCGCGTCGTCTTGTGCTGGATGAATTCCGCCGCCGGACCGCGCGTGTCGATCGGGGTCCGCGCCAGCGCCACCCTCAGCGGCGCGGACGGGTCCGTCGACGCCGGTGCGGACAAAGGCTGCGCCGTGTGAAGGAACGTGCCGTCACGGGCCAGCGTCAGCCGGACGCGCCAAGCGCCGTGCGGATGATGCCGCGCGATATCGAAGAGATTCGCCTTCGCCGCGTCCGCCGACCACGCCAGGCCGAAATGCCGCGCCGTGCGCTGCATCCGCGCGAGGTGCCGGCCGGCGCGGGCGAATTCGCCGTCCTCGAGCCGCATCGTCTCCAGCGCCTCGATGGGTGCCTGGGCGCGCGTCAGGAAACGCGCCTTCGCGCGCCACTCGTCGATCTCGTCGGCCGGCCGCGAGTCCAGCGTGATGCCGCTGCCAACGCCGCAGCGCAGCACCCGCC
>SEFA01000167.1 GCA_004210455.1 Rubrivivax sp. | reverse complement strand
GCTTCACGAAGTCGCTGTTGACGTAGACCAGGCGCAGCTCCATGTCCTTGGGCAGCGTCTTGCGCAGCTCCTCGACGGCCTGCGCCACACGCTGATCGAAGGCGCGCTGCTGACCATCGCCATCGTGTTCCTGTTCCTGCACAGCTGGCGCTCCACCATCATCACCGGGCTGACGCTGCCGATCTCGGTGATCTCCAGCTTCATCGCGATCTACGCCTTCGGCTTCACGCTGAACTTCATGACGATGATGGCGCTGAGCCTGTGCATCGGGCTGCTGATCGACGATGCGATCGTCGTGCGCGAGAACATCGTGCGCCACGTCGGCATGGGCAAGGACCATCACAGCGCGGCCGAGGACGGCACCAACGAGATCGGCCTGGCCGTGATGGCCACGACCTTCGCGATCTGCGCGGTGTTCGTGCCGGTCGCGTTCATGGGCGGCATCGTCGGCAAGTTCTTCTATCCCTTCGGCATCACCGTCGCGGTGGCGGTGCTGGTGTCGCTGTTCGTGAGTTTCACGCTCGATCCGATGCTGTCGTCGGTGTGGCCCGATCCGCCCAGCACCTACGTCAAGAAGGTGCCCGTCATCGGGCACCTGATCCGCGCCACCGACGCCGGCATGGACGTGCTGCACACGGTCTATGAGAAGACGCTGCGCTGGGTGTTCTCGCCGCGCCGCTTCCGCATCCCGCTGCCGGCCTTCGGCCGGCCGTTCGGACCTGACACGCAGCGCCTGAAGGACCAGCCGCGCCGCTTGCGCATGGCCACGATCACGCCGCGCGGCATCGTCGCCTGGTCCGGCGTCGGCAGCTTCGTGCTGGCGATTCTGCTGGTGCCGGCGGTGGGCAGCGAGTTCCAGCCGCAGATCGACCAGGGCTTCACCCATCTGACGCTGCGCATGCCGGTGGCCACCAGCCTGGAACGCGGCGAGGCCAAGGTGCGGCAGGTCGAGGAGATCCTCGCCACCTTCCCGGAGATCAAGACGGTCGCGACGGTCGTCGGCAGCAGCGGCGAAGGTCTGGCGACCGGCCGCAACCAGGCCAATCTGGACATCGCGCTGGTCGACCGCAAGCAGCGCAAGCGCACCCAGACCCAGGTCGAGGACGCGATCCGCGCCGAGATCGCGCGCATCCCCGGCGTCGAGGTCAGCGTCGGTTTCAACCGGCCGGTGTGGGTGACCATCCTCGGTTCCGATCCGGAGGTGCTGACGCAGGTGGCCAAGGACTTTGCCGAGAAGGTCAAGAAGATCAAGGGCGCGGTGGACGTCGACACCACCGTCAAGCCCGGCCTGCCGGCCTTCGCGGTCAAGCTGCGCGACAACGCGGTGCGAGAGCTCGGGCTGAATGCGGTGCAGGTGGCCTCGTCGCTGCGCGCCTACGTCAACGGCGACATCGCGACCTACTGGACCACGCCCGACGGCAACCAGGTGGAGGTGCTGCTGCGCCTGCCCAAGGCGCAGCGCCAGAGCATCGAGCAGATGCGCAACCTGCCGGTGGCCTTCGCGAAGGACGGTTCGCCGATCTCGCTGGAGCAGGTCGCGACGATCGAGCCGGTGTTCAACCCGGAAGTGATCCGCCGCCAGAACCTGCAGCGCCGCGAGGCCGTGTACGCCGGCGTGCAGGGGCGCCCGGGCGGCGACGTCAACGCCGACGTGCAGAAGCTCATCAAGGAGACGCAGCTGCCCCCGGGCATCAGCTTCATGGTCGACGGCGACGGCAAGCAGCAGGCGGAAGCCTTCAACGGCCTGATGATCGCGATGGGCCTGGCGCTGATCTTCATCTACATCGTGCTGGCCAGCCAGTTCGGCAGCTTCGTGCAGCCGATCGCGATCATGGCCTCGCTGCCATTGGCCTTGATCGGCGTCATGGTCGCGCTGCTGCTCTGGAAGACCACGCTCAACATCTTCTCGATGATCGGCCTGGTGATGCTGATGGGCCTGGTGACGAAGAACGCCATCCTGCTGGTCGACTTCGCCAACCATGCGCGCAAGGACCAGCACCTGTCGATCCCGGAAGCGCTGCTGCAGGCGGGGCTGATCCGGATGCGGCCGATCATCATGACGACGGCGGCGATGGTGTTCGGCATGCTGCCCATGGCGATCGCGCTCAACGAGGGCGGCGAGATCCAGGCGCCGATGGGCCGCGCGATCATCGGCGGCGTGATCACGTCGACGATCCTGACGCTGGTGGTCGTGCCGGTGATCTATTCCTACCTGGTGCGCGGACGCAAGGTGTTCTCGGCGGACGACGCCGCGGCGATGCCCTCGGATCTGGCGTCCGGGCACGGACGGCCGGTCGTGATGCCTGTCACGCCGACCCCTGGGATCGCAGACTGAGACTGCAACAATAGGTTGGTGGGCGTAACGGGATGGCCTGTTGAGGCGATGGGCCTCTCCGGGGC
>SEFA01000127.1 GCA_004210455.1 Rubrivivax sp. | reverse complement strand
TGGCCCCTGCAGGACCTGGCCGCGGGGGGCGCCGCGCGCGGCCAGGTCCTGCAGGGGCCAACCGTCCGGCGGATCGAGGAGGTCGAGTCGTTCGGGGAAGGACGCCGAGCCGTCGGGCAGGCTGAAGCAGATCCGGCGCGCGACCTGGCCGGCGACCTGACCCCCGGGCTCGTTCAGGTAGACCGCGGCGAAGGGCAGGTCCAGCGGGGCGTCGGACACCACGCCGCAGACGCGCCGCGCGCAGTCGTGCGTGTCGCCGGCGCCGACGGTGCGCGCCGCCAGATCGCGCAGCACGCGCAGGCGGCGTTCGCCGACGACGCGGTCGGTGACCTCGGTGACGACGCACAGCATGCCGTCCACGCGCAGCGTGTCGTCGTAGACCGGGCTGTAGGAAAAGGTGTGATACGTCTCCTCGGAAAAGCCGCTGCGCTCCAGGAACAGCAGCAGGCCCTCGTCCCAGGTCGCCTCGCCGGTCGTCTGCACGTGGCGGATGCGGCTGTAGGCCGCGTCCCAGACCTCGGCCCAGACCCGTTCCGACCGCGCCCCGAGCGCCCACGCCCGCTTGATCCCCAGCGTCGGCAGGTAGGCGTCGTTGCAGAAGAAGATCATCTCCGGCCCCCACGCCAACCACATCGCGTAGCGCGAGTCCAGCATCATGCGCACGACCGTCTTCAACGAGACCGGCCAGCTGTCCGGCGGGCCCATCGGCGTGGCGGCCCAGTCGAGCGCGCGCAGGCGTTCCCCCACCTCGCCGCCGCCGTCCAGGAAGTGGCGCAACCGAGGCGCGGCGGCAGGGGCCGGAAGCGGCGCGCGGGCGAGCGGGCCGTCATGCGGCGGGGAAGGCGGCGAGGGAGGCTGCGAGGAAGGCGGCGGGGAAGGCGGCCCGGCGGGGCCGGCGGGCGGAACGTGCATCGGCAGGATTTTCCGTCTGGGGGAAGGGTGGTCGGAGTCTAGGAGCGCGAAGCAAGCCGCGCACCCGCATCAGCCCTGGCTGTGCACCGACCTTCCCAGGTGGGCGGCGGGGGCGGTTCCGGCCTGGAAGGGGGAGGTACCCCAGAGGGGGCGCCCGCTACACTGGCGGCTCTCCAGATTCCGAAAGCCGCCTTGAGTTCCAGCCTGCTGCTCATCCTCCTGCTGATCTGCGCCAGCGCGTTCTTCTCGATGGCGGAGCTCTCGCTGGCCGCGTCGCGTCGGCTGAAGCTGCGACAGCTGGCGGACGAAGGCGATCACCGCGCCGCGCAGGTGCTGAAGGTCCAGGAGCAACCGGGCTACTACTTCACCGTCGTGCAGATCGGCGTCAACACGCTGGCGATCCTGGCCGGCGTGGTCGGGGAGGGCGCGCTGACGCCGCATTTCGAGGCGCTGCTGCGACCGCTGATCGACGTGGACACGGCGCAGCGCGTGGCCTTCGCGCTGTCCTTCACCTGCGTCACCATCCTGTTCGTCGTGCTGGCCGATCTGCTGCCCAAGCGCTTGTCGATGAACGAGCCCGAGCGGGTGGCGATGGCGCTGATCCGGCCGATGCTCTTCCTCACCGTCGTGCTGCGGCCGATCGCGTGGGCGCTGAATCACGTCGCCGACGGGTTGTTGCGGCTGCTTGGCCGCCCGATGAGCCCGGACAACACCATCACCCACGACGACATCCTCGCCCTCGCCGCGGCGGGCCAGCGCGCCGGCGTGGTCTCGGCCGCCGACCAGCAGGTGATCGAGAACGTGTTCGAACTCGACACCCGCACCGTCGAGTCCTCGATGACCTCGCGCGAACGCGTCGTCTACTTCTCGCTCGACGACGACGAGGCGCTGATCCGCACGCGGATCGCGGACTCGCCGCACTCGACCTACCTCGTCTGCGCCGGCGAGATCGACCAGGTCGTCGGTTACGTCGACGCGACCGACCTGTTCCAGCGCGTGCTGCGCGGCGAGGTCATCTCGCTGCGCGCCGAGCCCGCGCTGGTCAAGAAGGTGCTGATCGTGCCGGACCGGCTGACGCTGGCCGAGGTGTTGACGCAGTTCCGCCATGCGCACGAGGACTTCGCGGTCATCGTCAACGAGTACTCGCTGGTCGTCGGCGTGATCACGCTGAACGACGTGATGAGCACGGTGATGGGCTCCCTGGTCTCCACCGCCGAGGAGGAGCAGCAGATCATCCGCCGCGACGACGGCAGCTTCCTGGCCGACGGCATCACGCCCATCCCCGACGTGCAGCGCGCGCTGGGCGTGGACGACTTCCCGCACCAGGGCCAGTACGACACGCTGGCGGGTTTCCTGATGGTGATGCTGCGCCGCATTCCCAAGCGCACCGACGTCGTGGAATGGCACGGCTGGCGCTTCGAGGTCGTCGACGTCGACAGCCACCGCGTCGACCAGGTCATGATCGCGCGCGTGGGCGGTCCGCCGACGAAAGAGACGGACGCGTCGGCGTCAGCGGATCTGGCGGGCTGATCCGGGCGCCGGCCCGGCCGGTCGGAGTGCGTTCGGCGTGGCGCTCACGGTGGCATTCAAGGTGGCATTCAATGTGGCGTAGTGCCGCAACACCTGCCGCGCATACGCGAGCCGCTTGGCCGGGTCGCGCGCGTTGTAGGCGCCGAGCGCGTCCGCGGTCGTGCCCATCGAGCGGAAATTGCTGCCCAGGATCCAGGCTCCGACGAGGATGTTGGCGCAGGGCACGTGCAGGTCGGATGCGTTGACGCCGTAGCGCGCCAGGATGGGCAGCCAGGAGGAGTTGATCTGCATCAGCCCGGTGTCCGTCGAGCCGTCGGCGTTGCGGTGGGATGCCGCCGGATCCAGGCCCGACTCCTGGCGGGCCACGGCCTTCAGGAGCAGCGGCGACACGCCGTAGCGCTCGCCCGCCAGCAGGAAGCAGCGGTCGAAACGGGTCATGTCGGGGCGATCGGCGGGCTCGGCGCGCGACGCGGGTCCGACCCCCGGCGGCGCCTGCGCAGGCGCCGCGAGTGCCGGCGCTTGCGGAACGTCCGCCAGGGCCAGCGCCAGCGCGAGAGTCCATGCGGCGCGCGCGCGTGTCATAGCCCCCCCATCTCGGATTGAAGGCTGCTCTGCGCCTCCATGACGGTGGCCAGGAATCCGCCGAGCAGGAAGAGCAGCAGCATCGCCGCGGCCACCATCAGCAGCCCGTTCAGCCGCGCGGCGGAGTCGGAGATGCCCAGCTGCAGCCGGTCGATCGAACCGACGCCGATCCGCACGAACGCGGCCACCGGGTCGCGCCGTTCGGCGGCGTCCTGGACGCGGTCCTCCATGGTCGGGTTGAGCACGCCGGTGGCGAAGGCGCGGCCGAACTGCGCCGACTCGCGTCCCGACAGCCGCGACAGGATCTGCCGCAGGTGCCAGCGCATCCAGGGCGCGCTGAAGCGGCCGGCACGTTCGAGCGACGCGCGCAGCGACACCCCCGCGCGCATCAGCGAGGACAGGGAGATCACCAGCATCGCCCCGGAGAAGTCGCGGTAGAGGCTGAACGGCGGATGCCGGTCGAGCCGGCGCCGCAGGCGGCCCTGCCAGCGCGGCAGCGACCACACGAACAGGCCGCCGGCGGCCAGCACCGCGGCGCCCAGCGTCAGGCCGTGGTGGCGGATGGTCCACGCGACCGCATACAGCGCGCGGCCCAGCGGCGGCCAGCGCGCCGGGTCGATCAGGTCGGCCAGCACCGGCACCGCGTGCAGCGAGAAGGCCACCAGGATCCCGGTCATCGCCCCCAGCAGCAGCAGCGGGTAGGCCACCGCCTTGCGCACCGCGCGGAACATGCCGTCGACCTTCTCGACGGTGCCGGACAGGAAGTGCAGGCCCTGCGACAGACGCTCGTCGCCGCCGCCCTGCAGCGCGTCGATCATGAGCAGCTCGGTCGGCGGCATGACGCCCTGCAGCGCCCGCGCCAGCGAGCCGCCCATCGCCGCGCGCAGCATGCGGCGGTAGAGCAGCTGGTCGCCGCGCGAGCGCCGCCGGGCGCGGGCCTCGAGCTTGCGCAGGATGGTGTACAGCGGGACGCGGTCCTCCAGCGCGGACGCCAGGTCGTAGTAGAAGTCGCCGCGCCGGCGGCGGAGGCGGCGGACCGCCAGGCGCAGCAGCAGCCAGTCGAGCGGGTGGGTCATCGGAGCGGGCTCATGTCGTCGTCGGCGAGCGTCTGGGCCAGCAGCGCCGCGCTGCCGAAGGTCCGCTCGAAGTGATAAGGATCGACACGCCCCTGGGCGACGTCGTACAGCACATGCCCCCAAGCGTCCTTGCCGTCCATGTCGGGGTCGGTGAAGGGCGCCGTGCGGCGGCGACGCCAGTGACGGCGCGCCTCGGCGTCCCGGCCCTGCCGGAGCAGGTCCAGCAGACGCAGGTCCGGCACGATCACCTCGGCGCCGACCTTCACGCCGGCCGTGCCCTCATGGGTGTCGTCCGCGGGGCGGGCGGTTCCGGCGTCCGGGGCGATGCGCGCATCGGCGCCGTCGCGGGGCGTGGTCAGGGTGTCGGTGGGCATGCTGGTCCCGTAGTCGATCCCGGGGCGCCGGCAGTGCGTGCAGCCGTTCGCGCTGGCGCAGTAAATCCTGTCCGGATCGAGGCCGAATCCCGCCCGGAACACCTGCATCGCGTCGGCGCCCATGACGGCGGCGGCGGGCCGCTTGCAGTGCTCGCAATTGACCGGCATCAGCACCTGGTAGACCATCGCGGAGAGGAACTCCGGATCGCAGAGGTCCTCTCGGGCCAGGCCCAGCAGGCGCGAAGACAGCCGGCCCACGATGCCCAGCGCGGAAGTCGCATGGACCGTCGACAGGATCTTGTGACCGGTCTGGATCGCGGCCTGCGCCATCGACGCGGACACGCCGTCGCGGATCTCGCCGAACAGGCCGACGTCGGGATCCATGCGCAGGAACGCCAGCATGGCGCCGTGGAACGGGTCCGCCCCGCCGGCCGCGCCGCGCTGGATGGAGAGGTGGCTGACGCCCGGCGTCTCGTACTCCACCGGGTCTTCGATGGTGAAGAGCTTGCGCGAGCCGTCGCGCGCCAGCATCGTCATCATCGCGTTGAGCGTGGTGGTCTTGCCCGAGCCGGTGACGCCGGCGACGAACACGCCGCCCCAGGCCGAGGCCAGCGCCTCGCGCAGCCGGTCGGCCTGCCAGGGGGTGAAACCCAGCGGTTCGAGCGCGGCGGGACGCGGGCGATGCCCGTCGCCGGCGCCGGCGCCGCCGGAAGCGCGCAGCAGGCGGATCACCACGTCCATGCCGCCCACCGCGGGATGGCTCTGGTAGCGCAAGGTCAGCCTGGCGCCGGGCAGGTCCAGCGGGATCATCGCGGCCTGCGGCACCGCGCCGTTGAAGGCGACCTCGGAGCGGGACCGTTCCTCGGCCAGCATGGTGTACGCCGCCGAGAGCCCGTCGACGGCGGTGCGCGCCGAATGCCGGCCGAGTTCGCGCATGCGGCCGTCCAGACGCACGCGGGCGAGCGCGATCGCGCCGCGCAGCTCGACGTGGAGATCGCTGGCCCCGGCGAGGCGGCAGCGTTGCACCAGGGCCCGGAACCACTCGAGCGGCGAGGATCCGGCCACCATGGCGTCGATGTCGCGGGCCGTCTCCGCGGCCTGGCGCTCGTCGGCGGTCGTTTCAAACGCCTCAGACGTTCCGGGGGGCTCGTCGAGGGAGGTCCCGAGCGCGGCGACCCGGTCGAGCAGGGCCGCGAACACTTCCGGCGCCGCGGTCAGGTGGCCGGCGTAGGTCAGCCCCCTGGATTTGCCGGCCTGCACGAGGCGATACCAGTCGGGCCGATGGACCTCGTCGGGCGCCGACACGACGAGGAAGCGGCCGCCGCCCAGCGCGAGCGCCGCCAGCCGGTCCTGCTTGCGGCTCGCGACGGGCAGCAGGTCGGCGGCGGGCGCGGCGAGCGACGCGTCCGCGCCGACGGTGAGGACGCGCTCGAACGGCGGCAGGCCCTCGGGGCCATCGATGTGGCGGTTCAAGGGGCGGAAGCGGAGGAAGCGCCGGAAGGCGACGGCACGGCCGGCAGGGGCGCAGGCATCGGCGCAGATGTCGGCGCAGGTATCGGTAAAAGGGCGGCACGCCGGACGGCGGCATCGTCCTCGGGGAGGCCCGCATCGACCGCATCGTCCTCCGCGTGCGCAGGGCCGGAACCTGCGGCGACGCCTTGCCCGGGGGGATCGACGGCATCGGCGGCGGGCGGACGGAAACGATCGAAGCGATAGCGGGTCGCGGAGCCGCCTCGCCCGGGCGGGGGCAGCACGAGGACAAGCGGCGGCGCGCCGGCCGCCGCGACCTGCTCGCAGCGCAGCCCTTCCGGCAGCAGTCCGACGATGCGCCAGGGACCGATGCGTGCGTCCGGTCCGGACGAGGCGTCGACCGCATGCAGGCGCCCGTCGAGCAGCACTTCGGCGCGCCAGCGGCCGCCCGCGGCCATGAGCGACCACAGCTGCGGAAGCCTCCGCGAGCCCTGCTGCGTGCCGCCATCGGTGGCAGCGCGGATCGTCATCGGTACGCCCGCCGGCGCGGATGTGCCCGCGAGGCGCGCGGCGGTCGCGGCAAGTTCCGCGGCCTTGTTCCGACGGGCGATGTCCACGAGCTGGCGCAAGGTCGCGGATGGGGCCGCGTCGAAGGCGGGCGCCGCCACGCCGCTGACCGGTGTCGTCGACAGACCGGCCAGCAGCCATGGCCCCAGCCACGCCAGGCGTCCGGCAGGGACGGGCCGCGGCGCTCGACGGTCAGTAGTGCGCGCCATGGGCACCCTGGGCGAAAAGGGATCCGGATAGGTCATAGCTGATGTGGGAGGAGGCGAAGTTCAGGGTGAGGGTCTCCACGACGACATAGGGCGGGACCTGCAGCAGCGGCAGCGACCAGACGCCGTCCTTCAGGCGCCAGCTCATGCGGACGATGCGTCGGGGGGCGGCCGGACCGCCGACCCCCGCCTTCCCGCCGCCTGCCGCACTCGCCGCGCCTGCCACGCCTGCCGCGCCTGCCACGTTTGCGGCCGCGCCAGCCTCCGGGGCATCCAGCGGCACCCCGGGCAGGAGCGTCGCCTCCGCGCTCCCGGCGGTCGCCAGGTCCTGCAGGTGGCTGCCCCAGACGTTGACGGCCAGGCGCAGCGGCGGCAGCCGCGCGGCGCTGAGCGCCTCCCCGGGACGCAACGGCAGTTCGAGCGTGTCCACCAGCGAGGTGCGCATCGACGCGGCGAGGAGGTCGTCGCCGACGGCCAGGTCGGCCGGGATCCACGGCGGGCCGATGGCGCCTGACGGCAGGGCGTCCAGCGTCTCGAAGCTGCCGTGATGCCGTGCCCAGGTGGCGACGCATCCCAGCAGCCGATCGCAGTCGACCTGCTGCAGCGTCCAGCCGGCGCGGGTCAGCGGCAGTGCGGCGATGGCCGCGCGCCAACGGTCCAGCGACGACGCGCCCGGGCGCCCCGCCTGCCTGAGCCGCTCGGCCAACTGCCGCGTCCGCTCGGCGCCCGCCTGGGCGCGCGCCGACGCGGTCGCGGCGGTCTCGCGCGCCGCGACCGCCATGTCGCGCTCGATCGCGCGTTCGTGCCGCCACCACAAGGCGAAACCGGCGATCAGGCCCAGCGCGGCCAGCGCCGCGGCAAGCGCGGCCGGCCAGCGGGTGGGCAGCAGCGGCCGCAGCCGCCAGTCGCCGTCGGGTTGCCCGAAGAGCAGCTCCGGCGACAGCGCCTCGCCGATGCGGTCCCGACCGGGCAGATGACCCGCGACGCGGACCTCCTGGTCGGGATGCATGTCGCGGAATTCCTGCAGCACCGCCAGCGCCGCGTCGAGGTCCGGCAGCAGCCGGTCGAAATCCGGCACCGGGCGGCGTTCCATCAGGCCGATGAAGGCCACCGGGCCGCCGGCGTCGATCAGGCAGGCCTCGACGCCGCGCTCGGCGAAGCGCGCCACCAGCAGCCCCACGGCGCAATACACGGGACGCCAGGGGAGGCGGGGCGCGCCGTCGAGCGTTCGCGCCAGGCCCAGCAGGGCGCCGTCCGGCAGCCGCGCGACGAGCCGGTGACCCGCGACGCGCGCCTGGCGCAGCTCCGGTCCGGGATCCTCCGGCCGTGCCACCGGATGCCACTCCAGCCCGACGGCCAGCCGCACGCCGGCGACCTCGACCACCCGGGCCGTCCCGCCGGCCGGGCTGTGCGGCGTCGGGTCCGGCTCGCCGGCCCCGGCCGGCGACGTCGATCGTGCGTCCATCACGGCTCCTCCAGCCGCGGCGTGATCAGCACGACCGTGCCTTGCCGCACGTGCTGCCCGCGACGCGCCAGCGGCAGCAGGCCTCGCACCACGTCCGCATCGTCGAACTGGGTCTGCTGGCGCTCGAAGCCCGCCAGCACCAGCGTGCGCCCCGCCGGGACGCTGATGCGCTGCAGGGTGCTGAAGCTCATCGTCTCGGGCAACTGCACCGACTGCGCCAGCGCGCCGCTGCCGCTGGTGAAGGCGCGGAGCTGACGCAATTCGCTGATCTGCAGCGCGGTCTGCAGCAGCACCAGGTGGGAATCCAGGATCACCGGCAGCACCGTCAGTCCGAGACCGGTGGTGAGCTTGCCGGGTTCGAGGGCGCCGGGTGTGGTCAGGCCGGTGGTGGCGTTCACCGTCGGCGCCGTCGAGCGCTGGACGTAGGACCGCGTCTGCAGCGCGCCGACCGGCACCGGCATCCGGTTGGTGGTGGTGACCACGCTGGAGTAGGCGGTCGACACGCGGCCGTACTCCTGCAGCGCCTGGGCGATCCACTCGCTGGGCGCGGCGCGTGAGGCGGACGGACCCAGCACGAAGCTCAACGCCGCGGGCGTGCCGCCGCCCAGCGGGCCGAGCGCGGCGGGCGCCGTCAAGCGCAGGCGATTGGCCGGATCGAGGCCGCCGAACACCATCTGCCAGTTGATGCCGTTGCTGAACTCGTCGGAGAAGCTCACCTGCAGCACCTCGATCTCGAGCACGACCTGGCGGAGCAGGTTGGTGTTGAGCGCGTCCAGATAGGCCTGCACGCGGTCGACGTTGGCGAGGGCGTCCGTCACCGTCACCAGGCCCGCGCGCGGGTCCACCTGCAGCGCCGCGACCGGGGACAGCATCGGCTTGAGCGCGTCGGGCAGCCCGGCCCAGTAGTCGCTCTGCGCCGTGCCGTCGATCCTGGCGGCGCCCGCGCTGGCGCCTTCCGCGCCGCCGAGCACGTCGAAGGCGGCGCTCGCGTCCAGGCCGCCGGGCAGGGCCTTGACGGGGATCGCGCGCGTGACCACGCGGGAGAACACGATGCGCCCGCCGGCGTGCCGCCATTGCAGGCCCGCCTGCGCCGCGATGCGATCCAGCAGCGAGCGCAGGGAGCCGTCGTGATCGATCTCGACGGTGTTCTGATGCTCCGGGGCGGAAATGTCCAGGCGCTGGGCGCCGGCCCGACCGGCCTGGCGCCATGCGGCCGTTTCCTCGGGCGCGGCCGTGGCCGCGTCGAAGGGCGGCCGCGAGGCCGGCCCCGGCGCGTAGTCGGCGGCGCTGTGCAGCGCGTCCGGCGTCATGATCACCGGCAGGCCGATCGCGCGCGACAGCAGCTCGGCGACGGCGGCCAGCGGCAGCCGGCCGGGCACATGCAGGCGTACCTCGCCGAGATGCGCTGGCAGCCGCTCGTCGCGCCGCAGCGGGATGGACCGGCTCGCGAAACGCGGCGCGGGGTCGGGCACGACCAGCGGCGGCGGCCGCGCGGCCTCGCGCAGCCGGGACTGCCACGTCCCGGCGCGATCGACGAGGTCCTGGTGGACGGCCTCGGTTTCGCGCGCGGACGGCACGGCGCAGCCGCCAAGCGCGACGCAGGCCGCCGCCGCGAGCGCCAGGCGTCGGCGGCGAGGTCGCGCACGCCGCGGCTCGAAGGACACGACGCTCACCGGCGGGCTCCGTCGGGCAGGTAGCGGCCGATGCGCACCACGCGCGTCTCCGCCTGGACGCGGGCCTGCAGCGGGAAGTCGGTGTCGCGCAGCGCGGTCATCGCCTGGGTCAGCGCATCCAGGAAGTTGCCGTGCAGCGCGACTTCGGCATCGATGGGGAAATCGCGCTCGACCTCCCACACCAGTTGCCAGCCTGCCTCGCGCGCCCAGCGTTGGAGCGCCTGGTGGACGGTACCGTCGTCATGGGCGAAGGTCCAGCTGCCGGCGCTTTCGGCCGTCAGCGCGGCCCACGCGGGCGTCGCCGCGGCGGGGGGGGCTGAGGCCGAGGACGCGGCCGATGACGGCACCGATGACGGCACCGATGCTGCGGCCGATGACGGGACCGATGACCGGACCGATGACGGGACCGATGACGGGACCGGCGATGCGGCCGCGCCCGGTGAAAGCGCGAGTATCGTCACGCCGAGCACCAGCGTCGGAACCGGCGCCGCGGCGCGTGGGAGACGGGACAGGACCATCGCTGCCGTCCGCTCAGCTCATCAGCGCGTGGATGGTGACCTCCTCCGCGGAGGTCTCGCAGGCGGAGACGAGGTCCCCCACGGCGGTGGCGGTGGCGACGCCGGGTGTTTTCACGACCCTCGCCGCCGGCTTCTTGAGCCGCGTCTCCGTTTTCTCATCCCCGACCCACAGGCCCTCGGCCACGAGCGCGAGTCCCCGCGCAATGCTGGCGCATTGCGTCTTGGGAATGCCGGCATAACTCAGCGTGAACGCCTTGCCCTTCTTCACCGATCCGAAATCGTCGTCGAATCCCGACGCGAAGATCCGTCCGCCAAACTCGTGCTGCACTTCGATCTGATCGCCGGTGCCGCTGACGGTTTCGGGCCGGAACGCGCCCAGTGCGTTCGCCTGCTGCGTGGTCAGCGTGGCGAAGTTCAAGGCGCCCGTGCTGCCGTAACCGGCCAGGTTGGCCCGGATCTGCGGCGCCTGGCGCAGCAGGGCGGAGCGGTCCATCTGTCCGTTGAGGCTTCGCAGCCCCATCAGCACGACGACCATGACGACGATGATCACGCCGATGCCGATCAGCAGTTCCAGCAGCGTGACGCCGCGTTGCGGGCGCG
>SEFA01000166.1 GCA_004210455.1 Rubrivivax sp. | reverse complement strand
GGGCCATGAGGGCGGGACGCAGTCTGCCGAGATGGCTCGACAGTAGCTCCGGCGGCTCATGGCACGGGTAGGACGGGGCCTACTGCGGGTGACGGAGGGAGGCGCGAACCGTGCTCCCTCCGGGGCGCGGTCACGACAGCAGCCGCGACATCAGGTAGGCCAGGCCCGACGAACCGGCCGCAGAACCGGCGCACCAGCGGAGCAGCTTGTTGTCGGCCGCAGTGGCCGCGTGCTTGATGCGCCCTTCGACCGTATTGAAGCGTTCGTTGACGGGAGCCATTGCGGCGCTCACGACTTCTCGCATGTCGGCCTTCATGTCCTTTCGGAAAGTCTCCAGGTTCGCCTGCATGTCGTTGCGAAGTGCATCCATCTTCGCGTCGAGCTTCTCGATTTTTGCATCGAGCTTCTCGTATTTGGCATGCATCTTCGCGTCCAGCTTCTCGATTTTTTCATCGAGCTTCTCGAGCTTTGCGGCGTGATCATCGAGCCGGTGCACGACGAGGGCGAAGTTGGACTGCTGTTGCTGTGAATGCTGCTGCTGGTACTGATGCAGGAAGGTGACGGGCGTGGTCTGTTCGTTGTCGGAGTGCATGCGACGACTCCTGTTCACGGCATGAGCTTCGATACCGCATACGCAAGGCTACCTGCAGCGGCGGATGAGCTGATGGCGGCCCGGGCGCACCACTTGATCAGCCGGAGGTCCGAGGCTTGTCCGCTGATCTTGATGCGGTCGTCGACGGTAGCGACGACAGAAGCGACGAACTCCTTCATGTCGATCCTGGAGCGATCGAGCATGACGTCGAAATCCTTGCAGAATTTGTCGCGCATGGCGTGAAGCTCGTCCCTGAACTCGGCGCGGCTTGCGGCGAGCCCGTCCTTGAACTCGGCGCGGCTTGCGGCAAGCCCGTCCTTGAACTCGGCGCGGCTTGCATTGAGATCGGCCTTGAACTCGGCGCGGCACTGGCTGAATTCCTTGGTGTACTCGAGGCGCTGCTCCGCGAGTTCCTTCTTGAAGGATTCGTGATCCTTCCTGATGGCGAGGAATTCGCCGTGGACCTGAGCGAAGCCGGCCTGCATCTCCTCGCGGAGCTTGTGGGTCTCGCCGGCCAGTTGGTCGAGTCGATACATCACGTGGTGGATGTCGGGTTGCGGGTGCGTACCCGGCTTGGCGCTTGTGGCGTTCTGGGAATGAGGGTGCATGCGGCTACTCCTGGACATGCGGTGAGGGAAGCCGCAAATGCTAGAAGTGATCACGCCCGAACGGCGTGGCGCGAATGCCGAATCCGATGGATGTTTGATCAGCGGCAAAAGAACCGCTGGTCCACCCATCAGTGGGGGAACACCGCCGCCAAGGGGGAGTCAGCTCAGGCTGCGGCGATCTTCGCCAGCGACTTGCGGATCGCGGCCGCGTCGCGCAGGCGCTGCGCGGAACCGTCGGCGTCGAGCAGGATGACCGTGATGGTCTGGCCGCCGCTCTTCATGCGCATCGCCAGGCAGCGCCCGGCTTCTTCGGTGTAGCCGGTCTTGGACAGGCGGATGTCCCAGCCCTTGGCCCCGACCAGGTGGTTGGTGTTGCGCAGCTCTCGCGGACGGCCGTTGACCTCGACCGCGCTGGACTTGTCGCTGCTGATGCGCGCGATCACCGGGTACTTCGCCGCGGCGGCGGCGATGCGGGCGACCTCGGCGGCCGTCGAGGTGTTGTTGGGCGACAGGCCCGTCGGGTCGGCCAGCGCCGTGTGCGACAGGCCCAGCGCGCGGATCTTGGCGACGACCGCGGCCTCGTAGGCCGGCATGCCGCCAGGGAAGTGGCGGGCCAGCGCCGACGCGGCGCGGTTCTCGGACGAGATCAGCGCCAGCTCCAGCGCCGCTTCGCGGCTCATCGTCGCGCCGACGCGCACGCGCGACTTGCTGTGCTTGAGGCGGTCGACGTCGGCGTCGTCGATCTTGATTTCCTCGGTCATGTCCTGCTTCGCGTCCAGCACGACCATCGCCGTCATCAGCTTGGTCAGCGAAGCGATGGGCACGACGGTGTCCGGCTCCTTGGACATCAGCACGCGCCCGCTGTCGTCGACCACCAGCATGTGGCGGGCGTTGACCGGGAGCTTCATGAGCGGCTCGTCGGACGGCGTGGGGGCGACGACGGTGCCCGGCGACCTGGCGATCAGGGGCGAGGATGCCGTGGGCGTCGGCGCGGACGCACCGGCCGGCGCGGGCGTCAGGACGCCGTTGGGACTGATGGCCGCCGTGGTCGGAGCGGCCGTAGGAACGACGACCTCGGGATCGTCGCTGGCGGCTTCCACGATCAGACAGCCGCAGGTGAGGATCAGCGCGGGCAGCGCGAGCTTCCAGTTGGTGTGGGCAAGGGTGCGGAGAACGGTGTCGCGGATCGTCACGGTCGCCAGGCCGTTCTCGACCAGCACGCCGACTTCGATGCGCCCGCCGCGGTCGGTGTACTTCACCGCGTTGTGCAGCAGGTTGACGAACGCCTGGGCAAGCCGGGTGCGGT
>SEFA01000126.1 GCA_004210455.1 Rubrivivax sp. | reverse complement strand
CCGCATCAAAACCGGACTGAAACTCCACGTGACCAACCGCGCTCGAGCCGCTCATGAGGCCAGGCCAAACGCTCGGGCGCAGACTGCGCGACGGGCGGGGTTTTGCAGACCGTCCTTAGCGCTTCCCTTGGCGTTCGCCACTTCAAGATCCGCGCGCGATGAACCGATCCGCGCGCGCCGCTTGAAGGACCAGGACATCCTGCTCGACACAGCTCGCAGGCGACGCGCCGCCAAGCCAGGCGTTGGGACTGGCGAACCAGCAGGCCAGTTCCCAGTCATCGAAGACGGCCTCCAGCTCGCAGAGCACGCGCGCGCAGCAGGGACGCACGGCGAAGTCCGGCAACAGGAACTGGAACGCGGGAATCCACGTCCGGGCCTGCCATTGCACGGTGACGATGGACCGGGACACGATCCACCGCGCGATCTGGGAGATGGGCTGGTCGACCGCGGGCCGCAGGCGGCGCTCGAGTTCCTCGCTGCAGAGCAGGCCGCCCAGATCGGAGAAGGTCCGCCGCATGAGATCGAACTGGGTCTGCCGCAGCAGTTCGTTGCCATACCAGTCCAATCGGTGCGACAGGTCCATCCGCCGATGCGCAGGCCGTGCGGGCGCCCTGGCGCGTTCGCCATCCAGGTTGAATACCGTCATCGGGGCACCTCGCAGACAGGCCGTTGATCAGGCCCTACTGTCGAAGCTCCGCGGGCCCGACGAATCCTCCAGAGGAGAGACAGCCCATCGTCCCAAGGAAGGCACCGGGGCTGTCCCTATCGAGCGATCGCGGGACCTGACACCGCCGCCGCGCGCTTGGGACTGGCCAGCTTCGGCGCCATCGCGCCGACGGTCTTTCGCAGGTGTTCCACCACGTGCTGCGCGCGTGCCGACAGCGGCCATTCCGCGCGATGGATCATCCACAAGGTGTCCACCACCGGGGAGCCGCAATCGAGCACGCGGATCTCCTCCTGACGGGGGAAGGCGCGACGCGCATGCTGCGTCAGGACGGTGAAGCCCAGGCCCCGCGCCACCGGCTCCAGCAGCAGGCCGATCTGGTTGCTGAACCCGCGCACGGGCAGATCGCGGACACCCGGCGAGCCGGGGAAATGCCGGCTCAGCAGCCGGCTGGCCATCGCCTGTCCGTCGGGATGATCGATGAAGCCGATGCGGCGCAGGTCGTCCCAGGACGCGCACGGCTCCCCCGCCGGCAGCACCAGCTCCAACGGCTCCTCCAGGAAGGCGCAGCTCGCGAGCCGGGTGTCGTCCGGCCGCAGCGTCACCAGGCCCAGTTCATAGCGGTTGTCGAGCACCGCCTGCAACACGTCGGGATCGGGTGCGAAGCGATGCCGCACCACCAGTCCGGGCCGTTGTGCCTGCAGGTCCAGCAGATGCGGGTAGACGAACAGCCCGATGCCTCCCGGCGTGATCATGCCGACCTCACCCTGGCACGCATCCTCGTCGGCGAGGCGGCCGCGCAGGCGCTGGTCGGCCTCGTCCAGTTCGCGCCAGTAGTCCAGCGTCGCGAGGCCCGCCGGCGTCAGTTCGATGGCTCTCGGACGACGGATCAGCAAGGGCCCCAGCGAGGCCTCCAGATGCCGCACGTGCTGGCTGACCGCCGCCTGGGTCAGGTCCAGCGCCTCCGCCGCGCGCGTGAAGCTGCCCAGGCGCGCCAGGGTGGCGAAGCTCCGCAGCCATTGAGGATTGAGCATAAGCAAGTCTTATCGCGGCAATAAGGCCGCATCGCTTTTCATTATGGATCGCAGTTCCTAGACTGCGCCTGCGCAGGCCTTTCCTGCCCGCTCCGCCCCTTTCCCTTTTCCCTTTCCCTTTCCCTTTCCCTTTTCCCTTCCTGCCCAAGGTCTCCATGTCCAGCTTGTTCTCTCCATTCACCCTCAAGGATGTCGTGCTGCGCAACCGCATCGCCGTGCCGCCGATGTGCCAGTACAGCGCGACCGACGGCCTGGTCAACGACTGGCACCTGACGCACTACGCCGGCCTGGCGCGCGGCGGCGCGGGGCTGGTGATCGTCGAGGCGACCGGCGTCGCGCCCGAGGGCCGCATCACGCCGGCCTGCCTGGGCCTGTGGAACGACGAACAGGCCGCGGGCCTGGCGCGCGTGGCTGCGGCCATCGCCGCCGCCGGCGCGGTGCCCGGCATCCAGATCGGCCACGCGGGCCGCAAGGCCAGCGCCCACAAGCCCTGGGAAGGCGACGACCACATCGCCGCCGGCGATCCGCGCGGCTGGGCCACGCTGTCGCCGTCCGCCCTGCCCTTCGGCAAAGGCCTGCCGCAGGTGCCCAAGGCCATGGACAAGGACGACATCGCCCGCGTCCAATCCGACTTCGTCGCCGCCGCGGTGCGTGCCCGCGACGCCGGCTTCCGCTGGCTGGAGCTGCACTTCGCGCACGGCTATCTGGCGCAGAGCTTCTTCTCCGTGCACGCCAACCAGCGCGACGACGAGTTCGGCGGCAGCGCCGAGAACCGCGGCCGTTTCCTGCTGGAAACGCTGCGCGCCGTGCGCCGGGTCTGGCCGGAGCATCTGCCGTTGACGGCCCGCTTCGGCGTCATCGAGTACGACGGCCGCGACGAGCAGACGCTGGCCGAAGCCATCGGCCTGACGCGCGCGATGAAGGAAGAAGGCCTGGATCTGCTGAGCGTCAGCGTCGGCTTTTCGACGCCCGAGGCGCAGGTGCCGTGGGGCCCGGCCTTCCTCGGTCCGATCGCGCAGCGGGTGCGCAGCGAGACCGGCCTGCCGGTCGCGTCGGCGTGGGGCTTCCACACGCCGCAACTGGCCGAACGCGCCGTGGCCGACGGACAGCTGGACCTGGTCATGATCGGCCGCGCGCTGCTCGCCAACCCGCACTGGCCTTACCAGGCCGCGCAGGAACTGAAGAAGGAGAAGCCAACCTGGGTGCTGCCCGCGCCGTACGCGCACTGGCTGGAGCGGTATCAGCCCCAGCAGGGCTGAACACGAACACGTCGGCAGCCCCGCACCAGCACCTTGGTGCTGGTGGCGGCGCAAGTAGCGGTCTTGGTGGCAGACCTAGTGGCGATGCTCGTGGTCATCGTCCTCGTCGTCGTGAGGCGACACGCCCTCACGCGACTTCTTCAGCCATTCCTTCGCCAGCACGGGATCGCGCGTCAGTCCCTTGCCGTCGCGATAGCGCTCCCCGAGCGCGCGCTGCGCGACGGGATTGCCCGCTTCCGCCGAGAGTCGCAGCCATCGCAAGGCGGTCGGCAGATCGCCGTTCTCCGCCGAGAACAGGCGGTACAGCCCGTACTGCGCCGCGGGCGCGCAGGGATCGCTGGACGCGGCGCCGCGCCGGTAGTGCCGCGCGGCCCGCTGGGCATCGGCCTTCTGGCCGATGCCGCCCTCGCGGTAGAGATCGCCGAGCAGGCAATCGGCCCGCACGACGCCCGCCCGCGACGCCGCCTCGAACCATCGCAACGCGGCCGCGCGGTCCTTGAGCAGCGCGGGCGAACCGTTCAGATAGGCGAAGGCCAGCGTCACCTGGGCCTGCGGATGCCCGAGTTCCGCCGCCTTCGTGAGCGACGCCATCGCCGCGGGCGGATCCAGCCGCGCCGCTCCGGTCAGGCCCGATCCGGCGCGGTAGCGTTGGAAGGCGTCCTCTGCCTCCGCGCCTGTCGACGGCACCGCCGCGACGGCGGGTGCCGGCCACGCGACCGCGAGGGACACCGCCGCGCTCGCCGCCACGCTCGCCGCGATCGCAACGGTGACCGCGACATTGATCACGACGCCGGCCGCGTACGAGGCTGCGGTCGACGACCCGCGTCCGATGGATGCTGTCATCGCGAGCCTCCCCGGTTCAACGGAAGGTCTGCGTGACGTCCACCGGCACCGCGATCTCGCTCGCGGGCGTCAGCGTGACGGTGAAGGTGCCTCCCTTGCGAATGGAGGCCAGCACCTTCTGCGCATCCTCCAGCGACGCCAGCCGCTGCGTGCGCAGGTACTCCGGCGGATGCAGCGTTCCCTTGGTCGCGATCACCGATTCCACCGGCCCGCCCTGGTAGGTGAGCGTCGTTCCCAACCCGGGGCTGAGCTGCACGTAACCGTCCGGCAAATACCCCTTGTAGGTGTTCTCGAGCACGTCCAGCGTGACCTGCACGTAGTACCCGGTCGGGTCGTTCACGTAGGCGTCCAGCGTGGTCGGGATGCCGTTGGCCAGCAGCGGGATGCGCGGGTTCTTGTTCTGCGGTCCGACGAAGCCCTGGATGATCTTGCCGTCGTCCAGCGCCGTGACCTGCACCGTCAGGCCGTTCTCGCGCCCGGGCTTGAACGGTCCGGAGGTCTCCAGGCTCTTGCGACCCGCGCCGCTCGAATCCGTCGCGCGATACGACACCACCGAGCGCCGCTTCTCCAGCTGGTTGGAGAACTCGGTCGTGATACTCGCGCCGTTGATCTGGGGCGCGTCGTAGACCCGCGAGCGCATCGCGTCGAACATCGTCAGCGGCGCGGCCGCATTCGCCGGATCGCGGTTGTAGGCCTTCAGCGCCTGGAAGACCTCGACGATCGGGAAGTGGTTGGTGTGCTGGGGCGAGACGAAGTCGATGTCCTGCGACTGCTGCAGGTAGCTGAAGCCCGCCTGCCACGCCAGCCGCTTCCAGCCGTTGGACGCCGTGGGCTGCTCCATGCCGTTGAAGCCGTAGCCGCCGTGATAACCGAAGGTGTAGAACTTGCCGTCGGTCGGGTTCTTCACCTTGAACACCATGTTCGTGCTGCCCGGCGTGTGACCCGGCGACCAGATCACCATGATCTGCACGTTGCCGAAGTCGTACCACTTGTCGTACTGGTAGAAGTCGCTGGTGCGGGCGCGGATCTCGGTCTCGGACAGCGGCAGCGCGCCCGGGATGTTCCAGGTGTTGCCCTGCAGGTCGGCGGTGATCGCCTGCGCGTCCTCGCGGCTCGCCCACAGCTTCATCGTCTTGCCGGCGTTGTCCATCATGCGCAGCTGCTCGACGACCGTGCCGTAGTGGTCCGCATGGCCGTGGGTGAGCCACAGGTCGGTGACCGAACGCGGATCGATGCCCAGCAGCTCCATGTTCTTCCAGTACTGGTAGCCGCTGTTGGGCCAGCCGGCGTCGATCTTGATGACCTTGTCGTCGGACGGATCGTTGGGCGTGCCCATGTCGGCCTTCAGGATGTACGACGCGACCTCGTTGTCACCGACGTAGTACATCGTGCCCTTCACCATCTCGAAGGGTTCGGTGCTGCGGCTATAGGCCGCGTTGGTGGGCGTGGTGGCATTGATGCTGACGTAGGCAAGACCCGACACCGGGTCGGTGCCCTTGTCGGCCAGCAGCGGGCTCTGCGTCGGCACGTCCCACACCGGCTTGCCGTCGCTCCTGGCCTGCGGCGTGAAGTACCAGATCGCCACGACCTTGGCCTTGTCCGCGTTCAGGTAGTTCTGGTCGAACAGCAGGTAGGCGGCCTGCCGGCTCGTCGTGGCGTAGCTGTAGTCCGCGGTCACCGGCAGCGCGGCCAGGGTGCTCTCGGCGCTCTGGGCGTAGTCCGCCGTGTTGACGTTGTAGACCTTCACGTCGCTGGCCAGCGTGTAGGTCTCCTCATACCGTTTGACGGGCTTGTCGAAGGCCCTGCCCGCCTGATCCGCGAGCACCATGCCGCCGTCGCCGACCGTGATGGACGTGCCGGTCTTGGCGTAGATCCAGCCTGCCGCGACCATCGCGCCGGGGGTATCGCCGAGGCGATTCACGGACCAGCCGTATTTCGCCAGATTGAATTGCGTCAATCCCGCCGTTCCCTTCGACAGAATCACCTGAAAGGTTTTCGCCGGATCGGCACCGGCCACCTTGGCAGTATCCGCAGCGGTATCCGATTCCCAGTCCACGAGGTTTCCCGGTACCAGCGTGGCGCTGATCTTCGCGGCATTCCCGGAGGACACCGCGGGACTCGCAATCGTCTTGAGGCCGGCGGCCGTCAATACCTTGATGTTGATCGTCTGGTTCCCGGCGGCGTCCGACGCGGACAGGACGGGCGCCGCGACCACGACGCCGGCGGCACGCTGGACAGGCGGGACGACCGGCGTCTGCGGGTCGTCGTCATCGGAGTTGCAGGCGTTGAGGATCAGGGTTGCCAATGGCGCGGCAACCCACGCCCACAGGCGGGGATGGTTGAGCTTCAATCTCGTCTCCAGAATATATGGCCTCGCCCTCTTTGGAGCTGGCCTGTTGTCGATCGAGCAACGGTACCGGTACCAAATGCAGCAAAAAATGACCGCCTGTAGAAGGCGGGCAGGATTACCGTGAGGTGTATGGTAGCGGTACCATATCAAGATTAGTCGACGCGAATTTGGACGTCAACGCAGGCGGGTCGGTAGTTTCCCTCGCCTCCCGGCGCATGGGCGAATCGCGGCATGCGGCCGCGCCAGGTCGCATGAGGTGGCGTCAGGCCGCGCGGCTCAGTGCCGCGCCGCGTCCAGCGGCACCGCCGCAGTCTCCACGAAGATGGACGGCCGGAAACCCTCGGCATGCCCGCTGGCGGCCCGGCCCGCGTCCGACGCCAGCACCTCGATCGCGAAGGCGGACATCGGCTTCGCGAACAGGTAGCCCTGCAGCTCGTCGCAACCCATCGCGACAAGCTGGTCGCGTTGCGCGGGCGTCTCCACGCCCTCGGCGACCACCTTCAGCTGCAGCACCCGCGCCATCTCGATGACGGCGCGCACGATGGCCTGCGCTTCGACGCTGGTCGCCACATCGGCGACGAAGCTGCTGTCGATCTTGAGTTCCTGCGCCGGCAGCAGGCGCAGCGAACCCAGGCTCGAATACCCGGTGCCGAAATCGTCGATCGACACGTGCACGCCCAGCGCGCCCAGCCGCTTGAACGCGCGACCGGTGACGGTGGCGTGTTCCATCGCGACGGATTCGGTGATCTCGACCGTGAAGCGCTCGGGCCGCAGGCCGTGCTTCCTGAGGCCCTTCTCGAGCCGGACGATGAAATCGTCCGACCGCATCTGGTAGCCCGACACGTTGATCGCGACACGCATCCGCAGGCCCATCTCGCGCCAGCGCGCCGCCTGGGCGAGCGCCGTGTCGGCGACCCAATCGCCGATCGCGTCGATCACGCCGTATCGCTCCGCGATCGGGATGAAGCGCGACGGGCTCACCATGCCCAGCGTCGGATGCCGCCAGCGCAGCAGCGCCTCGACCGCCGTGACCTGCAGGGTCCCGGCGTTCAGCTTCGGCTGGTAGACGAGTTCGAGTTCCTTGTTCTTGATCGACTCGCGCAGCTCGCGCGCCAGCGTCAATTCCTCGCGCAGCTCTTCCTCCTGCACCGCATCGAAGAACGCATGGCCGTTGCCGCCCAGACGTTTCACCGAACGCATCGCCGTCTGCGCGCGCCGGATCAGCCGAATCGAGCCGCCGTGCTCGGGCGCCATCGCCACGCCCACCGACAGCCCCACGCGCAGCGGCGTCGTCCCGATCACCACGGCCTGGCCCAGGCTGTCGAGCACCTGGCGCACCAGCGCATCGGTCTGCGACGGGGGCACCTCGCTCCACAGGGCGAATTCATCCCCCGCGAGCCGGCCCACCAGGGCCTTCTTGCCGCCGATCTGACGCAGGCGCTCGGCCGTGCGGACCAGCAGGTGATCGCCGAGTTCCTTGCCGTGCTCGTCGTTGACCAGGCGGAAGCCGTCCAGGCCGATGTACAGCAGGCTGCCCCGCCCGTCGCGACGCTGGAGCGCTTCCAGCACAAGGGCGAACTCGTCTTCGAAGCGGCGCGACAGCAGCAGGCTGGTCAGCCGGTCGCGCTGACGCCGGCGACCGAGTCGACCGAAGCGCCCCTGAACCGCCATCAGCAGGATCAGAGTCAGCGCGACGCCCAGCAGGACGCCCAGGAGAACCCACATCAGCGTCAACAACGGCTCCGGAAGCAGGGCAGGAAGTTCGCATGCTAGGCGCTGAATGCGGTTTCGTGCGCCCGCAGCACCGGAATGCGGGGGCAGGTCTCACCTGCTGTGACCGGAGGCTGTGAAGAACTCGGCGCCGCCGGGGCGCACAGCGTCGAATCGGTCCGGGGATCGAGGCCTGCGCGCGACACCCACCCTTTGGGGCGATAGGCAAGCGCCGATAGGTGGAAACCCCCATGCGCACGGTCATGTCAGCACGATGTCAGGCAGAGACAATGCGCGCTGTTTTTTTGTTTCAAAACAGCGCCTTTTCCTGCTTTCCTGGTCACGAGCCGGGGGCCCGGCGCGACAGCGGGGACGACCCCGGAAAGATCGAGCACAGCATGGCGCTACAGCATTTGACCGACGAGCAGGTGCAGACCTGGTCGCGCGCGCAGAAGGACGAGTGGTGGTTCAAGAACGTCTTCCGCGGCGACATGGCGCAGCTCTCGCTGCGCTCCGGCTTCACCGGCTTCATGCTGGGCGGCATCCTGGCGGCGACCTCGCTGTACATCGGCGGCAAGACCGGCATCAGCGTCGGCGTAGGGCTGACCTCGGTGATCCTGGCCTTCGCGATGTTCCGCATCTTCGCGACGCTGGGCTGGGCCTCGGACTACACGATCCTGGAGAACAACTGCACCCAGTCGATCGCGACGGCCGCGGGCTACGTGGTGTCGCCGCTGTTCTCGTCGCTGGCGGCCTACATGCTGGTGGTGGACCGCATCGTGCCGTGGTGGCAGATGATCATCTGGATGGTCGTGATCGCCGTCCTGGGCGTGCTGGTGGCCTTCCCGATGAAGCGGCGCTTCATCAACGAGGACCAGCTCCCCTTCCCTGAAGGCCGCGCCTGCGGCGTGGTGCTGGATTCGCTGTACACCGGCGAAGGCGGCGAAGGCATCTACAAGGCCAAGCTGCTGGCCAAGGTCGCCGGCGCCGCCGCGCTGTACCAGGCCATCGTGAGCGACGGCTGGATGAAGCTGCTGCAGTTCAAGATCCTGCGCATGGACAAGTGGGCCGGCATGACCGAGCCCTGGACCTTCCACGAACGGCTGGACCAGTACTACTACGGCCTGGCCGTGAAGGCCGACATCTGGATCCCCAAGATCCTGGGCACCGACATCCGCGCGCTGGGCCTGCGCCTGACGCTGGACGCGGCGATGCTGGGCGTCGGCGGCCTGATGGGCATCGCGGTGGCGACGAGCTGCCTGCTGGGCGCCTTCGTCAACTTCGTGGTGCTGGCGCCGATCATGATCCAGGCCGGCGACATCGTGCAGCGCGTGGGCCCGACGGGCGCGCTGATCCCGATCTCGCGCGTGGAGATCGTCAACCAGTGGTCGATGTGGTGGGGCGTGGCGATGATGGTCGCGGGCTCGCTGACGACGCTGCTGGCCAAGCCCGACCTGTTCATGGCGGTGTTCAAGGTCTTCAAGAAGAAGCCCGCCGGCAAGAGCGACGGCAGCGACCTGCTGAACCACATCGAGGTGCCGCTGTGGATCTCCTACGTCGGCGTGCCCATCTTCGGCGTGCTGGCGGCGTGGACCTCGCATGCCTTCTTCGGCGTGCCCTTCCTGATGGCGCTGATCTCGCTGCCGCTGATCTTCGTGCTGACGGTGATCTGCACGAACTCGATGGCGCTGACCTCGTGGACGCCCACGGGCGCGCTGTCCAAGATCACGCAGTTCACGATGGGTGCCATCGACCGTTCCAACCCGGCCTCCAACCTGGTGCCGGCGGGGATGACGGCGGAGATCGCGTCGAATGCGGCCAACCTGCTGAGCGACATCAAGCCGGGCTACATGCTGGGCGGCAAGCCGCGCCACCAGGCGATCGGCCACATCATCGGCGTGGTGGCGGGCGTGCTGTTCTGCGTGCCGCTGTTCTTCCTGCTGTTCGTCCCGAAGAACGCCGACGGCGTGCGCACCACGTCGACCATCATCTCGGAGCAGTTCTCGATGCCGGCCGCGGTGCAATGGCGCGGCGTGGCGGAGATCATCGCCAACGGCCTGCACAGCCTGCCGGCGTCGGCGCTGATCACGATGGCGATCGCGGCGATCTGCGCGGTGGCGATCGAGGTCATCAAGATGGCGACCAAGGGCAAGTTCCCGCTGTCGTCGGTGGCGATCGGCCTGGGCGTGGTGCTGCCGCCGGAGTCGACCTTCGCGATGTGGGTGGGCGCCATGATGTTCTTCATCATGGGCAAGGTCTACAAGACGCCGGGCACGAAGGGGTGGAAGCGCTGGGTGGACGGCTGCGAGCCGATCTGCGCGGGCCTGATCTCGGGCGCGGCGCTGATGGGCATCGGCAACGCGATCGTGAACGTGCTGATCTGAGGAAGCGCGTGAAGTTGAGCTAATCGAGAGTCGATCGGGAGTCGATCGAACAAGGATCGACTTCGAACCGTTCCACGGCCGCCGTTGACGGTGGATCGCGTGGCACAATTCGGGCCCTTCGGCAGGCGTGGGAACGCCTGCCAAGGGCCCGAAGTCGTTTCCGGACGTCGGGCGTCAGATCTACTGATTTCAGTCTGCCCGTAGCTCAACTGGATAGAGCAGCTGCCTTCTAAGCAGCAGGTCGGGGGTTCGAGTCCCTCCGGGCAGGCCACACATTCGCAGCCGGCCGTCGCCGGGCCTGCGCCGAGGCGTCGCTGTCGCGCACCTGAAAGCTCTTCCATTGCTTCGTTGCGGAGCGACATGCTGCAATCGTCGCGGCGCTGTCGCCGGCTGGAGCCACGGAGGAGATCCCTTGACCCCATTGACAACTATCCGATGCCTCGCGCTCGCAGCCCTGCTGAGCGCATCCCTCGTCGCCCGGGCCGAGCCCGAGATCCAGGTCGGGTTTTCGCCTGAAGGCTCGGCGCGGCAGCTCGTGCTGGAGACCATCGCCGGCGCGAAGGAACGCATCCAGATGCTGGGCTACGCCTTCCAGGCGCCGGACATCATGCAGGCGCTGGTCGACGCGAAGCGGCGCGGCGTGCAGGTCCAGGTGGTCGTGGACAAGAAGCGCAACCAGAACAAGCCGAGCCGCAAGGCGATGGACTTCGTGATGAGCCAGGGCGTGGAACTGCGCACCAACGACCATTTCCACATCCACCACGACAAGACGATCATCGTGGACGGGCACACGGTGGAGACGGGCTCGTTCAACTTCGCGCCGTCGGCGGAGACGCTCAACTCGGAGAACGTCGTCGTGATCCGCAACGCGCCGGAGATCGTCCGCCAATACCTCGCGCACTGGCAGTCGCGCTGGGACCTCGGCAAGCCCTATGACGCGAAGTCGTTCCCGGAGAAGGCCGCTGCTCCGCCCGTGCCCTGGGCGGGGTCGGCGGGGTCAGGGGCCTTCGCCGGGAACGACTTCGCGTCAT
The DNA here is from genome assembly GCA_004210455.1 of Rubrivivax sp. Lineage (GTDB taxonomy): Bacteria > Pseudomonadota > Gammaproteobacteria > Burkholderiales > Burkholderiaceae_C > Roseateles. The sequence goes on along the minus strand of SEFA01000126.1, from coordinate 31 downwards.
AGGGCTTGCCGAGGTCCCAGCGCGACTGCCA
>SEFA01000052.1 GCA_004210455.1 Rubrivivax sp. | reverse complement strand
CCATCGTCTGGTGCGATGTCACGCGCGAAGCCGCGATCGTCGATCCGGGCGGCGAGATCCCGCGCCTGCTCGCCGAGGTCGACCGCCTCGGTCTGACGTTGAAGGCGATCTGGCTGACCCACGCGCACATCGATCACGCGGGCGGCACCGGCGAGCTCGCGCGGATGCGCGATCTGCCCATCATCGGGCCGCATCAGGGCGACCAGTTCTGGATCGACGGACTGCCGCAGCAGTCCGCGATGTTCGGCTTCCCGCCGGCGGAGATGTTCACGCCCACGCGCTGGCTCGAGGACGGCGACACCGTGCAGATCGGCCACGAGACGCTGACCGTGCGCCACTGCCCCGGCCACACGCCCGGCCATGTCGTCTTCCACTCCGCGAGCGCCAAACGCTGCTTCGTCGGCGACGTGCTCTTCGCCGGCAGCATCGGCCGCACGGACTTCCCCGGCGGCGACCATGACACGCTGATCCGCTCCATCAACGAGCGCCTGTGGCCCATGGGCGACGACACCGTCTTCGTCCCCGGCCACGGTCCCGAGAGCAGCTTCGGTGAAGAGCGCCGCACGAATCCCTTCGTCGGAGGACGCTGGGGTTGAGGTACTGCGCCGGCCGCTGGCCCTCACCCCTGCCCTCTCCCGCAAGCGGGAGAGGGAGCAAGACGGTGCGACGGCTTCAGAGCGGCGACAGGCCCGTGTCCAGGAAGCGCGACTCCGGGAAGCCGCGCAGCGCGAGCGCGGCCAGTTCGACCAGCTCCTCGAAGCTGCGCTCCTTCTGCAGCACCGCCACGCCGCCCATGCGATCGGCCGCGTCGGTCAGCTCGTCGCCGATGTAGCCCGTGGTGACGATCACCGGCACCGTCGGCAGGGTCTCGCGCACCGCCACGGCCAGCTCCAGCCCGTTCATGCCGGGCATGTTGAAGTCGGTGATCAGCAGCTGCACCGGCACCCCGCCGCTCTCGATGTCGGCGAGGCACGCGGTCGGGTCCTCGTAGGTGCGCACGTCGTAGCCCGCCTTCTTCAACAGGGCCTCGACCATCATCAGCACGATGGGATCGTCGTCGACGTAGAGCACATGCTCGCCCAGCCCCGGATCGGCCACCTTCGCCAGGGCCGCCGTGTCGAGGCTGGCCGTCTCGTTGCCCACCACCGGCAGGTAGATCGAGAACACCGTGCCCATCCCCGGCCGCGACTTCACGTCGATCGCACCGCCGTGCGAGTGCACGATGCCGTGCACGATGTGCAGCCCCAGCCCCGTGCCCTGGCCGCGCGGCTTGGTGGTGAAGAAGGGTTCGAACAGGCGCTTCGCGACGTCCTCCTCCATCCCGTGACCGTCGTCGCGGACGCTGAGTTCCGCGTAATCCGTCGGGGCCACGCGGCCGATCGCGAAGGCATGCGGCACGTCGAAGTGCACCGCGCGCAGCGCGACATGCAGCTGCCCGTGGCCGCCGGGCATCGCCTGCCAGGCGTTCGTGCAGAGGTTGAGCACGACCTGCTGCACCTCCGCCGGATCGACCGTCGCGACGCAGTCGTCGCCGTGCAGGTCCACCGTCAGCATCACCGAGGCCGGCAGCGTCGAGCGCAGCAGCTGGATGCTGTCCTCCACCAGCGGGCGCAGCTTGTGCTTGGACAGCTCATGGCTGCTGCCGCGCGCGTACGCCAGGATGCGCTGCACGATGTCGCGGGCGCGGTCGCCGGCCCGCTTGATCTGCTGCATGTGGCCGCGCAGCGGCGAGGTCGCCGGCAGCTCGTCGAGCATCATCCCCGCGTGGCCGAGGATGGCCGCCAGGATGTTGTTGAAGTCGTGCGCCACGCCGCCGGCCAGCGTGCCCAGCGACTCCATCCGCTGGATGCGCACCAGCTTCTCTTCGAAATCGACCCGCGTCAGTTCGTCCGCCTTGCGCATCGTGATGTCGATGAACAGCACCACGAGGCCGTGCTCGCAGGGGAAGGCGCGACACTCGAACCACTTGCTCAGGCGGGCGTTGAATTCCTCGTAGATGTGGGCGGCGCGCGATTGCATCGCCGATCGCGCCTCCACGTCGAAGCGCTCGCCCATCGCGCCGGACAGCGTGGACCAGTAGTCCCTGCCGATCAGGGCCTCGCGCTGTCGGCCGCTGGCACGCTCGAAGGCCACATTGACGAACTCGATGGTCCAGTCGTGCTCGAGCAGGATCACCGCGTCGGTGACGTAGTCGAGCGCCGCCCCGACGTGCGCGACGCCTTCCTCGGGTGCGGGGCTTGCACCCGAGCCGTGCGGTGACTCCTGACCCGGCATGTGGACCCTCAGGTGGACGAGGCCAAGTGTGGACCTCGTGGGCGGCCTCGGCAATCGATGTGCCAACACCTAACCGTAGGGAAGCCCCATGACATCGACCTTTCGAGCCATCGGGGCCCGAAAGGCGGCGATCAGGACTTGGCCGGCGCCGGCGGCTGGAAGCGCTGCTCCGGCCTGGGCGCGCGGGCGTACAGGTTCTGGACGCGGGGTAGCGTGCGCTCCATGTCGCGGATCCGCGTCGGGCCGGACGGATGGGTGGACAGGAACTGCGGCGGCGCGCCCTTGCTCGCCTGTCCCATCTTTTCCCACAGCGTGATACCGGCGCGCGGGTCGTAACCGGCGCGGGCCGCGAGCTCCATGCCGACCAGGTCGGCCTCGCTCTCGTCCTCGCGGCTGAAGGTCAGCGACAGCAGCTGCCCGCCGATGTTGGCCACGCCCCGGCCGAGGTCGCCGAGCCCGAAGATCGCCGCGCCCAGCTGGATCGCGCCGTTGGTCGCCATGTTCTTGCCCATGCGTTCGCGGGCGTGTTCGCGCAGCGCGTGGGCCATCTCGTGACCCATGATCATCGCGACCTCGTCGTCGCTCAGCTGCAGTTGCTGGAGGATCCCGTAATAGAACGCGATCTTGCCGCCCGGCATGCAGAACGCGTTGAGCTCCTTGCTGCCGATCAGGTTCACTTCCCAGCGCCACTGCCGGGCGCGGTCGTTCCAGGTCCCGGTGAACGGGATGATCCGCTGCGCGATCGCGCGCAGGCGCACCACCTGCGCGTGGTTGGCCGGCGCCAGCGCCTTTTGCGCCTGGGCCTGCTGCATCATCTGCGCGTACTGCTTCTGGGCGGCGGCCTCGACCTGCTCGGCCGAGATGAGCTTGGTGAAACGGCTCTGCTTGCCGACGTCGACGCCGTCCTGCGCCCAGGCGGGCGCCAGCGCCAGCGCGCCGCCGGTGGCGATCAGGCCGGTGAACAGGCGTCGCGCGGGGTGGCGCGGCGTGCCGTCCTTGCCGCAACGAAGGCAATCGCATCGACCGAAGCCGTCAGCGGGCGCCGAGGGGAGGTGGACATCGGCGTCGGTGGAGAAATCTGCATCAACCATGGCGGGATTCTAGGCAGGCGACAATCCTGGTCATCATGTCCCAGTCGCCACTGATCACGCCGTCTCCGACCTGCGCCACCTCGCCGCTCGACCCGCAGGCCTTCCGCGCGGCGCTCGGCATGTTCGCCACCGGCGTCACCATCGTGACCGCGCGGGCGGAAGACGGCACCCTGGTCGGCCTGACGGCCAACTCGTTCAACTCAGTGTCGCTGTCGCCGCCGCTGGTGCTGTGGAGCCTGGCGCGCCGGGCCGGCTCGATGCCGGTGTTCAGCCGCGGCTCGCACTACGCGATCAACATCCTGGCGGCCGACCAGAAGGAACTGGCGCAACGCTTCGCCACGCGCGACATCGACCGCTTCGCCGGCGTGCGTTTCCGCGAGGGCTGCGGCGGCGCGCCGGTGCTGGAAGGCTGCGCGGCGGTCTTCGAATGCGCGAACCGCAGCCAGTACGAGGAAGGCGACCACGTCATCTTCGTCGGCGAGGTCGAGGCCTGCACCCAGGCCGAACTCGCGCAGCCGCTGATCTTCCACGGCGGCCGGTATTACACGGAGCTGCCGATCTGAGCGGCGGTTTCGACCGCTCACCCCTCCGCGTGCCGACCCACCGGCCAGAACGGCGCCATGTGGCGCACCGCGCGCCAGCGCCAGAACCCCAGGGCCACGGTCAGCGGTGCGCTGACGGCCAGGATGTGCCAGGGCGTCAGGTCGAAGAGCCGCTGGCCCGCCACGCCCATCCCCATCGCCAGCATCATGCCCAGCATCATGGTGACCGACTGCGCCGCGCCCGGCTCACGTTGGCGCGACCAGTCCACCCACAACAGCAGGCCTCCCGGCACCGCGGTGGCCGCGAAGTACAGGCCCATGACCGGCAGGTCGCCTGGCCATTCGCCGGGAACGAGGGCCATCATCAGCAAGAGCGTGACTGCGCCGAAGCCCAGCACGGCGAAGAACTGCTTCAGCAGCCGACGCGCCATCACGCGGTTCATCGCCTCGCCGCGCGGCATGCCGGGCACCAGCACCAGCAGGGCCTGCTCGGCGCGGCTGCGATAGAGCGACGTGGTCGCGCCCAGCATCGGGCCGAACAGCGCGCACATCACTCCGAGCGAACTCCCCGGCAGCGCGCCTTGCAGGACCTTCGTCGCCCGCGACTCCGGCAACCAGAACAACGCCGCGAATTCCGCGATCAGCAGCAGCAGGAAGACGAAGGCGGCAGCGCTCAGGATGGACGACCAATGCGCGCCGCGCATGGCGGCGGTCTCGGCGCGCGCGAGCACGCTGTCGACCGTCGGCTGGGCCGTGCGCAGCAGATGCTCGCGCCAGGCCGGCAGCCCCCACGTGAACGGCTTGGCGAGCACGCGACCGAGTCGGGTCCGCGGCGGACAGGCACTGGCGGCGCCCTTCATCGCGAACATGTCCCGAAGCTGGCGCGTCGCGCGGAAGTAGCGACGATGCGCCGCGCCGCCGTCCTGCAGCAGACACCACACCAGGGCGGTCATCGCGAGCATGCACACGGCCACCTGCGACAGCGGCTGCTGCGTGTACCAGTCGCGCATCAGGGCCTTCGCGTCGCGCCAGAGGACCAGGTCGGGGAACAACGGACCGACGAACCACGGAACGACCCAGACGACGAACCAGGCCCACGGCCAGCGCAGCGGGATGCCGAAGCAGACCATCGCGGCGCCCGCGATCATCGTGAACATCAGGAAGTGGCCGAACACCGCGTGCATCAACAACCCGTCCGCCACGGCGAGCACGAGGAACAGGGCGACCGCCACCTGGCGCAGCTGGCGCACATGCCCGGGCACGAGGCGCGCCGCGTCGGGATGGTTCTGCGCCGTCAGCGAGCTGCCGCAGACCCACCACGCGAACTGCAGCAGGACCGCAGTCGAGATGCAGAACGCCCCCCCGGCCGCCGAGGCGGACTTGATCGAGGCCAGCCCCGTGATGGCGGCCAGCGGCAGCAGCAACCACCAGATGCGCCGCAGCGACCGGCCGATCGCGCGCAGCACGGCGGCGTGGCCGCCGATGCCGGGCGACGGGAGCACGGTGCGCATGACGCCATTCACGGCGGCGTTCACTGCGTCAGCTCCAGGAAGAGGTCTTCGAGGCTGAGCGCCTCGCAGCGCATCGCGGCGTCACCCTGCGGCAGCCGTCCGTCGGGGAACCGCACCAGCCAGCGCGGCTGTTCGCCGAGATCGCGCCGGCCCAGCACCTGGCCGCCGTGCGCGTCGACCGCGGCCTGCAACCGGCCCACCGGGCCGGACAGCAGGCGGATCTCCTCCGCAAGCGCATCCTGCGGCGCATGCAGCGCGATGCGGCCGCGGCTCAGGAATGCGACGTTGAAGGCCACGCGCTCCAGGTCGGACAGGATGTGCGTCGAGAACAGCACCGTCGTGCCGCGGTCCAGCACCTGGTCGACGAGCTCGCGCAGGAAGTCGCGCCGTCCCGCGGCGTCGAGGCTGGCGACGGGCTCGTCGAGCACGAGCAGATCGGGCTCATGCGCGAGCGCGCGGATGATGGACAGCCGTTGCTGCTGTCCCTGCGAAAGCTGCCCGACGCGCCGGTCGCGCGGAATCTCCCAGCGCGACATCAGCCCGTCGACCTTGGCGTCGTTCCAGCGCGGATAGAAGCTGCGGAAGTAGCGCAGCAGATCGCCGGCGCTGAAGTCCTCGAACAGCGCCGACTGCTGCGGCACATAGCCCAGCCGCGCGCGCAGTGCGTCGTCGGGTATCAGCGCCGGCTGGCCGAAGAGGCGCACCTCGCCGGCTTGCGGCTCGCGCAGGCCCAGCAGCGTTTCCAGCAGGGTGGTCTTGCCGGCGCCGTTGCGGCCCAGCAGCCCGACGACCTGCCCCGGCGCCAGCGTCCAGTCCAGGTTCGCGAGCACGCCCGGTTGGCCCTTGAAGTCGACGCGCAGACCGCTCGCGCTCACCGGCGGCGCGGCGAGCGCGTCATCGGCCAGCGACCGGCTCTGCGCCGGGCTGATCGGCATCGTGTGATCGAGCGTCTCGTGCAGTGTCTGCGTCAGCGTGTGCGTCATCGCGTCTCTCCCTGGTCCTCGAGCAGCGCCTTGAACAGCGCCAGCACCTGATCCGGCGGCAGCTCCAGCTGTCGCGCCTCGGCGGCGGCCTTCTCCAGCGCCGGGCGCAGCAGCTCCACGCGGCCGCGCGTCTTCATCGCCTTCTGATGCTGGGCCGCCACCACCATCGGCAAGCCGCGGCGGCGCTCCACCAGCCCCTCGGCCTCCATCAGCCCGAAGGCCTTGGAGACCGTCATCGGATTCACCGCCAGCGCCTGCGCCAGCTCGCGCACCGAGGGGATCTCCTCGCCCGCCACCAGCTGCCCGCTGGCGATGCGGCGGCGCAGCTGTTCCACCAGCTGGCGGTAGATCGGCTCGGGGGAGCCCGGGTTGATGCTGAAGAGGAGGTCGGCGTCCATCGGCGTGCAGGCGCCGACGGCATCGTCAGCGTGTATCAGTACAGTAATACACAAGAATGCGGGCGTCAACCACCAGGGACGGTGGGCAGCCTCGCCAGCTGCGCCTGCGCCAGCCGGTGATAGATCGGCACGCTGATCCAGCGCGACACCAGGCTGGCGAGCAACGCGGCCGCCATCAGGCTCAACACCATCGAATGGCCGTCCACCATCTCCATCACGATGATGAAGGACGTGACGGGCGCTTGCGTCACCGCCGCGAGGAAGGCCGTCATGCCGATGGCGATCATGACCGCGGCGCCCTCGCCCGTGTGGGTCAGCTGGGCGATGTCGCTGCCGATGCCGGCGCCGATCGCCAGCGAGGGCGCGAAGATCCCGCCGGGCGCGCCGGACCAGACCGCGAGCCAGGTCGCCACGATGCGCAGCGTGACGTAGAGCACCGGCAGGTCGAGGTGGCCTTCCACCAGGCCGCGGGTGTAGTCATAGCCGCTGCCGTCGGTGGCGCCGTGGCTCACCAGTCCGAGGACCGCGATGGCCAGACCGCAGGCAAAGGCGAAGCGGACCGGGAAACGGGCTCTCCACCGGCTGAAACGGTCGGTTCCTCCGAGCAGGCTGCGTTGCAGCAGACGCGAGAAGACGCCGCCGGCCAGTCCGCACCCGACGGCCGTCAGCAGCCCGGGCAGCAGGTGGGACCAGGTGAGGTGGTCCACCTTCAGGCGGCCGAAGTAGCTGGCATTGCCGAACGCCGACACGGCGATCAGCCCGGCAAGCACGATGGCCGCGATGATCAGCCCGCTGCTGCGCTGTTCGATCTTGCGGGTGAGTTCCTCGATGGCGAACATCACCCCGGCCAGCGGCGCGTTGAAGGCCGCGGCGATGCCGGCCGCGCCGCCAGCCACCAGCAGACCGTCGTGATTGAGCGGCGATCGCCGGGGTAGCCACCGCTGGGCATGTTGCATGACCCCCGCGGCGATCTGCACCGACGGCCCCTCGCGGCCGATGGCCAGCCCCCCGAGCAGGCCGCCCGACACCAGGAACAGCTTTGCGGCGCTGAGCTTCAGCGACACGAAGAGCCCTTGCCGGGCCGCATCGACCTTGGGCGACAGGGCGGCCATGACCTGAGGGATGCCGGAACCCGCGGCGCCCGGCACGAAGCGTCGGGTCAGCCACACCAGTCCGGCCGTGCACACCGGCGTCCACACGAGCGGGGCCCAGGGCGACCAGGCCCGCACGGCGGAGAAGCCCGCCATGGCCTGCTCGCTGACCCAGGTGAAGGCCACGACCGCCAGGCCGGCGGCCACGGCGAATCCTAGGACCACGGCGCGGGCCAGCCATTGGCGCCAGTCGGTCAGGTCATCGCGGACCGCCGACAGGAAGTCCGGGTCGGCGTGCGCGGACACCGGAGGGTCGCCGGGGGCGCCGGTGTCGCCGGGGCCGCTTGCGTCGTTGTCGCTGCGTGGCGCGGAGGGTGGATTCGGTGCTTGGTGATCGCCGGACATGACGCCGAGTATCCCGCTCCGTCCGGCGACCGCTGTCGTCGCGCGTAGTCAGCCCCTCGTCCTCATACGGCCGCGGGCGGTTCCGGAAAGCGCTCCGCATACAACTGCGCCAGCCAGTCCACGAACACCCGCACGCGCGGCGACAGCTGCCGGTGCTGCGGGTAGAGCACGGAGAGCGTCATCGGCGGGCTCTGCCAGTCCGGCAGCACCTCGACGAGCCGTCCGGCCTGCAGGTCGGGCTCCAGGTGGAAGCGCGGCACCTGAATCAGCCCGCAGCCGCGCAGCGCGCAGGCGTGGTAGTTCTGGGCGTCGTTCACCGAGATCCAGCCCGGCAGCGCATAGCGCCGCAGTTGCCCGTCCACGATGAGTTCGAGCGGATAGTCCACCCCGCCGCCGCTGGCGAAGAAGCGCACCGTCTGATGCCACGGCAGATCATCGGGATGCCGCGGCGTGCCGGCGCGTTCGAGGTATTCGGGACTGGCGCAGATGGCCTGCGGCATGGACGCCAGCTTGCGCGCCACCAGCGTCGAATCGCGCGGCGTGCCTGCCCGCAGCACGCAGTCGACGCCCTCGCGGACCAGGTCCACCAGGCGGTCGCCGCCGCTGACGACCAGCTCGATCTGCGGGAAGCGCTCGCGGAACTCGTCGATGCGCGGCAGCACGATCTGCGACGCATGCACCCCGTGCATGTCCACCCTCAGCACCCCGCGCGGATTCGACGCCACCTGCTTCAGCGAGGCCTCGGCATCGTCCAGCTCATTGAGCACCAGCACGCAGCGCTCGTAATACGCCTGGCCGTCCAGCGTCGGCCGCACGTCGCGGGTGGTCCGGTCCAGCAGCCGCGTGCCCAGTCGCGCCTCCAGCGCCTTGATGGCGTGCGTGGCCGTCGCCCGGGGGATGTCCAGGTGCGCGGCCGCCTGCGTGAAGCTGCTCAGTTCCACGATCCGGGTGAACAGCTGAAGGGTCTCGAATCGGTCCATTCCCGCATCCTCGCCGACTTTTGTTGAGTCAGGTTGAACTGACAAGCCAATTGTCATGCCTTTTTCCGGAACGGATCAACAACCAGAATTCGTTCCATCGCCACCGCGAGCCGTCCACCCCATCCCGAAGCCCCTGCCAACAACCCCTTGGAGCCAACCATGACTGCCACTTCCCACTCGACCTCCGTCTCCACCGCTGGCCCGATCTCGGCCTCGATCTCCACCGACCGCGGCCTGCGCACCGCCCTCGTCACCGGCGGCTCCCGCGGCATCGGCCAGGCCATTGCCAGGCAGCTGGCCGCCGACGGCTTCTCCGTCGTCGTCAACTACGCCGGCAATGCCGCCGCGGCGCAGGAAACCGTCGCGGCCATCGAAGCCGCCGGCGGCCGCGCCACCGCCGTGCAGGCCGACGTGTCCGATGCCGGTCAGGTCGCCACGCTGTTCGAAGAAGCGCTGCGCCGCTACGGCCGCCTCGACGCCGTCGTGCACAGCGCCGGCGTGATGCCGATGGGCGCGATCAAGCCGTCCAGCCTGGAGACCTTCGACCAGGTCATCGATACCAACCTGCGCGGCGCTTTCCTGGTGCTGGCGCATGCCGCGGAGAAGGTCGCCACCGGCGGCCGCATCGTGGCGCTGTCGACCAGCGTGATCGCGAAATCCTTCCCCAACTACGGCCCCTACATCGCGTCCAAGGCCGGTGTCGAAGGTCTGGTCCACGTGCTGGCCAACGAACTGCGCGGCCGCTCGATCACCGTCAACGCCGTCGCCCCCGGCCCGGTCGGCACCGAGCTCTTCTTCAAGGGCAAGTCGCAGGAGCAGATCGACAGCGTCGCCCAGGTCGCTCCGCTGGAACGCCTCGGCACGCCCGAGGACATCGCCAACGCGGTGTCCTTCCTCGTCGGCACTAGCGGCGGTTGGATCAACAGCCAGGTTTTGCGTTCCAACGGCGGCTTCGCCTGAGCCCTCTTCCCTCGTTTCCTCTTGCCGCATTCCGCTCAGCCGCCGAACCCGCCGACGCGGATCCCACCGAGGTGGCCCTCGCCGTGGTGGACGTTGTCGGCACGCCCTTCGGCAAGCGCCCCTTCCGGGTGCACATCGATCCCTCGGAAGACGGCAGCAACGTCGTCAGCGCGGTCGCGGACCGGATCCGCCCGGAGTTCCTCCGCCGCGTGCGGCTCGGCGATCTGTTGACGGTGCGCAACGCCGGCGCCACGCCCGTGTGATCGCCTGCCCGGCGGGGCTCGGGTGGGCGCTATCCTCGCCGCGGCGCAACACCCGACCCCTCCGAATCCCATGATCGTCGGCATCGACCTCGGCACGACCAACAGCCTCATCGCCGTCTTCCGCGACGGCCGCCCCCAGCTGATCCCCAACGCGCTGGGCGACTTCGCCACGCCGTCGGCGGTGGCCATCGACGACGCCGGCAAGCTGATCACCGGCCTGGCCGCCCGCGAACGCGCCGCCACCGATCCGGCCCGCACCGCACAGGCCTTCAAGCGGATGATGGGCACCGACCGCACGGTGCGGCTCGGCGACCGGAACCTGCGCGCCGAGGAGCTGTCCGCGCTGGTGCTCCAGTCCTTGAAGGCGGATGCCGAAGCCTTCCTGGGCGAACCGGTCACCGAGGCCGTCATCACCGTCCCGGCCTACTTCAACGAGGCCCAGCGACGCGCCACGCGCGCCGCGGGCGAGCTCGCCGGACTCAAGGTCGAGCGGCTGCTCAACGAGCCCACCGCCGCCGGCCTGGCCTACGGCCTGCAGGACCGTCCCGACAACAGCACCTTCCTGGTCTTCGACCTGGGCGGCGGCACCTTCGACGTGTCGGTGCTGGAGTACTTCGACGGCGTCGTCGAGGTGCGCGCCAGCGCCGGCGACACGCGGCTGGGCGGCGAGGACTTCGCGCACGCCGTGGGCAAGCTGTTCATCGAGCGCTGCGGCGCGCTGTCGCTCGCCGAGCGCGAGCGGTTGCAGAAGGATCCCGCGCTGTGGTGGCGCGCCGCCGAGCAGGCCAAGCGCGACCTCAGCGAGCGCGACAGCGCCGTCATCGGCCTGATGCTGGACGGACGACGCGCCGAACTGGAGATCACGCGGGCCGATTTCGAGTCCGCCACCGCCGAGCTGCTGCAGCGCCTGCGCCGCCCGATCGAGCGCGCGCTGCAGGACGCGCAGCTCTCGCCCGCCGCACTGAACGAGGTGATCCTGGTCGGCGGCGCGACGCGCATGCCGATGGTCCGCCAGATGATCACGCGGCTGTTCCAGCGTCTGCCGCTGCGCACCATCGATCCCGACCAGGCGATCGCCCAGGGCGCCGCCGTGCAGGCCGGCCTGAAGGCGCGCGACGCGGCGCTGGACGAGGTGGTGCTGACGGACGTGATGCCGTTCTCGCTGGGGGTGATCACCGCGCAGCGTGTCGGCAACCAGACCGTGGGTGACCGCTTCAGTCCGATCATCGAGCGCAACACGCCGGTGCCGGTGTCGCGGATGGATCGCTTCTACAGCATGCACGACGGCCAGAAGGAAGTGGAGCTGGACATCCGCCAGGGCGAGTCGCCCGTCGGCAGCGACAACCTGCACCTGGGCAAGCTGTCGATCCCGCTGACGCCCGCGCCGGCGGGCGAGTCCGCGATCGAGGTGCGCTTCACCTACGACGCCAACGGCCTGCTGGACGTGGACGTGCGCGACGTGAAGGGCGGACGCACCGTCAGCACGCTGATCCGCAACACCGCCACCGAGATGAGCGAGTCGCAGATCGCCGAGGCGCTGCAGCAGCTGCGCGCGCTCAAGCGCCATCCGCGCGACGAGGAGGAGAACCGCTACCTGGTCGAGCGCGCGAAGCGCCTCTACGAAGACCGGCTCGGCGAGCAGCGCGTCGCTATCCAATCCTGGCTCGGCGAGTTCGAGCAGGCGCTGGACACGCAGGACCCGCGCGCCATCCGCCACGCCCGCCAGCAGATGCGCGAGGCGCTGGACAGCATCGACGGCGGTTTCCGCTTCTGATCCCGGAGCGCGACGATGGAGGCATGGCACGAGGACTGGCACCGCGATTGCGCCGCGGTGGGACTGGCCGGGCCCAGCAGCGACCTGGGCGAGATCAAGCGCGCCTATGCGAAGACGCTGCGCAAGACCCGACCCGATGACGACGCCCAGGCCTACCAGGCGCTGCGGGAGGCCTATGACCGCCTCGTCGCGCACGCCCGCCGGCAGGAGCTGATCGCGGCGCAGGCCGCGGCGGAAGAGGCCGCGACGGAAGTGGTGACGGAAGCGGTGGTGACGGAAGCGGCCGCCGTGGTCGACGAGCCGGCGGTCGTCGCGGCATCGCCCATGGCGGAACGGATCGAGGCGGTGATCGACTCCGAATGGCCCGCCACGGCGCCGTTCCCGCCCGCGGCGGCGCCCGCGCCCGTTCCGTCGGCGGCGCCTGCGCCCGCATTCCACCCTCAACCCCCGCAGCCCGCTCAGCCTGCTCAGCCCGTCTTCCTGGAGGCCGCGGGACCGTCGCCCGAGGACCTCTGCCACGAGCTCATCCACCTGCTCAAGCAGGGTCCAGCGAAGCTGGAAGCCGCCATGCCGGCGCTACGCCGCCATCTCGGCGACCTGCCGCTGGAACGGCAGCTCGAAGCCTCGGCGAGATTCGCAGACCTCGTGGTGCAGCTCGAAGACCACCTGCCCCCGCATCTCATCGATCTGCTGCGCGAGCATTTCAACTGGTCGCGCGACTTCCGCATCGAGCGCCTGCTCGGCGACGAACGCATAGCCGCGCTCGCGGCCGTGCTGGAGCGCCACCCGCCGCCCATCACCGATGCGGCGACGCTCCAGGAGTTCGGGCCGACGGTCCGCATCGCCCAGCTCTCCAGTTCGGCGAGCGAGGGAAACCGGTTCAAGGCCTTCATCGGCGCCCTCCTGATGGGGCACACGCTGCCCTTGCATCTGCAGTGGGCGGGTTGGCAGCTGCTGCGCCGGCTGGGTCTCGGCGAGGCGGAACTCGGCGCCGTGCAGAAGCTGGGCGTGAAGACGCGCAACGCGGCGCTGGTGGTGATCGGGCTGCTGGCCGGCCTGCTCAGCGGCGTGCTCGCGGGCAGCGTGAACGAAGGGATCGAACACGGCTTCTCCGCCATGTTCTCGGTGGTCATCTTCTGCGTGGTGATGGGGTATGTCGGCCAGGCGCTCGATTTCCTGCGCGAGGCCGTGCCCGCCTGGCTGGCCAGAAGGCTCAAGTCGGAACGCTGGGAGCGGCTGTCGCCCTGGGTCGGCGCCGCGAGCTTCGCGGTCGCCGGTCTCGCCCTGCAGCTTGCGCCCGTCTACGGCGACGCCATGGCGGGGCTGAGCCTGGTGTTCCTCGCGATCGGCCTGCTGCTCGGCCTGAAGGGAACGCCGGCCATGATCACGACCGCCGTGGCACTGTGGGGCTTCTTCGTGTGGGCGGTGCCGACGATGATGCCCGTCGTCGCAGGACTGCAGGCAGCATGGATTTCCGCCAGCGTCTCGGTGTACCGCCTGCGCCTCTACGTGCCCAACCCGACCTTCCGCGTGCAGCCCACGCGGCCCGCGGGCGGATGGCAAGCCATCGCACTGCTGCTGACCGTCGGACTGCCGACGCTGATGGCCTGGTTGTCCAGCCTGGCCGGCATGCGTTCGACGGTGGGCGCGATCACGCTCGCGCTCACCGTCGGCCGCGTCCTGAACGGCGTCGCGCCGTTGCCGCGCGCCGCGATCATGATCGGCTCGCTCTACCTGGCGATGGGGTTGTGGCTCGCGGCGCAGCGCGCGGGCTGGCATCTGGCGCGGCGGCTGTTCCGCGGCACGCCGGCAGCGTCCGCCATGAACGGCGGACGCTGAGCCTCGTTCACTGACGCGAGGTCACTGCACCGGCACCCAGCCCGACGGCGACCAGCGCAGCAGCACGTCCGTCAACGGATTGGCGGTCTTGCCCATGAGATCGCGTACCTGCGCGCGCAGCGCGTCGAGCGTGGACGCGTCGTCGTCGCTGACGTAGAGCACCGTGTCGTTGGCCGGCGCGGCGACGATCAGCTTGCCCTTCTGGGCGTCGGCGAGCGGCTTCCAGTCGTCGATGAAGATCAGCCGGCTCGGCTGCGGCACGGCGCCGTCGAGCTTGCCGACTTCGCCGGCAGGCACCGGCTTCGCATGCTGCAGCACCTGCGGCATCGCGTCGTAGGTGTTCTTGCGCGCGGTCTCGCGCACCTGGTCGACCGACAGGTTCAGCGTCTTGTAGTCCTTCTCGCTGATCAGGCGCGACGCGCGCATCGTGTCGAAGACCGGCACCGTCACCAGCGGGCCGATGAAGGGCCGCGGACGGAAGGTGTTCGCGTCGCCGCCGACGTCGCGCTGCGCCTGCTGCACGGAGGCGGCGGTGCGCACCGCGAGTCGCAGCGACTCGCGCGTGGCAGGGATCGTGGCGGCGCGGAACTGCTGCGCCGTCGTCTTCACGAAGGCGTTCACGTCGTCCGCGCAATTGCCGCGGTTGGTCTGGCAGCCTGCATAGAGCTTGTCGATCCGCGTGCGCTGGTCCGCCACGCCGAGCGTGAGCGGCTCGCGGACGACCACGGTGGCTTCGCCCAGTTGCTGACGCAGCTGCGCGGCGACGTACTCGGAGAAGCCGGCGGCATCCTGCGGGACGCCGCCGGTCTGCGCGAACGCGCCACCAGCTGCACCGCAGAAGGCGGAAGCGGCCGCAAGAGCGGCCACGGTGGATCGGAGAACGGAACGCGTTTGTCGTTGTGGACGATGACGCATGACGGACATGAGGACCTCCGTGATGTCATGGGGAGGCCCGAGTTGGGCAAGCATCGCTCCCGCCAGACGTCCTGCGACGGCCGCTGGCCCTCACCCCGCCCTCTCCCGCAAGCGGGAGACGGCCCAAGCGTGCGCCGAGCTCAGCGTGCCTTCACGCGCCCGCCACGCGGTACTGATCCGCCTTCGCCACCCCTTCCATCGCCGGATCGCTGACCGACGGCGCGCCGGTCTCGATGTGTCCGGCGAAGCGACGCAGGAAGTCGGTCTGGCCGCTCACGCGCACCGACACGTCGTACCAATGCGCCGCGACGGCGACACCGATGCGCACTTCGCTGCGGCTGCGCGCCGGCACGTTCACCGTGCGCGGCGTGGTGCCCTGGTAGCGGTTGTGCGCGATGCTGAAGGTCGCCGCGACCGGCCCGGTGTTGACCAGCGTCAGCACCAGCTCGCCGGTGGCCGGCGCGGACTTGGCGATGACGTCCGGGTTGGGCTGACCCGCGGCCGCCGCGCGCCGCGCATTGCCGGCGAGGTGACGATGGAAGCCGTTGGGACCGAGCACCCAGAGGTCATACGCGCCCGCGCTCTGGGGCATGAAGCTGCCGGTGAGCTGCTTGCCGGCTTCGACGGTGTAGCGGCGCGGGATCTCACCCAGGCGCGTGCGGTCGTAGACGTGGAACACCGCCGCGGCACTCCCAACGTTCTGGAAGGTGACGGCAATCGCCGTCGCGTTCGGGCCTGCGCCAGGAGTGACCGCGCAGGTGGCCTGCAAGTCATAGGGCAGCGCGCGGGCGGGACGGACGCCGGCAGCCTGCGACGGCAACTGCAACGCGCCGGGGACGGGCGGCGTCGTGGTGCTCGGCAGTGCCCGCGCCCGGTTGGCCAGCGCGACGGTGCCGGGCAGCTTCGAGAAGAACTCGCTGTCTTCCGGATCGGCGAAGTTGAAGCACGAGGTCAGGTCGCCTGCCACCGCGCGACGCCAGGCGCCGATGTTGGTCTCCTTCACGCCGAAGCGCGCTTCGATGAATCGCAGCACCGACGTGTGGTCCGAGGTCTGCGAGTTCACCCAGCCGCCCTTGCTCCAGGGCGACACGATGTACAGCGGCACGCGCGGACCCATGCCGTAGGGACGGTGCAGGTAGGTGGCCGACGCGCCGTTGAGGATCTCGCAGTACTCGCCCGTCGTGTCGACGGTCGACGCGCCGGCGAGGACCGCCTGCGCCGGGTTCGCGTTCCAGGTCACGTACGAGGGCGCGGCCGGCGGGGGCACGTGGTCGAAGAAGCCGTCGTTCTCGTCGAAGTTGATGAACAGGACCGTCTTGGCCCAGACGTCGGGGTTGGCGGTCAGCGCGTCCAGCACCTTGGCGGTGTAGTCGGCGCCTTGCGCGGGGCTGGACGGGCCCGGATGCTCGGAGCCCTCCGCCGTCGCGACGATCCACGACACCTGCGGCAGCCGGTTGTTGAGCACGTCCTCGCGCAGCAGGTCCAGGTCGCGCGTCGAGATGCCGCGATCCTTCAGCGCCTGCGAGAAGCCCGGGCGGTTGTACCAGCCGTCGCGGAACACCTTGAACCCGGCCAGCGAGTTGTCGGTGAAGTTGTCATCCATGTTCTGGTAGACCTGCCAGCTGATGCCGGCCGACTGCAGGCGTTCCGGATAGGTGGTCCAAGTGTAGTCGTCGAGCGGGTTCGGGTTGAACCAGTCGTGGCTGTTGTCCGTGGACGGTCCGTTGCCCAGACGCAGGGGATCGTTGGTGCCGGTCCAGATGAACAGGCGGTTGGTGTTGGTGCCGGTCTGCGTCGCGCAGTGGTACGCGTCGCACAGCGTGAAGGCGTTGGCCAGGGCGAACTGGAAGGGCAGTTCCTGCTCCTTGAAGTGGCCCATCGAGTGGTTCTGCTTGGCCTTGGGCCAGTTGTTCATGCGGCCATGGTCCCAGGCGGCCTGCGCATCCGTCCAGGAGTGCGGCGTACCGCTGACGCGCATGAAGGCGAAGTTCTGCGCGGTGTTCAGGTGGAAGGGCGCGATCGCGCCGGGCGCGGCATTGTTGACGGTGGGCTGGACCCAGACCGAGCGGCCCTTCACGTTGGCAGAGTCCGCTACCGGCGCCGGGAACGGATCGCCGAAGCCGCGCACGCCGTTCATCGTGCCGAAGTAGTGATCGAAGGAACGGTTCTCCTGCGTCAGGACGACGATGTGCTCGACATCCTGGATCGTGCCGGTGCGCACGGCCGCCTTGATGGACAGCGCGCGGGCGATGGCCGGCGGGAAGCTGGTCATCGCGGCGGTGGCGCCGGCGGCGCCGGCGACGGCGCGGAGGAACTGGCGGCGGGGCGGTTGCTGCTGCGTCATGTCGGACTCCTCAGGCGGTGGCGGTGGCGTTGACGGCGGCGCTCGCGTGCTGCGAGGACTTGCGGCGGCGGATCACCAGCGCGGCGACGGCCACGCCGCCGAGGGCGAGCGCGCCCGAGGCGGGTTCCGGCACGGCGGCGGCGAAGGTCAGGTCGTCCATGACGAAGAAGGCCGGATCGTTGCTGCGGAACACGAGACGGTCGACGAGGCCGGCGTAGCCGCTGCCCAGGAACGCGGGGCTGTCGCTGAGGTTGAGCAGGGAGGCCGACGCGACGAGCGCGCCGCCGAAGTACAGGTCGACGGCGACGTTGACGCCGTCGAAGCCGGAGAACCACGCGCCCTGGAAGGTGCTGGGCGTGAGGAAGCCGATGGCGCTGGTCGAGCTGTCGCCGTCGAAGCCGAGCGTGGCGCGGCGGTCGCCGGAATGCGGCGTGTACGGGGCCTGCTCGCCGGCGTACTGGAACCAGGAGCTGGCGGACCAGTCGAGGCCGGCGTAGTTGGCGGGCACGAGGCCGTCGTCGGTCAGGTCGTCGAAGGTGACGACGGTGGCCGACGCGAAGGGCGCGGCGACGGCCAGCACCAGCGGCAGGCAGGCGCGGGTGATGCTGCGGGAGCGGAAGGCGGACAGTGAGCGGGCGAAGGGCTTGCGCATGGGGACTCCAGGGAGGTCGGCGGGCGGGAAGCACCGCGGCCGCGCAACGATCCGACGGAGGGTCAGGTCTTGATGGCGCGGTTGCGGGGAACGCGGCGGATGTTCAGAGGCCGGGGTGACAGACCGGTGAACGGTCGGTGTCAACAACAGGCCTGGAACTTGCCCTGGAGGGCGCCGTCCCTGGAAGCAGGGGCGCGTCGCGGGAGCGACGCGAAGGCGTCATGTAACGCTGGCGCGCAAGGTTCAGACGCGACGCCCTAGGCGGTCCGGTTGATCACGCCCTTCATGTCCTCGCCGGCCAACGGCGTCGACGTGTGCTCGTGGACGATCTTCCAGGCCCCTTCGCGGCGCAGCAGCGTCCAGCTGATGCGGTTGTCCATCGTGAACTTCGTTTCGCCATGGACCACGAGTTCGTAGCGGACGAACGCGTGCAGGGCGGCCATGTCGCCGCTCGCGTGCACGTGAGGTTCGTCGAAGACCACGCGGTTGGCGCCCTCGCCTGCCATCTTGAACCAGCGCTCCACCGCGCCTCGCCATTGCGCCTCGCCGTCATACGACCATTGGTCCCAGCAGTCGTAGATCTGCGCATCCGGCGCGTACAGCGCCAGCAGTGCATCCACGTCCTTGGCCGCAGCGGCAGCCTGATACCTACCCAGCAGCGCCAGCACCTGCTGGCCGACGGCCGTGTCATTCGCGCGTGTCGTCATGCATCTCTCCCGGTGGAAGGTTGAGGTCGAAGGGCAGACATCCCTCCTTCTTCACGACGATCGAGGTCGGCCCGTTTAGACACACCGCCGGATGCCCCCGACTACATCGCCATGAACGGGAGGGCGCCTATCGTCGAGATCACCATGGACAGCAGCATCAATCCCAGGAAGGTCATGATCGGCCGCGCGCGTGCGCCCTCCGGTCGACTGCTGTACAGGTAGATCGGCACCACCAGCAAGGTGGCGGCCAGGACCCCGCCGCCCATCATCGTGCCGCCGAAGAAGCGCCGCTGGATGGAGTCGCGCCGGTACCAGGCGTAGACCACCGCCATGTAGGCGAAGGACAAGGGGATCTCGATCATTCCCAGCCGGACGTGATGGAGACCGCTGTAGCCCGACACGCAACCGCTGAGCAACGACAGCAGGGCCAGGGCGATCAAGGTGCGTTTCAGGGTCACGGGGTGTCTTGAATTCGAGCGCGGAGGAGATCGACTGTAGCGGGCCCGGCGGCGACTCACGAGCGGTCTCGCGTCGGGTACGGGCAGCCGCCGTGGCAATGGCCGTGATCAGGATGAACAGGGGGACTGACCTCCCTGAATCAGTTCCCCCATCGAGTCCGCACTTTGGAGGAAAGACGTGAAACCTTCGATTGCTGAAACTGCATGCAGTCGGGTCGAAGGATCCACACCTCGGAGAACGATCATGGAAATGAATTCACTGAACGTCGAGCGCGCGCTGGCAGCGCAGACACATACGATCGACGAACTTCTGACCGCCTTGCGGCGCCCCGCTTCTTTCCTAGGCGAAAGTACAGCCTCCCCGAACCTGCTGGCAGAGTTTGAGGAGGGCGATTGGTCCAGTGCCCACGAGGAGATCAATGCCATCTTGGCGGCCCATGGCGAGACGCCGGACATCGCATTCCGGGTACTCAATGCCGCCGCGCGTTTCCTCAGGTCCCACGGGCTACGCCTCCACGGCAACCCGTGGTTGCACATGCTGTGCTTCGAAGGAGTCGCCGGAATTTCCTACGTGCTGCATCTCGACCTCGACCGCGAAGACGCCAACACCTGGAACGACCGCTTCTACGACGCACTCGCCAATGGCGATCTTCTCAACAGCGTGTTCTCCCTGAATCTCAGGCATCGCGGTCCCGTGCGTTGATCATCCCCCTTCACGTCCGGAAGGATGCCCATGCCCATCAAGAGCCACGATCTGCTGCTGCTCGCAACGGAACTCGCTTCCAGTCCTGTCGAAGTCAGGCAACGAGCGGCCATTGGCCGCGCGTATGACGCTTCTTACCACCGCTGCATCGATTGGGAACGAAAACTGCCGCGCAAGGCGCGGGCCGTGGAGCTGAAGGGTAGTCATGAATCGCTGATCGCTCGCCTCAGGCACCCGGACCCCGCCTGCTCGGCAGACATTGCTGCCTGTTCACGTGAAATCGGGGACGAGCTGGAGATCCAGCGACGGAATCGAGCTCACGCCGACTACAAGGTGAAGGCATGGGTATCGAGGCACATGCTCGACGAGCAATTGGAGCTGGCCGCCAAGGTCCTCGACCTATGCGACCGTTCAGAGCGAGCGATCCGTGGTCATTCACGACGCCGCGCAAAGCGCTGATACCACGCCACCGCCTCCGCATTCGCCATCGCGTCGCGCTTCATCACCTGCTCCGCTGCCGCGCCGAGCAGCAGCTTCTTGATCGGCAACTCCATCTTCTTGCCTGAGAGCGTGCGCGGGATCGCCTCGACCTGGTGGATCTCGTCCGGCACATGGCGCGCGGATAGCGCCTTCTTGATCGAGGTCTTCAAGCGCATCTGCAAGGTGTCGTCCAAGGCCATTCCGTCCCGGAGCTGGACGAACAGCAGCAGGCAGCTCGGTCGGCCGAGGTATTCGAGGTCCACCACCAGGCTGTCCAGCACCTCCGGGTGCGTCTCCACCGCGCGGTACAGCTCCGACGTGCCCATGCGGATGCCGTGGCGGTTGATCGTCGCGTCCGAACGCCCGTAGATGATCCCGCCGCCCGACGGCGTGACGCGCAGCCAATCGCCGTGGCGCCAGATGCCTTCGCCGTTGGGGCCGCGGTACATGTCGAAGTAGCTCGACAGGTAGCGCTCGTGGTTCCGGTCACCCCAGAAATAGAGGGGCATCGACGGCATCGGCCGTGTGCAGACCAGCTCGCCGACCTCGTCGATCAAGACTCGCCCCTGCCCCTCGGCATCCACCTCCGAGAACGCGTGCACCGCGGCGCCTAGGCTGCGCACCTGCATCTGGCCGCGCACCAGCGGCTCCGTGATCAAGCCCGTGAGGAAGGCTCCGGCGAAGTCCGTGCCGCCGCTGATGATGCAGATCCAGATCGGACGGCCGCCGGGCTTCGGGCAGTTCGCCCAGATCCAGTCGTAGCTCTCGTCCGCCAACGGACTGCCCGTGCTGCCGATCGCACGCAGACGGCTGAGGTCGCCGTGCTTCAGCGGCTCGACACCGGCCTTCAGGCAGCTCGCGTAGAACGCGGCGCCCGCGCCGAAGAAGGTTGCGCCCGACAACGCCACGAAGCGCCACAAGGTGCTCCAGTCCGGGGCGTCCTTCGGGCCGGCCGGACTGCCGTCGAACAGGCAGATCGTCGTGCCGCCCATCAACGCGCCGACCTGGCAGTTCCACATGATCCAGCCCGTCGAGCTGTACCAGTGGAAGCGGTCGCCCGTCTCCGCCGTCGCGCCCACGTTGTTGTGGATGGATCCCTTCAGCATCTCCAGCAGCACGCCGCCATGTCCGTGCACGATGGGCTTGGGCAGCCCTGTCGTGCCGCTGGAGTAGACGATCCACAGCGGATGGTCGAAGGGCACGGCCTCCGGTGCATGGGACCGCGTGTTGGCGATCAGCGTGTCCCAGCGGTGAGCGCCGCGGGCATCAGCGGAACCAGCGGCACCGGCAGTGACCGCGGGTCGTGCCAGCCGGGACGGGTCGGCCTGCGGGTCCAGGTTGCCGAGCAGCACCACGTCCGTCACCGTCGGCAGTTCGTCGAGCAGTTGCCCGAGCATCGTCATCCGGTCGATGTCCTGCCCCGCGTAGCGCACGCCGTCGGCGGCGATCAGCAGCTTGGGTTCGATCTGGCGGAAGCGGTCCAGCACCGCCACCGGCCCCATGTCGGGCGAGCACACCGACCAGACCGCGCCCAGACTTGCGACGGCGAGGAAGGCCACGGCCGTCGCCGGCACGTTGGGCAGGTAGGCGGCGACGCGATCGCCGCGTCGAACGCCGAGATCGTGCATCGAGGCCGCGACCGCGCCGACCTGCCGCCGCAGCTCGGGCCAGCGCATCTCGCCGGGTTCGCCGCGCGCGAGCATCGCCTCGTTCGCGTGGACGATTGCGGGATGGCCGGCGGCTTCGGCCGCGTCGACATGACGCAGGGCCTGCGCCGCGATGTTCAAGGTCGCGCCGCGGAACCACACCGCGCCGGGCATGCGTTCCTCGCAGAGCGCCGCGTCGAAGGGCGTCTCCGAGCGCAGGTCGAAGTGATCCCAGATGCTGCGCCAGAACGCGTCCAGCTCCGTCACCGACCAACCCCACAGCGACGCGTAGTCGTCGAAGACCAGGCCTCGCTGCTCGTGCAGGAAACGGCGGTAGTGATCGATCTGCGGCGTCGGTGGCATGCGGGACTCCTTGTCGAGTCCTGACGGTAGCCGAGTTCCCTCGGGCTCGCCGTCACGCGTGTGACCGGCCCGTTTCAGAGGGCTCGGAGCACCGTATTGCGGCGGCCGCTGGCCCTCACCCCCCGCCCTCTCCCGCGGTGCGGGAAAGGGCGCAAGGAGGTCTCAGCGCTTCGGCAGCTTCTCCGTCTCGATGTCGACGTAGGGCCAGAAGATCTGGTTGAAGAGAGGTCGCCGGTATCCCGACAGCCACGGCTGCGCGATGTCGGTGACGATGCGGTGCACGCGGAACTTCTGCGGCATGTAGGCGGTGAGCACCTTCTGCGCTTCGCGCAGCAAGGCCGCGCGCTCGGGGCCGTCGGGCAACACCATCATGCGGCGGTAGAGGTCGTCGTAGCGTTCCAGCTTGAAACGTCCCAGGTTCTGCCCGCCGGCCGCCGGCCCGTACAGCAGCTCCAGCCCCAGCTGCGCGTCCGGCGTCGAGTTGTTGAAGCCCAGCTGCCAGATCATCAACTGCCCCGCGCGCGCCGACTTCAGGTTCTCCGGCCACTGCGCCATGCGGATGCGCATCCGGATGCCCAGCTTGTTCATGTCGCGCTGCCACAGCTCGTCATAGGGCTTGGAACGCGAATCCGGCGTCGACGCCACCTCCAGCACCAGCGGGCTGCCGTCGGGCTTGTCGCGCCAGCCGTCGCCGTCCTTGTCGACATAGCCGTAGGTGTCGAGCAGCGCCTTGGCGCGAGCCAGGTCGTAATCGCTGTTCTCGCTCTTGTAGTCGTCCTCGTACCCCCAGGTCCCCGGTGCGATGACAGACTGGGCCGGCACGGCCTGGTAGTGCCGCGTGGTGATGATCTCCGTCGGCACGTCCGTGGCCAGCCCGATCGCGCGGCGCAGCGCGACCTTGTCCGCCGTGTAGCCGCCGACCGTCGGGTCCTCCATGTTGAAGTAGTACATCGTGCGGTCGCTCGCCAGCACGCGGTACAGCTTCATCCCCTGCTTGTCGAGGTTGGGCGCCAGCTTGCCGTGCGGGATCGCGACGTCCGCGTACTCCTCCGGCAGCTGATACAGCAGGTCGAACTCGCGGTTCAGATACGACAGCCAGCGCGGCTGTCCGGCTTCGATGATGCTGATCTCCACCGCGTCCACCATTGGCAGCTTGCGGCCCTTGAAGCGGGCCGCCAGTGCCTCGCCTTCGGTGTCGCCCGGCGCCGGCTGCGCGTCGTAGAAGACCTCGCGGAAGCCGGGGTTCTTCACCAGCCGGATCAGCGACCCGCGCCGCCAGCGCTCCAGCATGAACGGCCCCGTGCCGACCGGATGCTCCATCGTCTTGCCGGCGTAGGCCTCGATGACTTCGCGCGCCACGGCGCCGTAGGTGTCGCCGCCGGCCAGGTTGTAGATGAAGCGCGGCCGCGGCCCCGCCAGCTTGAACTGCAGCGTATAGCGGTCCAGCGCGCGCACGCCCTCGACCGGCTTGTCGTAGTCGAAGGGTTTCTTCGTCTCCAGCGACGCGACGCGCAGTTCCTCCAGGCCGAGGATGCCCTCCTGCTTGAAGCTCGAATACAGCGGCCCCTTCGTCGCCGGGTCGTAGAAGCGCTTGAGGCTGTAGACGTAGTCCTGCGCCGTCAGCTCGCGCCGTTTGCCCTTGAACGCCGGATCGTCGGCGAAGTAGATGCCCGGACGGATCTTGATGGTCCAGGTGCGGAAGTCCTCCGACACCTGCGGCATCTCCGCCGCCGTGTTCGGCTTGAGCTTGAACGGCCGCGCGAGGTAGTCGTAGTTGTAGAGCGACTCGAAGATGTGGGCGGTGACGATGCGCGAGTACAGATCGCTCAGCTGCGCCGGATCGAAGCCGGTCTCGGCGACGAGGAAGGCGTAGCGCAGCACCTTCTCCGGCTGCGCCGCGGCAGACTCCGGCACCTTCGCGGGCTGCGGCTGCGGCGGCGGTGCGGCGACCGCCGCGACGGTGGTCGCGCCCAGGACGAGCGCGGCAAGGGAAGCGAGGAGTCGTGCGCGCATCGGTGTCGGACCTAGTGCTTGAACTTCGCGGCGGCGTCGGGATCGATGTCCACGTACTCCCACCAGTTCTGCCAGAACTGCGGACGGCGGTAGCCGATCAGCTGCGGCTGGGCGATGTCGGTGATGAAACGGTGGCCGCGGTACTTGTAGGGCATGTACGCGGTCGCGTAGCGCTTGGTCTCGTCGAACAGCTTCGTGCGCGCCGGCCCGTCGGGCAGGTGCGAGGCTTCCTCGTAGAGCTTGTCGACGGCCGGCAGTTTGAAGCGCGCGTAGTTCTGCGCGCCGATCTGTCCGCTGTACATGCGCGCCAGCGAGTCCTGTCCATCGGGCTTGGACGCGCTCGTCCCCAGCGACCAGATCTGGTACTTGCCCGCGCGCAGCGACTTCAGGTTCTCCGGCCACTGCGCGGTCTTGAACGCGATGCGCAGACCGACCGCGTTCAGGTTCTTCTGGACGATCTCGTCGATCTGACGCTGGAACTGGTCGGGCGTGGTCAGGCTCTCCAGCACCAGCGGCGCGCCGTCGGGACGATCCCGCCAGCCGTCGCCGTCCTTGTCGACGTAGCCGTACAGGTCCAGCAGCGCTTTCGCACGCGCAGGATCGAAGCTGCTCATGTCGCTCTTGAACGCCGGGTCGTAGCCCGTCGTCCCCGGCATGTACAACGACTGCGCCACCATCGCCTGGCCCCGTCGCACCAGGGTCAGTTCGCGCTGCACGTCGATGGCCAGGCCGATCGCGCGGCGCAGCGCGATCCGGTCCGGCGTGTAGCCGCCGACCACCGGGTCCTCCATGTTGAACACGGTGAACAGCACGTCCGACGCCACGGTCCGGTAGGCATGCTTGCCCTGCTTCTCGAGGTTGGGCGCGATCTTCCCGTTGGGCATCGCCTGGTTGATGAAGTCCTCCGGCGTGCGCTCGATGAAGTCGTACTCGCCGTTCAGGAAGGACAGCCAGCGCGGCTGGTTCTCCTGGATGATGCCGACCTCCACGCGGTCGATCATCGGCAGTCGCCGGCCCTTGAATCGCGACTTCAGCGCGAGTCCTTCGGCGTCGTCGGGCGCAGGATCCACTTCCTGATCGTAGAAACGCTCGCGGTAGAGGGGGTTGCGCTCCAGCACGATCAGCGAGCTGCGGCGCCAGTTCTTCAGCACGAACGGTCCGGTGCCCACCGGATGCGCCATCGAATCGCCCGGATAGGCCTCGATCACCTCGCGCGCGACGGCGCCGTACAGGTCCCCTTGCGCAAAGACCTCCATCAGGCGCGGCCGCGTCTCCTTCGACTTGAACTGCAGCGTGTAGCGATCCAGCGCCCGCAGGCCCTCGATGGGCTTGTCATAGTCGAAAGGCTTGCCGGACTTGCGGACCTGCTGGTGGTACTCGTTGAGACCGACCAGCTCGAGTTCCTCGACCTCGCTCCACGCCGGCGACGACACCGCCGGATCGGCGAAGCGCTTGAACGAGTAGACGTAGTCCTCGGCGGTCAGCTCGCGCGCCTTGCCCTTGAACGCCGGATCGTCGGCGAAGCGGATGCCCGGACGCAGCTTCACCGTCCACGTCTTGAAGTCATCGGAGGACTCCGGCGGCGCCGCGGCGGTCAGCGGCTTCATCTTCGCCGGACGCGCGAGCTGGTCGTAGGTGTAGAGCCCTTCGAACATGTGCGGCGTGATCATCCGCGAGTAGAGGTCGGTGATCTTCGCGGGATCGAAGCCGGTCTCCGCCACGCGGAAGGCGTAGCGCAGCACCTTGGGCTCGGCCGCGGTCGCGGCATGCATGGCGCCGGACGCCAGCGCGGACGCGAGGGCGACCCCGCGCAGGATCGACAGGAGGGTGCGGGCGCGGGGCATGGTCACGGCGTCAGATCACTTCTTCGTTCGGGCCTTGGCCAGCGCGTCGGTGTCGATGTCGACGTACGAATAGAAATCGCGCTGGTACAGGTTCTTGTCGTAGCCGATCACCCAGGGCTGCGTCATGTCCGTGAAGATGCGGTGCACATGCACTTTGTAGGGCATGTAGGCGATCAGCAGGCGCTGGGCCTTGTCGATCACCGCGAGCCGCTCGGCGCCGTCGGGCATGCCGTGCTGCTGACGGTACAGCGCGTTGAACTCCGGCAGGTCGAAGCGCGCCTTGTTGGACTGCCCCTTGCTGCCGACGTAACCCAGGCCGAGGAAGTTCTCGCCGTCGGGCACGTCCGCGCTCCAGCCCATGCCCCACATCTGCAGCTTGCCGGCGTTGGCGGCCTTCAGGTTCTCCGGCCACTTCGCGAGCTTGAAGCGGATGCGCACGTTGATCGCATCCATGTTCTTCTGCCAGAGCTCGGCCAGCTGGCGGTTCTGGCCGTCGGGCTGCGTCGCGTATTCCAGCACCAGCGGGCTGCCGTCGGGCAGGTCGCGCCAGCCGTCGCCGTCCTTGTCGACGTAGCCGTACAGGTCGAGCAGCGCCTTCGCGCGAGCGCGGTCGAACTGGCTCATCTCCGACTTGAAGTTCTTGTCATAGCCGGTCACCCCCGGCGAGACGATGCCCTGCGCCGGGATCGCCTGGCCGCGGCGCGGCAGGCGGATCTCCTGGTCGAGGTCCACGCCCAGCGCGATCGCGCGGCGCAGCGCGATCTTCTCCGGCGTGTAGCCGCCGACGACCGGGTCTTCCATGTTGAAGTAGGAGATCGCGACGTCCGCGCGCTCGTAGCGCACCGCCTTCACGCCTTCCTTCACGAGGTTGGGCGCGAGCCTGTTCTGCGGCATGCCGACCGGCGCGAACTCCGCCGGCAGGTCGTCGAGCAGGTCGAATTCCTTGCGCAGGAAGGACAGCCAGCGCGGCTGGCTTTCCTCGATCACGGCGATCTCGACGCGGTCGATCAGCGGCAGCTTGCGGCCTTGCAGACGGCGCACGACGTCGGCCAGTTCCGGCTTCGCGGCGGCGGCATCCTCGTGATAGCGCTCGTCGCGGTAGTTGGGATTCTTCTCCAGCACGATGCGCGACGAGCGGCGCCACTCGGCCAGCTTCCAGGCGCCGGTGCCGACCGGATGCTCCATGATCCGGTCGCCGTAGGTCTCGATGACCTCGCGCGCCACGATGCCCACCATCGGATCGGCGAAGTGCAGCAGCATGCGCGGATCGCTGTTGGCCACGCGCATCTCGACCGTGTAGCGGTCCAACGCACGCAGGCCCTCGACCGGGCGGTCGTAGTCGAACGGCGTCTTGTTCTTCAGCGACTCGGCGCGCACCTCGGACAGGCCGAGGATCTTCGCGCCTTCGAAGCGGTACAGGTGACCGCTCTTCACGCGCGGGTCGTAGTGGCGCTTGATCGTGTAGATCAGGTCGTCGGCGACCAGCTCGCGCGGCTTGCCCTTGAACGCCGGATCGTCGCTGAACAGCACGCCGCGCTTGAGCTTGAACACGAAGCGGCGCGCGTCGTCGCTGACCTCCGGCATGCCGTCGGTGACGGCGGGCTCGAGGCGGTAGGGCCGGCTCAGATAGCTGTAGCGCAGCGGCGCGTCGAAGATGCCCGCGGTCACGTTGCGCGAGTACAGGTCCGTGACCTGCGCCGGATCGAAGCCGGTCTCGGCCGCGCGGATCGCGTAGCGCAGCACCTTGGGCGCGGCGTTCGTGGGCGTCTCGTCCGCGGCCCGGGCGCTCGACGGGATCGCCGTCAGGGCCGCCAGGATCGCCAGGGATGCCGAAAGTAAGAGCGCCTGGGATCGTGTCCCGGCCATGCCGCGTCGCATCTGGAAGCCGTCCATCAATTTCGAAAGCGCGTCAGTCTAGTGGGCGATGTCCGCGCCCGCCATGCCAACAACCCCGAGAGCTTGATCGCACGGGCGATGGGGGGCGCATTGCGGATGGACGCCCCTGCTTCGACGAGCATGCTTCATCAGTTTTCTCCGATGGATTCAGGGCAAATGCCGGTGCGGGGGCTGCGGGGGCTCACGTAGACTCGCGCGTGGTTTTCGACCCTCAGGCCCCGGCCGTCACAAGCGTCCGGGGTTTGTCTTTATCGGTCGCCGGGTTCGAAGACGGGCTCGGCGGCGCTTGCTTGGAGTTCCGCGCGTATGGCGGCCTATCTCATCAGGCGCCTGTGGCAAATGATCCCCACCTTGCTGGGTGTCGTGCTGCTGGTGTTCTTCCTCTTCAAATGGTTCGGCGGCGATCCCGCCGAAGTGCTGGGCGGCCTGAACGCCAGCCAGGACCAGATCGAGGCCATCCGCGAGCAGCTCGGGCTGAACAAGCCGGTGTGGGAACAGCTGCTGATCTTCCTGCAGCAGATCGTCACCTTCGACTGGGGCAAGAGCTGGGCCACCAACGAGTCCGTGGCCAACCTCTTCGCCACGCGCATGCCGGCCACGCTGACGGTGATGCTGCCCATCCTGGTGCTCGAGGTCATCCTTGCGATCCCGTTCGCGCTGGCCGTGGCCTACATGCGCGGCAGCCTCACCGACCGCGCGGTCATGATCCTCACCACGGTCGCGGTGTCGATCTCGCTGCTGGTCTACGTGATCGTGGCGCAGTACTTCTTCGCGTTCCGGCTGGGCTGGTTCCCGGTGCAGGGCTGGAGCGACTCGCTGTGGACCAATCTCACGACCTACGCGCCGCTGCCGGTGCTGGTCGCGGTGGCCGTCGCGCTGTCGCCGTACACGCGGCTGTACCGCACCTTCTTCCTCGACGAGATCGGCCATGAGTACGTCCGCACCGCGCGCGCCAAGGGCCTGACCGAAAAGGTCATCCTGCTCAAGCACGTGCTGCGCAACGCGATGATCCCGATCATGACCAACATCTCCGTAGCCCTGCCCGGCGTGTTCGTCGGCTCCTTCCTGCTGGAGGTCTTCTTCTCCATCCCGGGTCTGGGCCGCGAGATCCTGCTCGCGGTCAACCGCAACGACTATCCGGTCATCCAGGCCTTCGCGATCTACATCGCGGCGCTGACCATGGTGGTCAACCTGATCACCGACCTCCTCTACAAGCTGGTTGACCCCCGGGTGGTCCTCAAATGAGCGCAGTGCTGTCCAACCAACCCGCGGCCGTGACGCCGCAACGCTCGCGTGGCGTCTGGTACGCCTCCTGGCGTCGTCTGAAGGCCGACAAGCTCGGCATGTTCGCGATGGTCGTCGTCGCCTTGTCGCTGCTGCTGGTCGTGGCGGCCGGCCTGGGCCTGGTGGCCGGCGACTGGCAGAAGGAAACCGGCGTGCCGAACGCGCCGCCGAACTTCGTGGGCCCCGCGCCCGCGGAAAGCGCCGGCGCCATCGTGCAGCCCAAGGGTCCCAACGTCGACCTCAGCGACATCGACCCGCTCGCGCCCAAGTACGCCGAGTGGGCCGAGAAGGCCAAGCAGTACAAGACCGACGAGGCGCCGCGCGCCGAGACGCTGCCCTTCGGCGGCGACCGCCTGGGCCGCGACGTGCTCGCCAAGGCCATCAAGGGCGCCGAGATCTCCATCATGGTCGGCGTGCTGGCCGCGCTCGTGGCCACGCTCATCGGCACCGTGCTGGGTGCGCTGTCGGGCTTCTACGGCGGCAAGGTCGGCGACTTCCTGGAGTGGGTCTACAACGTCTTCACGGCGATGCCCAACATCCTGCTGATCTTCGCCTTCGCGGTGGTCTTCGGCCGCGGCGTGCTGCCGGTCGTGATGATCCTGGGCCTGGCGGGCTGGACCGGCATCTACCGCCTGGTGCGCGCCGAGTTCATGAAGCACTCCGTGCGCGAATACGTCCGCAGCGCCGAGGCCATCGGCGCGAGCAAGAGCTCGCGCATGTTCAAGCACATCCTGCCCAACGTCTCGCACGTGGCCCTCGTGCAGCTCTCGCTGCACGTCGTCGGCTTCATCAAGAGCGAGGTCATCCTGTCCTACCTGGGTCTGGGCGTCAGCGTGGACCAGGTCTCCTGGGGCACGATGCTGGCCGAGGCGCAGAGCGAGCTCATCCTCGGCTACTGGTGGCAGCTGGCCGCGGTGACCGGCTTCATGGCGGTGTTCGTCACGGCCTTCGCCCTCTTCACGGATGCGCTGCGCGACGCGCTCGATCCCAAACTGCGCGGTCTGGAGTAACGCCATGCTGTTGAGCATTCAAGACCTGAAGGTCGCCTTCCGCATGGGCAAGGTCGACGGCGTCATGCAACGCCAGCTGGCCGTCAAGGGCGTCAGCTTCGACATCCCGGAGAACGGCACCGTCGCCCTCGTGGGCGAGTCCGGCTCGGGCAAGAGCGTGACGGCCATGTCCATCCTCAACCTGCTGCCCGACAACGCCGAGCGCACCGGCGCGATCCTGTTCCAGGGCCGCGACCTGCTGAAGACCTCGCTGCGCGAACTGCAGTCCGTGCGCGGGCGCGAGATCGCCTGCGTGTTCCAGGATCCGATGAGTTCGCTGAACCCGGTCTTCCCGGTCGCGGACCAGATCATGGAGCCGCTGATCAAGCACCTGGGCATGAGCAAGCGTCAGGCGCTGGTCCGTGCCGAGGAACTGCTCAACGAGGTCGGCATCCCCGATCCCAAGCGCCGCCTGAAGAGCTATCCGCACGAGATGTCCGGCGGACAGCAGCAGCGCGTGATGATCGCGGTCGCGCTGGCCTGCAGCCCCAAGCTGCTGATCGCCGACGAGCCCACCACCGCGCTCGACGTCACCATCCAGCGCCAGGTGATGGAACTGCTCGCACGCCTCAAGGAGTCGCACAAGATGAGCATGCTGTTCATCTCGCACGACCTCGGCGTGGTGGGCGAGATCGCCGACCAGGTCGTCGTCATGCGCCACGGCGAGATCCGCGAGAAGGCGGCGGTGGCCGACATCTTCCACCACCCGCAGGACGCCTACACCAAGGCGCTGCTGGCCTGCCGGCCGTCGCTCACCGAGAACCCGGCGCGCCTGATGGTCATCGACGACCACATCGCGGGTCGATCCGCGTCCGATCGCACCGGCAAGGCGAAGGATCCGGCCGCGCCGGTGATCCTCGAGGTCAAGGGCCTGAAGAAGAGCTTCTTCTTCAAGTCGGGCCTGTTCAGCAAGACCGAGTTCAAGGCCGTCAAGGGCGTCGACTTCCAGCTGCGCAAGGGCCACACGCTCGGCGTGGTGGGCGAATCCGGTTCCGGCAAGACGACGATGGGCCTCACGCTGCTGCGTCTGCATGAACCCACCGGCGGCGAGGTGCTCTTCGAAGGCAAGGACCTGTTGAAGATGAACGGGCCCGAGTGGCAGAAGATGCGTCGCCGCATCCAGGTCGTCTTCCAGAACCCGTATGCCTCGCTGAACCCGCGCTTCACGATCGCGCAGACCCTGCTGGAGCCGATGGAGATCCACGGCATCGGCAAGAGCCATGACGAGCGTCTCGCCACGGCCAGTGCGTTGCTGAAGAAGGTCGGTCTGGACGAATCGGCCTTGCACAAGTATCCGCACGAGTTCTCGGGCGGCCAGCGCCAGCGCATTGCCATTGCGCGCTGCCTGACCTTGCAGCCCGAGGTCCTGGTGCTCGACGAGGCGGTCTCGGCGCTGGACGTTTCCGTCCAGGCCCAGGTGCTCAACCTGTTGAAGGACCTGCAGGACGAATTCGGGCTGAGCTACATCTTCATCAGCCATGACCTGGCGGTGGTGAAATTCATCTCCGACGAGGTGCTGGTCATGCAGCACGGCGATGTCGTCGAGCAGGCCGACGCGCGCGCACTGCTCGCGGCTCCGAAGCAGGAGTACACCAAGCGACTGCTGGGTGCCGTGCCGCGCGGATACCAGGGCACCGAACCCGCAGCGAACGTCGCCTGAGCCGCCCGACTGGGGCCCCTCTTCGGAGGTATCAGGAAGGAATTTGTCGGCCGGGGCGGCCGACAAAGGAGGGACACGGAGAAGAGGGGCCCCAGTCGGGTGGCTCTTGCTCGGTCCCTTGTTTCCGCGCATCCCCGATGCACCAAAACCGAACTTTCCACAAGCGCGAAGACTAGGCCCCTCGCTCACGCGGGAAGAGGTCCTGCTCCCGCCCCAAGCGATGGCTAGAATGGCCAGCAAGTTTTGTGCCGTCAGGATCTCCCATGTCGCTTCGCCGCCCTTTGCTGTTGTCCACCGCGCTTGCGTTGGCCTTGGCCGCGCCATGGGCGCAGGCTGCGAAGGATGACCATGCGAAGCCGCTGAACCTGGTCTTCGACCGGGAAGGCGCGATCGACAAGGTCAAGCAGCGTTCCGAGTTCAACGGCAACGTCATCATGACCAAGGGGTCGATGGAGCTGCGGGCGGATCGGATGGACGTCCAGGAGACCAGCGACGGTTATTACCAGGCGTACGCCAACGGTACGTCCGCCAAGCAGGTCCACTTCCGCCAGGACCGTGACAACCCCGGCGAGCGCATCGAGGGTCGGGCCGACCAGATCGAATACGACACCCGCACCGAGACCATCCGCCTGGTCGGCAATGCCGAAGCGCGGGTGATGCAGGGTGACCAGTTGAAGCAGGCGTTGTCCGGCGCCACGCTGAACTACGACAACCGCACCGAGCGCCTGGTCGTCGAGACCGGCGCCGGCTCTCCGCATCCCAGCGGCCGCGGCCGTGTCGTCCTGATGCCGCGCAACGCCGCGAGCGAACCGCCGCCGGCCAGCAGCGCCCCGCTGCCCTTGCGCCCCAGCATCAACCTGACGCCTCGCCAGTCCCCCCAGCAATGACGGAAGCCCGCACGAATCCCTCCCGGAGCCGCCTCCAGGCCTGGGGGCTGCAGAAGTCTTACGGCGTCAGGAAGGTGGTCAAGGACGTCCACCTCGACCTGCACAGCGGCGAGGTGATCGGCCTGCTCGGTCCGAACGGCGCCGGCAAGACGACCAGTTTCTACATGATCGTGGGTCTGGTGCGCGCCGATGCCGGCGAGATCCAGATCGACGGCCAGCCGGTGCAGACCTTGCCCATCCACCAGCGCGCGCGCATGGGGCTGAGCTACCTGCCGCAGGAAGCCTCGATTTTCCGCAAGCTCAACGTCGAGGAGAACATCCGCGCCGTGCTGGAGCTGCAGCTCGACGACAAGGGCAAGTCCTGGCCCTCGTCGCGCATCGACGCGGAGCTGGACAAGCTGCTCAACGAGCTGTCGATCGAGAAGCTGCGCGACACGCCCGCACCGGCGCTGTCCGGCGGCGAGCGCCGCCGCGTCGAGATCGCCCGCGCGCTGGCCACGCAGCCGCGCTTCATCCTGCTGGACGAGCCTTTCGCCGGCGTCGACCCGATCGCCGTGCTGGAGATCCAGCGGATCATCCGCTTCCTGAAGCAGCGCGGCATCGGCGTGCTCATCACCGACCACAATGTGCGCGAAACGCTGGGCATCTGCGACCGCGCCTACATCATCAGCGAAGGGGCGGTGCTCGCCGAAGGCACGCCCCAGCACATCGTCGAGCATCAGGACGTGCGCAGGGTCTACCTCGGCGAACACTTCAAGATGTAAGGGCCGGGAGTCGACATGAGGCCGACGCTACAGGTTCGCCTGTCCCAGCATCTTGCGCTGACGCCTCAGCTGCAGCAGTCCATCCGTCTGTTGCAGTTGTCGACGCTGGAGCTCCACCAGGAGGTGGAGCAGATGCTCGCGAGCAACCCGCTGCTGGAGACCGACGAGGAATTCGACGCGCCGTTGCCCACGGCGACGCAGGAGCGCATGACCGAGCGCGAGGAGCGCGAGGAGCGCGTCGCGCAGTCCGAGTCGGAGGCGCCCGCGGGAGACGCGCCGGCCGGTGACGAGATGCGCGCCGAGGAGTTCGGCACCACCGAGCGCGACGACTGGGAGAACGGCACCGAGCGCGACGACTTCGACGGCATCCGCGAGACGCCCGGCAGCGCGTCGTCGTCGTCGGGGGACGACGACGAGCGCCCCGAGACCGAAGCGCCCGATGAGTCCCTGCAGGATGTGCTGCGCGGACAGATCCCCGGCATGAACCTGAGCGCGGTGGATCGCGCGGCGCTGCTCGCGCTGATCGAGTCGCTCAACGAGGACGGGTATCTCGAGGATCCGCTCGAGGACATCGTCGCCGCGATCCTCGGCGAAGAAGCCGATCTGGAACAGCGCGAAGAACTGCTCGACCGCTTCAAGGTCGCGCTCAAGTGGCTGCAGTCGATGGAGCCTGCGGGCGTCGGCGCACGCGACCTGGGTGAATGCCTGGAGCTGCAGCTGCGGCTGCTGTCGCGCTCGCCAGAGCAGGCGCTGGCGGTGGTCGTCTGCCGTCGGCATCTGGATCTGCTCGCCAAGCGCGACTGGCGGCGGCTGATGTCGCTGACCGGCGCGGATGAGGAGCTGCTGCGCGACGCGCAGTCGCTGATCGCCGGGCTGGAGCCCAAGCCGGGACGACGCTACGCGCGCAGCGAGAACCGGCCCGTCATCCCCGACGTGATCGTGCAGAAGGCGGGACGCAACTTCCGCGTCTCCATCAATCCGGATGTGCTGCCGAAGTTGCGGATCAACGATCTCTACGCGCAGGCGCTGCGCGCGACGCGCGGCGGCGTCAGCAACTCCCCGCTGGGCGGGCAGTTGCAGGAGGCGCGCTGGTTCATCAAGAACATCCAGCAGCGCTTCGACACGATCCAGCGCGTGAGCGAGGCGATCGTCGAGCGCCAGCGCGGGTTCTTCACGCATGGCGAGCTGGCGATGAAGCCGCTCGTGCTGCGCGAGATCGCCGACGAACTTGGCCTGCATGAATCGACGATCTCACGCGTCACGACCGCCAAGTACATGGCGACGCCGTGGGGGACCTTCGAGCTGAAGTACTTCTTCGGGTCCAGCCTGTCGACGGAGGCCGGCGGCAACGCGTCCAGCACCGCGGTGCGTGCGTTGATCAAGCAGTTCATCGCCGCAGAGGACACCGCGAGCCCCCTGTCCGACAGCCAGCTGTCGACCATGCTCGGCGAGCAGGGCATCACCGTCGCGCGACGCACCGTCGCGAAGTACCGCGAGGCCCTCAAGCTCGCGCCAGCGAATCTGCGCAAGTCGCGCTGAAGCCGTACTGCCACCGCCGCTGGCCCTCACCCCTGCCCTGTCCCGCAAGCGGGAGAGGGAGTCCGACGTCGGTGGGACAATGCGCGACTGATCCTCCCGGGCGCCGCGGCGCCCGACTCACGCCGCACCCACGATGTCCGATTCCGCCTATCACCTGTTCCTGCCCTGCGCCGCCGGCGTCGAAGATTGGCTGGAGGCCGAGGTGCGCGACATCCTCGGCCCGGACGAGTGCCTGCAGGGCCCGAAGGCCTTCCGCGGCGGCGTCGGCCTGTACGGCACCCTTGCGGCGGTGATGCGGCTCAATCTGCACAGCCGGCTCACGCAGCGCGTGCTGATCGAGGTCGCGCGTGAGAAGTACCGGCACGAGGACGACATCTACGCGATCGCGCGCACCGTCGACTGGACGCGCTGGATCACGCCGCAGCAGACGCTGCGCGTCGATACGACGGCGCAGCGCTCACCGCTGCACAGCCTGAACTTCGCGACGCTGCGGGTGAAGGACGCCGTCTGCGACATTCTGCGCGACGCGCACGGCGAGCGGCCCAGCGTCGACACGCGCTGGCC
Source organism: Rubrivivax sp. (assembly GCA_004210455.1). GTDB lineage: Bacteria > Pseudomonadota > Gammaproteobacteria > Burkholderiales > Burkholderiaceae_C > Roseateles. The sequence continues at coordinate 9,545 of SEFA01000052.1, read as the reverse complement.
GGATCTGCCGCTGCAGCTGCACCTGACCGAAGACCTGGCGACGGTCTACGTCGACAGCTCGGGCGAATCGTTGTTCAAGCGCGGCTGGCGCGAGGACAAGGGCGATGCACCGTTGAAGGAAACACTCGCAGCGGCGATGCTGGCCGCGGCGGGCTGGAAGGGCACGCGCGAAGCGGGCGGCGCGCTGCACGATCCGTGCTGTGGGTCGGGCACGATCCCCGTCGAAGCGGCGACCATCGCCTGCAACATCGCGCCGGGCATCCAGCGGCGTTTCGCGTTCGAGAAGCTCAAGCCGTTCCAGCCGCTGCTGTCGACCTGGCGCGCGATCAAGGACCAGGCGCGCGCGGCGGAGCGACCTTCCGCGGTGCCGATCTTCGCCAGCGACGTTTCCTTCCGGATGGTCGACTTCGCGCGACGCAATGCGGAGCGCGCCGGCGTGGCGCAGTACATCCAGTTCAACGGCGGTGACGCGCTGGAGCGGCCGGCCCCGGCGCTGCCGGACGACATGGCCGGCACGCTGATGCTCAACCCGCCCTACGGCGAGCGGATCGAGGTCCGCGGCAAGGCCGGCACGCAGCGCATGGACGGCGGCGCGCCGTCGGGTCCGCTGTCCGAGGAACGAGATGCAGGCGACGACTTCTTCCCTCGCCTCTCGGCGCACTGGAAGCGCGCCTACACGCAGCATCCGGCGGGGTGGACCGCGTGGCTGCTCTGCCCGGAAATGAAGCTGCCCAGCAAGATGCGACTGAAGGAATCGCGCCGCATCCCGATGTGGAACGGCCCGATCGAATGCCGGCTCTTCAAGTTCGACCTCGTCGCCGGCTCGGCGCGCAAGCAGAACGCCGGCAACACTGACTCCGACGAGTAACTCCGACTAAGGTGGGCCCCCTTGGTGGGGATGAGCCTCCCCCGACGATGCGATTTCTTTTCGAGGGAATGACCGAGATGATTCACGCAGATCTGGGACCCGAACTGGAGGCCATCGTGCTGAATCTGATTGAGAGCGGAAAGTATTCATCGCGCACGCAGGTGCTGCGCGAGAGTGAGGAACTTCGAGGTTGGCGCGAAGCGCAATGGCGAGCGCTCGATGCCTCGATCGAACGTGGGCTTGCAGAGATCAAGGCCGGTGGAGGAATTCCGGCTGAAGAGGCTTTCGAGCGCCTATTCCAGAAGTACCCGCATCTGAGGTAGGCGGCGCATGCAGGTACGTCTCCTGACGGAGGCGTCGGCAGATCTGGACGGCATCGCCGAGTACATCGGCCGACACGACCCAAGGAACGCGCGCAGTTTCACGCACGAGCTGGTGCAAAAGGTCTTCGGCCTTGCCTCGATGGCGGAGTCATACCGAGTGATTCCGCGATACGCGTCCAGCGGATTGCGCCGACGCATTCACCGTTCATGCCAGATCCTCTACATCGCTGACGTCGCCCACAACGTCGTTCACGTGGCGCGGATATTGCACACCGCTCGCGACTCCATTCCCCTGCTGGCGCATTACGAATGAAATCTGAGCCGGGCGCTCGGAGAAGAGATCCTCAAGCGTCTCGCAGGGCTATCCAGCCGAGTACGGCGAGCGGCGCGGTGTCGGCCCGCAGGATCCTGGGACCGAGCTTCGCGGCGCTGAAGCCGCGTGAGCGCGCAGACTGCTCCTCGGCCTCGCTGAGGCCGCCTTCGGGGCCGCTGAGGACCGTGATGCGCTGCTGCGCATCGCTCGATGATGACGCCAGCGCCGACAGCGGCTGCGCGGCCACGGGGCTCAGCAGCCAGCGCTGCTCGTCGGCATCGACGGGTAGCTCGGCGAGCCAGGACGCCAGCGTCTTCACTGGCGCGACCTGCAAGGGCTTGGCGCGACCACACTGCTCGGCCGCCGCGATCGCGACGCCTTGCCAGTGCGCGCGCTTCTTTTCCGCGCGGTCGCCGGTGAGACGCAACACGGAGCGCTCGCTCATCAGCGGCTGGATCGCCACCGCGCCGAGCTCGCAGGCCTTTTCGACGATGCCGTCCATCCGGTCGTTGGCCGGCATCACGACGGCCAGCGTCACCGCGCGCTTGAGCTCGCGATCCACCGCCTGACGCGACTTCAGCGCGACGCGGACCTCGCTGCGTCCCATCGCCGTGACCGCCGCGGTCCACTCTTCCCCGCTGCCATCGAACAGCGTGACCTCGTCCCCCGGCTGCAGGCGCAAGACCTGGACATGGCGCGCCGCCCCGGAGGGCAGCGCCAACTCAGCTTCGAGCCCCGCCGCACCCAGCGGCTGCTCGACAAACAACCTCGCCGCCAACGTTCACCCCTTGTGCTTGCCCACCCAGGCGGCGAAGGTCGTCAGGACCTTGCGCAGGAAGGCTTCCGTCTCCGGCTTCGCGAAGCTGCCGTCGTCCTTGAACATGTCGGCCGCGCCGCCGAGGTAGACCTCCGGCGACGGCAGCAGCGGCGTGTTCAGGCACGCCAGCACCTGGCGCAGGTGATGGTTGGCGCCGAAGCCGCCCAACGCGCCCGGCGACAGCGTGATCACCGCCGCGGGCTTGCCGTCGAAGGCGCTCTGACCGTAAGGCCGCGATCCCACGTCCAGTGCGTTCTTCAGCACGCCGGGGATCGAGCGGTTGTATTCGGGGCTCACGAACAGCACCGCGTCCGCGGACTTCACCGCGTTGCGGAATTCCACCCACGGCGCCGGCGGCGTGGCCGCGTCGTCTTCGTTGTAGAAGGGCAGCGCGCCGATCTCGACGATCTCGAGCTTCAATTCAGCGGGGGCGATATCGGCCAGCGCGAGGGCCAGCTTGCGGTTGAACGACGCCTTGCGCAGGCTGCCGACCAGCACCGCGACGCGGTAGGACGTGGACATGGAGGGGCTCCCAACAATGGAAGGACCGCCTCCAGGAAGGTCAGGCGGTCCGGTTCAGTTGAACCCCAGTGTCGCACGCAGCTCGTGCGCCGCGGCGTCGCCCTTGGCGGCGCGCACACGGTCGATGATGTCCAGCGCCAGCGTCTGCAGCTGGTTCATGTCGGCGCACTGCTCGACCTCCAGCGCGATCTTGTAACCCTTCAGCAGTCCCTGCTGCTTGGCGAAGGCGCTCAGCGCGGTGTAGAGCTCCTGGAACGGCAGCGACGAGGTCGGTGCGCCGGCCAGCCGCGACGGCGCGGGCCGCGACGCCGAAGCGCCGCTCATCCGCGACGACGGCGCGCCCGAGCCCATCGGCGTCGCGATCGACACCGGGCCCATGGGCCGCGACAACGGCGCGCCGGCCGTCACCTTCACGAGTTGATGCTGCACCAGCAGCTCGAGATCCGCAGGCGCGGCGCCTTGCACCACCCCCACCCAGTCGCCCCCGGACTTGCTGGCGTCGATCACCAGCAACAGGTTGCGCGCCACGCGGGCCTGCACCAGCGCGCGTGTCTTGATCTCCGCCCTCCCGGCCTCTGTCTTTTCGTAGCGTTCTTCGAGCACGGCCTTGCCTCCTCCTCAGGAGGGCGAACTTTAGGCCGTCAAGGGCGGGTTTCGCCCAAGTGCAATCCCTAAAACTGCTACCGACTGCTACTTCTTGTCGCGCAATTCACGACGCAGCACCTTGCCAACCGGCGTCTTTGGCAGTTCCGTCCGGAACTCGATGATCCGCGGGCGCTTGTAGCCGGTGAGGTTGGCTTCGCAGAAGGCCTTCACGTCGGCTTCGGTCACCGCCGGATTGCGGCGCACGATCACGACCTTCACCGCCTCGCCGGCCTTCTCGTCGGGCACGCCGACCGCGGCGCACTCGGCCACGCCCGGCATCTGGGTCAGCACGTCCTCGATCTCGTTCGGATAGACGTTGAAGCCGCTGACCAGGATCATGTCCTTCTTGCGGTCGACGATGCGGAAGAAGCCGCGCTCGTCCACCGTGCCGATGTCGCCGGTGCGGAAGTAGCCGTCGGACGTCATGACCTTGGCCGTCTCGTCGGGCCGCTGCCAGTAACCCGCCATCACCTGCGGGCCGCGGATCGCGATCTCCCCACTCGTACCGGCCGGGACTTCGTTGCCGTCGTCGTCGAGCAGCGTCACCTCCGTGCCGGACAGCGGCAGACCGATCGAACCGGTGTAGGCCGTGCTGTCCGTCGGGTTGCAGCACGCGACCGGCGAGGTCTCCGACAGGCCGTAGCCTTCGACGATCGGGCAGCCGGTCTTTTCCAGCCACAGCTTGGCCGTCGCCTGCTGCACGGCCATGCCGCCGCCGACCGAGATCACCAGCCCGCTCCAGTCCACGGTGTTGAACTGCGGATGGTTGGCCATCGCCATGAACAGCGTGTTGACCGCCGGCAGGCTGTGGATCTTGTGGTGGCTCAATTCCTTGAACACCGCCGGCAGGTCGCGCGGGTTGGGGATCAGCACGTTGCAGCCGCCGACGCGCATCGACAGCATCAGATTCGTGGTGAAACCGAAGATGTGATACAGCGGCAGCGCGCAGACGCTCACCAGCTGCTCATCGGCGGGCTTCTTCTTCAGCGCGGGCTGGTACCAGGCCTCGCACTGCAGCGTGTTGGCCACCAGGTTGCGATGCAGCAGCACCGCGCCCTTGGAAACGCCCGTCGTGCCGCCGGTGTACTGCAACACCGCGATGTCGTTGGGGCCGACGGTCGGACGCTTGTAGGTCTGGCCGCGGCCCTTGGAGACGGCGTCGTTGAAGCGCACCGCCGACGGCAGCTCGAAGGCCGGCACCAGCTTCTTGATCTTGCGCACGACGTAGTTGACGACCATGCCCTTGGCGAAGCCCAGCATGTCGCCCATCGCGGCGAGCACGATGTGCTTGGTCGGCACGTTCGCGAGCACCTGCTGCAGCGTTGCGGCGAAGTTCTCGACGATGACGATCGCCTTCGCGCCGGCGTCCTTGAGCTGGTGCTCCAGCTCGCGCGGCGTGTACAGCGGGTTGACGTTGACCACCACGTAGCCCGCGCGCAGCACGGCCGCGACGGCGACCGGGTACTGCGGCATGTTGGGCATCATGATCGCGACGCGATCGCCCTTCTCCAGGCCCAGCCCCTGCAGGTAGGCGGCCAGCGCGCGCGAGGCTTCGTCGATCTGCGCGAAGCTGATCGACTTGCCCAGCATCTTGTACGCCGGGCGTTCCGGGAACTGCTTGAACGCCGCTTCCATCAGCTCGACGAGCGAGGGATAGACGTCCGCATCGATCTCGGCAGGCACTCCTGCCGGATAGTGCTTCAGCCAGTTCTTCTCCATTGTTCTGTCTCCAAGGTACGGCGCGGATTCTCGCCGATCGCCATCCGCGCCCCATCAGGGGATTCGATAGAGCGCACAAAGTGGAGAGATGACTCCAGAACGTGTCGGGAGCGACTCAATTGCCGACGCGCAGGGGCAGACGCAGCAACAGTTCGGTGCCGCCCTCGACCGGCGCTTCCTCCGGCGCACGCCAGTCGATGTCGGCGGCGATGCGCTCCGCGCGGCGGCGCATGCCGCGCAGGCCGTTGCCCTGGCGCAGGTCGGCCGCCATCCCGCAGCCGTTGTCGACGATGGACAGCAAGACCTGTCCCCGTGCCTCGTCGACGCGCGTCGAAAAACGGACCCGCGTCGCGCCGGCGTGGTGGATGATGTTGCTGAGCGCCTCCTGCACGATGCGGATCAGCTCCCGCCCCCCGGTGCCGCGCAATGTCGGCAGCAGCGGCACGTCGGTCAGTTGCCAGTCGAGTTCGAGCCCCGCGTCCTGCAGCCGCGGCGCCATCCGGTGCCGCAGGTTGGCGAGCAGCAGCGTGAGGTCGCCGTCGGTGACGGCGAGCGCATCGACTGTCAGCCGCATCTCGCGGATGCACTCGTCGAGCTGTTCGACCAGCGATTGCGGCGACACGCCGCGTTCGGCGCACAGCCGCGCGGTCACCAGCTGCGAGCCCAGGCCGTCGTGCATCTCCTGCAGCAGGCGCTCGCGCTCCTGGGCGGCGGTGCGCTGACGCTCGCTGTCCTGCAGGTCCTCCCAGCGGTCCTGCAGCTCGCGGGTGCGGGCGTCCAGCGCCTGTTCAAGCCGGATGCGCGCCATCGCCTCGTCACGCAGCGAACCGACGAAACGCCGCTGCAGCGCCACGCCCGCGATCGCGATCAACGCCGCATGGCCGACGACGTTGATGTCGACCACACTCATCTGCCGGGACAGCACGAGCGCGAACCAGCTCACATAGAGCCAGACCCAGGCCGACAACGCCACCGCGCAGGCGCCGACCAGATGGGCGCGCCGGGGCGTCGCCAGCGCGGCGCGGGCCGCGAGCAGCGCGGCGGCGCCCAGCACCACGGTGCGGCTGCCGAGCGCCCACCAGGGCCACGGATGATGGAAGTCGGTCCAGCTCCAGCCGAGCAGGGCGGCGGCGCCGTCGATCACGATGCCGAGCACCAGATAGGCGACGGCCATCTTCTCGGGCCAGCGCGCGCCGATGCCCGACAGCCGCGCCACCAGGAACAGCAGGCCCGCCTTCGAGATCACGTCGGCCAGATCGAGCGCCACCCGCCACCAGGGCGCCGGGAAGAGCGCGCCGTTGAGCAGATACGGTGACAGCAGCAGTGCTGTGCACAGACAGAACAAACCGGTGACGCCATAGAGCCATTCCTGGCGCAGCGCGAGCCAGACCATCAGCATGAACGCGCCGATCACGATGCCGGCGAGCGCCGTCGTCACGCGGATCACCTGCCAGAAGCGGCGACCCTCCTGCAGCGCGCGGATCTGCGTGGACGGCCCCAGCAACGGCGCGGAGAGGCCGGCGCCTTCGAAACCCGGACGGGCGAGACGCAGACTGATACGGTGTTCGCCAGCGGGCAGCAGGGCAGGCGGGATGCTCACCTGCAGGCGTCGCCCCGCAAGCAGCAGACCGCGCTGCGCGAGGTCGTCCTCGTCTTCGGCCGCGACACCGTTGCCCGGACTGGAGGTCGCGATCAGCTGGCCATCCAGATACACCGTCGCGGCGGGCCGATGCTGGATCACCAGCCAGTACGGCGCTTCGGCGGCCCGGTCCAGCCGGAAGTCGAGGGCGAACCAGAGCGGGCCGGGGACCTCGGTGTCATGGATCTGGACCGGCAGCGCGACCACATGGCCCGGCGCCAGGGGCACGGCGGGCGTCGTCGGCATCGTGGACGGCAACGGCGTCGGGGTGGCCGTGGGATTCAAAGGCCGGGACACGACGCCCGAGGCGCCGGATGCCGGCGACGCACCGGGAGGGACTTGGCGAATGGCACCGGGCACCTGCGCCGGATCTCGGGCGTCGCCCGGGAGCAGCCGGGCCTCGGTCAGGCGCAGCACCTGGTCCGGCATGGCGGTGCCGTACTGCTGGGAGAACAGATGAACGGCCCAGAGCGACAGCAAGGGCAGCGCCACCAGCAGCGCAAGCCGCTGGATAGCCCCCGTCGCCGTTGCCGGACGGACCTCCATCGATCGGGTGAATACCGCCACGTCGCCCCCACGCCCCACTGGAAAGGGAACGGCCGGCCCCGCAAGAGGCCGGCCGCGGCAGATGCTAGGTCATCGAGCGTTCGCGTGACACCTCGGACCTAGGGGGCGGCAAGGCCACGAGCGGGCCGCTTCGCGCGCCATCAGATCGGCGACTGAACCACCGTGTAATGGAGAACGCTCGACGGACCGATGTTGCCCGCGGCGTCGATGAACCGCACTTCGAGGGCGGTCTCGCCCATGCCGCCGTACACGCGGGGAAGGTCGTCCCCGAGATGTTCGTCCACCCACCCCGCCGCTCCGTTCACACGCGTCTGGAAATTCAGACCGAGCAGGCCAGGCCCGGAGACCATCACCCTGCCATCGGTGCTCACACGATCCGTGGCGCTCGATCCGTCATCGTGGAACAGCGCAAGCGTCGGCGCCGGCGGCGGCGTCGTGTCGAGGGCCACGTCGACCGTCCTCACGGCCACGTTGCCGGCCAGGTCGGTCTGGCGCAGTTCCACCAGATGTCGACCGTCGGCACCGAACTGGCTCAAGGGCAGCAGGCCATCGGCGGGAACCGTCTCCCAAGCGCCGCCATCGATGCGGTAAGCCAGGCTGTCCGCCACGGATCCGGCACTCCTGCCGGCTTGCACCTTGAAGGTGTCCTGCCCGTTCAAGGTCGTCGCGTCGACGCTGTGGTCCGGGTTCGAGGATGACCAACCGGGCGCGCGGGCCTCGCGGTCCAGCGTGAAGCTCAGTGCGGCGGCGTCACCGATGTTGCCCGCTGCATCCACCTGCTTGAACTGGAGGTTCAGGGCACCGTAGTTCCATGACTGGTTCAGTTCATCGAGCGCGACGGTGTCCGCCGGAATCTCCTTCCATGACGAGCCGCTGTCCCGGCTGACCAGCAGCCTGGCGCCCGACTCGAGGCCGCCGACCTGGAAGTCGCTCGACGAGGTGATGCGGTCCGTGCTGCTGGCGCCGGTGTCATGAAGCAACACCACCGTTGGCGCCGCGGGTCGGGTGACGTCGATGTCGGGCCTCAACATCGTCACCGGCCCCACGTTGCCGGCCACGTCCGTCTGACGCACGCTGAGGTACGCAGGTCCATCCTGATGGAACATGGACATCGCGATCTGGCCGTCGTTGGCGACCAGCCACGGCGACAGTGGATGATCCTCGAGCTGGAACTCGACGCGCGCGCCCGGCTCGGCGCCCTGCAGCGCGATCATGTCGCCCAGACCCAGCGCCGGCTTGTCGACCGGCATCGTCCAGTGCAAGGCGTCGGGCGCGGTCCGGTCCAGCATGAAGGTCAGTGTCGCGACCGCGCTCTCGTTGCTGCTGGCATCGATCTGCTTGACCTGCAGCTGCTGCAACCCGTCGGCGCCGAACAGCGAGTCCGGCAGCACCGCGTCGCCGCCGCGCGGGGTCCAGGTCTTGCCGCCGTCGAGGCTGAACGCCAGCGTGCCGCCCGCCTCCAGGCCCGAGACGTTCACCGATCCCGATGCGGTGATCAGGTCGTGATCGCTGAGGCCGGTGTCCTTCTGGAGCGACAAGGTCGGCGCGGGCGGCGCGGTCACGTCGACGGTGGCGACCAGCGTCGACGTCGCACTCACGTTGCCGGCCACGTCGGTCTGGCGCACCTCGATGCGCGTGGTGCCGTCGTGCAGGAACCGCGCGGTCGGGATCTGACCTTCTGTCGCGACGAGCCACGGTGCCGCGGCATCCGTTCGATATTCGACAAGCGCGTCCGCTTCGACGCCCTGGAGCGCGATGACATCGGCCGCGCTCAGCACCGGCTTGTCCACCGGCATCGTCCAGCGCGGCGCGTCGGGCGCCGTCCGGTCGAGCACGAAGGACAGGTCCGCGACCGCGCCTTCGTTGCCGACCGCGTCGATCTGCTTGACCGCCAGATGCTTGGCACCGTCGGCACCGAACAGCGAATCCGGCAGGAGCGCGTCCGCGTCATGCGCTGTCCAGGTCTTGCCCCTGTCGAGGCTGAAGGCGAGCGAGGCGCCGGCTTCCAGGCCCGCAACCTTCACCGCGCCCGACGCCGTGACGGCGTCATGATCGCTGCGCCCGGTGTCGGAGGCCAGCGACAAGGTGAGCGCCGCCGGCACATGTGCCGGCGGCGCTCACCTTGTCGCTGG
>SEFA01000051.1 GCA_004210455.1 Rubrivivax sp. | reverse complement strand
CACCCCTCCTCTCCCGCGACGGACCTGCCGCCGTCCGCTCCGTCCGCGCCACCCGCGCCCAAGAAAGCCCGGCGACGTCGTCCGCCGCGCCTGTCCGCCGCCGCCTGGCGCCAGTTCATGCAGATCGCCAGGCCTTACTGGCTCGGCGACCAGCGCAAGGCCGCCTGGGGTCTGCTGCTGCTCATGATCGTGCTGATGCTCTGCGAGACCCAGCTCGCCGTCATGCTCAACGACAAGACCGGCGAGATGACCTCCGCCCTTGCCGAGCGCAACCACTCGCGCTTCTGGCTCGCGGTGCGCGACAGCCTCATCGTGCTGGGCTTCGCCGTGCCCGTGTACGCCTTCTACTACTACATGCGCGACGCGTTCTCCAACCACTGGCGGCGCTGGCTCACCGGCAGGTTCCTCGACGGCTACCTCGACGGGCGCAAGTACTACGAGATCGGCGCCGGCGCGGCGGGTGACATCGACAACCCCGACCAGCGCATTTCCGAGGACATCAACACCTTCACCGGCCGCTCCACGCATTTCATGCTGCTGATGCTGGGCTCCCTGATGCAGCTGGTCGCCTTCTGCGCCGTGCTGTGGTCGCTGTCGAAGATGCTGGTCGCCTTCCTCGTCGTCTACGCGACCGTGGGCACCTTCCTCGCGCTCTACGTCTTCGGCTCGCCGCTGATCCAGCTCAACTTCTGGCAGCTGCGCCGCGAGGCCGACTTCCGCTTCGGACTCATGCGCCTGCGCGAGAACGCCGAATCCATCGCCTTCTACCGCGGCGAGCCCCAGGAGCGCGCCCACATCGAAGGCCGCTTCGAGTCCGTTTACCAGAACTACTGGAAGCTGATCCGCAAGCAGCGCGCGCTCAACCTCTTCCAGCGCGGCTTCAGTCAGCTGACGCTGGTCGTGCCGGCGGTGATCCTGGCCGAACGCGTGCTGTCCGGCGATCTCGAGGTCGGCGCCGCCGTGCAGGCCGCCGGCGCTTTCGCGGCGGTGCTGACCGCCGTGTCGCTGATCGTCGACAACTTCGAGAGCCTCAGCCGTTTCGTCGCCGGCATCGACCGGCTGCATGCGCTCTCCGAGGTCATGCACAAGCGCAAGCCCCGCCACGAGCGCGCCCGCGAGAAGATTGCGACGAAACACGCCGAGCAACTCGCGCTGCGCGGCCTGACGCTGTACACACCGCAGTTCGACCGGCTGCTCGTGGAGAAGCTCGATGTCGCGCTCCAGCCCGGCGAGAGCCTGCTGATCACCGGGGTCAGCGGCTGCGGCAAGAGCTCGCTGCTGCGAGCGATCGCCGGCCTGTGGCGCTGCGGCGAAGGAACGATCGAGCATCCACCGCTGGAGGACGTCTTCTTCCTGCCGCAGCGGCCCTACCTGCAGCCCGGCACGCTGCGCAGCCAGATGATCTACCCGGACACCAGCACCGAGCTCGACGACGACGCGCTGCGCGCGATCCTCGACGAGGTCTGCCTGCCCGAACTCGCCGACCGCGTCGGCGGTCTGGACGCCGCGCAGGACTGGGAGAAGCTGCTGTCCATGGGCGAGCAGCAGCGCCTGGCCTTCGCGCGGGTGCTGGTGCGCACGCCGAAGATGGTGATCCTCGATGAGGCCACCAGCGCACTGGACAGCTGCAACGAGCGCCGACTCTACGAGCGCCTGTGCCGCGACGGCGTCACGCTGGTGAGCATCGCCCACCGCCATGCCGTCCTGCAGCATCACACCCACGTGCTGCGACTCACCGGCGGCGGCGCCTGGCAGCTGCATCCCGCCGAGGGCTACGATTTCGACGCGGTGGAGGCGGAGGCCGAAGCGGCGCGTGAGGCCGCGCTGGACAGCGCGCTGGAATCGAAGCTCGGGAACGGCGCGGAGACGGGGCCGGTCGCCACACCGATCGAGAAGCCGAGCGGGAAGCCGAGCGGGAAGCCGAGCGGGAAGCCGAGCGGGAAGGAGTCGCCATGAGCACCTGGACGGACGAGGTCGTCGAGACCGTGCGATCCGAATTCTCCGACGTCCCCGACGTCGCACAGATCACCCGCATCGCGGTGCGCCTGCTGTTGGCGGCGGTGCTGGGCGGCATCCTCGGCTACGAGCGTGAGCACCACGGCAAGGCGGCGGGCATCCGCACGCACATGCTGGTGTCGCTGGGCGCGGCGCTCTTCGTGCTGGTGCCTCAGCAGGGCGGCATGGCGCTGGCCGACATGAGCCGCGTGCTGCAGGGCGTGATCGCGGGCATCGGTTTCCTGGGTGCGGGTGCGATCCTCAAGCTCAAGGACGAGGAGCAGGTCCACGGCCTGACCACCGCCGCCAGCATCTGGATGACCGCCGCCATCGGCATCGCCTGCGGGCTGGGCCGCGAGGCCACGGCCGTCTTCAGCATGCTGCTGGCGCTGCTCATCCTGGCGGTGCTGCCGCTGTTCACGCGGCCGCATCCCCGGAAGCAGGACGACGAGGCACCGCCAGCTTGACCGCCTGCGGCACCGGCCGCGGGCGTTTCGTCAACGCGGTCCCCAGCCTGGTGCTGAGCTTCATCCGGTTGTTGATGGCCCAGCCGCTCGCGTCCAGGATGGGACCGAGGCTGCGCTGGCGCAGCTTGAGCCAGGCGATCAGCATGCTGGGGCCGGAGATCGACAGCACGATGCCGAGGACGCCCAGCGGGATCCACCAGCCGAGTTCGATGAAGCGCCCGAACAGGCCGACGATGACCGTGCTGATGCTCCCCAGCGCGACGCCCAGCGCCGCCACGGTACCCACGTCGACGCGGCGACCCGGCAGCGGAAGACCCGCCGGCGGCGGCGTCCCGGCCGGCGCGGCCGCGTTGGCCGCCATGGCGGTCGCGACCGGCGGCTGATCCGCCGTCGCGACACGTCCCGCGAAAGCACCCAGCTTGCCCTGCTGCGTCGAGTCGCTGGCCGCGGCCCGCTTGGCCACCTGCTCCTCGACCAGGCGCACCAGCTTCTTGTACGGCGACAGGAAGGCCTGGCCCACGCTGATGGGGTTCTCGATCACCTTGACGATGCGCGCGTCCCAGTCGTGGCCGTCGCGGTCGTAGAACAGGCCATTGCGTCCGACGAACAGGAAGTCCACGTCGCCCGCGCTGACCACCGCCACGCGCGTGCGCTTCTGGTTGAGGCGCTCGCACTCGACGTACACGAGGTAGGCCTTCGCCAGCCCCGCGATCGGCGCATGCCTGGCCGCATCGGCCACGTCGACGCACAGCTCGCAGGCGCGACCGTCGACGAACAGCGTGCCGGCCTGGAAGATGGCGCCGCGTCCTTCGTAGAAATCCTCGAAGGACACGAAGTTGCGGGCGAGCCGCAGCAGGTGGCGCTGCAGCAGCAACAGCTTCTCGAGATCGTTCAGCGCTGCGTGACGCGGCGCGGCGGCGCGGTCGTCTTCCACCTGCTTCAGCAGGCGCGCGCGCACGTCGTCGAGATGTCCGCCAGGCTGCCCGGCGGCGAGGGAGGCCACGACCTCGACGCCCAGCGCCGCGACCGGCCCCGTCGGCTGGCGCCGCTGCCACTCCCGGCAGGCCCGGACCTCGTCCTTCAAGCGCAGCCAGTCACGCTCGTCCAGGCTGTCGCCGAAGTCGGGCTGCAAGGCCTGCTTGCGCAAGGCGGCAAGCGCGCCGCGCCAGGCGGGATTGGCGCGATCGTCCAGGGGCAGCGCCGCGCCTGGCGACACCGGCGCGATGGGCATCTGCCTGAGCACGCCGGCTTCCAGCGACAGCAGCCCGGTGGCATGCGCCTTCAGTTGCTCGGGTTCGGTCGCGTTGAGCGTGGTTGCGGCGGACGCGTCGTAGCTCGCGAGCCGGCAACGCGCGAAGAAGTCCTCCACCTTGTCATGCACCGCCTGCACGGCCATCGCTGCCGCGCGGCGGCCCGCGCAGCCGGCTTCGGCCTCGCCCTCGCGGTGCCAGGCGAGCAGCGTCGCCGCCTGATCGAAGAAGGCCTTGATCCGGGTCTCGTCGATGCCGGGCTGGCCGCCCGCGTCGGCGACGGTGCCCATCGCCTCGCCGATGCGCTGCGCGATGGCGCGATCCCCGGGGTCCTCGATCGCCGCCAACGGCACGATGCCGTCGCCGTTGTGCCGTTCGGCGGCGAGGTGGGACTGTCGTTCGCGGACCTCGTCCAGACCGATGTCCGATTGCTGCGCATGTCCCGTCAGGTCCAGCGTGCGTCGGAGTTCCTCCGCCAGCGCACGGCCTTCATCGGTCTCCGCCAGGGAATCCGGCGCGAGCCGCGCGTCGCCGCGCAGCAGTGGCTGCCAGTCCTTGAGCCGCGCGCCGACCCATTCGGCGGCGGCGATCAGCTCGGGCGCGCGGATGCGGCCGTCGCGATCGAGGTCGATGAGATCGAGGGTGCGTTCGTCGAATTCAAGGCCGCGGGTGGGACAGGCCAGCGCGACCCAGCGTTTCTGGTCGAGGTCGCGGAGATGCAGGAGGTCGTCGGCGGACTCGATGCGCGCTTGGTCCGCGCCGCCCGCCCTGAAGAATCGCCAGGGATGTGTCATTGAAGCGCTAGGCGGCAAGCGACGTGCCGCCGGCCCTCCGCCCGGGCGAATGTCGGGCCCGCGTCAGGGGGCCGGCTTCGCCACGTGCGAACGCCGGACCGTCACTCCCATCCGCGACGCGGGCATGACAGTTGCCGCTCCTTGCGCTAGGGTCGACACACCGGAGGCGACCCGGAGCAGCGCGCATGGACCTCGACACCGTCTCTTACGTTTTCCAGAGCCTGGATGGCACGTTCACCATCAAACCGCGACTGTCGCGGCGCTGGCGCGTGAAACACGACAGCATGCCGTGGGGGGATTCCTTCGCTTCGGCGGAGGAAGCGGCCAAGGCGCTGTCCGCACGCTTCGCCGTGCCGGCCGACCTGAACGAATGGACGGAGATCGGCGACTTCCATACCGACGTCGGAGGATTCCACCTCTGACGCGGCATGGCGGGGGGCGCCTCACGCCTCACGCCTCACGCCTCACGCCTCTCGCCATATGCGACGCTTCATGCGGGCCAGACCGCGCCGCCGCCGACCGCGTGACAACGCGAACCTGCCGGCAACCCGGCCTGCGTGGTGCCGGTGAAGGCACCGAACGCGGGCAGGATCATCAGGCCCTCGGATTCAGCGAAACACGGCAGCCGGTGACGCTCGTGCGCACGACCGTGCAAGGTCGTCGCGGGATGCAGATGCCCGGCGAGCACGTAGGCATGGTCCACGCGGCGGGGATGGTGACAGGCCGCGAACGGGCCCATCGCATGAGGCTCATCGACGATGTCGAAGCGCAGCGACGGCGGCGGGTCTCCGGCGCGGCTGTCGTGGTTGCCGCGGATCAGCAGGCATGCGACGCCCGCATGCCGCTCCCGCCAGCGATGCGCGGGCTCCAGGACCAGCGGCTGCTGCGCCGCGGCGGCATGCAGGAAGTCGCCGAGCACGACCAATCGCCGCGCACGCCGTTCGTCGATCAGCGCGCTGAGGCGGTCGAGGTTGTCGCGCGTCGTGCCCGAGGGCACCGGCTGTCCCAGCGCACGGAAGCTCGCGGCCTTGCCGAGGTGCACGTCGGCCACGAACAGCGTGCGCGTCGCGGGCCACCACAGCGCGCGCCCGGGCAGCAGCCAGACGCGCTCGCCGGCGAGCGTCGTCGCGAGCGCGCCCTGCGGCGGATCGTCGCCCGTCGTCATCGTCGCCGTGTCCCCTTCCGTCATCGCCGTGCCCTCGCGGCCCGGTCCGACCGCCGGCCGCCGGGACGGCGCGCAGGCGCCTCGCCACGCGTCTCCAACGCGAGCGAGTCCTGCACCGCGTCGACGGCCTGACTCGCCTGGATCGCGAACTGCGGCGAGTCCTTCTTCGCGAACACCGCCAGCGCGCGCTCCGCGGGCTGGCGCGCGGTGCCGACCGCCTCGCCGCCGGCGCTGCGCTCCAGTTCCGACACCATGCGCGCGATGCGATCGCCCAGCGACTCGTTGCTGAGCTTCTCGCGGAAACGCTCCACCATCAGCGGAAAGGCCAGCGGCGTCGGTTTCTTCAGCGCATGCACCTGCAGCGTCTGCCGCTCCATGCGCGCCAGGGCCGCCGCCAGGTGACTCACGTCCAGCTCCTGCGTCAACAGCTCCTGCTCCGCCTGCACCAGGAGCCGGTTGCCCGGATCGTGCTGCTGGAAGACCTCGAAGAACAGCGTCGCGGACGCCTGCAGCTGCCGGTTGCTGCGACGTTCTCCGGGATGGCTCTGGAAGATCAGCCCCGCGATGCGCGCGATCTCGCGGAAACGCCGTCGTGCCAGCTCGGTGGCGTTCAGGCTGGCGAGCACCTCGCGCAGCAGCTCGTCCATCGGCGGCAGCGTGAGGAGCGCGGGCAGGCGCGTCCCCCAGTCGATCGGCTTGGCGCTGAGCAGCTCGATGCCATAGTCGTTGAGCGCGATCGAGAAGGTGCCGGTCTCCGGCTGAGCCGCGCGCCACGCGATCAGTCCGGCCAGCCCCAGATGCACCTGCCGCCCGGCGAAGGGGTACAGGAAGAGATGCCAGCCCTCGCGCGACTTGAGCGTCTCCGCGACCAGCGTGTCGGGACCGGGCACGCCGGACCAGCGTCGCTGGATGTCGATCAGCGGCCGCACGCACTGCATCTCGGGTGAATCGAAGCGGCCTGCGTCGGCGTCGGCCAACTCGCGCAGCACCGCATCGGCGAGCGTGCTCGACAGCGGCATGCGACCGCCGTTCCAGCGCGGCAAGGCGGCGCGCCCGGACGTGGCGCGCCGCACCAGTGCCGTCATCTGCTCGACCCGCACCAGCTCCAGCAGCCGGCCGCTGAACATGAACGCGTCGCCCGGTTTCAGGCGCGCGATGAAGCCCTCCTCGACGCTGCCCAGCTTGCCGCCGCTGAGGTACTGGACGCTGATCGCCGCGTCGCTGACGATGGTGCCGATGTTGACCCGATGGCGTCGGGCCAGGCGCGCGTCGGGCACGCGCCAGACCCCCTCGTCGTCGGGCACGACGCGGTGGTAGTCCGGATAGGCCGTCAGCGAGGGTCCGCCCTGTCGCACGAAATCCAGGCACCACTGCCAGTTCCCGTCGGCGAGCGCCTCGTAGGCGACGGTGCCGCGCACCTCGGCGAGCAGTTCGTCCGGGCGGAAGCCGCCGCCCAGCGCCACGGTGACCAGGTGCTGGACCAGCACGTCCAGCGGCGCGCGCGGGCTGTGCCGCGCCTCGATCCGGCCGGCGCGGACGGCTGCGCGGGCGGCGGCGGCTTCGACCAGCTCCAGACTGTGCGTCGGCACCAGCGTGATTCGCGACGGCCGGCCCGGCGCGTGGCCGGAGCGGCCGGCGCGCTGCACCAGCCGCGCGACGCCCTTGGCGGAGCCGATCTGCAGCACGCGGTCCACCGGCAGGAAGTCCACGCCGAGGTCGAGGCTGGAGGTGCACACGGCGGCCTTTACGCGGCCCTCCTTGAGACCGAGCTCGACCCATTCGCGCACCTCGCGGTCCAGCGAGCCGTGGTGCAGCGCCAGCACGCCGGCCCAATCGGGACGCGCCTCCAGCAGCGCGCGGTACCAGCGCTCGGCCTGCGATCGCATGTTGGTGAAGACGAGGCAGCTCACGCTGGCCTCGATCGCCGCCACCACCTGCGGCAGCATGCGCAGGCCCATGTGACCCGCCCAGGCGAACCGCTCGGCGGTCTCCGGCAGCAGCGTGTCGATGACCAGCGTCTTGTCGGTCTCGCCGTGGACGATCACGGCCTCGGCGTCGGCGACCTCGGTGCCCTGCAAGGTCCGCATGGCCTCGTCGAGATTGCCGAGCGTCGCCGACAGCCCCCAGGTCATCAGGGCACTTCCACTGCCGCCGGCCCTCTCCGCCGCCCTCTCCCCCGCCCTCTCTCGCAAGCGGGAGAGGGCGCGAGACGAGGCGAAGCGACGCAGCCGCGCCAACGCCAGCTGCGTCTGCACGCCGCGCTTGTTGCCCATCAGTTCATGCCACTCGTCGACGACGACCAGCCGCACCTGACCGATCTGATCGCGCGCGTCGGCGCGCGACAGCAGCAGCGAGAGGCTCTCCGGCGTCGTCACGAGCACGGTCGGCAGCCGTCGGTCCTGCGCGGCACGCTGCGCCGGGGTCGTATCGCCGCTGCGCAGTGCGGCGGTCCAGCCGGGGCACAGCGCCGCCATCGGCGCTTCGAGCGCGCGCAGCGTGTCGGCGGCCAGCGCGCGCATCGGCGTGATCCAGAGGACCGTCAGCGGCGGTGCGATCGACCTGCCGCCATGTACGCGCGCCCGGGCGCCGACCTCATCGCGCAGCGCCGCCAGCGCACCCAGCCACACCGCCAGCGTCTTGCCGCTGCCGGTGCTCGAATGCAGCAATCCTCCGCGGCCGCGCGCCATCTCCTCCCACACACGACGCTGGAACGGAAACGGCGCCCACCCCTTCTCCTCGAGCCACGCATCGACCGCCGCCAAGCCGCCGTCCTCCGGTCCCCTCACGCGCCTCCCTCCGGCAGCAAGGCTTGCAGCGACTGCAAGGTGTCGGCCTCCTCGACCGGCTTGTCCTCGCGCCGGCGCAGCATGCGCGGAAAGCGGACCGCGGTGCCACTCTTGTGCCGACCGCTGCGCGCGATGCCTTCGAAGCCGAGTTCGAACACCATCGTGGGCGTGACGCTGCGCACCGGGCCGAAGGTCTCGGTGGTGGTCTTGCGGATCACCGCGTCGACATCACGGATCTCGGCGTCGGTGAGCCCGGAGTACGCCTTCGCGAACGGCACCAGCTGGCGTGCCGGATCGCCCGGCGCCCCGTTCCACACCGCGAAGGTGTAGTCGGTGTAAAGGCTCGCCCGCCGCCCGTGCCCGCGCTGCGCGTAGATCAACACCGCGTCGATCGACAGCGGATCGATCTTCCACTTCCACCAGACGCCGACGTCCTTGGTGCGCCCCACGCCATACCGTGCGTCCCGGCGCTTGAGCATCATCCCTTCGACGCCGAGGGCGCGCGCCTGCTCGCGCTGGCGTGCGAGATCGGACCAGTCGGCGCCTTCGATCAACGGGCTGAGTTCAAGTCCCGCCAGCGCATGCGCCGCGACGAGGCGCTCCAGGCGCGCGCGCCGCTCATGCTGCGGCCGATCGCGCAGGTCCTCGCCGGCGTCCTCCAACAGGTCATAGACGCACAACGCCACCGGCAGCTCGCCGAGCAGCTTCGCGCCCAACGTCTTGCGGCCGATGCGCTTCTGCAGCGCCGCGAACGGCATCGCGCGGCCGTCGCGCCAGACGAGGATCTCGCCGTCGAGCACCGTGCCGTCGGGCAGCGCCTCGCCCATCGCGCGCAGCTCCGGGAATCGGTCGGTGACGAGTTCCTCGCCGCGCGACCAGATCGCCGCCTCGCCGCCGCGCTTCACCAGCTGAGCGCGGATGCCGTCCCACTTCCATTCGACCAGCCAGTCCGCCGCCGGACCGATCGCGGCGTCGAACTGTTCGACGGGCTGATTGAACGGATGCGCGAGGAAGAACGGATACGGCTGCAGCCCGCGCGTCGGGCCGTCGGCGCCGTCGAGGTCCGCGGGCGCGATCAGCGCCGCGTAGTCCGCCGCGGACGGCGTCGCGCCGATGTGCGTGTAGCCCATCAACCGCTGCGCGACGAGCTTGGCGTCCAGGCCGCCGACGGCCGCCAGCGCCTGCGTCACCTGCAGTCTGGACACGCCCACGCGGAACGCGCCGGTGATCAGCTTGAGATGGACGAAGCGCTGCTCGACCGCCAGCGCGGCCCACTGCGCCTGCAAGGTCAGCGCGAGCGCCTCGGGCGGCTGGCCGCGCAAGGGCAGCAAGTGGCCGGTCATCCATTCGGACAACGGCCGCTCGACCGCCTGAATCGGCTCGGGCAGCAGCAACGCGATCGTCTCGGCCAGATCGCCGACGGCTTCGTAGCTCTCGTCGAACAACCACTCCGGCAGCCCGGCCGCAAGCCGGGCCTGCTCGCGCAACAGCTTCGTCGGCACCAGTTGCCGCGGCTTGCCGCCGGCCAGGAAATACACGGCCCACGCGGCATCCTCCGGCGGCGCTTCCCGCAGATAGGCCTGGAGCGCGGACTGCTTGGCGAGGCTGGACGTGGACGCGTCGAGTTCGCGGAACAGAGCGGCGAACGCCTTCATGCCGGCGCCTCACCATCGGTCGCATCGGTCGCATCGGTCGCATCGGACGTCTTGACCTCATCGGCCGCATCGGCCGCATCGGCCGGGTCGGTCGCCCCCTCCGCCTCCTCCGCGCCGTACTCGGTCACGAATCCCTGCGCCTGCAATCCCTGCTCGCCCAGCCACCGCACCATCGTCGCCACGCTGCCGTGCGTGACGAAGACGCGCTCGGCGCCGGTGCCGCGGATGGCCGCCATCAGGCCCGGCCAGTCCGCATGGTCGGACACGACGAACCCCCGGTCGACGCCGCGCCGCCGCCGCGTGCCGCGCAGCTGCATCCAGCCGCTGGCGAAAGCGTCGGAAAGATCGGGGCCGAAGCGTTTCAGCCAGGGCGAGCCCCCGGCCGACGGCGGCGCGATGACGAGCGCGCGCGACAACGCGGCCTTGTCCAGCGACGGGTCGGCCGCATTCAAGGTCGGCGGCAACGGCACGCCCGCCGCGCGGTAGACGGCGTTCAAGGGCTCGACCGCGCCATGCGCCA
Source organism: Rubrivivax sp. (assembly GCA_004210455.1). Classification (GTDB taxonomy): domain Bacteria; phylum Pseudomonadota; class Gammaproteobacteria; order Burkholderiales; family Burkholderiaceae_C; genus Roseateles. The sequence continues at coordinate 34,824 of SEFA01000051.1, read as the reverse complement.
CGATGGGCCCGATGGACGCGTCCACGCCGTGCAGCAGCCGCTGCGCCTTGCCCAAGGCGTAGGCATAGAGGACCGAGGGCCGGCCCGCCGCCGCGTTGCGGCGCCACCAGGCGTCGATCTCCGCGAACAGCGCCGCCTGCGACGGCCAGCGATAGATCGGCAGGCCGAAGGTCGACTCGGTGATGAAGGTGTCGCAGCGCACCGGCTCGAACGGCGCGTTGGTGCCGTCGGCCTCCAGCTTGTAGTCGCCGGACGCGACCCAGACCCGTCCGCCGTGTTCGAGCCGCACCTGTGCCGATCCGAGCACGTGGCCGGCCGGATGCAGCGAGACGCGCACGCCGTGATGCTCGATCGCCTCGCCGTAGGCCAGGGTCTGCAGCGTGATGTCCTCGCCCAGCCGCCGCCGCAGGATCGCCGCGCTGTCGCGATGGGTCAGGTAGTGCGCGCTGCCCCAGCGCGCATGGTCGCTGTGGGCGTGCGTGATGACGGCGCGGTCCACGGGGCGCCACGGGTCGATGTAGAAGTTCCCGGGGGGACAGTACAACCCCTCCGGCCTGGCCACGACCAGATCGACCGGCTCGCGCGCGCTCCTGGGCGTGTTGCCGTCGTCCGTCCCGCCGCCGTTCCCGATGTCCATGCGGACCGATGCTAGCCGCCTCGCTCCGGCGACCGTGTAGGACGACTCCGCGTCCGGGGCCCGCCCGGATCTCCCCCTCGCCGACCACCGTTTTCGCGGGGCTTGCGCCCCGCGCCGCCGCCTCTACACTGACCCTGCGTTCATCCACCGAAGTCCGACGCAGGCACGTCGGGCGTTCCTGGGGGGAGAAGGATGGGTCGTGTGTCCGACTGGCTCCTGGCGCATCGGCGCGTCGCGTGGCCCCTGGCCGCGCTGGCCGCGCTGTCCCTGGGCGTCGCCGCGAGCGAGCTGCACCGGCACTCGCTGGAGTACGACTTCCGGCGCGTCCTGAACAACGCGGCGCAGCGCGAGGCGCTGTCGCTGCAGGGCCTCACGCTGACCGGCAAGGGCATGGGCGCGATCGTGCTCGCCGGCCAGCTCGACCCCGCGATCAAACGCGCCGCGGCGATCACCGACGTCGACTCGGCGCGCAGCATCCGGCCCGCGGCCGACACGCTGGAGGTGATCGCCACCGGCGTCGGCGCCCAGCAGGTCTTCGTCGTCAATGCGCGCGGCCGCATCGTCGCGGCCTGGGACGACGAAGGCGCGTCGCCGATCGGCCTGGACGTCGCCTTCCGCCAGTACTTCCGCCAGGCGATGAACGGCCAGCCCAGCGTCTACGCCGGCATCAGCATCAGCACCGGCCAGCCCGTCTACTGGCTCGCCGCGCCGGTGTACCGCCTCCCGGGCAAGGACAGCGAGATCGTCGGCGCGGTCGTCGGCCGCGTCTACGTCGACGGGCTGGACCACTTCCTCGATACCCGCAGCTACGCCGGGGCGTTGCTCATCTCGCCCTCCGGCGTGGTGCTCGCGTCCAGCCGCCGCGACTGGCGCATGATCCTCGAGGGCCCCGCCACGCCACAGCGCGCCCGGGCGATCACCGCGGCACGCCAGTTCGGCAAGCTCTTCGAGGACGCCGCGCGCTCGCGCAGCCTGCCGTTCACGCTGGACGGCCCCACCGTGACGATCGACGGCGTGCCGCACGCCGTCGCCCGCGCCGAGGTGTCCTGGAACGATCCGACCGGCCCCTGGCGACTGGTGCTGCTGGGCGACCTCGACGCCCTGGAGCCGCTGGCGACGCGGCTGGGCATCGCGGCGCTGGTGACCCTGCTGGCTTTCGGGCTGCTCGCCGCGACCCTGCGCAGCCTGGCCCACGGCGTCTCGCGCGAGCGCAAGGAACTCGAACTGCAGGCCCAGCACGGCCAGTTGCAGGCGCTGCTGGCGGACCGCGAGCGCGCCCAGGCGGCGCTGCAGCAGGCCAAGGAGGACGCCGAAGGCGCGACCCGCGCCAAGTCGGATTTCCTGGCCAACATGAGCCACGAGATCCGCACCCCGATGAACGCGATCATCGGCATGTCCCACCTCGCCCTGCAGACCGGCCTGGACGCCCGGCAGCGCAACTACATCGAGAAGGTGAACCGCTCGGCCGAGAACCTGCTCGGCGTCATCGACGACATCCTGGACTTCAGCCGCATCGAGGCCGGCAAGCTCAGCCTGGAGTGCGTGCCCTTCCGGATGGAGGACGTGCTCGACCACCTGGTCAACCTGATCGGCTTCCGCGTCGAGGACAAGGGCCTGGAGCTGCTGCTGAACGTGCCCCCGGACCTGCCCACCGCGCTGATCGGCGACCCGCTGCGCCTGGGCCAGGTGCTGGTGAACCTGGGCAACAACGCCGCCAAGTTCACCGACCACGGCGAGATCATCGTCGGCATCGAGGCCGTGAGGCTCGCGCCGGGCACGTCAAGCCCCTCGGGCATGCCGGAGGCCGGCGACGCGGCCTGCGACCCCGAGGTCGAGCTCCACTTCCAGATCCGCGACAGCGGCATCGGCATGACGCCCGAGCAGCAGCTGCTGCTGTTCCGCAGCTTCAGCCAGGCCGACAGCTCCACCACGCGCAAGTACGGCGGCAGCGGCCTGGGCCTGGCGATCTGCAAGCAGCTGGTGGAGATGATGGGCGGCCGCATCTGGCTGGAGTCGACGCCGGGCGTGGGCTCCACCTTCCATTTCACCGCCCGCTTCGTGCTGCAGGCGCAAGGCTCCGACCTGCCCGCGCGCCGCGCGCTCATGGCGCACGAGATGTCGCGGCTGCGCACGCTGGTCGTCGACGACAACCGCGCCGCGCGGGAGATCCTGTCCGCGCTGGGGACGGGGTTCGGGCTGGACGTGTCCACCGCCGCGGACGGCGCCGAGGCCGTGCGCGACGCCGAGCGTGCCCAGGCCGACGGGCGTCCCTATGCGCTGGTGCTGATGGACTGGCAGATGCCGGTGCTCGACGGCCTGGAGGCGACGCGTCAGCTCGGCGACGGCCGACTGCGCACGCCGCCGGCCGTCGTGCTGGTGACCTCCTTCGGACGCGACGATGCGCTGACGGCGGCCCTGGCCGCCGCCAACGAGCCGCGCCGTCCGGTGCTGCTGACCAAGCCGGTGACCGCGTCGGCCCTGCTGGGCGCCATCGGCGAGGCGCTCGGCCACGTCGACCTGCCGGCCCCGGCGGCGCAGCGCCGGCGCGATTCCGCGCGCGAGGCGATGCGCCAGGTCGCCGGAGCCCGGCTGCTGGTGGCGGAGGACAACGAGCTCAACCAGGAGCTGGTCACGGCGCTCCTGGAGGATGCGGGGGTCCATGTGACGCTGGCCTGCAACGGCCGGGTCGCGCTCGACCTGCTGGAGGCCTCGCCCGAGGGCTTCGACGGCGTGCTGATGGACTGCCAGATGCCGGTGCTGGACGGCTATGCCGCCACCCGCGCCCTGCGCGCCGTGCCGCGCTGGGCCACCCTGCCCGTCGTCGCGATGACGGCCAACGCCATGAGCGGCGACCGCGAGCGCGTCCTCGCGGCCGGCATGAACGACCACATCGCCAAGCCGCTCAACGTCGATCATCTGTTCGAGATCCTCGCGCGCTGGATCCGCCCCGCCATGCCGGCCTCGGACGTGGCGATGGACACGCGCTCCGGCGCGGGCCTGCGCGTGGACACGCAGCACGGACGCAGCGAGGTCCTCGAGCCCGGCGCGGACACCGCGGGCCTGCGCGACGGCCTGTCCAGCGACACCTCCGGCGGCACCTCCGGCGGCACTTCCGGCGGCACTTCCGGCGACGACCCGACGGCGCCCCCCGCCTCCCGCCGCCCGGACGGACTGCCGCAGATCGCCGGACTGGACGTGCAGACGGGCCTGGCGACGGCGGGCGGCCACCTCGCGCTCTACCGCAAGCTGCTGCGCACCTTCCACGACACGCAGACCGGCTTCGCCGCCGATTTCGCCGAGGCCGTCGCGGCGGGGGACGCGGTCACGATGACGCGGCTCGCCCACTCCCTGCGCGGCGCCGCGGGCACGCTGGGCGCGCGCCCGCTGTCGGCCGCGGCCGGCGCGCTCGAACAGGCCTGCGCGCAGCGCGCGTCCGCCGCCGAGCGCGATCCGCTGCTGACCCGTGCGCAGTCGCTGCTGGCGACGCTGCAGGTGTCGCTGGGCCGGCACCTCGCGCTCGAGGCGATGGTCCAGGCGTCCGCCCCTACCCTGGACGACGCCTCGCGCGAGCACCTGGACGCCCTGCTGGCCCGGCTGTCCGGACTGCTGCGGGACAGCGATTCCGCGGCCACCGACGCGGCGCAGGAACTGACGGCGCTGCTCGACCGCCTGCCGCTGCCGACCGCGCGGGCGCGCGTGCTGCGTCGCGCCGCGGATTCCGCGGCGCGATTCGATTTCGACGGCGCGCTGGACTGGCTGCAGGACGATCGCAGCAACGACCGCCGCGGCGATCTGCGCAACGATCCCACCTCGTCAGGGAGTCCCGCATGAGCGACCTGCCCGTCCCTGCCGGCGCCGTGGAGGCGCCCGATCCCACCGACGGCGCGACCGTGCTGGTCGTCGACGACACACCCGACAACCTGCTGCTGATGAGCGAGCTGCTGCGCGACCGTTATCGCGTGAAGATCGCCAACCACGGCGTGAAGGCGCTGGCCATCGCCGGCGCCGAGCCGCGGCCCGACCTCATCCTGCTGGACGTCATGATGCCGGGCGTGGACGGCCACGACGTCTGCCGGCGCCTGAAGGCCGATCCGGGCACGCGCGACGTGCCGGTGATCTTCCTGACCGCGAAGTCCGACGTGGCCGACGAGACCCGCGGGCTGTCGCTGGGCGCCGTCGACTACATCACCAAGCCGATCAGCCCGCCCATCGTGATGGCCCGCGTGCGCACGCACCTGCGGCTGAAGGCGAGCGCCGATTTCCTGCGCGACAAGGCGGCCTACCTCGAGGCCGAGGTGGCGCGCCGCACCGAGGAGCTGGCCGCGATCCAGGACGTCACCATCCTGGCGATGGCCTCGCTGGCCGAGACGCGCGACAGCGACACCGGCAACCACATCCGCCGCACGCAGCATTACGTGCGCGCGCTGGCCGAGGCGCTGCGCGACCACCCGCGCTGCCTGGAGCTGCGCGCGCCCGGCGTCATCGCCACGCTGTTCAAGTCGGCGCCGCTGCACGACATCGGCAAGATCGGCATTCCCGACCGCATCCTGCTCAAGCCCGGCAAGTTCACGCCGGACGAGTTCGAGGTCATGAAGGCGCACCCGGCGCTGGGGCGGGACGCCATCCAGCAGGCCGAAACGCAGCTGGGCACGCCGGTGGCGTTCCTGTCCACGGCCAAGGACATCGCCTACTGCCACCAGGAGAAGTGGGACGGCTCGGGCTACCCGCGGGGCCTGCGGGGCGACGCGATCCCGTTGTCGGCGCGGCTGATGGCGCTGGCGGACGTCTACGACGCGCTGATCAGCCGCCGCGTCTACAAGGAAGGCATGCCGCACGACCAGGCCGCGGCCCTCATCGCGCAGGGTTCGGGCACGCATTTCGATCCGGACATCGTCGAGGCCTTCCTGCGCATCCAGCCGGAATTCCAGTCGATCGCGCGGCAGTTCGCCGACGACGACGCGGCGCTGGCGCGCAAGCGCGCCTGGATGGAGACGGTGAGCCCGCCGGACATCCCGCCGGACCTCACGGCGATGGGCGCGGAGCGGAGCCGCTGATGCCGTCCTCGGCGGCTGACCGCGCGGCGATCGGCCCTGGCGGGGCCGCCGCGCCGTGGACCGGCTGGGGGAGCGCCGTCGTGGCCGCCATGGCCGCCATCGCGGCGGGATGGGCCTTGAGCAACGCGCAACGCTGGTACCTGGAGACGGACCTGCACCGCGCCCTGCAGTCGGCCGCCGACCGCGAAGGCGTCGCCCTGGTGCAGCAGACGCTGTCCGGCCAGGACATGGGCGCCGTCGAGCTGACGGGCCTGATCGATCCGCTGGTCAAGACGATGACGCTGGAAACCGACGCCGAGCGCGCGCGGCTGGTGCGACCCGGCGAGGCCCGCTTGCGCGGCATCGCGCAGACGATCGGCGGCGACGACGCCTGGGTCCTCAACAAGTCCGGCGTCCTGGTCGCGGAATGGGTGCAACGCGACGTGGAACGCGCCATCGGCATGAACCTTTCGCACCGCGCCTATGTCCGGCAGGCGCTGCAGCGCGGGCGGCCCTCGATCTACCTGGGCCTGAGCCCGCATCTGCAACAGCGGGCGGTCGTGTTCTGCGCGCCCATCTTCGCGACGCGGGAATCCACCAGCGCCGTCATCGGCGTGATGGCGGTGCGCCGGTCCCCGGCGGTTCTGGACCGCTTCTTCGCCGCGCGGGCGCAGGGGGACGCGCTGCTGGTGTCGCCGCACGGCGTGGTCTTCGCGGCGAGCCGGCCGGACTGGGACATGACGCTGGTGGGCCCGGTCACCGACGAGCGCGCCGCCGCCCTGACGGCGACGCGGCGCTTCGCGACGCTGTTCCAGACGCCGGCGAGTGCCCGGACGCTGCCCTTCGATCCGGTGGACGGCGCGGTGGTCGACGTCGACGGCCGGCGCCTGGCCGTCGCCGCCAGCCGCATCGAATGGAACGACCCGGACGGCGCCTGGCGCCTCGTCCTGCTGGAGGACCTGTCCGCCGCGATGAGCCCGCGGCAGCATCTGATGGCCGCGGCGCTGGCCGCCGCCCTGCTGCTGAGCGCCTACGCGCTGGCGAGGCTGATCGCGGTCCACCGCCGCCACCGCGCCCGCAACGCCGCCGAGATCGCCGCCCGGGGCGATCAGTTCCGGGCCATCATGCGCACCTCGCCCGTCGGCTTCTGCGCGATCGTCAAGGATCGACTGGAGGTCGTGAATCCGGTCCTCACGGACCACCTGGGCGTGGGCCTGTTCGACCAGTGGCCGCATCGCTACAGCGATGAGCAGAGCCGCACGCTGGTCGAGGCGGTGCTGCGGGAACGGCGCCGCACGCTGGACCTCGAGGTGGGGCTGATCGGAGCGCGCGGCGAGGCGCGGGCCTACCTGATGTCCTCGATGCCCATCGACTACGAAGGCGACAAGCCCGCCGTGGTGCTGTGGCTGGTCGACATCACGCGGCGACAGGAGGCCGCGCGCGAAGCGCGCCGGGCGATGGAGGCGGCCCATGACGCGGCGCGCGCCAAGTCCAGCTTCCTGGCGGGCATGAGCCACGAGATCCGGTCGCCCATGAACGTGATCGTCGGCATGTCCGACCTCGCGCTGCAGACCGGCCTGGATGCGCGCCAGCGCAACTACCTCGAGAAGGTGAACGGCGCGGCGCTCAGCCTGCTCGACCTCATCGACGACATCCTCGACTTCAGCAGCATCGAGTCCGGCCGCATCGCGCTGGAGCAGGTGCCGTTCCAGCTCGACCAGGTGCTGGAGCGGCTCATCGACCTGATCGGGCTGCGTGCCGAGGACAAGGGGGTGGAACTGCTCATCCATCGCCCGGCCGACGTGCCGGACGCCCTGATCGGCGACCCGATGCGGCTGGGTCAGGTGCTGATCAACCTGGGCGCCAATGCGGTCAAGTTCACCGACAGCGGGGAAGTCATCGTCGCGGTCGAGCGCGTCGTGCCCGGCGAGCCGGCCGCGGGGCCGGCGCAAGGATCGCTGGAGGACGTGCCGGAGGACGCGCCGGCGTCCGGGGACGGGACGGGCGAAGACACCATCGCCCTGCGCTTCAGCGTGACCGACTCGGGCATCGGCATGACGCCGGAAACCATCTCGCGCCTGTTCCACAGCTTCAACCAGGCCGACACCTCGACGACGCGCCAGTACGGCGGCAGCGGCCTGGGCCTGGCGGTCAGCCGGGAACTGGTCGAGATGATGGGCGGACGCATCCAGGTGAGCTCGCGTCCGGGCGAGGGGTCGACCTTCTCCTTCACCGTGCGCCTGGGACTGCGCCACGGCGCCCGCGCGGCGGCCGTGCCGGCGAGCGCGGCACTGGCCGACCTGTCGCGCCTGCGCGTGCTGGTGGCCGACGACAACCGCGCGGCGCGCGAGATCCTCGGCGCGTTGTGCGCGGGCTTCGGCATGCGCGTGGACACCGCCGTCAACGGCGCCAACGCGGCGCAGTGCGTGCTCGAGGCCGATGCGGAGAAGCGCGCCTACGACCTGGTGCTGATGGACTGGCAGATGCCGGTCCTCAACGGCCTCGAAGCCACGCGGCTGATCGCCGCCGGCCGGCTCGCCTCGCCGCCCGCGATCCTGCTGGTCACGGCCTTCGGCCGCGACGCCAGCCTGGCGGCGGCGCTGGCCGACGCGGATCCGCGCCACCGGCCGCGGCTGCTGAGCAAGCCGGTCACCGCCTCGACGCTGTTGTCGGCCATCGGCGAGGCCACTGGGCAGGCGCTGGTGCCCGCCCTCGCCTCGCCGCAGCTCGGCGGCACCACGCGCGCCGCGATGGCCCGGCTGACCGGCACGCGGCTGCTGGTCGTCGAGGACGACGCGGTCAGCCGCGAACTGAGCGCCGAACTCCTGCGCGCCGCCGGACTCGACGTGACGACCGTGCCCGACGGTCAGACCGCGCTGGACCTGCTCGGGCGCACGGAGCCCGGCATCGACGCGGTGCTGATGGATTGCCAGATGCGGGGGATGGACGGCTACGAGACCACGCGCCGCCTGCGCCAGGATCCCCGCTGGCGCGACCTGCCCGTCATCGCGCTGACCGCCAGCGCGTCGCTGGAAGCGCGCGAACGCATCCTGGCCGCGGGCATGAGCGGCTGCCTGAGCAAACCGCTGAGCGTGGACCGGCTGTTCGAGGCGCTGGCGCGCTTCGTGCACGGCGCGCAGGCCGCCGCGCCGGGATCGGACGACGCGCTGGACGGCCTGCTGTCGCGCCTGACCGACCTGCTGCGGGCCGGCGACGCGGCCGCGATCGACCTGGGCCGGTCGCTGGCGGAGGCGCTGACGCTGCGCCCCCCGCCGCCCGCCCGCCTCCAGCTGCTGCGCCGCGTCGCGGCGGCGGCCTCGGGCTTCCGCTTCGAGGAGGCGCTGGCGCTGCTGAGCTGGGACGCCGGCGCGCCGGCCGGAGGAACCCCGCCATGATGCGCATCGCGATCCTGATCGCGCGCCATCCGAAGCCGGCGTGGGTCGCCGCCGGCGTGCTGTCGGTGATCGTCGGCGCCGGCATCGCCGAGGAAACCCGGCGCGTCCTGGACGATCGTTTCCGCGCGCGGATGGCGACCACGATCGACCGGGAGGTGCTGCTCTTCCACGGCCTCACGCAGGAGAGCAAGGCGATGGGCGCGCTGCGGCTGTCGGGCCGCCTCGATGCCGACGTCAAGGCCACCGCCCTGCAGACCGACCTCCAGGTGGCGCTGCGCATGCGGCCGGCCGTCGACATGCTGTCGGCGATGAACGACCAGCTCGGCGCGGACGTGAGCTTCGTGGCCAACGGCCAGGGCGTGATCGTCGGGGAATGGAACCGCGGCCTGCAGCGCTCGCCGATGGGACTGGACGTCAGCCATCGCGAGTACTTCCGGGAGGCGATGGCCGGCCGCACCGCCGTGTCCATGGCGGTCAGCCAGTCCACGTCCCGCCGGGCGATCTTCCTGAGCGCGCCGGTGTTCCGCGACACCGACGCGAAGGGGCCCGTGATCGGCGTCATCGCCGCGCAGTTCTACGGACCGTCGCTGGACCGCTTCCTCAGCCCGCACGCGGACGTGACGTCGCTGATCCTGTCGCCCGAAGGCGTGGTGATGGTGTCGACGCGGCCCGAGTGGTCGCTCCGGCTGGCCGGTCCCGCGTCGGCCGAGCGCAGCCGGCGTCTCACCGAGGGGCTGCGCTACGGACGGCAGTTCGAGGATCCGGCCCACACGCTGTCCCTGCCCTTCGACCCCGACGCGCGCGACGCGCGCATCGACGGCCGCCCGCACGCGCTGGTCTCGCGCGACCTGGGCTGGCGCGACAGCGCCGGTCCGTGGCGCATGGTCTTCGTCGCCGATCTCTCGGGCGTGTTCGGCGCGCCGGCCCGGGCGGGCGTGGGCCTGCTGTCGGCGCTGCTGTGCTTCGCCGGGCTCGCCGCGCTGCTGCGCAGCCTCACGCTGCGCGCGGCCCGCCACGCGCAGGAACAGGCGCTGCTGCGCCAGGGCGAGCGCTTCATGGCCATGATCGAGCACACGCCCATCGGCATCGGACTGATCTCGGACGGCCTCGTGAGCATCGCCAATCCGGCGCTGCGGCGGCTGCTGGCCGTCGAGATCGGCCGTCCCTGGCCCGACGACGCCTACGCGGACGACGCGAGCCGCCGACGGGCGCAGGCGCTGCTGGACGGAAGCGTCGACGGTGACGGCGGCCGCGGCGGGAGCGCCGGCGACGTCGAGCTGAGCATCGTCGACCCCGAAGGCGCGCACCGCGACTGCGTGGCAGCCTTCCTGCCGGTGGACTTCGGCCGCACGGGGATGCTGGTCTGGCTGATGGACCTCACGGACCGCCTGTCCGCCGAGAACGAGATCCTCGCCGCCCGCGAGTCCGCCGAGTCCACCACCCGCGCCAAGGCCGACTTCTTCGCCAACATGAGCCACGAGCTGCGAACGCCGATGAACGCCATCATCGGCATGTCCGAGCTGGCGCTGCAGACCGAGCTCGACGCGCGCCAGCGCAACTACGTGGACAAGACCTGCCGGGCCGCGGAAACCCTGCTGGGCGTCATCGACGACATCCTCGACTTCAGCCGCATCGAGGCCGGCCGGCTCGCGCTGGAGCACATCCCGTTCGAACTCGACGAGGTGCTCGCCCACCTCGTGCAGGTGGTCGGCCTGGGCCTGGAGGAAAAGGGCGTGGAGCTGCTGCTCAGCGTGCCCGCCGGCTTGCCGCGCACGCTGGTCGGCGATCCCTTCCGGCTCGGCCAGGTGCTGGCCCATATCGGCAAGCACGCCGCGCGCCGCAGCGAGCAGGACGAGGTCGTGGTGGCGGTGTCGGACGTGTCGGAAGCAGGCGCCGCGGGGGACGACGTGGCGCCGGCGGGCGCGGACGGCATCGTCCTGCAGTTCAGCATCCGCGACAGCGGCCCGGCGCTGTCGCCGCCGGAACTGGCGCGGCTGGTGCGGCGCCCGGCGCAGGCCGACGCCGACACGCCCGACCGCGGCGACCTGGCGCTGGCCGTGTGCCGGATGCTGGTGGAAATGATGGGCGGCGTGCTGCGGGTCGACTCGATGCCCGGCGCGGGGCTGACGCTGCATTTCACGGCGCGGCTGGGGGTGGCGCCGTTGCACGAGGCGGCGGGCGGGGACGAGGACGAGGCACCGCCGGCGCTGCGCGGCCGGGCGCTGGTCGTGGACGACAACCGCGTCGCCCGCGAGGTGCTGGCCGCGCTCTGCCAGGGGATGGGCCTGCAGGTCGAGCAGGCCGCCGACGGCCCGCGGGCGCTGCGGGCGGTACAGACGGCGGCGCGCGAGCACCGTCCGTTCGACTGGGTGCTGATGGACTGGAAGATGCCGGAGATGGACGGGCTGGCCACGGCGTCCCGACTGTTCGAGGAAGCCTCGCCGATGCCCCGGATCGTGATGGTGACGGCCTTCGGCAACGACGACGGGCTGTACGAGACGATGACGGCGATGGCGTCGACCTCGGCGCTGCCCGACGGCCAGCCCCTGCCCGTCCTGGCCAAGCCGGTGACGGCCGCGACGCTGCGGGACGCGCTGGGCGGCGCGGCCTCGTCCGGCGCCGTCCCCGACGCGCACGCGCGCCGCGCCGCGACGCGGGCGTCGATGCAGTCGCTGGCGGGCGCGCGCCTGCTCGTCGTGGAGGACAACCAGGTCAACCAGGAGCTCGCCGAGGAGTTGCTGACCAAGGCCGGCATCGCGGTGACCATCGCGGGCAACGGTGCCATCGCGCTGGACCTGCTGCAGCGCTCGCCCGACGGTTTCGACGGCGTGCTGATGGACTGCCAGATGCCGGTGATGGACGGCTACGACGCCACCCGGAGCCTGCGCCAGGACCCGCGCTGGCGCGAACTGCCCGTGATCGCGCTGACCGCCAACGCCACCGGCGCCGACCGCGCGCGCATCCTGGCCACCGGCATGAACGACCACGTTGCCAAGCCGCTGAACGTCGACACGCTGTTCGAGGTCCTGTCGCGCTGGGTGCATCCGGCCACGCCCGCGGCGGTCCCGCCGCAGGACGAGCTCGCGGCCGGGAATTCCCGGCACCGGCCCGCGGCCGCCCCGGCGCTGCCCGTCGTCGACGGCCTGGAATCGCGCTCGGGCCTGGCCTCGGCCGCCAACAACGCCGGCCTGTACCTGCGCCTGCTGCGGATCTTCCTGCATACCCAGCAGGACACCGGCAACCGCCTCACCCAGGCGGCCGCGTCGGACAACGCGCAGGCGCTGGAGTACCTCGCGCATTCGCTGCGGGGCTCCTCCGCGACCATCGGCGCGCTGCCTTTGAGCGCGGCCGCCGCCGCGCTGGAGAGCGCCTGCCGCGAGCAGGCCCCGGCGGCGCGGCGCCAGGAGCTGGCGCGGGCCGTGCGCGTGGCGCTGGACCGTCTGCTGCATGCGTTGGGAGAGACGCTGGCGGATGACGCGCCGCCGACGATGCCGGGCCCGCTGGACGATCCGTCGCCGTCGGCGGGCATCGCCGAACTGGACGGGCGCCTGGCGCGCCTGCGGCGCCAGCTGGACGAACACGACGGTGCGGCGGTGGACACCGCCGAGCAACTCACGGCGCTGCTGGCCCGGGGGCGCCACGGGCTCGACGAACGGCGCGCAGCCGCCCTGCGCGAGGTCCTGGAAGCCGCCGCGCGATTCGACTTCGAGACCGCCCGCCGCGGACTGGAAGATGACGCGGCCGCCGGCGTGGCGCCGCCGGACGGCTTCCGATCGATGGAGGAACCCCTGCCATGAGCATCTCGAACGGAGACCCGCGTCCCACGATCCTGATCGTGGACGATTCCCCCGAGGTCCTGTCGCAGCTCTACGAGCTGCTCAAGGAGCGGCACCGCGTCAAGGTGGCGACCACCGGCGACCGCGCGCTGCGCATCGCCGCCGAGGCCCCGCCGCCCGACCTCATCCTGCTGGACGTGCTGATGCCCAACATGGACGGCTACGAGCTCTGCCGGTGGCTCAAGGCGGACGCGGCCACGCGCGACATCCCGGTGCTCTTCCTGACCGCGCGCTCGGATCCCGCGGATGAGTCGCACGGCCTGTCGGTCGGCGCGGTCGACTACATCACCAAGCCGATCAGCCCGCCCATCCTGCTCGCCCGCGTGCGCACCCACCTGCAGCTCAAGGCCACCGCCGACCTGCTGCGCGAACGCGCCGCGCACCTGGAAGCCGAAATCGCGCGCTGGGCGGGAGGCTCGGAGCTTCCATAATCGTCCGATCCGTCGCCCTTCTCTCCCTGTCATGCGCTTCCGGCTTCCGTGCGTCGTCCTCGCGAGCTTCCTGGTCTGTTCCGGCAACACCTGGCCCCAGCCGCGGCCGGTCACGCCGCGCGGGCCGCTGGACGCGCAGGAGCAGAACAACATCGCGGTGTTCCGCAAGCTGTCGCCGTCGGTGGTCCACATCACGACGCTGGCGCAGCAGCGCGACTTCTTCTCGCGCAACGTGACGGAAGTGCCCAGCGGCACCGGCAGCGGCTTCCTGTGGGACGAGCAGGGCCACATCGTCACCAACTTCCACGTGATCCGCGGCGCCTCGTCGGCCAAGGTGACGCTGTCGGACCAGAGCGCCTACGACGCGAAGCTGGTGGGCGTCGACCCGGACCGCGACCTGGCCGTGCTGCGCATCGCCGCGCCGCGCGAGAAGCTCGCCCCCGTGCCCATGGGCAGCAGCCGCGACCTGCTGGTGGGGCAGACGGTGTATGCGATCGGCAACCCGTTCGGGCTGGACCAGACGCTGACGCGCGGCATCGTGTCCGCGCTGAACCGCGAGATCGAATCGATGACGCAGCGCACGATCCGCGGCGCCATCCAGACCGACGCCGCGATCAATCCCGGCAACTCCGGCGGCCCGCTGCTGGACTCGGCGGGCCGGCTGATCGGCGTCAACACCTCGATCTTCAGCCCGAGCGGCGGCAGCAACGGCATCGGCTTCGCGATCCCCGCCGACGAGGTGAACCGCGTCGTGCCGCAGCTGATCCAGCACGGCCGCGTGATCCGCCCGGCCCTCGGGCTGACCGCCGGCAGCGAACAGCTGCGCCAGGTCCTGCGCCTGCCCAAGGGCGTCGTGCTGATCGGCCTGCAGCCGGGCGGCGGCGCCCAGCGTGCCGGACTGCAGCCTTTCCTGCGCGGGCGCGACGGCCGCGTGGTGGGCGGCGACGTCATCACCGCCGTCGACGGCAAGCCGGTGGCCGACCTGGACGACCTGCTCGGCGAACTCGAGGAACGCAAGATCGGCGACAAGGTCACCCTGACCGTCTGGAACGGCGGCAAGACCCGGCAGGTCCAGGCCCCGCTCACGAGCGACTGAGCAGCGGCTGGGCAGCGGCTGGGCAGCGGCTGGGCAGCGATCGAGTCTGCCGTCTTACTCCAAATGGCGATAACCCTCCCGGGACCCCGGTCCGGACGTCGCCTCTAGACTCCGCGCCCATGCAACCCCGACTTTCGATCCTCGACCTCGCCTTCATCGTCGAAGGCGGTTCCGCCGCCCAGGCGCTCCAGGACAGCGTCACGCTGGCGCAGCATGCCGAGCGGCTCGGCTATACGCGCTACTGGGTGGCCGAACACCACAACATGGACGGCGTCGCGTCGTCGGCGACCGCCGTGCTGATCGGCCAGATCGCCGGCGCGACCTCGACGATCCGGGTCGGCTCCGGCGGCATCATGCTGCCCAACCACGCGCCGCTGACGATCGCGGAGCAGTTCGGCACGCTGGCGACGCTGTTCCCGGGCCGCATCGACCTGGGCCTGGGGCGCGCCCCGGGCACCGACGGTCCGACGATGCGCGCGCTGCGCCGCCACCTGGCGACCGCGCACGAGGACCGCTTCCCTGAAGACGTGCTGGAACTGATCAGCTACCTGGCGCCCGAGCAGGAGGGTCAGGTCGTGCGCGCCGTGCCCGGCCAGGGCACCGAGGTGCCGGTCTGGCTGCTGGGCTCCAGCCTGTACGGCGCGCAGCTGGCGGCCTACCTGGGCCTGCCGTTCGCGTTCGCCTCGCACTTCGCGCCGGCCATGCTGATGCAGGCGCTGGAGATGTACCGCGCCCAGTACCGGCCCAGCGCGCGACATCCGCAGCCCTACGCGGCGGTCGGCCTGAACGTGGTCGTGGCCGACACGGATGCCCAGGCGCAACGCCTGTTCACCTCGATCCAGCAGCGTTTCCTGGGCATGCAGCGCGGCCAGCGCGGCCTGCTGCCCCGCCCGATCGACAGCATGGACGTGCTGTGGACCGCCGGCGAGAAGCTGGGGGTGGAACGCATGCTGTCGGAGTCCATCGTCGGCTCGCCGCGCACGGTGCGCGACGGCCTGCGGGAGACGGCCGAACGCACCGGCGCCGACGAATTCATCGTCGCCTGCGCCGTGCATGACGCGGCGGCGCGTCGACGGTCGTACGAGCTGCTGGCGGGAATCGCGGCGGCGCCGGACGGCGCCTGAGCCCGGCACGGCGCCGGCGTTCTCCCGTCGCAGCGGGATGACCGGGACCGGGGAAGCACTGCCATCGATCTGCGATGGACGGACGCGCATCGCTCAACTTCGCGGATTGGCACGAACACGGCGGGCAGGGACGATGACGGCCCCTACTCTTCCCGGAGCCACTTCCGCATGCCTGTCCGCGCCTTCTCCTTTCCCCAAGCCCGTGCGAGGCAGTCCGGATTCAGCCTGATCGAGGTCACGATGGCCTTGGCGCTGCTGGGCGCGATGTCGCTGGGCGTGCTGCAGGTCCAGCAGTTCCAGCAGATGGTCGAGCGTGGACGACAGGCGGGGCTGCGGCTCGCCGCGCTGCGCGACGGTGCCGAGCGCTATGTGCGCGATCACGGCGCCGCCCTGATGGCGGTACCGGCCCTCGCGACCTGCGAGAAGGTCGCCCTGTCGCAGGGCGCCTCGGCCGGCGCGCCCCCGGTCACGGGCTGCGAACTCAAGGTCCGCGACAAGGTCGTGGCGCGGAACGCTTTCCAGCCGTCGATCCAGGAACTCCAGGACCTGGGTTACGTGACCTTCGGCGACAGCCTGCCCTTTCCGCACGGCGACACGATCGTCGACGGTCACACCGGCCAGCCCGCCGAGGCGCGATGGGCCGTCTCCGTGCAGTGCCATGCGAATTGTCCGCAGACCGCCGGCGCGGGGCCGGCCTCACCCACGCTGAGGGTGCTGCTCTACAACACCCAGCCCTTCTTCGCGACCGCCGATCTGCCGTTCGGCCACGGCGCGCAATTGAAGGCGGCGCTGCAGGTGCTCGGGCCGGATGCCGTGGTGTCTCTGCCGGGGGAGTCCGCCCAGACCGCGGCGCAGTTGCGCGGCAAGGGCGTGGCGCCCGTCCCCAATCCGCTCAAGGACAGCGCCCCCGGCACCGGCGTGCCGGGCGTGCTGGCGTCGCACCGACTGGTGTTCCTGGACGGTGTTGCCGTCGCGCCTTGCGGCGTCGCCGGCGCTGCGAACCGCGCGTCGGGAGTGGACACCGGCGGCGTGACCTGCCGCGATGGCTCGGCGAAGCCCACGGCCCGGTGGGATTTCGGGGGACAGGACCTGGACAACGTCGGCCAGTTGGGTGTCGCGGGAAACGCAACCGTCATGGGAAAGCTGACGGCCGCGCATGCCGTCCACGCCAACGGCGGGCTGTTCGTCCGTCATCCCAGCAACGGCATGATCACCCGGGCGCGCTACGACGGGTCCAGCGTCACCGAGACGCATGCCGTCGTCGACGTGGGCGGCCACGCCGTCATCCGCAAGAAGCTGGTCGTGGGCGCCGGCGACCATGCCTATCCCTTCGACCCCAACGACGACAAGGGCATGCTCCTCAACGGCAGCCTGATCATCAGGGATGGCTTTGTCGACGTCAGTTCATTGCAACGAGGCGGTGAAGCCTTCGACCCTCGCCTCAGCGGCATCCGCATTCCCCATCGCAGCCCCGATCAGCCCTGCAATCAGAGCCACGCCAGTCCGAAGATTTCGGGTGGCAACATCGCGCTGTATCATCAGGCGAACAGCGAAAAGGTCTACGTCATGGCCTGCAATTCGCAGGGCCGGTGGGTCAAGGCCGGATGAACGAAGGGCCGCTCACGCGGCCCTTGCTCATCGCTACACGGTGGCGCGCCCCGCGCCGCGGGGGTCTCACCCCACCCACTTCCGCGCGTTGCGGAACATGCGCATCCACGGGCTGAACTCGCCGGCGTCGCCGCCGGTCCAGCTCATCTGGATGTTGCGGAAGACGCGCTCCGGATGCGGCATCAGCGCGGTGAAGCGACCGTCGGCCGTGGTCACCGCGGTCAGGCCCTGCGGGCTGCCGTTGGGGTTGAGCGGGTACTGCTCGGTGGGCTGGCCGTCGCCGTCGACGTAGCGCATCGCGCGCAGCACCTGGCCGGCGTCGCCGCGCTGCGAGAAGTCCGCGAAGCCCTCGCCGTGCGCGACGGCGATGGGCAGGCGGCTGCCGGCCATGCCGGTGAAGAAGATGCTGGGCGAGTCGACGATCTCGACCTGCGCCAGGCGGGCTTCGAACTGCTCGCTGCGGTTGCGCACGAACTTCGGCCAGTGCTGCGCGCCGGGAATCATGGGCGACAGCGCCGCCAGCATCTGGCAGCCGTTGCACACGCCCAGCGCGAAGCTGTCGGAACGCGCGAAGAAGGCCTCGAAGGCCGCCTTCAGCACCGGGTTGAAGAGGATGGACCGCGCCCAGCCCTCGCCCGCGCCCAGCGTGTCGCCGTAGCTGAAGCCGCCGCAGGCGACGAAGCCCTTGAAGTCCTTCAGGTCGACCGCGCCGGCCTGCAGGTCGCTCATGTGCACGTCGTAGGCGTCGAAGCCGGCCTGCGCCATCGCATAGGCCATTTCGACATGCGAGTTGACACCCTGCTCGCGCAGGATCGCGACCTTGGGACGCACGCCGCTGGCGATCAGCGGGGCGGCGACGTCGTCCTTCACGTCGAAGCTGGGCGACCAGTGCAGTCCCTTGCCCGGCGCGCCGGACAACGCGTGCTCCTGGTCCGCGCAGGCGGGGTTGTCGCGCTCGCGGGCGATGCGCCACGAGACCTGGTCCCATTCCTGCTGCAGCTCGGCCAGCGGCGCGGCGAAGACCTTCTTCGCGTCGCGCCAGACTTCCGCCTGCCTGGCGTCGTTCGTCTTGCCCACGACGTGGGAGATCTTCGACAGCCCGTGCGCGCGCAGCGTCTGCAGCACCGCGTCGCGGTCGCCGGTGGCGACCTGCAGCAGGACGCCCAGTTCCTCGTTGAACAGCGCCTTCAGCGTCAGTTCGTCGCGGCGGCCGCTGACCTGCGACGCCCAGTTCTTGGAGTCGCCCATCTCCGCGCGGCTGTCGCTGATGCCGTCGCCTTCGGTGACCAGCATGTCGACGTTCAGGCTCACGCCGCGCTGGCCGGCGAAGGCCATTTCCAGTGCCGCGGCGAACAGGCCGCCGTCGCTGCGGTCGTGGTACGCCAGCAGCCTGCCCTGGCCGCGCAGGTCGTTGACCGCGGCCACCAGCGACTTCAGCAGCGCGGGATCGTCGAGGTCGGGCACCTCCGGGCCGAACTGGTTCAGCGTCTGCGCCAGGATGGAGCCGCCCATGCGCATGCGGCCCTGGCCGAGGTCCACCAGCACCAGCGTCGTGTCGCCGTCACGCAATTGCGGCGTCAGCGTGCCCCGCACGTCGGCCAGCGAGGCGAAGGCGGTGATGATCAGCGAGACCGGCGCGGTGACCTGCTTCGTCGCGCCCTCGTCCGACCAGCGCGTGCGCATCGACAGCGAATCCTTGCCCACCGGGATCGAGATGCCCAGCGCCGGGCAGAGGTCCATGCCGACGGCCTTGACGGTGTCGTACAGCGCGGCGTCTTCACCCGGTTCGCCGCAGGCGGCCATCCAGTTGGCCGACAGCTTCACGCGCGACAGCTCGATCGGCGCGGCCAGCAGGTTGGTGATGGCCTCGGCGACGGCCATGCGGCCCGACGCGGGCGCGTCGACGGCGGCCAGCGGCGTGCGCTCGCCCATGCTCATCGCCTCGCCGGTGAAGCCCTGGAAGTCGGACAGCGTGACGGCGACGTCGGCCACCGGCAACTGCCACGGACCGACCATCTGGTCGCGGTGGTTCAGGCCGCCGACGGTGCGGTCGCCGATGGTGATCAGGAAACGCTTGCTGGCCACCGTCGGGTGGCGCAGCACGGTGCGCGCGGTGGTCGCCAGATCGACGCCGTCCAGCGTCAGCGCGCCGCCCGAGCGGGCCACGCGCGTGACGTCGCGGTGCATCTTCGGCGGCTTGCCCAGCAGCACGTCCATGGGCATGTCGATGGCGCGTTCGCCGTCGGTGCCGTCCTCGAGCACCAGCTCCCGCTGCTCGGTCGTCACGCCGACGACCGCGAAAGGGCAGCGCTCGCGTTCGGCCATCGCGGTGAAGAGCTCGAGGCTCTCCGGCGCGATCACCAGGACATAGCGCTCCTGGCTCTCGTTGCACCAGATCTCCTTGGGCGCCAGGCCGCTTTCCTCGAGCGGGACCTTGCGCAGGTCGAAGATCGCGCCCCGGCCGGCGTCGTTCACCAGTTCCGGGAAGGCGTTGGAGATGCCGCCCGCGCCGACGTCGTGCACCGCCAGGATGGGATTGCGCTCGGCCAGGCCCCAGCAATGGTTGAGGACTTCCTGCGCGCGGCGCTGGATCTCGGGGTTGCCGCGCTGGACCGAGTCGAAGTCCAGGTCGGCGGTGTTGGTGCCGGCAGCCATCGAGCTCGCCGCGCTGCCGCCCATGCCGATGCGCATGCCGGGGCCGCCCAGCTGGATCAGCAGCGAGCCGGCGGGGAAGGCGATCTTCTTCGTCAGGTCGGCGCGGATCGCGCCGAGGCCGCCGGCGATCATGATCGGCTTGTGATAACCGCGGCGGATGCCGTCCACGTCCTGCTCGAAGACGCGGAAGTAGCCGCCCAGCGCGGGCCGGCCGAATTCGTTGTTGAACGCGGCGCCGCCCAGCGGGCCTTCGGTCATGATCTGCAGCGCGCTGGCGATGTGCGCGGGCTTGCCGACGGGGTTCTTTTCCCAGGGTTCGGACAGGCCCGGCAGGTGCAGGTTGGAGACCGAGAAACCGGTCAGGCCGGCCTTGGGTTTGGCGCCGCGGCCGGTGGCGCCCTCGTCGCGGATCTCGCCGCCGGCGCCGGTGGAGGCGCCCGGATGCGGCGAGATCGCCGTCGGGTGGTTGTGCGTCTCGACCTTCATCAGCACGTGCGCGGTTTCGGCGCGGGCCTCGTACCGGGGCGCGCGACGGTCGCCGGCGGCCATCCAGCGCTCGATCACGTGGCCTTCCATCACCGCCGCATTGTCGGCGTAGGCGATCACCGTGTGCTGCGGGTGCAGCTTCTCGGTGTTGCGGATCATGCCGAACAGCGACAGCGGCTGCGCCTCGCCGTCGATGGTGAACTCGGCGTTGAAGATCTTGTGACGGCAGTGTTCGCTGTTGGCCTGCGCGAACATCATCAGCTCGACGTCGCTGGGGTCGCGTCCCAGTTTCGTGAAGGCAGCGACTAGGTAGTCGATCTCGTCGTCGGACAGCGCCAGGCCCCAGGCGCCGTTGGCCTCCTCCAGCGCGACGCGGCCGCGCGCCTGCACGTCGACGTGCGCGAGCGGCTGGGCCTGCTTCTCGTCGAACAGGTGGGCGCCGGCCTCGCGCGACAGCAGCACGCTCTCGGTCATGCGGTCGTGCAGCAGGTCGGCGCAGGCGAGGATCTCGGTCTCGGTCAGCGCTTTCGCACCGCCGGCCAGGCCGGCCGTCAGGCTGCTGAGCAGGCCCGACTTCAGCGTCAGGCGGAACTCGGTGACGCGCTCGACGCGGTGGATGGGCAGGCCGCAGTTGTGGGCGATGTCGGTGGCCTTGGAGGCCCAGGGGCTCAAGGTGCCCAGGCGCGGGGCGACGACTATCAACGCGCTGTCGGCAGCGCCGGCGGACGGGCCCTCGTAGGCGTCGCCGTAGTCCAGCAGCGCGGCCAGCTTGCCACGGCCTTCGTCGTCGAGGGCGGCGTCGGTCCAGACCCAGTGGACGTGGCGCGCGTGCACCGCGGCGATGCGGTCGCTGACGGCCTGCAGACGCGCCAGCAGCGCCGCGGCCCGGAAGGACGAGAGGGCATTGCCCCCCTCGAAGTGAATCAGATGCTTGGAGGAGATGGTGCTGGCCATGGGATCCCAGGGGGTTTGCGCCGCGCGCGCCGCGACGGTGAGCCCGCCATTCTAGCCAGCGCGGTCGCCCGGGCCGGGTTTACCCCGTCCGGGCTCCGCGCCTGTCGCCCCGCCGTCCCGGCGCCCCCTCAGTGGCAGTCCGTCAGGCGCTCCAGCGCCAGGTGCATCTGCTGGTCGGCCAGCTTCCCGCGCTGCGGCTGGACCCAGGCGCCCGGGGCTCCCGTCGTCAGGGACTTCAAAGCCAGGACCTTCACCGGTTCCGGCTGCTGCGGACGCTCGCGGTCCAGCGACCACCAGCCGTCCGGGACGGTGCAGGTCATGCCGACGTCGATCGTGGGCGGCGCCGCCACGACGCCCGTCGCGGTGAAGGCGCCCAGGGACAGTCCCAGCATCGGCACGGACCGGCGGACAAACACTTGCAGCTTCACGACCACTCCCTGGGACACTATTCGAGTGATCGAATGTAGGGATGTTTCGTGACGTAACCGCCCGGACATTCCGGCAATCGCCCGATTTCCCGTCCCTCATTCGCGGGGGTGGCGCGGGCGCGCAGCGTGCCCGGTGGCGCGCTCCTCGCCCCCTGAGGCGCCGGGTTCTTCCGGATGGCCGATGGCGGGGGTCATGGCTTGTCGCTACATTGGTCGGTTCTCGGACCGGCGCACGCCTCCCCTGAAGCTGGCGCGCGCGGGTCGTCCCTCGCCACTGGAGACCACCATGTCCCGCAAGACCCCCATCGAGCTCTACCGCAACATCGGCATCTCGGCGCACATCGACGCCGGCAAGACGACGACGACGGAGCGCATCCTGTTCTACACCGGGGTCAATCACAAGATCGGTGAAGTGCACGACGGCGCGGCCACGATGGACTGGATGGCGCAGGAGCAGGAGCGCGGCATCACGATCACCTCCGCGGCCACCACCTGCTTCTGGAAGGGCATGGACCGCTCCTATCCCGAGCACCGCATCAACATCATCGACACCCCGGGGCACGTGGACTTCACCATCGAGGTGGAGCGTTCCATGCGTGTGCTGGACGGCGCGGTGATGGTGTACGACTCGGTCGGCGGCGTGCAGCCGCAGTCGGAGACGGTCTGGCGCCAGGCCAACAAGTACAAGGTGCCGCGTCTCGCCTTCGTGAACAAGATGGACCGCGTGGGCGCGGACTTCTACCGGGTGCGCCAGATGATGGTGGACCGGCTCAAGGCCAACCCGGTGCCGGTGGTGCTGCCGATCGGCGCGGAAGAGCACTTCAAGGGCGTGATCGACCTGCTGAAGATGAAGGCCATCCTGTGGCATGACGCCACGCAGGGCATGACCTTCGATTACCAGGAGATCCCGCCGGAGCTCAAGGCGCAGGCCGACGAATGGCGCGAGAAGATGGTCGAGGCGGCGGCCGAGGCCGACGAGGAGCTGATGAACAAGTACCTCGAGACCGGCGAGCTGTCGGAGGACGAGATCCGGCGCGCGATCCGCAAGCGCACCATCGCCGGCGAGATCCAGCCCATGCTGTGCGGCACGGCGTTCAAGAACAAGGGCGTGCAGCGCATGCTGGACGCGGTGATCGACTTCATGCCGTCGCCGGTGGACATCCCGCCGGTGCACGGCACCGACGACGACGAGCAGGACACGACGCGCGCGGCCGACGACAACGCGAAATTCAGCGCCCTCGCCTTCAAGCTGATGACCGATCCGTATGTGGGCCAGCTGACCTTCGTGCGGGTGTACTCGGGCATCCTGAAGTCGGGCGACTCGGTCTACAACCCGACGCGCGGCAAGAAGGAGCGCATCGGCCGGATCCTGCAGATGCACGCCAACCAGCGCGAGGAGATCAAGGAGATCCTGGCCGGCGACATCGCCGCCTGCGTGGGGCTGAAGGACGTGACGACCGGCGAGACGCTGTGTGATCCCGAAGCCATCATCACGCTGGAGCGGATGATCTTCCCGGAGCCGGTGATCTCGCAGGCGGTGGAGCCCAAGACCAAGGCGGACCAGGAGAAGATGGGCATCGCGCTCGGACGTCTCGCGGCCGAGGATCCCTCCTTCCGCGTGCGCACGGACGAGGAGTCGGGCCAGACCATCATCTCCGGCATGGGCGAGCTCCACCTGGAGATCATCGTGGACCGGATGAAGCGCGAGTTCAGCGTCGAGGCCAACGTCGGCAAGCCGCAGGTGGCGTATCGGGAGACGGTGCGCAAGTCGGTGTCGGACGTGGAAGGCAAGTTCGTGCGCCAGTCCGGCGGCAAGGGCCAGTACGGTCACGTGGTGTTCTCGCTGGACCCGCAGGAGCCGGGCAAGGGCTTCGAGTTCGTCGACGCGATCAAGGGCGGCGTGGTGCCGCGCGAGTTCATTCCGGCGGTGGAAAAGGGCGTCATCGACAGCCTGCCCAACGGCGTGCTGGCGGGTTATCCGGTGGTGGACGTGAAGGTCACGCTGACCTTCGGCTCGTACCACGACGTGGACTCGAACGAGAACGCGTTCAAGATGGCCGCGTCGCTGGGCTTCAAGGAAGCCTGCCGGCGCGCGAGCCCGGTGATCCTGGAGCCGATGATGGCGGTCGAGGTCGAGACGCCCGAGGACTACGCCGGCACGGTGATGGGCGACCTGTCCAGCCGTCGCGGCATGGTGCAGGGCATGGACGACATGGTCGGCGGCGGCAAGATCATCAAGGCGGAAGTGCCGCTGTCGGAGATGTTCGGGTACTCCACCTCGCTGCGCTCGGCCACGCAGGGCCGCGCGACCTACACGATGGAGTTCAAGCACTACGCCGAGGCGCCGAAGAACGTCGCGGACGCGATCATGACCGCCCGCGCCAAGTGAACGCGCTGCGCGCGTCGGCATGACCAGTCGGGCCGCTCACGCGGCCCGATTTCATTTGGAACCCAAGCTTCGCCTTGATGCTTTGGCAGAACGTTCAGTGCCCGGACTGCTCAGCGCCCATGCAGCAGTCCCTCTTCCCAGACCGCCGAGAGATCGGCCATCAATGCTTCTGGAATCCGATCATCGCCAGCAGCAGCCTTGAGCGTTTCGCGCATGGCATCGGCGATGCGCGAGAGGACGGGGGCAGGGTCGCGGACGCCGCAATGCCGCTGTCCGAAGGCGATCAACTCTTCCGTGGTCGGGTACGCCTTCGTCTGGTGTCGACCGGAGATCAGCTTCAGCGCCATCGTGCGGTCCTCCAACTCGGGGCCACCCGCATAGCGGGTATAGCGATACACGGCTGTCGTCACGACGTCGAACATCGGCGCCAGCCAGGCATCCTCGGCGGAGCGGTACAGCACACCGAAATTCTTGAGGTGGGCATCCCCGTTGCGCACCATGACAGAGAAGGCGACCTGCTCGAAGAACCGGTGCAGGTCTGTGTTGTGAAGCCGGATGAGCTTCAGCAGATCACTGACGCGCTGGTAGCTGCCGTGGTACTTGCGGTCCGACAGCACGTCCCGGACGCGCTGACCCGCCAACGCCGCCACATCCTCAAAGCCCAGTCGCTCCACGAAACCGCCAGCATGAGGCACCACGTCGAAGCGGTCCACCAACAGCAGTTGACCGTCGTCGGAGAGATCAAAACCTGGCACCTGGATGCCTGCACGCTTGGCCGCGCTGAGACAAAGGAACTCATTCGCCGCCAGACCGGGATAGGCGGGGCTCGCCGCCTTGACGATGAGCGACGGGATGGGGATGGTGGGTCGATCGGGCACCATGATCTTGGGCTGCATGCCTGCGATCCCGGCGCCGGTGTTCAGGTAGGCCCTGACGAGTTCATCGAACAGTTCCGGGGTATAGCGCATCTTCAGCAGCGAGTCGCGGCTGAGCGTTTGCGCGCGAGGGGCCGGCGCCTCACCGGGCAGCGTGAAGCCCAGGCGTCCGATGCCGTTCTCGCCGATCAGCGCCAGCAAGTGCATGGGTGTCGTCGGCTGCTTGGGGAACAGCGCCCGGATGCGCATGAACAGATCGCCCTCAGGCAGGTTCTGATCCATCGACGGGAAGAGGTCGCCGGCCACCCAGGTCAACTGCTTGCTCGGCGGCATCAGCAACGAGACCGACGGCTGATCCTGCGCGGCGCTGAGGTAGCGGAACTCGTAGGTCGACGCTTTGTGCAACTGGCCGGCCTGTCGAAGACCTCCGATGCCGACGTCCAGCAGCGGCAGCTTCTCAGGGAGCATCGTCGTCATCCCTGGCGAAACGCTCGGCGAGTTCCTCCATCGTCGGCATTCCGGCATGCTCGAAACGGATGCGCAGACCCAACGCCCGGGTCACGGCCATGAGCGAGGACACCGTGGACTCCTGGCCCGCCTCCAGGCGATAGATCACCTCGCGCACGCGGCTGGCCTTTTCCGCCAGTTCCTTTTTCGAAAGACCAAGGTTTTCGCGGCGTGCTCTCAGAGCCAATCCGATGTCCTCTGGAAAACTTGCGATGTCAGTCATGGCTGACATTTTTTTCCATTAAGGCCAATATTGCAAGCCATGGCTTTCATTGAATTCAATCAAGTGCAAGCCATGGCTTACAAATAGTGCAGCATAGTCAAAATTGTCAGCCATGGCATACACCAGCTATTCGATGAGTTCACCACCCCAGGCGCTTGGGTCGACATCCCGCTCGGACTGAGAGAACGTCCAGACGTACCCCGCCAGATCCGAAGCCGTGTAATGGCGCTCGCCATAAGAGAAGGACTGCGGCTGGGAGAGCAGTTCCGCCCCCTCGGCGGCCGCTCGTGCGGCGTGCTGATCCGCGCTCGCGACGCGGACCATGAGGGAGAACTCGGGGTCGGCGGGCGCGTCGCCGTGCGCCACGACGATAGCGCCGTTGCCGATCGTCAGCTGTACCCGGTGGTCGCCGATGCGCATGCGTTCAGTGAATCCGAAGACCCGGACCAGCCACGCCACGGCGGCCGGCACATCCGGGTAGTGCAGCACCGGGATGACCGTGGCCGAGGGCATCGAGCGGTTCTCGGTGCCGGACAGGAAGCCGGGATCGTCGGGCATGGCGCACCTCGTCGGAACTCGATCAGAGGCGGATGATGCCAGCCATGGCCACAGTCGACACGACCAGCACACGCACCGGCTGCGCATAGGACGCGCTGTTGGCGCGCAGCGCGGACAGCAGCGCCGCGGCAACGACCGGATCCGGTTCACGCACCATCAACAGCGTGGCCCGGCGCGGTCGGAAGTCCTCGGCAGGTCCAAGGGTGCCCTCGCGCCAACAGCCGCAATCCCAGGGGTCGTCGGGCTGAGCGGCGCGCGACGTCATGCACTCGCGCCACAGGATCTGCAAGCGCCATTCCAGGCCGCGCCATCGACTCAGGCGCACCAGGTCATGACTGCCGTCGAGCTCGCAAGCCACGCCGTCGAGCGCAGCGTGTGGCGCGATGCTGGCCACACGAAGCGGCTCGGTCATCGGAAAGGCGCCGCCTTCGCACCACTCCCTGATCGCGCCGAGCAATGCGGTGTCGACCGTGCCGCCCGCGCCGCCCGCCACGAACGGGTCGGGCGGGCTCATCAGCGCGACGTCGAAGCGACGGGGCAGGCGCATCAACGACCGTCCGACCGCCCCGTACTGGCCGAGGCCGCACGAGGCGCGGCCGAACTGGGCTGGGGAGACACGCCGATGGGAATGACCCGCACGCCGGAAGCGACGGCGCCACCATCGGCCGGACGGGCCGCTTGCGGAGGCTTCGCCGGCGAGCTCAGGCGGATGACGGAGAACATGTTGACCACGCCCTGACGCGCTTCGGAGGCGAAGAACAGGCCGCCGATGGCGAGGATGACGGCGGCGAGGCCGGCGATGACTTTGACTGGGGAGATGCGCATCATGATCGGGGCGAAGCGTACCTGAATGCCGATGCGGCCCCGGGCCGTCGTCGATTTCCGGCCGCCCCGTTCGTCGTCACGGCATCACCCTCTGAAAGGATTCACGATGAAATACCTCGGACTCGCCTACTTCACGCCAGAGAAGTTCGACGAGATGTCGCCCGACGACGTCAAGGCGCTGGTGAGCCAATGCCCGGCACTCGACGAGCAGATGCAGGCGACGGGCAAGATGCTGGTCTCCGCGTCGCTGGGCGATCTCGACAAGTGGAAGACGCTGCGTCCGCGCGGCGGCAAGACGCAGATCACCGACGGCCCCTACACGGAGTCGAAGGAGGTCGTCGGCGGCCTGTTCATCATCGAGGCGGACAGTCCCGAAGAGGCGCTGCGCATCGCCGCGATGCACCCGGCCGCCCAGATCGGCGAAGCGGGCGGCTGGGCCGTCGAGCTCATTCCGACGGACTTCTATCTTTCCCTCTGAGCCTTCGAGAAAGACCGGCACCGCGCGACAGCACACGCAGGCGGGTGTGCCGGCCAAGCCTCCCCGTAGACTGAGCCCTTCCATCGAATCGAAGAAGAGCTCGAATTGAAGACGCTGGTACTGGGGGGCTACGGGAACTTCGGCGCGCGCATCTGCCGCGCCTTGGCGGGCGATCCGTCGATCACCTTGATGATCGGCGGACGCAACACGGGTCGGGCGCGCGCCTTGGCCGATGAACTCGGATCAGGCGCTGTGGGCGTCGCGATGGATCTGGCGTCGCCGGCGTTCTCCGACGAGCTTCGTCGACTGGGCGTCGAGTTGCTGATCCACACGGCCGGCCCGTTCCAGGACCAGTCCTATGACGTCGCGCACGCAGCCGCGCGAGCCGGCGCGCACTACATCGATCTCGCCGACGGACGGCGGTTCGTCTGCGACTTCCCATCGGCATTGGATGCGGCGTTCCGCGCATCGGGGCGGGTCGGCATCTCCGGCGCGAGCACCGTGCCGGCCTTGTCTTCCGCCGTGGTGGAGCGCCTTACGCACCAGTGGCGCGCCATCCGCAACATCGACATCTGCATCGCGCCGGCGCAGACCGCGCCGCGCGGAGAGGCGACGCTCGCCGCCGTGTTGAGCTATTGCGGCGGACCGATCCAGGTCTGGGATGACGGTCGCTGGATGTCGAGCCCCGGCTGGGCGAATCCCAAGCGCGTCCGGTTCGCCCGCCTGCGGCCGCGCCTCGGGGCGCTATGCGACATCCCGGATCTGGAGCTGTTCCCCTCGCGCTACGGCGTGAAGAATCGCGTCATGTTCCGTGCCGCGCTCGAAGTCGGTCTCACGCAGCGGGCGATGGGATGGCTGGCCGTGCTCCGGCGCATCGGGCTGTTGAAGCAGCCCTCGCGCCTTGCCGCACTGATGCAGGCCACGGCGCCGATGTTCGACTTCCTCGGCTCCGCGCTCGGCGGCATGGTCGTCCGGGTGGAAGGCGAGGACGCGATGGGTCGGCCGATTCGAAGGGAATGGCACATCGCCGCCGACGACGACCACGGGCCCGAGATCCCGTGCATGGCCGCGATCCTGCTGGCGCGACGGTTGGCGCGCGGTGAAGACCTGACCCCGGGTGCCCGGGCGTGCATGGGCTTGCTGGGTCTGGACGAGTTTCACCCGGAGTTCGAGCGTTGGGGTATGGTGACCGACGTCCCTGCGGAAGAGGTCCTCGATGGCGCATCGGCGGTTTGAGTTCGACATGCCGGCATCAGCGGAAGTCGTCTTCGACGCCTTCCACTTCCACCATTGGCGTTTGAAGTGGGACTCGCTGGTCCGCGGCACGCGGGTGCAAGGTGGAGCACCCTGCCCTTTCGCTGGTGCCGTCACCGAGAGCGAGGGCCGTGGCCTGTTGCCCCTGCTGTCGATGACCACGCGCTTCGTGTCCTTCGACAGGCCGAACGTCGCCGCAGCCACGATGGTGGGACGTTCGTTCCCGTTCATCCGCTGGGCCGCGTCTATGCAGCACCGCCGCGCCGGCCCGGACCGCTCGTGGTTGATCTACACGTACACGTTCGACGTCGGTCCCACGTCGATCCAATGGCTGCTGGAGCCCATCGTGGTGCGGATGTTTGATTGGCAGACGCGGCGGCGCTTCGCGCGGCTTCAAGCGTACATTCAGCGCCATCGAGAAGAGATCGAGCAGTGGCAGAGGGAACAGCGCTGAGGGTGCCCGACGATCGCATCGACAGGTTCGAGGAGATTCAAGGATGAAACTGCTGCTGCTCGGCGCCTCCGGCCTGGTGGGAAGCCATGCGCTGGCACTCGCGCTGGCCGATGACGCGATCTCCGAAGTGATCGCGCCGACTCGCAAGCCGTTGCCTGCGGCCAGCAAGCTGGTGAATCCCGTCTGCCCGCGACTCGATGACTTCGTTTCGATGCTGGCGTCGTACCGGCCGCAGGCGGTGATCTGCGCCTTGGGCACGACCCTGGCCAAGGCCGGGTCGAAAGAGGCGTTCCGGCACGTCGACCACGAACTGCCGATCGCGCTTGAGAAGGCCGCACATGCCGTCGGCGCAGACACCTTCGGCCTCGTCTCAGCGGTGGGCGCGTCGGCGGACTCCTGGTTCTTCTATACGAGGACCAAGGGAGAAGTGGAACGGGAGATCCAGGCCATCGGGTTCCGGTCCCTGACGATCTGCAGGCCCACCCTGATCGGCGGAGAGCGATCCGAGACGCGGAGCGCCGAAGGCGCGGCGATGGCGCTGAACCGACTGCTCACGCCGATCCTGCCGAAGCGCTTCCGCATCAATCCGGCGAGCAGCATCGCTGCAGCGTTGCTCGACGCTGTGGTGGCAGCACGACCAGGGCTGCGGTGGATCGCATCGGACGAGATGAACTGAGCCTCGGCCGGCTGGGAAGTCGGGCTCCATGAATGGAATGAGCAGGCCTCGTTAGCCAGTGCCTCGTTAGCCAGTGCGCATCGCCATGTGCCACGCGGCCCTGCAGCATCCGGGCGCATTTGGACCCCTTGATGTCCGGCGTCGCCAAACGCAACCTCTCCCGAGGATCCGGGCAATTGATCCAACGCAATCGCCTCAGGCTGAGTCGAGCCTACGCTGAGCCGATCAGAGTCTTGATGTGCCGAGGAGGTTGCGATGGCGATGAACGTAGGAACGACGGAGCGCCTGTTGCGCGTGGGCGTGGGCGCCGCCCTGATCCTGTCCGCGGGCCTCGGGTGGATCGGGCTGTGGGGCTTCATCGGACTGGTGCCGCTGCTGACCGGCCTGGCGGGGTACTGCCCGGTCTATTCGATCTTCCGGCGCGGCACATGAGCGCGCCTCGACCGCGTGTTCGAGCCGTTGCCCGGCCTGATGGCGCCGTTCAGCCACGCCGGGCACATCGTCGGCTGATCCCGGCGTTCGCCGTCGGGCGCGCGCGAGCGGTGCTGCACGCCCCCAACAAGGAGTTGCCATGCACACCATGAAAGCCGCCGTGGTCCACGCCTTCCGTGAGCCGCTCGTCATCGAGGACGTGCCCGTTCCCGAAGTACGGTCCGGCCAGGTCCTCGTGAAGCTCGCCGCCTGCGGCGTCTGTCACACCGACCTGCATGCTGCCGACGGCGACTGGCCGGTTAAACCGCAGCTGCCCTTCATCCCGGGACACGAGGGCGTGGGCACCGTCGCCGCCGTCGGCGCTGGGGTCAAGCATGTCCGAGAGGGTGACCGCGTCGGCGTGCCGTGGCTGCACACGGCCTGCGGCCATTGCGAGCATTGCCTCACGGGCTGGGAGACCCTGTGCGATCACCAGCAGATGACCGGCTACAGCGTCAACGGAGGCTTCGCCGAATACGTCCTTGCGGATCCCCACTACGTCGGCCACCTGCCGGCACAGGGCTCGTTCGAGGCGCTTGCGCCGATCCTTTGCGCGGGTCTCACGGTCTACAAGGGATTGAAAGTGCTCGACGCCCGGCCCGGTCAGTGGGTCGCTGTCGTTGGCGCCGGGGGGCTGGGCCACCTCGCCATCCAGTACGCCCGAGCGATGGGCTTCCATGTCGCCGCGGTGGACGTGGACGCCGCCAAGCTTGGCCTGGCCGCAGCGCTGGGGGCAGAGCTTTGCGTCAACGCCGTCGAAGTCGATCCCGCCGTCGCCTTGCATCGGGAGCTGCAGGGCGTGCACGGGGCGCTGGTCACCGCCGTGTCGCGGCAGTCGTTCAGCCAATCGCTGGCCATGCTGCGCAAGCGCGGCACCATGTCGATGGTCGGGCTGCCGCCAGGCGATTTCGCGCTGCCGATCTTCGATGTCGTGCTCAACGCGAAGACGGTGCGTGGCTCCATCGTCGGCACACGCCAGGATCTCAACGAGGCGCTGCAGTTCGCCGCGGAGAAGAAGGTCCATGCCGAGACGACCCGGCACGCGCTGGAAGACGTCAACGTCATCTTCGACGCGCTCAGACGCGGTCGCATCGAGGGCCGAGCCGTGCTGAGCTTCGAGTGAAGTGCGGGCCGGCCCCGTGCGAGGAGCACGACATGACCTACAGGACCGTGATGGTGGGCTTGGATGGCGCACCGACCTGCGCCGCGCGCACCGAGGTGGCGATCCACCTGGCCCAGGACTTCGATGCCCACCTGATCGGCGTCGCGCCCACCGGCTTGGTGGACCTGCCGGCCGCGCCGGGCGCAGCCGCGCTGCTCGGGGTTCACGCGACGTCCGCCTGGCTGCTGCTGATCGAGCAGGCCGAGGAGGCGACTGGAAACTTTCGCGCGCGCTGCGAGGCCGCGCGTTTGCCGTCGTTCGAGGCCATCACCGATGAAGGCCCCGTCGCGACCTCGCTGGCCGGCCGCGCCCATTGCACCGACCTGGTGGTGATGAGCCAGCCCGATCCCACGCGGGCCGGTCACCGGCACGAGCTGTCGACCCTGGAGCAGGTGTTGCTGCATGGCGCGCGGCCGACTTTGCTGGTGCCCTGCACGCATCACGGACCGCTGCGCATGCGGCGCATGCTCATCGGTTGGGACGAGAGCCGAGAAGCCGTACGCGCGATGACCGACGCGCTGCCCTTGCTCCGACGGGCCCAGCAGGTGCTGCTCGCCCATTGGCGGCACGAGCCCGACGGCGGCCGAGCGCTGCAGCGCCTGCACAGCATGCATCAGTGGTTGGCCTTCCAGGGGGTGGACGCGCAACCTCAAGATCGGGTGACCACCCTGCCGATCGGCGAGGCCATACTGTCAGCCGCCTGCGACCTGGACACCGACCTGATCGTGATGGGGGCCTACAGTCATCCCCGCTGGTCCGAACTCCTGTTCGGGGGAACGTCGAGCGCCTTGCTCCGCACGATGACGGTGCCCGTGCTCATGTCGCATTGACCGGCGCCGCTGGCCGCCGGGTCCCGCGCCGACCCGAGGCTCAGTGCGAAACCAGCAGCGGCACGGACGAGGTTTCGAGCATGAAGCGCGTGGTTCGGCCGATCCAGGGGGCACGCCAGGTTTCCCGGCCATAGGCGCCCATCACGACGAGTGTCGGCTCGAGCAGCTCCGCCAGGCACCGGAGCTGGCGCCCAGGTCGTGTCTCGAGGGTGATCGTGCGGCTCTCCGCCGCGACACCTTGCCGGCGCAGCCAGTCGCGCAACGGCGGCCACCGATCCGTCAGGCCGGTGCGAGCGGCTCCGAGGGAGATGAGCTGTACCACCTGCACCTGGCCCGCGCGCCGAAGCAGCGGCAGCGCATCGGCCACCGCCCGCGCACAGGCGCCGCTGCCATCCCAGGCGATCAAAACGTTCCGGGTGGACAGTGGCTCGCTCTTCGCCGCGGGGAGGATGAGCACGGGACGAGCCGCCAGGCGAAGCACCACCTCAAGGTCGTCGATGGTGAGCGGCCCGCCCGGCGGGCTCGCCACCGGCTGCGTGACGACCAGCAGGTCCGCTGCGTGACTCGCCAGCACGAGGGCCGCCGAGGTCTGCCCGGCGTCGGGCGCCACATCGCCGCAACGGACCCCCGCGGCATCGCACTGGACGCGCAGGCGCTGGCGCAGGGTGACGCGATCGATCGACCCGGCGTCCGTGGACGATCTCCAGCGCAGCGAAGAGGAGGGGTCGGCCTCGATGCCGGCGGCGTTCTCACTGGCGCTCACGCCCGTGACGCGAGCGTCGAACCAGCGGGCCAGCAACAGCGCCGCGTTGATGCGCCGCTGCGCCGCGGCACCCAGGCCGACCTGCACGGCGATGGACCGCCATCCGCCAGCGTCCGCGATCATGGCGCGTGACCGGGTTCCTTGACGATCAACACGGGCACCGGCGACAGCCGGGCCACCAGCTCCGCATCGCTGCCGAGCAGTGCGCGGCTGACGCCGCGGCGACCATGGGATCCGATCACGATGAGGCCGGCGCGCTCCCTCACGGCGCGCTCCACGATCGCCTCCGCCGTGCGGCGTCCGCTGGCATCCAGGATCGTGCTCAGCGCGGACAGGCCGTCCTCCGCCAGGTGTCGGCTGGCGTGCGAAAGGATGGCCTCGGCGGCGGCGCGTTGCGACGATCGCGACGCCTCGAGCAGGGTCGCGTCCGAGAACTCCACGCTCAGCGGCAGGTCGGACATCACATAGACCAGCTCCAGCTCGGTGGGCTGTCCGCGCAACAGCATGGCGGCCGCGGCCAGCGCAGCGTTGGCGGGCGGGCTGCCGTCAAAGGCAAGTAGCACTTTGCGATACATGGTCGACCTCAGCGAGCGATGGGTTGAAGGGCGGAATGGAGACGGAGACGGAGACGGAGACGGAGACGGAGACGGAGGCGGAGACGGGAACGGGAACGGGAACGGGTTCCATGAGGACCATTCTGGTGGGGCGTTCGGCAGACCCCTTGCGCTTGCGCAATCCGGCATCGGACGCCCCGCTTCAGGGACACGCGCCGTGTTCTTTGATGCATGTCAAATGGTCTGCTTGTGCGCGAGGAAGGCTGGCTCTAACGTTGCCCTGCGCGCCTCGAAGGCGTGGTGGTCTGCGATGCGTGAGGCGTCCGTTGGCGGACGCTGGATCATCGGACCGGTCAAGGAGCGACGTGATGATGACGACAGGGACTGCCGGCTCGCCGGAAGGCGAGGCCGCGCGTTGCACAGGGATGGATCTGCTGCGCTGGGGCGGCATGCCGGTCGAGGAAGCGAGCTCGTTGCGGGATGTGAGCTTCCCGGTGAAGTGGCTGTCCGCAGGGCAACTGCTGGTGGTCGAGGGGGCGCCGATGGAGAGCCTGTATTTCGTGCGCTCGGGCACGCTGAAGGTGTTCCAGACCGAGTGTGACGGCTACGAGCAGGTCCATGCCTTCGCGCTGAAGGGCGACATCCTCGCGCTGGATGGTCTGCACGACGAGCGCCATGCCACGGCCGCGACGGCGCTGGAGCCGTCCTCCGTGGCCGTGCTGGCGCTGCGGGAGTGGCAACGCGCGACCCGGGAGCATCCGTTGCTGGCGCGCCTGCAGGCCCGAGCAGCAAGCCTGGAGCTGGCCCGGCGCGGCGCCACCTTGCACAACATGGCGGCGGTCGCGGCAGAGGTGCGGCTGGCGCGCTTCCTGCTCCAGCTCTCGGCGCGGCAGGCGCTGCTCGAGTTTCCGCCGCGCAAGCTGCGGCTGCGCATGAGCCGGCGCGACATCGCGAGCCTGCTGGGCGTCTCGCACGAGTCGGTCAGCCGCTCGTTGGGCATCCTCGCGACGGAAGGCCTGATCCGGGTGAACCACAGAGAGGTGGACCTCGTGGACGAGGGCGGGCTGGTGGCTCGCCAGAGCACGACCCGTCCGGAGCGCGATGCGCCTCGAGTGCTGGCGC